>NZ_CP014283.1 GCF_001595725.1 Bacillus thuringiensis
ATAATGGCATGTTTTCCAAATGCACAAAATTAGTTGGAATCATATATTCTGGAAGCTTCTCTCTCATGTAGTGATGCCATTCTTTATTACTCCATTCAACATCCGACACGATATATGCACATAAATATTTTCTTCCATGAGGATCTTCCCTATCAATAACGACTACCTCACGAACACCTTCACGTCGCATGATGCAATACTCTATCTCCCCAATTTCAATACGATATCCTTACTTTAATTTGGAAATCTTTTCTACCTAAATACTCAATATTCCCATCTGGTAACCATCTGACCAAATCACCTGTTTTATATAAGACGTATCTTTTTGTAAGGATGGGAGATAAATTTCTCCTTCGTTCGTTTCTCATCATTAAGATATCCTCTTGCTACCCCTTCTCCAGCTATACACAATTCACCAGGAATACCTATCGGTTGTAATTTCCCTTCATTACTTAATATATACGCCTGTATTATCAAGGTTTTCCAATCGGTAAAATTGACATTTCAAGATTATTGTCTAGCGCATACCCTGTTGTATAAATACTCGCTTCCGTTGGCCATAGAGATTATATAAATCAGTATGCGATAATAACATTCTTGCCGATTTAGCCAATTTGGGCGATAATGCCTCACCAGCAATAAATATATATTTAAATCTGTTAATTCCTGTAGCTGTTTATCAGGGACCATGTCGACAAATGCTTGAAGCATAGGTACAAAATTGACATGTGTCACCCGCTCTTTTTGAATCGCCTTATATAGTTCCGCTGGTCCTTTTCCATTCAGGTTTTAAAATAACCAACCTTCCTCCTCCAAGCATCCAGCCAAATAATTCTGTTACCGAGACGTCAAATATAAAAGGTGTTTTTAATAAATATGCATCCTCTTCTGTAATAGGAAATTTTCTCTGTAACCCAAATAATGTATTTAAAACACTTCGATGTTCAATCATAACACCCTTCGGCTTACCTGTAGAACCTGATGTATAGATGACATATGCTAAATTTTCAAGATTACTAACTCGACTTAAATTAGATACTTCTTCTTTGTGATCTTTTGGTCATCCACAACGATAACCTTTTCATGATAGAAACTTAGTTTTTCTTTAAACTTATCTTGTGTTAATAATACGTACGTTTGACTATCTTTGATAATTGTTTCTATTCGCTTACTAGGATGATGAGGATCAATTGGTACGTATGCACCTCCAGCTTTTAATATCGCTAGTATGGTCTTAACCATTTCAAACGAGCGCTCCATCGCGACACTAACAAGAAATTCTTCCTCACCTTGTCTCTTTAATTTTCTTATTTCCTCGCAAGTTGATTCGCTTTCATTCAATTCTTTATACGTCATCGTTCGTCCAGCAAACTGGAGTGCTACTTTGTCTGGTATTCGCTCTACTTGTTTCTCAAATAATTCATGTAATAATGTATTATTATGATTGTCATACTGAGTTTGATTGAAATCATGAAGGAGTAACTTCTCTTCTTCACGATTTATCATCTCTATTTCCGCCAACTTTATATTAGATGATTCGGAAATTTTTTCTAAAATGGCTAAGAAATGTTCACTCAATCTCTCAATACTTTCTTTCTTAAAGAGCTCTGTACTATATTCGAATTGTGCATGTAAGCCTTCTTCCACTTCGGTTATATACAGGGAAAGATCGAATTTAGAAGAATTTAATTCGATATCCACCGTTGAGAATTGTAATCCATCTATACTAATTTTTGAGTAACTGGAATCTTGAAATGTAAACATCGTGTCAAAAATAGGATTTCGACTAGTATCACGCTGTACTTTTAATTTTTCCACCAACAATTCAAACGGATAGTCTTGGTTTTCAAATGCATTCAATGTAGATTTTTTTACCTCGTCCAAAAATTCCAAGAATGTTTTATCCTTTTTAGGGCAATTTCGAAGCGCAAGGGTGTTTACAAACATTCCAATAACATTTTCAACATCTAGATGATTTCGCCCAGAAATTGGAGTACCTACGATAATATCTTCTTGGTCACCATACTTCGAAAGTAATACATTATATGCTGCTAACAATAACATGAAAAGGGTCGTATCCTTTCTAGCAGCTATTTGATGCATATGACGGGTTAATGTTTTTCCTATATAGACAGAAATACTACCCCCTTTCGATCCTTTTACCGATGGTCTTGGATAATCCGTTGGTAACTGAAGTACAGGATATTCCTCTGAAAATTGACTTAACCAATAATGCTCCTGACTTTGTAATTCTTCAGATTTCAAAAAGTTACTTTGCCACGCAGC
This sequence comes from Bacillus thuringiensis, assembly GCF_001595725.1. Taxonomy (GTDB): domain Bacteria; phylum Bacillota; class Bacilli; order Bacillales; family Bacillaceae_G; genus Bacillus_A; species Bacillus_A thuringiensis_K. The sequence goes on from NZ_CP014283.1 coordinate 2,287, forward strand.
GTAATCTTTATATTGAATATGAAGCTCTGGTAATTCTTTTCCTTCATATAATTGAACAAATTCATTTACCAATAACTGAATAGATTGCCCATCTGCAATAATGTGATGCATATCAATTAACAATAAGTGTTTGTTCTCTTTAAGCTCTACAAGTTTTAATCTTATTAACGAATTATTGTATAAATCAAATGGTTCAACAAAATTTGCTATTAATTCAGATATTTTTTTATCCCTTAGATGAAGCAACTCAATTTCAATAGGGATATAATCATGAATTTGTTGAACAGGATTACCATCCTTAACTTTAAAGGATGTTCTTAATGATTCATGCCTTTTCAATAACATTTGGAAAGTAGATTCAACCCGTTTTATATCAAGCGTCCCTTCAATAATCATTGCTTTTGGCATATTATAACTCGTTTGAAATTTATTTAGTGCTTGTAACATATAAATTCTTTTTTGCGCAGAAGAAAGCAAATAATCTTCCCTTTCCTCTACTTTTTCAATTGCATATATCTTTTCACTTTTAATTTGAGAAATGTATGCAGATTGTTCTTTGACAGTTGATAGTTGAAAAATGATATGTATAGGAATAGAAATTTCAAATTCTCGATAAATTCTCGATACGAATGAGGCAATCTTTAATGAATGCATTCCTAAATTAAAAAGATTATCGGATATACCTATTTTTTCTTTTTCAATACCAAGAATTTGACTCCATATGGTAATCAATTTTTCTTCCAACTCATTCCAAGGTGCATGATAGGTTGATTCTCCACTTATTGCTTGTTTTGGTTCTGGAAGAGATTTTTTGTCTATCTTTCCATTTATCGTTAGAGGAAATTGATTAATCTTAACAAAGTAATCGGGAATCATAAAACCTGGGAGTCTTTTTTCAAGGAAATTTCTAAATGTTGACACGGGTATTTCTTCCGATGACATGTAATAAGCACATAAAAAATTCGATTCTTCTGAATCCTTAAGTGCTATAACAAGAACATCATCAATAGATTGATATTCTTTTAATTGATACTCAATATCTTTAAGTTCAATCCGAAAACCTCTAATTTTCACCTGTTCATCTAATCTTCCTAGATATTCTACATTCCCATCAGGCAACCAACGCGCAAGATCCCCCGTTCTGTACATTAAACTACCTGAAAAAAAAGGGTTAGGTACAACTTTTTCATTTGTTAAGGATGGATTATTAACATATCCTTTTGTAAGAGATTCACCGGAAATACATAGTTCACCAGGCATACCAATAGGTTGTAATTTCTGTTCATTGTCTAATATATAAACATAGTTGTTTGCGATTGGCTTGCCTATGGAAATCTTAGAATCGACCTTTAAATTTCGGTAAACAGTAGTAACAACACTATTCTCTGTAGGTCCATATTCATTCGCAATTTCAACATCTTTCAATTTTTCTGAACTTTCCCTCAAAAGATTCGCTGTAACTTCCTCACCAGCTAACGTAATAATCCTTAAACATAGCTGATCTTCATATTGTATCTCAGCCAACAAACTGCTATAAAGCGATGGTGTACTAATAAAATGTGTTATATTATGACGTTGAACAATATTATACAAATAGGGTGGGTTCTTTACATCATCATTTCCTACTAATATTATTTGTGCACCTGAAACAAGTGGTGTAAAGAAACTCGTTACAAATCCATCAAACGAAAAAGAGAAAAGCTGAAGTACACGATCCTTCTCTGTCAGCTTGTATTCATTTTTTCTCCAAAGAATGTTATTTGTAATACTTTTATGCTGAATCATGACACCTTTTGGCTTACCAGTAGTTCCAGACGTGTAAATACTATAGGCTAAATCTTCTCCTTTATTGACTGAAGGTAAATTCCCTTGATTTTTTGTATTCTTTTGTAACACTTCTAAATCAATTATCTCTCCATTGAAGTCTAATTTAGTTCTATATTCCGTTTCTTTTAATAATAGACCTAAACCACTATCTTGGATAATTGCATTTTGACGTTCTAATGGATATTTTGGATCTATTGGTACATAAGCACCACCAGCTTTTAATATACTTAAAAGCCCAATAGCCATCTCTATACCCGGACTAATCATTAATCCAACGTACGTATTCGAAGATACCCCTTTTTGACGTAAAAGCGCAGCCAATTGATTGGCTCTTTTATTAAGTTCAGCATAAGTAATTTCACTTTCCTCAAATCTGATTGCAACTCTATCAGCACTTTTTTTGACTTGTTCCTCTACCAATTCATGTAGCAGTTTTTTATTACCAAAATCCACAGCTGTTTGGTTAAATTCCCCAAGTAATTTACCCTTTTCTCTCTCTGTAACTAAATCTAAATCGCCAACTTTATATTCTGGGTTATCTATGAATTGTTCGATGGTCATGACAAGCTGCATAGCCAGATTACGTATAAAATCACTACTATATACTTTCTGATAAATAATTTCTCCTGTAATCTGATTATCATCATTTTGAGAAAAATGAAACGCTATTTCAGCTCGTGTATCACTTGTACAATTTTTTTCTCGAAGATTTTCAAAATTAATAAGTACAGGGAAGTAAATGCCCTCTGTCTCTGAATGAAGTAATCCCATGGATGATAATAGAGAACTAATATCTAATCTCTGATGATCAACAGCATCATTAACCGTATTTTTTACGTTTAATAAAAGTTCTTTCCATGTCATATCAGGCGATACCGTATTTCTGAATAAAGTAAGATCATCCATACCGTTTTTTAATCCGGTTGTACCTATTAATATATCATTATTCCTTGTATATTTTTGCAGAATAACATTTATAGACGTAATTAAAATTAAGAATGCTCCCCATTTCGAATAGTTACTAATCTTATTAATTTTTTTGCTTACCTCTATTGGAATTGGGATGGAAAAATTCACCGTTCGCTCACTTTTAACTGTTTCTAGATCTGGTAAAAAACTACTAAACTCAATATCCCCTGATAATTTTTCTACCCAGTATTGTTTCTCTTTTTCAAGATCTTCATTTATGTATAATTCTGGCGTTAACATGTTCGGTTTCATAACATTTTCCTTTCTGTTGCTTCTTAGTATGGCCTGTAAAAGGTCATACTAAGAAGTAGTTAATATTAAAATGAGAATGTTAAATCCTCTGGAAACGAAATCTCCTCAGATGTTTGGCTACCTTCTACTTTTATATCAGCGATTTTTATCATTGTGTCTACGGTAACTTGTTTTGCAATCAAATCTATATCTTCTGCAATTTTCTTTATCGTTTCTTGTTTATAGATATTGTCTTTGTATACGATATTTAGATTAAAATAATCTCCACTTTCGACTACATTAACAGTTAGATCGAATTTAGCCTTACCACTCTCATAAGGATATTCTTTTAACTTCAGACCTGCTACATTAGAAAAATGATTATTGATTTTATCCTTTTTATAAATAAACATAGTGTTAATAATCCCTTTAGAACTATTCATATTACTAAATTGAAGGTAGTCCAACAGCATTTCATAGGGATAGTCTTGGTTTTCAAAAGCCAACATCGTATTATTCTTAACTTGGTGCAAGAAGTTGTTAAATGTTAAATCTGCCTTTGGATTATTACGAATTGCTAACGTATTTACAAACATACCAACTATATTTTCTACATCTGTATGTGTTCTACCAGCAGTTGGAGTTCCAATAATAACATCATCAGAATTGGTATATTTAGAGACCACTATTGTATACAGAGCAAAAAACATTTGAAACATCGTTATTTTGTTTGCTTTTGATAGGTTAACTAGATTCTGACAAACTTCTTGATTTAATTTATAATTAAGAACTCTTCTTTGATTTGAATGCGGATTATTACTAGGATAATCAACCGGAAGCTTCTTTAACAGAACATCCCCTTTATACAAATTGTGCCAAAATGTTTCTTGCTTTCTTAATTGCTCCTGAAACTCGCTACTTTGCTGCCAAACAGCATAATCTTTATATTGTAGTGAAGGTTCTGAAAGAACATCCCCTTTATAAAGTCGAATAATTTCATTCAATAATAATTGAAGAGAAAATCCGTCAGCAATAATATGATGCACATCAATACAAAGAACAAATTTTGATTTATCAACTTCAAAAAGTTTCGCTCGTATTAATGGTGCTTTCGTTAAGTCAAAAGGTGTTATAAACTTTTCAACATTTAGATGAATATCTGCTTCATTAATCATTTTGTATTCCAGTGAAAAGGGAATATTTAGATGTATCTTTTGTACAAATTCTCCATCTACAAACCCAAACGAAGTACGAAATGCCTCGTGTCGCTTTATAAGTTCATTCAATGTACCCTCTAAGCGATGTCTATCCAATTCGCCTTCAATTTCCAATAATACTGGCGTATTATAGCTTGTCCCCATTTGTTTTGTTTGTTCTAAGATAAAGAGTCTTTGTTGTACATATGATAGCGAATAATACTCTTTCTTTTGAGCTTTTGGTATCGGCGTATGCATAAATTCTTTACTATTTATAAGGTGAACTGCTAAGGACTTGATTGTTGACATTTTAAATATATCTCTTAAACCAATTTCTTTATTAAACTGCTTATTTATTTTTGTTAATAATGTTACAGCATTTAAAGAATGACCACCCAACTCGAAAAAGTCATTGGTAACTCCAATACGATTATCTTCAATTCCCAATACTTCTGACCATATTTGTACCATTTTAGCTTCAATTTCATTTCGTGGTGCTACGTATTCCTCTTGATTTAAGATAACTTCTTCTTTAGGTAATGCCTTTCGGTCTAACTTACCATTTAATGATAATGGCATGTTTTCCAAATGCACAAAATTAGTTGGAATCATATATTCTGGAAGCTTCTCTCTCATGTAGTGATGCCATTCTTTATTACTCCATTCAACATCCGACACGATATATGCACATAAATATTTTCTTCCATGAGGATCTTCCCTATCAATAACGACTACCTCACGAACACCTTCACGTCGCATGATGCAATACTCTATCTCCCCAATTTCAATACGATATCCTCTTACTTTAATTTGGAAATCTTTTCTACCTAAATACTCAATATTCCCATCTGGTAACCATCTGACCAAATCACCTGTTTTATATAAGACGGTATCTTTTTTGTAAGGATGGGAGATAAATTTCTCCTTCGTTCGTTTCTCATCATTAAGATATCCTCTTGCTACCCCTTCTCCAGCTATACACAATTCACCAGGAATACCTATCGGTTGTAATTTCCCTTCATTACTTAATATATACACGCCTGTATTATCAAGTGGTTTTCCAATCGGTAAAATTGACATTTCAAGATTATTGTCTAGCGCATACCCTGTTGTATAAATACTCGCTTCCGTTGGGCCATAGAGATTATATAAATCAGTATGCGATAATAACATTCTTGCCGATTTAGCCAATTTGGGCGATAATGCCTCACCAGCAATAAATATATATTTTAAATCTGTTAATTCCTGTAGCTGTTTATCAGGGACCATGTCGACAAATGCTTGAAGCATAGAAGGTACAAAATTGACATGTGTCACCCGCTCTTTTTGAATCGCCTTATATAGTTCCGCTGGGTCCTTTTCCATTTCAGGTTTTAAAATAACCAACCTTCCTCCTCCAAGCATCCAGCCAAATAATTCTGTTACCGAGACGTCAAATATAAAAGGTGTTTTTAATAAATATGCATCCTCTTCTGTAATAGGAAATTTTCTCTGTAACCCAAATAATGTATTTAAAACACTTCGATGTTCAATCATAACACCCTTCGGCTTACCTGTAGAACCTGATGTATAGATGACATATGCTAAATTTTCAAGATTACTAACTCGACTTAAATTAGATACTTCTTCTTTGTGATCTTTTTGGTCATCCACAACGATAACCTTTTCATGATAGAAACTTAGTTTTTCTTTAAACTTATCTTGTGTTAATAATACGTACGTTTGACTATCTTTGATAATTGTTTCTATTCGCTTACTAGGATGATGAGGATCAATTGGTACGTATGCACCTCCAGCTTTTAATATCGCTAGTATGGTCTTAACCATTTCAAACGAGCGCTCCATCGCGACACTAACAAGAAATTCTTCTTCACCTTGTCTCTTTAATTTTCTTATTTTCCTCGCAAGTTGATTCGCTTGTTCATTCAATTCTTTATACGTCATCGTTCGTCCAGCAAACTGAAGTGCTACTTTGTCTGGTATTCGCTCTACTTGTTTCTCAAATAATTCATGTAATAATGTATTATTATGATTGTCATACTGAGTTTGATTGAAATCATGAAGGAGTAACTTCTCTTCTTCACGATTTATCATCTCTATTTCCGCCAACTTTATATTAGATGATTCGGAAATTTTTTCTAAAATGGCTAAGAAATGTTCACTCAATCTCTCAATACTTTCTTTCTTAAAGAGCTCTGTACTATATTCGAATTGTGCGTGTAAGCCTTCTTCCACTTCGGTTATATATAAGGAAAGATCGAATTTAGAAGAATTCGTCTTTATTTCCCATGGCGAAAATTGCAAACCATCTATATTAAATTTGGAGTAACTGGAATCTTGAAATGTAAACATTGTGTCAAAAATAGGATTTCGACTAGTATCACGCTGTACTTTTAATTTTTCCACCAACAATTCAAACGGATAGTCTTGGTTTTCAAATGCATTCAATGTAGATTTTTTTACCTCATCCAAAAATTCCAAGAATGTTTTATCCTTTTTAGGGCAATTTCGAAGCGCAAGAGTGTTTACAAACATTCCAATTATATTTCCCACATCGGGGTGACATCTACCAGAAATCGGAACACCGACAATGATGTCCTCCTGATCACTATATTTTGAAAGGAGAATATTATACGCAGCTAACAATAACATAAATAAAGTCATGCCTTTTTCCGCGGCTATTTGATGCATGTTATGTGTCAATTCTTTTCCGATATGGACTGATATAGTGTCTCCTTCATAAACCTTTACAGAAGGTCTTGTATAATCCGTCGGTAACTGCAGCACAGGATATTCCTCTGAAAATTGGTTTAACCAATATTGTTCTTGTTTTTGTATTATTTCAGATTTCAGAAAGTTATTTTGCCACGCAGCGTAATCTTTATATTGAATATGAAGCTCTGGTAATTCTTTTCCTTTATATAATTGAACAAATTCATTTACCATTAAATCAACTGAATAACCATCTGAAATAATATGGTGAATATCAATTAAAAATAAATGTTTATTCTCATCAAGTTCGATTAACATAACTTTAAAAAGTGGTGCACTTTCTAAATCAAATGCTCGGACAAATTTTGAAATAATAGTTGATAGCTCATTTTCTGAAGCATTAATAAAATCAATTTGATAATCTACATTCTCATGTATTACCTGTTTTGCCTCAAATTCTACATATCGGAAGGACGTTCTAAGTGATTCATGCCTTTGAACAAGTGAATAAAAAGCTTTCTCAAAACGTGATTTATTTAATAAACCTTCTATTAAAAATGCGCCCGGGATATTATAATTCACACTACTTTCATCCAATTTTGCTATAGATAACAATCTGTTTTGTGAAGCTGAAACAGGGTAATATAACTGCTTATTCAACGGCTTTATTGACTCGTATTCTTTTTTTCGAACAGTCTGTATATAAAATGCTAGATTTTTAATAGTAGGCTCCTGGAAAAATTCCCTTATCGGAATCTCCACTTGCAACTCCCTAAATATATTAGCAATTAATACTGTAGCTTTTAAGGAGTGGCCTCCTAATTTAAAGAAATCATCCTCTATCCCAATCACTTCTTCTTTTATTCCTAATACCTCGGACCATATCTTTACAAGCGATTTTTCTGTTACATTTTTTGGTTTCACTTGGTGTTCTTGGTTAATTCTAACAACGGTTGGCTTTGGCAACATATTATAATCTAGCTTCCCATTAACTGTACTTGGAAACTTATCCATAGCAATAAAGTCTGTTGGTATCATAAACTCTGGTAAATACTCTCTCAAATAATTCTTTAGCCCTACAGTTGATAAATCATTGTTTAAAATATAATAAGCACACAATACCTCATTGCCTATGGAATTTGTCTGAATCATGACGATAGCTTCTTGTATGGCAGGATGATTTAGTAAGTTTTTTTCTATTTCTTCTAGCTCTACTCGATACCCTCTTATATTTACTTGATTTCCAATTCTTCCGATATATTCTATTGTCCCATCATGTATCCACTTTCCAATATCGCCAGTTTTATACATTTTTTCACCAGGTATAAATGGATTATCAACAAAATTTTCGTTTGTAAGATGCGGCTTATTTAAATATCCCTTTGATAAACCTCTTCCAGATATATAGATTTCACCTGGAATTCCAATTGGTACTAGCCTTTCTTGCCTGTCAAAAATGTATATATGTTTATCAGGAATAGGCCTTCCTATCAGGATTTTCCCACCATCTTCCTTTTCAACTTTATAAAAGGTTGCACACACCGTTGCTTCAGTTGGTCCATAGGTATTATAAACAGTAGAGTATGTTAAAAGATTTGAAATATGTTCTTTTCTTAATACATCCCCCCCGCTTATAAACGTTCTTACCTGCTTTAACTCTTCTTGTTTATTAAATTCATTTATAATTAAAGGAGTACAACTTATAATTGAAACACCTTGTGCTACAATTAATTTTTTTAAGCCTGCTATATCCATTAATTCTTCTTTGCGTGGAACAACCAACCTTCCACCGACCAATAATATTGGAAACAGCTGTTCAACAGATGCATCGAATGCAAAGGATGAATGCAATAGAACATTGTCGTCTTTATTCAACTGAAATTCATGTATAAAATGATTCACATAGTGAACGACACTTTTATGATCAATGCATACTCCCTTCGGTGTTCCTGTTGAACCCGATGTATAGATAACATATGCAGGAGCATCTGGATTTGCTAGATTTAAATCAGTTGATTCTCCCAAATAAATATTTTGACTATCCAACAATACAACTTTATTGCTATAATCTAACTTACTCAATTGTTGTTTTAATAGTGATGAAGATAGTAATACACTTATATTACTATCATTCAGCATAAAATTGATTCTTCCGATTGGATATGAAGGGTCTATTGGCACATATGCAGCACCAGCCTTTAATATGGAAAGAATCCCAATAATCATTTCTATTGAATTGTCAATCATAATTCCTACGTAATCACGTTGCTTTACGCCTAAGTCTTGTAATTTTCGAGCAAGTTGATTTGCTTTTTTATTTATTTCTTGAAAACTTATTTTTTCATTATTAAAAACTACTGCTATCTGTTCAGAATGATTTGCTACAGATTTTTGAAAGAGTTGATGTAGTGTCTGAGCATAATCAGTGACCTCTGATTTTTTATTAAATTCATATAATAATTGATTTTTTTCCTCTTCTGTAATTAAATCCAGATTAGATATTTTATCATTTGTGTTTTCACAAAAGGCCTCTAAAGCAATAATAAATTGCTGAAAAAATCTCTTGATCGTTTCGGTATTATACAAGTCCGAACGGTATTGAATAGTTGATAATAATTGGATATCAGTAAGTTGGAAGGAAAAAATCAAATCCTGTTCCATCATATTGTGAATAACATTGTGATGTAAATTTTCAAACCTCAAAAGTAATTTATATAGGGAATTATCTATGAAGTATGTATCATTGATTACTTTAAATACTTCTTCATAAGGAAAATTTTGATGCTCATTTGCTTCTTTAACGGATTGTTGAATCTGTGTAAGGAGCTCCTTCCAAGTTATATCTTCATTCAGTTTACTTCGAATGACTAGTCTATCATTTATATAATTGCCCACATCTTTTTGTTTAAAAACTGGAATCCCAATTACAATATCTTCGTCATTTGAGTATCGATATAAAATTGCATTCACTACTGTAGCGACAATTAAGAATACCCCAACCTCTGAACCGTTTGTTATTTGATAAATATTTTTAAAAATATGGTCCGGGATTTTAAATTGAATTTCTGCCGTTGTTGGTTTAACCTGTTTTGTATTCTTAAAATCTCTTGGCAACCTACTTGGATGAAAGCTCCCTGATAATTTTTTCTGCCAGTATGCCTTTTCTTTTTGGTATTTTCCGCTATTTAGTAACACTTGCTTAGAAAAACCCATTACCTTCCCTCCCTTATAAGGATGAAATAGAGAGAGGGAGAAAAACCTCTCTCTACTGTTTGCAAGTAAAACAAAATGAAGATTAATAAGATTTCACAAGAATTATTTTCCTAATCATTAAAAGAAAATTCTATGTCTTCCATACTCACTGGTTCTAATTCCTGAATTTCATTTTCTAATTGAACCTCAGCTAACAATATTTGTGGATTCTTAAGCACAATCTCTAAAATTTTTAAAAAGTCTTCTGCTACTTTCTGAATTGTGTCATTCTTAAATAAATACGTGTTGTATTCAAATCTGAAAATAAAGCTTTCATCTAATTCTTCCGTTTCTAAACTCAAATCAAATTTGGAAGTCCCTCTATTGAATGGATACTTTTTGATTCGTAATCCATCCATACTAATCTCATGATTACTTACTTTCATATCAAACATAGTATTGAATAGTGGGTTTTGACTTTCAGATCTCTCAATATGAAGTTCATCTAGTAACTCTTCAAATGGATAATCTTGATTCTCATAAGCATTTAGAATGAAATCATTTAATTCTTCTAAATAATCTAAGAAAGTTTTTTCATTTTCAGGATAACTCCGAATGGCTAATGTATTCACAAACATCCCAACTAAGTTCTTCATGTCCGGGTGCCGTCTACCTGCAGTAGGAGTACCTACAACAAAATCCGTTTGACCAGTATATTTTGATAAGAGAACATTATAAACACCGAATAATACTACATATAATGTTTTTTCCAATCTTGCAGCAACGGAGCGTAATGTTGAAGAGGTCTGTTTATCTAGTACTATTGAAATTGTTTTCCCTTCAACTGTTAAACGGTTAGGGCTCGTAAAATCATATGGTAAATTTAATTGCAAAACTTCATTTTGAAAGACTTTTTTCCAATACATTTCTTGTCTATGCATTCTTTCTGTATTCAACAGATTTTCTTTCCAAATAACATAATCTTTGTATTGTACCTCAAGCTTTGGTAATTCTGTATCATGATAAAATGCAATAAAATCACGAATCAGTATGTCTAATGAAATACCATCTGCAATGATATGATGCATATCAAATAACAATAGATACTCATTTTCTTCGAAGTTAATTAACTTAACTCGAAATAGCGGAGCTTTATTTAAATTAAAAGGCTTTATAAATTGTTCAATTAGTTTATCACTATCACAATAAGATCCCTTTTCTTCTATAATTTCAATTTTTTTGTTTTTGTGTATCACTTGAATGAGTTCACCATTTTTATAAGAGAAACTTGTTCTTAATGATTCATGTCTGTCCACAAGTCTCTGTAAACTCTCCCTGAACTTGTCTTTATTTAGCACTCCTTTAAGTAGCAATACCTCTGATAGATTATAACTAGTGTCCATCTTATTTATCTGTTCTAAGATATACAAACTTTTTTGTGAAGAAGTAAGAGGATAATATTCTCTTTCTTTAGCAATTTCAATTTTGTCGTACTTCTCCCTATTACAATTTTGAAATAATATTTCTGCTTGTTCTTTTATAGTTGGTGAATGGAATATATCTTTCAACGATAATTGAACACCAAATTCTTCATATATCTTAGAAATGATGGATACAGCTTTAAGAGAATGACCACCTAATTCAAAAAAGCTATCCGTAATTCCAATTTGTTGTGCATCTATATTAAGAAAATCAGCCCAGAGCTTTGTTAACCTTTGTTCAACTTCGTTCCTTGGTGCTACGTATTTTCTACTCTTCGTGATATCCTTCAACTGCACCAGGGCTTTGCGATCAACCTTCCCACTTGCATTAAATGGAATACTGTCTATACAAACGTACATAGTAGGCAACATATAATCTGGTAACATTTTAGATAGATAGTTTCGTAACTCCAAATTAGAGATGGATTGATTTGCAATATAATACGCATATAATTCATGACTACCATTTTCATCCTGTACTGAAATTACAACTGCATCCACTATTTCTTCATGTGAAATTAAGTTTGTTTCAATTTCCCCTATTTCCACACGATTTCCTCGTATTTTTACCTGTTCATCAGTACGCCCTAAATATTCAATATTTCCATCATGCAAATATCTCGCAATATCACCTGTTTGATACATTTTTGTTCCTGTAATAAATGGATTCTCAATAAATTTTTCATCTGTTAATTCTTTTCGATTTAAATATCCTCTAGCAAGTCCAATTCCCGCTATATACAGCTCTCCTTCTACTCCAACAGGTTGTATTTGATAATGTTTATTCAAAATATAAAGAGACATATTTGATATAGGTTTTCCAATTGGAATAATAGATGTCGTAACATCATCACAATCATAATAAGAAACATCAATCGTTGCTTCAGTTGGCCCATATAAGTTCGTTAATCTCGTTCCAAACTGTTTATTTAAATATTCATAAAACGCAGTAACATGGGTGTTCAATAATGCTTCTCCACTAGTAAATATTCTCCTCAAGTGACTAAAGTCATAAGATTCTTTATAATTTTTCAGGTGTTCCAAAAACATAGTAAACATTGTTGGCACAAAGTGCATAACAGTAATCTCATGCTTCTCAATTGCTTCACAAATCACTACTGGTTCTTTTTCACCATTTGGTGGAAGCATATATACTTTAGCGCCATATAAGGACCACCATAACAATTCCCATACAGATACATCAAAAGTAAACGGTGTTTTTTGCATAATAATATCAGCTTCTGTTAAAGGGTATTTACTCTGCATCCATTGAATCCTATTAATTAGAGATTGATGTTCAATCATTACTCCTTTAGGTTTACCAGTTGACCCCGAGGTGTAAATGACATATGCAAGACTATTAGGTTTTGTAACAAGATGAAGATTTTTGTTATCTAGTTGCTCAATTTCGCTATCATTCATATCTATAATTGATCCTGAAAATATAATATCTTGCTCCACAGAACCATTTGTTAATAAGATGTTTATTTTACTATCCTGAATGATGTAATTTATTCTTTCTAAAGGTAAAGTCGGATTGATTGGTAAATAGGCTGCACCAGCTTTTAAAATCCCTAGTATTCCAACAATCATTTCGGATGATCGTTCTAGCATGATTCCAATAATACTCTCAGACGCTATACCATTTGACCGTAAATAGCGAGCAATTTGATTAGCTCTCTCATTTACTTCTTTATAAGTTAGGGAACGATGATTTTCAATTATCGCAACATTATTTGGCGTACGACTCACCTGTTCCTCAAATCGTTCATGATATCCTTTTGATATATCGATTAATTGTTGTGTGTTATTCCACTCATAAATTTGTTTATTTTGTTCCTCTTTGCTTAACAGTTGTATATCCGATAATAGTACAGTTGTTTCATTGGTAACTCGGTCAACAATTTCCATAAAATATCTTTTTATTTTTTGTATTGTTTCACGATTAAACAGTTCTGTACTATATTCTATTTTCACTTCAAGCTCTTCCGTTTTTTCTTTTACCTCAAAACCCAAATCAAATTTTATACCTTTATTATTTACCTCAACAGGATGAATTGATAAATCTCCCACGGTTAGGGAATCAAATTTTGTATCTTGCATCGTAAACATAGTATTAAATAAAGGTGATTTACTTCTATCAAAAGGTAAATCAAGCATATTGATTAGATTTTCGAATGGATACTCCTGGTTTTCATATGCTTTTAGTAAATTATCTTTCACATGCCCTAAAAATTCTTTAAATTGCATCTTTGAATCTGGATAACTTCTTATAGCTAATGTATTTACAAACATTCCAATAACATCTTTAACTTCATTATTTTTCCTACCAACAACTGGAATACCTATCGTGATATCCTCTTGATCACTGTACTTAGCTAACAGGATATTGTAAATCGAAAAAACAACCATAAATAATGTTGCTTCCTGCTTTCTTGCAATCTCTTTTAATTTAGAAAGATATCCACGTTCTATCACGAATGTTAGATGGTCTCCTTCATATGAAGAAATGGATGGTCTTGCTCTATCTATTGGAAGATTTAATTCGGGTATCTCTTTTGAAAAAACATTTAACCAATAAGCTTCCTGTTTCTTCATGGCATTTGAAAGCAAATATGTTTCTTGCCAATTAGAGAAATCTTTATATTGTACTTTAAGTGGTGACAAACTCTTACCTTCATATAACTGAATAAAATCTTCAATCAGGATTTTTATGGATGTACCGTCTGAGATAATATGATGCATATCAACAAATAACAACCATTTATCTTTTTGTACATGAATCAAGTACACACGAAGTAATGGTGCTTTCGATAGGTCAAATGGTTGAATCAACGAATGAATCAATTCTGTAGAGTCAAGATTTTGTAACATTATTGATCTGACATGGAAATTTACATTACGATGAATTTCTTGTACTGTGATACCATCAACAATTCTAAAAGATGTTCGAAAAGCTTCATGCCTTTCAATGATTTTTTGGAAAATCTCATTTATTTGCTCTTCATTCACTTCACCATGGATTTCGAAAACGCCTGGCATATTATAATTTGTTGTATTGTTAGTTTGATTAATAATAAATAAGCGTTTTTGAGAGCTTGAAGCAGGATAATTACTTCGATACGCAACAGGCATTATTTTTTCCTGCTCTACAAGGGCTGCTGATTCTATATATTCAGCTAAACGTTTAATCGTTGTATATTGAAATATATCTTTAATGTATAAATCGACCTGAAATTCTTTTTGTACACTAGTTACTAGCTCAATCGCTTTTAATGAGTGACCACCTAAATCAAGAAAATGATCGTTAATACCAATTTCCAAGAAGTTTTTATCAAAAATCCTTGCCCAAATCTTAGTTAATCTTATTTCAATATCACTCCTTGGGGCTGTATAAACATTCTTCAATTGATTTTTTGCATATGGAAGTGGTAAGTTTTTTTTGTCAACTTTACCATTTGCTGTTAACGGCATTTGATTGAGTGGAAAGAAATATGTTGGAATCATCGCACTTGGTAAATTGAATGTTAAATATCCCCTGATTTCTTCCAACGAAACAGGTTCTTTGGCTATATAATATGCACAAAGATGTTGCTCTTCATTATACTTTTTAACAACAACAACCGCCTCATCGATTTTTGGATGACTCATAATCTGGTTTCGAATCTCTCCTAATTCCATTCGTATGCCATGAATTTTCACTTGATCATCATTTCTACCAATAAGTTCTAGTTCCCCGTTAGGTAGCCATCTTGCTAAATCTCCTGATTTATACATTTTTTGGTTTGGTTTAAATGGATTCTCCACAAATACAGATGGTGGGAGACCTTGACTTGAAAGGTACCCATTTGCGATTCCCTCACCTGATATACATAACTCACCAATCACTCCTATTGGTTGTAACTGTTCATTTTTATCGAGAATATATATTTCTTTGTTTGCAATTGGCTTTCCAACCGTTATCAGCTTAGGAGAAGCATCCATTTCTTTGACGGTTAACCATACAGTTGTTTCCGTTGGGCCATAAATGTTATAAAGCTTCGCATTTGTTCTTTGTTTCAGCTTTTGAACTAGACTTTTTGTCAGCACCTCTCCGCCAACTAGTACCATTTGTAAATAATGCAAAGAATTATTATTTTCATCCTCTAGCAAAAGTTGTAAGCGTGACGGTGTAAGTTGGATAACATCCACTTCATGCTGTCGAATTAAATTCTTTGTTTTCTCCGGGTTTTTCCTTTGTTCTTCATCTGCAATAACAACTGTCATTCCTAAAGACAGTGGAAGAAAAGATTCCACTACAAATGGATCAAAAGACATAGAAGTAAGGGATAGAATTGTTTGATTTGAAGAAAAATCAACTGTATGAGTAAATCCATGAATAAAATTATGTAAGGATTGATGGTCAATACTAATACCTTTTGGTCTCCCAGTCGATCCAGATGTATAGATTATGTAAACAGCGTCATGAGCGTTCATTAAATTAGGTAAATTTTCTTCACTTTCTTGATCAATTCTCAAATCTGTAAGGTTTATTTTCCAACCATCAAATTCCACATTATGAATCTGCGAATTAATTAATAATAGTTTTATACAACTATTATTAATCATGTAATTAATTCTACCAGTTGGATAATTAGGATCAATTGGAATGTACGTCCCACCAGCTTTCATTATCCCAAAAATAGCGACCAACATTTCAATTGAGCGATCAACCATAACTCCGACACGTGTCAAAGGTTGAACACCTTTTTTTTGCAATAAACGTGCAAGCTGATTTGCCCGATTATTCAATTGTTGATAAGTTAGTTTTTGATGACCAAACACAACCGCAGTCTTGTTTGGTGTTTTGGTTACTTGTTCTTCAAATAACTGATGAATCGTTTTTGTTCTATCATATTCTGACTTCTCACCACTGAACTCCATTAACAACTGGTACTTTTCATCCTTTGAAATTACTTCTAATTCAGATATTCTTTTATCACCATAAACAAATAAATTTATAATGATTTGAACAATCCTACTAAAATGATTTTCAATTTCCGTTTCCGTAAATAATTCTGTCAAATAATCAAAATCAAGCATCAACTCATTTTTTTCTTCACGATCACTGATATGAATACTTAACGAATTAATCTCATGTCCTGAAAAATGCCATTTTGTTTCATATTTTCCTTTTATGGCTTCGTTTTTATCGAGATGCAATTTTGAATTTTGATAGGTTAAGGATATATCAAATAATCGTTCAGTATGATTATATTTATCTCTTAATTTTCTAGTTAGTAAATCAAACGGATACTGCTGTCTTCGTAATAATGATATTTGCTTACGGCTTGTTTGTTCCATAAATTCCATAATTGTGATATCATCATTCAACTTCACCTTAAACGGCATGGTACTGACAAACATACCAAATGTTTTACGTTCCTTCGGATTAACTCTATTGAGAATAGTTGTACCTAAGACAAAATGATTTTGATCAGTTATCCTTTTTAGATAAATCGATAGAATCGATAGAAAAAATGTAAAAACAGATATCTCATGTATCTTACAAAATTGATATATTTTTGACGTAATCTCAGAAGATAAATTGAAGGTTCTTCGCTTTGCATTCGTACCTCTAAATGCTATATTTCCTTCTTTTAATCTTATTGGCTTAGGTATATTACGAAGTTCCTCCAACCAAAATTTCTCATTTTCTATAAATCGTTTGGAACATTTATAATTATTTTCACGGGTGATAAAATCCATGTAAGAATGATCTTTGTTCATACTCAATTCTAGACCATTGCATAGATCCATATAATCTTTCATAATTTTATCTCCCATTAAATGAATAGACCAAGCATCCGAAATAATATGATGAATTTTGACCATCAATCCACTTTCATTGCTACCATTTTTAAAAGTTATAAATTCAAATAAATCAGAACCCAATAAATTAAACGGCTTACTAGTTTCTTGAGCAATCCATTCATCAAACGTTTTATTATTATGTTGCAAATCAACAATTCGAATTTTTTTCTCATGATAAGGTGAAATATACTGTTTTACTCCATCATCATTTTCTACTAACCGAATCCTGATAGCGTCATTTTTAAGTATAAATAGATTGATAGCTTGTTCAAATTTATTAAAATCCAATAAACCTTTGATTTTAATTGTTCCAATTAAGTTTGATATCGGAGAATGTTGAACAAACTTTTCAGTTTCCCAAACCCTTTTTTGTGGGTGTGTCAAAGGATATCTCTGTTTAGACACAAAATCCCCTCCCTTTATCAAAATGGTTAATTACTTTCTCTCCATTTAATAAATTTAATAATTAGTAAAATTGAAAATAAACTAAACACAATTAACACGATTAAATCCTGTATAACGGCGGTAGACCAAATACCTTGAAATAGTAGTCGAAGTGCTTCTGACAAATATGTTGTCGGTAATACATATGAAATATACTGTATAATCGAAGGTAGTGATTCAATTTCTACCATTACAGGACTCATAAAAGTAATAAACATCATTGCAACTTGTCCACAAATAGCTGCAACCTGTGGAGTTCTTGACCAAAAACCAATCAAAACTCCGACACCAACGCAACTTAGTATACCAAAAAGTATGACTGGGATTATTCCAATATGAAATTGGAGTGTAATGCCATACATTGATTGGCCAACAATTGCCAAGATGATAATAGAAGGTATAGCAGATAAGACGCCCTTTAATAAAACAGATAAAATAAACGTTATTCTAGAAATAGGTAAAGAAGCATAATAAATAAAATGTCCCTGATTTTTTTCATGGGAAATATCCTGTGCTACACTGGTTAAGCCCATAAGGACAATTGCAAACACAATGTTACCAACGATGATTCTCGTAATTGTCTCTAAAGAAGCATCCTCATTAAAAACTTTTAAAAAAAATAGTGATGTAAAAGGAAACATGGATGCCATAAACACAATCAAATACCAAGTATCCCTAATAATTCCCCATTGAATTCGTGCTAATATATAAAAATCAACAAAATGTTTCACAAACTTTTTGAATACTTTTGTCTTTTTATTTGGAATTTCGTAAGCATGAGATTTCGTATTCATATTAGTCTCTTCCCTCATAATGTAAATAAACATCTTCAAGGCTTGGTGGTATAATTCGATACTCTTCACACCTTACTACTTCTAAATATTGAATAATTTCACCTATAACACTTTTTAATTTTTTATTTGGAATCAACACTCTAAAACGATTTTCAGTTAGGATTTGTATCTCCCCATATTTCGACATATTTGTTTTCAGTTTATCTCCTTCCTCAAACATAGAGGATATTTCTAACTTATATCGTTGATCTACACTCTGCTTTAATCGCCCTACATAATCAACAGCAATCACTTTACCACGATTAATAACAGCGATACGATCAACTATTTTTTCCGCTTCTAGTAGGTTATGTGTTACTAAAATAATGGTTGTACCTTCCTCACGATTCTTTTTTTGAAGCAAGTTCCATACCATATTTCGCTTAACCGGATCTAAATCATTAGTTGGCTCATCTAATATGAGTATTGGTAGTTTACCTGTAAGGCAAGTAGCAAAACCAACCATTCTTCTTTGACCACCTGATAAATTTTTCACATACATATTCCGTAATTTAGTTAAGTCCAATAGTTCTAGCAGTTCCTCAGTTTCATTTCTGGCCTCCTGATTTTTAACACCTCTTAGCATGGCAGTAAAATAAATTGCTTCATGAACCTTTAATTTATGTAAGGCAAATGTTTCTTGAGAATAATATGCTACATTGTTCATTACATAATAACTATCTTGTAAAACATCTTGACCATATAAATAAATCTTTCCTTTAGTTGGTTTTAATTGTCCTACCATTTGTTTAATTAGAGTTGATTTACCTGCACCATTTGGCCCTAGTAATCCAAAAATCTCCCCTTGGTGTATCGTAAAAGAAACATCAGAGTTGGCAACTTTCTTTCCTTTATTAAATTCCTTATAAATAGAATCAACACGATAAACTTCTTTTTTTAATTGCACTTCTTATACCACGCTATTCGCTAATTCTTCATTTATAATTCTAACAATATTATTATCCTCATCCATTATTGCTATATGTGAGCGAAATTTACCTAACTCATCTTGATGAACTTGAGCATAAGATATTATTATTACTACATCCCCTTTTTGCACAAGTCTTGCTGCAGCACCATTTAAGCATATATCTTTTTCCCCAGGTGGCCCAGGAATAACATAAGTTTCAAAACGTGCTCCATTATTATTATTTACGATTTGTACTTTTTCATTAGGTAAAATCCCCAGTGCATCAATAATTTCACGATCTATGGTGATACTTCCAACGTAATTAAGATTTGATTCGGTTACACGTGCACAATGAATTTTTGATTGCATAAACGTTCTATACATATTTACTCTCCAATCTTTTTATTTGATTTTTCCTTTTTGAAAATTTCTTAGTTTACTAGTTATCTAACTTCATAAAAGCAAGACTATACTTATTTTTATTGAATACAAATACATTACATTCAAATCTTTGTTTCTAAAAGTTCCAATGCTGCCCATATCTAATTCCGTATTTTTCTACACGTGGTTTTCAGTTGATTATATATTTATTTTAGATTATAAAAATAAACGGATAAAATACACCTTCTATTTTCTCTTAAATATGTCATTTGTCGGAGTAAGTTGATCCATTTACCCTCCTTTCTTTCTATAAAACTACCAGCCTAACCTATGTATTAATATAGCAAATCTCTTTCACTGAAATATTCAGCATACATTAAAGTATCCTCTATCGTTTAATCTCTTAAAAAAAATACTCCATGGAACTGAGACCCCTTCCCTACATACTCCCAAATGATAAAGTTATAATATAAAATTGAATATGGTAGTTGAAATACAAATCGTGATATTTTCCAATGCTTTTTTATTAAAAAGTCATTTGTAAAATACTAAATCTTAAGAAAGAGACTACATATTCATGTTCTCATCCTCGATTATCTTTTAGACTTATACCAACCATAAAGTTTCACTGCTATAATCCTTTTTTTAAACAGTATAATGTCACTATTAACAATAAATACCAACTATATATTCCCATATAAAGCATTTATTATCCATTATTTCTAAACAAAGAAAAAAACTTAATCTTCACTCTAAATTAAACATACAAAAGAGTGTAATCTGTCTGAATTTAACCACATGAATGATTATACCAAAATTTACTAGTGAATATCCAGCGAATATCCAATTTTTCAAAACTTTTTATTCCGACAATAAACGACAAAATTTACAATTGAAGAATGTATCATATTCTATCCATTTAGCCTTTTGGTAAATTTAGATATCTGTTAAAAGTATTTTCACACTTAAAGTTACCAAAATAGAAGAAGCTTTTATAATATAAAGGAGAAAACATTCGATTGAAATTAACCAACAGTTAATATACAAAGCTATTAATACGAGAAGTGGACCAAATACTATGAACCTCCCCTTAACCTTATAAACTGATAAAGAACGACCTAATTTAGCTTTAAAATAAAGTTTGATTAAAAATATTGGATGTAGCCTTATTTTGTGGAAAATGAAAAACAGCCATTTCGATCAATGTTTGTTCAAAATGGCTGTCTCTATTTTAATTGTTAATTTGATTTTCATAAAAAAAGATTGATTAAAACTTTTTCTCAAACATTGATCCAAAAGAATTTTTATTAAAATACATGCCATCCTTTTTACACAGTTCTGTTACAAAGTTTCTTAACAGAGAAAAAGTTAGTATGATTGCAGATGGATTTTATGAAATCGTTAGTAATTGTTGTAATTCATTATACGTCGAAAAAACGAAGTTTGGTGGTTGCAAACTTCGTTTTCGTTTATATATAGCATGAACGGTTTCAATACCTTTCAAGGTACGTGAAGCATGACGAATGTTTTGGAATCCAGAAGATTTGGTAAAGCGACGTTTTATATGTCGATGATCCTGTTCAATCAGGTTATTGAGATACTTAACGGCGCAATGTTTTGTACGCTTATAAAGGTCGTTCTTTTTCAGTTTTTTGAACGCACAAAGTAAGGCTGAAGCCCTGTCTGTTGTGAGAACTGTTGTTTCTCCAAAATCTTTGACCAATCGCTTCATAAACGTATAAGTAGCTTAGTGATCGCGTGTTCTACTAAGTTGGAGATCCAAAGTATATCTATTTCCATACGTTAAAGTCAATTCAGCCCGACAACTATGATATCTTTTATAACCTAATTAGAAATGCCAAGATAATTACAATTGCCACAGAACCTATTTGTGTTAAGAATTTGAAATATGGGGATGAGGAAATTAATAGCGAATCACTGTTAAATACTTTATTAAACCACATAGAACAGGCATTAATCCAAACGACTTTAATTTAATAGAAATAAAAAAGGCTCCATGTATGCAGTGATCCCTGTCAAGTAGACAGGATTTAAAAAGCGCAGCTAAACAACCTGAGTTCTATATTTATATGGACTCAAGTTATTTAATTTCTTTTGAAATCTTTGATGATTATAAAAATGTATATATTTGCGCACGGCAAATTTAACCTCATCCGCTTTGTGAAAGGAATATAAATAAAAGCATTCTGCTTTAAAGTGACTGAAAAAGTTTTCCATACAAGCATTATTATCCCAACAGTTACCTCTTCGAGACATACTTGCCTTCATCTGATATTTTTTAAGTAATTGATTATATTGACAAGATGTATATTGAGACCCTTGATCACTATGTAAGAGGATTCCCGTTACATTTCGTTTTTTCTTTGCCTTTTTAAGTGTATCTAACACAAGTTTCAAGTCATTTCTACGACTGGTTTCATAGGCAACAATTTCATTGTTGTACAAATCCTTAATAGCTGATAAGTGCAGGCGTTGTCCATTGAAAATCAAGTAGGTTATATCCGTTACTCACTTCTCATTTGGTCTTGAAGCTTGAAAGTCTCCATTTAGATGGTTATATGAAATCACATAGGCCTCTTTTTTTCCGTGATAAGGTCTTTTTCTTCTAATTACGGCTTTGATGCCTAATTCATTCATTAATCTTTGTAAGCGCTTATGATTCAAATGACGGTTATATGTGACTTTGAGCCAAACTTGCACTCTTCTGTATCCATAAATTCCTCTTAATTTTTTATGACACTCCAATATCTTTTTCTTGATTTGAGCATCTTTTAGTTGTTTTTCAGAAGGCACAAAGTGCCGCTTTATCCATTTATAATATCCACTTCGAGTTACACCAGCAATGGCACATAATAGGATAACTGTATATCCTTTTTCTAACATCTCAAGTATAACTTCAAACTTTCTCGTTTTGGATATAGCTTGCATACCTCCCTTTACATCCCTAAGAGCTTTTTTAACATTTCATTCTCGGCTTCTAATCATCTAATCTTAGCTTCCGAATCTTCTGGTTTTGTTCTTGGTCTACCTAGACTTGGTCCTTTCGCTTTCCCACGTTTTTCTTCTAACCCTTTAATCCCTTCAGCTTCAAAGTTTTTCACCCAACGACTTACAACCGAGTGATGAATACCTAATTCTTTCGCAATGGTTTTATAAATCATGCCTTCTTTCAAGTATAAATCTACAGCTTTTTTCTTAGATTCTACATCGTAAGTGACTCTGATTTTCCCCATAGAAAAATCCCCTCCATAATAAACAGGTTAATGTGCTTTCTTTTTCCTGTCTACTATAAGGGATTATATCAGTACGTGGGCCTTTTTATTTCTATTCAATTAAATGTTCGCAACTATTTATTTACTAGTTTCACAAAATCCTTTGGTTCTCCTTTTAACTTGTAATACTTCATGTTAAGACGAATAGCTACTATGGAGATTACTAAAAACCCTATTACATATAACATCTCTCTTTCTCCATTTCTTATTGTTTAGCGAACTTATTCTATAAATACTTCACATGTTTCTTTTCAATACCATTATCCATAATCTTTGCTCGCAGCATAGTTTGATAAATATAATTAACCTCGTCATTAGTAAGTTGCAGGTCTGTATAGGATTTGATGCATTTCTTTAGATCATTATAATATAAGACATGCTTATCTTTAGAAGAAACATTCATCCTCTTGAAGCTGCATTTTGGATGAAATGCTGCAATAGAGATACACGGCAGCTGTTGTTCCATTACCCATTCAATGGCTTTTATATGTTTATAGTTTTGGCGAGATGGATTTTGAAAAGAGAATTCCTTTCTAAAAATTCCCTGTATCCACCTTGCTGCTTTTCCAGTCCGATAGATCCAATCCTCATAATTCTTCGTTTCTACAACAAATAAACTGGTTTCCACGATAACAATATGGTCAATTTGCGTTGTATCACCATACTCTGTATGAACCGTCACATTATGTAACATATAGTAAAGTAACTTTTCGAATCTAATTTACTTAATATACGTTTCACTAATTTCTCTCCAGCTTTACCATTTCATTTTGGTACATTTTTTTCACAACAATATCCAGCGAAAATAGAATGGCAATGAGGATTAATTCAAATTGAACTAATGTTCTAATAAAAAAAAACGATTGTTTATCATAAATGTAAGGACATTCTTCTAATTCGAAAAAAATGTTCCGTAAATACATATTATACAAATATTGTGATTTATTAATTAATAGTGTGTTATGATATCGAAGGATTTATCTACAGTAGGAGGAACGCATAGATATGTTAAAAAAATTATCAGTATTTCTTATTGGTACTTTTCTATTATTTGGTTTAGCAGCTTGTGATAGTATAAAATCGTTGACTAGCAAGGCAAAGTAATTGAAGAATTTAAGGCTGCAGGGCTTGAAGCAGAACAGCCTAGTGATCTACCGGAAAAAGAATTTGGGAATACTAGAAAAGGAGCGAAACGTATTCTTGTTCCAGCACTAGGAGAAGATAGTGGCGGTAGAATATTTGAGTTTAAAAACAAAGAGGATCTTGAACAAACGAAAAAGTACTATAACGATTTAGGTAACAGTAATCAAATTTTATTCTCTCATATTTATGCAAAAGGTAATTTTCTTTTACAAATGAATGGTGACATGGAAGATGCCTAATTTAACAAATATAAAGAAGTAATGGAAAAAGTAATTAAGTAAGTTAAAGAATCTGCTTTCATTTTTTGAAAAATATGATATGATTGTATT
The DNA here is from genome assembly GCF_001595725.1 of Bacillus thuringiensis. Lineage (GTDB taxonomy): Bacteria > Bacillota > Bacilli > Bacillales > Bacillaceae_G > Bacillus_A > Bacillus_A thuringiensis_K. The sequence continues at coordinate 27,081 of NZ_CP014283.1, forward strand.
TGGGTGGTAGTTCGTATACATCTTATTAAATTTAAAGTGATTAACAAGTCGAAGAAAAGGCACTCAAATGAGTGTCTTTTTTTATGGACAAAGTAACATGAATTACATTATAAATATATAGTGATTTAAAGGAAGTTAGGTGAATATCATAATTAATTTCGAGCAATTAAGTCCAGTTATGAATGACATAGCAATCAAACTTGCCATGGTACTATTTATACCTTTATTCCTAGCATTACTTGTCAAAGTCATACTTATGTGATTTATAAAATTCTATTCAATTTAAGTTAATTATTGAATTGTTTATAAAGTGTTTTTTAAATTTAGGCATTTCTATTATAACTTTGGACATCTATACCTAATAAAATGCTTTAAATACTTAAATTTTATAGGGGGAGGATTATGGTGACAAATTTATACATTCAACCTGAATTTTCAGGTTATGATTATGAACGTGATGATTATTCACATCATCCACATTATCGTTGGAAATTATGTATTTATAAAAATGGTTGGACGCAGCAATATTGGCATAGATTTGTTCCTTCTTGGCAGTCATGCCCAACTATGACTGATAATGAATTAGTATATCAAGTATTAATTCCATAAAAAACGGAAACTACTTATTTTTAAATAAGTAGTTTCCGTTTTTAAAGAAAAACTCCTAGCCTATTTTCAATTGCGCTTTACTTATATAATTCTGTTCTCTGAAATTTTCCAGGTGGATTTTATATTCATATAGTTTACTAATTTTACCATTCTTAACTACTTATTTATTCTTTTCATAAGATTTTTTGAATCTCCTTTTAACTTGTAATACTTCATGTTAAGACGAATAGCTATTACAGAGATTACGATAAACCCTACTACATATAACATTGGCCTTTCTCCATTTCTTATCGTTTAGCAAACTGATTCTGTAAATACTTCACATGTTTCTTCTTTATATCCTTATCGTCAATATTTGCTCGCAAAATAGTTTGGTAGATATGCTCGACCTCGTCTTTTGTCAGTTTCACATCAATATAGGATTCGATACATTTTTTTAAATCGTTATACTATAAGATATGCTTATCTTTAGAAGAAACATTCACCCTTTTTATACTGCATTTTGGATGAAAGGCTGCAATAAAAAAACAGAGTAACAATAACGTATTGAGAAAAACAAAGGGATGAATCCAAATTTTCCTCAATAAAAAATCATCCTTTGTAAAAAAAGGATGATTTTTTGTTTATTAAGAGCGGTCCCAATAATTTATAGACTTACATACACTACTAATTTTGAAGAGTAAATTGGGAAACAATCTGCTTTAATCTCCCTGCTGCACTGTGCAGATGTTCAATTGAAACTGAAATCTCTTGAACAGATTTTTCTTGCTGTTGAATAGACTCTTTTACCCTATCCGTTCGGTCAGATGATCTTTGGGAAATTTGAGCCATATCTTCTGCAGAAGCAGAAATCTCCTCACTACTCGCTGCAATTTCATCTGTAGACATAGATACCGTTTGAATTTGCTCAGATACTTGCTGTACTTTTTCTGTAATTGTTCCAAATACTTTTTCTGTGTGCATTACTACTTGTGTACCTGCCTGTACCTCATTATCTACTTTCCCCATCATATCTACCGTATGGTTCGTTGTTCCCATAACTTGAGTAATAAGATTCTCAATTTGTTTTGCAGAATCACTAGATTGTTCTGCTAATTTCCGCACTTCATTTGCCACAATTGCAAATCCTCTACCACTTTCTCCAGCACGTGCAGCCTCAATTGCGGCGTTTAATGCTAATAAATTAATCTGAGAGGTAATACCTTGCATCACATCAATGATTTTAACAATTTCTTCTGATTGTTCTTTCATAGTCTCTACTTGTTTCACACCGCTATGTACCGAATTTTGGATTGTATCCATCTGTTGAATCATTTGTTTCATTAATTTGTTACCATTCTCTGCATCTAATGCTGATTGAGCAGATAATTCATTTACAGAGGATGATGTATTGACTATACTCTGCATTCCTTGTGTCAACTCTTCCATCGCACCCGCAGTTTGTTCCATTGCTTGCATTTGACTCTCTGCACCATTTGCAACTTCTTCAATATCCATAGTGATTTTCTTCGCTGCACTACTAGATACTTCTGATGCTGATACTACTCCGTCTGCATGTTGGAATAAAAGCTGAATATTATTCTCTACTTCTTGCATATTTGTTCTTAGCCCTGCAATCATCTCGTTAAAATTACTTACTAATACACCTAATTCATCCTTAGCAGTATAATCACCATGTACGGTTAAATCTCCTTCTTTCGCTCTTTCCATCATACGACTAACCGTTTGTAAAGGGGCAACTATAAGCTTGCTAATAATATAACTTACTATGCATATAACGATTGTAGTAACTACTACAAGAATGATAAAGGTAATAACGAATCGATCAATCATTTTTTGAGAATCTTTAAATACTTGATCAGCTAAGTTTGAAACATACGTTTCTAGATTTACAGCATAACCAGCTAACTCTACTCCCTTTGGTTTTAATTCCTTTTGAAATTCATTTATCATTTGAGGTTCATTTTTTACCTTCGCTTTGTCAAACAACTTCTTATATGTCTCCATATAACTTGGCAAAGATTTCTTCATCTTCAGAAACAGCTCATCCTCTTGCTTACTTAAATTGAAGCCATCATCATATTCTTTTAATAAGGAATCATATTTTTTAAAGTCCTTCTCAATATGACTAATAATATCTTCTTTATTTGTCTCCTCATTTTGTGACACTGTAATTAATTCTAGCAAGTTATACTCTAAAGAATTTTGTGTACGAAGCATTCTTTCTAATAAAATTGTAGAATATTGATAATCATCTACTACAACCTCTGTATCGTTCTTAATCTGATTAATAGAATAAATTGCTACACAGCTCATAATTACCATGCCCAAGACTGCTAATGAGATAAGTGAGAATAATTTATATTTCACTTTTAAATTTTGTAAAAAATACATAATTACACCTTTATTCCTTTATATATAGTTTTTTAGAAATCCATAGCTTATTATTTACAAAATCAATATAAAAATCAATTACAAATATTACCATTAGCGAACTGCACATTATTAAAATATTATATTAAAAGTCTTCTAATCATTTCTTTCCGTTACAAAATCTTTTAGATCCCCTTTTAATTTGTAATACCTCTTGTTATAACAGATGGAAACTAAGGATATTATTGTAAAAATCATTATATATACCATTGTTTCTTTCTCCATTTCTTATTGTTTAGCAAACTTATTCTGTAAATACTTCACATGTTTATTTTCAATATCTTTATCAGTAATATTTGCTTGCAAAATAGTTTGGTAGATATGCTCGACCTCGTCTTTTGTTAATTTCACATCAATATAGGATTCAATACATTTTTTTAGATCGTTATAATATAGGACATGTTTATCTTTAGAATGAACATTTACTCTTTTTAGGCTGCATTTTGGATGAAACGCTGCAATAGAAATACACGGCAGCTGTTGTTCCATCACCCATTCAATTACTTTCATGTGTTTATAGTTTTGTCTAAATGGATTTTGAAAAGAGTGTTTCTTTCTAAAAATACCTTGTGTTCACCTTGCTGCCTTCTCACTTCCATAGATCCAGCCCTCATAGTTCTTCGTCTCTATAACAAATATACCTGTTTCCGCAATAACAATATGGTCAATTTGAGTTGTATCACCATACTCTGTATGAACCGTCACATCATATAACACCCGATACCTTTCGTGATCTAATTTTCTTAATATACGTTTTACCATCTTTTCTCCGGCTTTCCCTTTCCATTTTGGAGCATGTTTTTTTATCATAATGTTTATCGGTATTAGAAGCACAATTAGAATTAATTCAAATATTAATACTTTCATAATATAAGCCCCCTTTTCACACTCTTGTGTTTCTACGCATTAAACGATATACATGGGTTTCTAATCCTAAAATATAATATGAGATACATAAACCTTTTATCACCATCTCTATGAATCCTAATGCTAATGAAACAATGAGTCCGCCCCGAAATTGAAACGGTCTTGTCACCCTCCGATTCACTGGCTTTTCAATCACTCCAAAATTAGCCCAAGTTGGCAATCGCTTTTCTACATTCTTTATAGTGCCCGTTAATCCATATTTCAATGACAAAATGAAACATCCAATTAATAAATATACAATAGAAGAAAAATAGATAGATAAGCCCATAACAATAATTGTGAGCAGCCAACCTATCAAGATAGAATTACGTAAAGCGGTATATTCTGGATTTCTTTTCAAAACAAGCACTCCTATCAAAATAAATTAAGTTATTATTAAATACGAGGTATGAATTTCTAATTTAAATATTATTTTAGTTTCTATCTTCCTCGTCTGTTTTGCAGGCATACCAGCTCTACTACAAGTTCTGTTCATTCTACAAATGGCAATCATTTTCTATATGTTAAAGCGTAGTTGTCTGTATATCGAAAGATTACCGATACATAATCTCTATCAAATAAAGGAATTTATTTGCAACCAAAAACAATTAAAAATCCAACGAATTATCCTCAATAATGAAGAGCATGAAACCCTTACTGTTTATAACCAAGATGAACAATCTTTTATATATAACAGTTTGCTTAAGTGGCATATTACCCCTTATACCAGAGGAAATACTTATAGAATAAGAAAGAAAAAATGAGATGGATAGTTAAAAGGTACTGAATGAGCATTCAGTACCTTTTGCATATATACTTCTTTACATATTCGCAAATAACCATGGAGCCAGTACGGCTAACATACACAATAAACAAGATCCTGTTATAACGCGATTAGACCAACGATAATACTCAGGTTGTTTTGTACTCTCATGAATTCTTCGTAAACGTATACCTGCAATTAACATAAAGGGTGTAAAAATAAGTGCCGTTGATTTAAACAGATCTAAAAAATCCGTAAAAATGTTCATAAACGAAAATACATCTGAACTAAATAAGAAATATACACTTAATCTCATCGCCATCATGCTAACGAACGAGAAAATCATACTCCCAGTTGCCCACTTCATCCATTGACCATTCTTTGTAATTAACGCCATAACCATGACAATAACACCTAATATGAAAGAGATAGAGAAGATATTTACCCCTACTTTAAAAGCTGGTACATACATACCCTCAATTTTTTGTATAATTGATGACCCAAATGAATCGTCTGTGCCTGTCGTTTTTTTTCGATTATTTAATCCTTCTTTAAAAGATGACGAAACATCATTTCCCTTTAATTCATTAAAATCCACTTTTACAGATGCATGAGCTGTATGTAAAGGTATGAGTACTAGGATTATAAAAACAAATGTACGTAAAATCCCCATCATCCTTTTTTCTCGCTTCACAACACATCACCCGCTAATTTGGGCTTAACGCTCTTTAATTTGATTTCATTTCCTTCCGCAACATAACGCAGATCTGCTGAATAATAGATATTCGCTTTTGTATATGCCCCCATAATCGCATTTGCAATTTCTTCTTTTTCTACTGCTACATATGTTTCATTTTCATTGTAAAACTCAATTTCAATTCGATTAATATTATTATTTAATACTGTTATATGTAACTCTTTTAAGCTATTCAAACGATTTCCTAAACCACACACTAGCTTAAATACCTTGCTCGCAAGTGTTGGTGGCTTGACATATGTCGTATTAAAATGAATCGTTTCATCATCTATAACACCATCTTCCTCGACTGCGCATGTCATAATGAAAGAATGATTTTGTTTTTCAATTTCTTGTAGACTTAACTTGCGATCAATGACATATTTCAGACTTGTTGATATATTTTCTATATATTCATCTAAATCGGTATTTAAAATTTTAACCTCTGAGAATTCCGGAAAAATCATGTAAACGTGCATATTAGAACTACTTTTACTTACACGTAATACCTGTACCTGTTTCTTTTCATAGCGCACCGTCTGTTCCAATTTTTTTACTACATTGTTGCTTATATGATCTATTATCATATTTCATCAGCCTCCAGTAATTTTAATAAAATAATTTTTTACAATCTCATGTATATAAAGCATTGCAATATTTCGCTGAGGTCTCGAAACTCATATTTTATGACTAATAATCACTTTAATCTTAAAACATCTTAATATTACAATGACGTACAATTTTTCATTATAGTCGAATATTCTTATATGGTGAATCGTTCTGTTTCACTCATTTGTATAAAAATAAAAATCTATTTTATCCTTATACAAATGAGTGAGAACATACTGTACTTCATGCTATTTATCTAAAAAAATACAACTAGGAAATAGATTTTATATACGTCCTAGTTATCTATTATTCCATTCAACTAATGTATAGGAACTAAGCAGATTCCCTTTCTTTTTTCTAGAATTACAAACTATCAGAAGTACATATCAAAACAGACCAATAAATACCATTGTAAACATGTTTTTTTACTCTCTATTCTGTAAATTAACCGTACTCGAACTATTCATCTTTGAATCTATTTTTTCATTTTTCTTCTACTTGTTAGTTTTGAATAAAGTTCTGTCCCTAAACTATTTTCTATACGCATAATTTTTCTTACCAGATTTCTAATTGCAATAAAAAAGGAAGATCCAAGTATTCATATCACTTAGTTCTTCCTTTTCCCCTGTATAAACTACCATCACATAATTTACATCGTAGTTCTTTATTCGTACTCTCTAATAATTTATCTATATTAATCAATATATCATCCAGCTCTTTAGATTACTCTTTTAGTTCAACTAATACTATTCAAACATTATTTTATTTTGTTTTTTATGTTATGAATCATAAATAACCCCACCTGCAACTTGAAAACAACATAAAAAGGGCTTCTTCAAGTCGATTAAAAATGTGCATAACAAAATAAGCTATATATGCACTAATCGGCTCAAAGAAGCCCTTTCACAATTGAAACAAGAACACCACTTGCTTCTGCAACTCAACCACAACACATAAGGCGTGGGAATAAACGGAATTCAACAAATAACAATATACCTATATATTATACAATTTAGATTTTGGTATCAAGAATTTTTTTTATTATCTTTAGTTATTTATCAAATGTTATAAAATCAATAGCATTTTCTAATAAGTTAATCCCAAAACCAGATATTGTAATATTAATAGAAATCCTCAGTGAAATTTCATTAATAACGATAAATAAAAGACGCCAACTAGCGTCTTTTATTTACTCTTCTATATTTTAGTTTTTCAATATTTTAAATTTCTACCTATAAAATGTACTCCTCGTACCATTTAGCTTTTTTAGTTTCCACTTTACTCTCTTTTTCTTCATCTCACTCTTGTATTTCTTCATACATACGCTGCCTTTCTTTGTTGACAGCTCTAACTTGATCGTAATCGTAGTCAATCGATTCCCTTTCTTCTGTTCTACGTTGTATTTCTTCGTATATACGCTGCTGCTCCTTGTAAGCTGCATCCCCCTGATCGTAATCAATTAATTCCTGTTCTTCGCCCCTAATTTGTCTTTTTCGCTCTTCTCTCTTTTGTTGTAGTTGATATCTTCTATATGCCTTTTTATCAGTAATTTTTTCACAGTCGTGCGCTAGCTCCTTCGTTTCGTCATGTCCATGTCCGCAAAAATCGTTTGGAATAATAGCACTAGATTTCTTAACAGATTCAGGATTAGGGTCTTCATGTTCTTTGCTAGCCTTCTCATCTTTAACTGCAGTATTGCTAAGACCATCTTGTTCTTTGTTCGTTACATTTCTATTAGAATCAAACTTTATAGTCATCGAACCGTGTCCACCGTGACCTAAATATATGTAGATAGAGAACAATTTAGTTGTCTCACTGGATCCAGGCTTTCCTGCTATCTCTATGACTTTGTCCGCAGACATTCCAACCTTGATTCGATTATACTGTTCTAGTGATACTGTTGATCCGTCTTCATGTACATCTTTATAATGCGGATATTTGTCATTAGTTTCCTCATCTTTATTCTTAGATTCCTCCACTTGTTGTACCTTTTTTTTCTTCTCAGGTTCTTTTGTACCCTCTTTGACCTTAGGCGGATTGGACTTCTTCTCTTCGATCTTAGGGGGATTAGACTTCTCCTCTTCGACCTTTGCAACTTCTATAGAGTCTTGTTTCTTATATGGCTTGTAATCCCCATCTTCCTTTGCAGAGCAGGCACTGAAAATTGATACAGACGTTGCACTTAATAAAAGTAATTTCTTTAATAATTTCGTATTAAATTTCATAATATTATTCCCCCGTTACATATATTAAATTGCCCCCTCATGCTTCCTCCTATAAACGTTATCCTTTCCCTTCGCACATAGACTCTCATATAACTTTACCTAAGCCTCTTCGATATTCATTACAGATCACTTTTTGGCTGTAGTACTTATACACCCCTATAACATTTTAAGTTGATTAGTGTAACCCACAAGTCAGCATCTTTCTCATTATTCGCACTCTATTTCTATCAAATGTCTTAATTACGTATCTTATGCTACAGAACGAATTGTATATTAAATGTACTTCGTTATTTACCTTACTCCATTAATCAACGGCTAAGCGTTCAATTAGTGATATGTAAATTTTTTATCTTTCCATCATATAAATTGCTGTATATTACATTATAACAATATTTTAGCAAATATTGTTAATCTATTCAACGTTGATTTAAAGGTGTTAAAAAACGAATAAGTGGAATTCTTAACGAATAGAGATGAAATTTCGTTTGCTAATTCACGTAATTTTCACACATTAAAACGCTGCATGTTAATATTTGTTATATAATGAAACCAAGCCTTAAGTAAGATAGTTTCCCTGTTACGAGTAATGAGATAGTTTGTTTCACCTTTTTATATTATCTAAAAAAGAACTTGTAGTGATGCCTACAAGTTCTTTTTGCATTTTTTATCATTTTAACCAAGGAGACACCTACCAAAATGAAGGTGAATCAAATGATGATTAATAAAGCCTATAAATTTTGAATCTACCCACATCTAGCACGAGCAATTCTAGGCAACAAAGTTAATGTTATCTCTTTTCTATCAAGCGAAGGTTTTATAGTACCCTCAGAACGAAATTTTGTGCTAACTTTTACCCATCCAGCTCATTTTTTCGTTTTAAAATATTTCAAAATATGGGCTGGATGGGTACGTATAGTGACCTCCACTTAATTATCAGAAAAACCTTAGCCTCTAATTGCATACACGCTAATTACGATGATTTCCCAATTCCAGCACCATAATGAATCTCTCCTTCTCCTCTTTTCATCAGTATTGATAGGTAATAGAGGGGCCAGTCACAAAAACAGGTTGTGAAGAAAGTCTTCTTCACAACCTGAGAGTAAGTTATATATCCAAATATGACCTGTTCTTTTAAGTATTTAGTCTTTTATAATCTGTTATAATCGATATAACTAGAGTCATAATAAATCCACTGACCTGTTCCAATTCTTAGCCAACCATTCTTTTCTTCATATACTGTAACTTTTTCGCCTTTACTTGTCTTTCTAACAATAGAATAGTTTGTACCTGACCCGCTTCGAACATTTACCCCAATACCATTAATTTGAGCCGTTCCAACTACCTTTTCAACACTGCCATTTTCAATTACTTGTAGCATATTTAGAATGAATGTTGCTGTTTCACCACGAGTTGTTGTTCCTTTAGGGTCGTATTGATTTTCACCCTTACCTTTGACAATACCTAAGCCATACAATCTTTGTACATCTTCTTTATAGCTAATTTGGTCTTTGTCTGAGAATGGTAGGTTTACAACTGGTCCCCATATACCTTTATACTGTAAAGCCTTGTTTACAATAATTGCTGATTCTTCTCTTGTAATAGGTGTGTTTGGGTCAAAATAACCATCTCCTCTACCTTGAATGATACCTGCACTTGCAGTACGTTTAATACCATCTCGTAAAGTTGAATTTGCATCGTTTAGGTCTTTAAATGAAGCATCTCCAGCTGGCAGGTTTAGAGATTTAGAGATTAATTGAGCAAATTCGGCTCTTGTTATCGCTCTATTGGGTGCGAAAACTCCGTTTCCTTCCCCTATCATAATCCCCCTTCTATTTAACTCTCGAATAGCTTCTTCATACCAACCTCCTGTAATGTCATCTTTTGGTTGATAAAGATTATTATAATATCCCTCAACGCTATTTACGAATACATCCCATTGCCCATTATTAATCATGTTAGCAGGGCAGATTTTACCGCTCCATTTTTGGTGTTTTACAATGTTATTTAACGGTACACCAGTTTCTTTCATTAAATAAGCTACAAGTTTCTTAGCGTTATCTACTGCTTTACTGTAGTTTCCGTCACTGTTAACTGCGATTTCAATTGCAATAGATTCTCTATTACCTGGACCATCACCGTCTCCTGCGTGCCATCCGTTCTCGTTTAATGGTAGATGTTGATAAATCTCTTTATCGTCTACTGTAAAATGCCACGATGCAGCTCGGTCCGTGTTACCTACTGCTTGGTTATATAGGTATTGAGCATGGTTTCTAGCACCTGCTCCTACACTTGTATTATCAGTCTCATGAATTGTAATATACTTTGGACTCATGTAGTTTTGAGGACGAATATTATCGTTACCTGCTGGAACAATCCATTCAGTGAATGGAACACCGTTTATTGTACTAGAGGTGCTAGGTGATATGGGAGACAGACTACGTTTTGTTCTGTTTGAATTGTTAGGAACAGTTAATGTGCCTGTTTCTTCATGAATACCCTCTGAGCGTTGAAGACTATCTGCTTTCTTATTGTCGACAGTACCTCCACCACGTCCGTCTACCTCTTCAAAACTAGCTTCAATACTTTTTAAAGCCTGTTCATCTGTTGTTTGAATTTGGTCTGTGTTCTCTTGCACTTGAAGGCTTGTAGATTGCTTATTGTTTACTGATTGTTGTTCCTCTGCAAACGATACCAATGGTGAAGATAATACCGTTAATCCTGCCGTGAATGCTACTACTTTTTTATTAAATTTAATGTTCATTTCTAATTTGGTATACCTCACTATTTTAATAGATATACCTTCCTCCTTGTACTTCTTTTAGTGTGAATGTTAGTTTAAATAATGGTAGCCTGAACCTTCAAAATGACGGATTGATTTTACATTTCATATGTCAAACCGACATCTATAAGTCCTACATGAAATGTCAGTACTTTAGAATTATAACACAGCACGGTTGCAATAATTCCAAGACTCTTGCAAGTAATCTCCTAATCTTCGACATGCTGATAGGATGACTCTAAAAAAGGGCATTATCAGTATGGAAAAGGGAAATTTGTTTAAATGGGGCATTATCACAGCGCTATCAAGCTAAAGTTTTATACCACCCATAAAGCAAAAAAATGTTATCCTTTCTGTAGAATTATAGGAAGGGATAGCATTTCTTTATGAATCTTTAAATGCTTACGTTTACTGAAGAATTACAGCGGCATATGCCTCCCCAGGTTCTACAAAGGACGAAGCACTTGATTATCAACATGATTGATCGCATCTAGTTTCTCAGGATAACATTTTAAGAGTTCCTATTTCAAATGGTGAAGATTACACTATAGATGATAAATTTACAACTTCACTCTTATTATTCATCTGCATAGTTTATCATAATGGAATAGCATTCAAAAAATTCCCTAACAATATAAATCCCCCTCTCCAATTCCTTGAATCTGAGCAATCGGTACATCCTTACTGGTCTTTTTGTTTTTATCGTCACCCTTTCAAATCATCTTCATATGTTGTATATAGATATCTCCTTTCGAATTGACAATGATGCCTCTTTCAAGTCCTTAATGTACGCCTTACAAAGAGCACTTTTGAAAAGTGCTCTTTGTACTTTGTAATACACTCAATCTATAATAAAGTAATTTTAATGTATGAATAATTTACACCTGCCTCTTTGTATGAATTGTAATTATTTGTACACACTATAATTGGAAGGCTTGAATCATTGTCATTGAAAAATGTTCAGCACTTATGTTCAGCACTTCCGCTCCTTAAGAGAACAGTCTACGCAACTGTTCTCTTTCCTTTTTTAACAAATACAACAGGACAAGCATAGTTAACTATCCTACGATCGATTGCATTGCAACAGTCTCAACGTTTCCTCAACAATTTCTCAATATTTTTCATGGACAATAGCACACTTCCTCACCGTTATTAATATCTTAATATTAAATACTGAAAGGAGGTGCTAAAAAATGACTTGGTTCATTATTTTAGGATTTATGCTTATTTTAAGTATAGGCAGCTTTCATACACATAGTATTCATATCATTTTCAAAATAGATTCAGACATAAAAGCTATGCCAAGTTGGTCTTTCATTAATAAAATAAACTTTCAAACATTTAAAGAATTTTTAAAAAACCCAAACAGGAATAAACTCAAAAGCCTTACCATAGGAGAGCTGTTTATCCCTTTAAGTCTATTCAATAAATTATTTGGAAAAACATTAATTTTTCTACTCCTATTCTTCTATTCTCAATACTTCAATTAAATATAATATGAGTTGAGTAAAAGAATAGCAGTCGCCAACCATAACAAACAACAGACCGTCTATTACAGACGGTCTGTTTTAAAACAAATTGACTATATCAACAGAATAAGGAAACTTTAAATATTCATTATATTCTTATTATTAATGAAAAAAATGGTAGTAATAAGTGCATTAGCATATAGCACGAATAGTTTACATGCACCTCAACAATCTTCTTCTAATGGTGGAGATACACCAGCACCAACAATTCCTAGTGTCTCTGTAGAAGTATCTATTAATTAATGTAATACATTTTTTCTCGGTTATAAAAATGTTGAATACACTGGATAGAATATTGAACCCTTAGTCCGAAACAAATTTGTTTCAGACTATTCACGTTACTATAATTGTACGTAGAATGATAGACTAAAACTTCCACTTAGTCTTATTCTGTAATTTCTTCTCTTTTTGAAGTAAGGCCTTTAACTTTTTTAAATAATCGATTTCCATACGTAAACATTCATTTTCATCTTTTAATGTCTCTATACCCCCTTCAATAGTTGCATTATTTAACTTTGATCTTGTCTCTTCCATAACTGCCCACCTTTCTTCTTTTTATATGAGAATTCCACGCCTTTTAAATCATATATTTCCCTTTAGCTACTAACTATTCCAATAAATCCCTTAACACAAGCAATTCATTTATTTCATTTGTTTTTATTTTATTTCTCAGAATTTCAAATATATCTTTTGAAAAACCCCTGGTATTCCATTCATATTTATCTCTCCTAAATAAATCGTAATACACATTATACCCAACAAATTTATAAGCTTTAATCTTATTTTTAACAAAACCTTCATAATTTTAAATAGACATAACACTTCATGCTGTCAACTCCCCCTATATTGATAAATGTGAAACATCTAATTTACTTGACATTTCAATGACTTATGACAGGAAAATATATACATTTAATTAAACCTAATGTATCTTTGGTTTGTAAGTCTTAGTTAGTTGGCCAACTTTTAATACAATTTAATAATTAAAAATAAGGGGGATTTAAAAATGAATCAAGTATTAAGGAAAAGTAAGAAAAAAATGATGTATCTAGTCGGTTCACTTCTAATTTCTCTATCAATGTTTTCAACTACAAGTTTTGCAGCTACAGAAGGTGCTGTAAAAAGTGTTACAAATAGTAATTATACTGGAATTGCAGCTGATATAAACCTACCAAAATCAGTTGTTGTTAAGGATTGATATGTGAATTGGTATTTAGGTATTGGAGCATCTAAAGTTGAAGGTGGTATTTCAAAAACACCAAGTGGATATAAAGTATTTCTTAATTCAGGATATAATGAATCAGGTCAAAACAATAAGTATTGGAACACACAATATGATACATCAATTAAAGATGGTGATCGAGTAAACCTTAAAATAATTAATAACGGCAATGGTACGGTTACTATGTATGTAAATGGAATCCCTAGATATACAAATCAGCCTGTATATGGCTCATTTTCTCAATACGAACCAGTAAAAATGGTTCAGGGCGTTGAAGATACTGGACGTAATTCATTTAGCCAAGCTAGCTTTTCAAACGTACTTCTAAGAGCAGATATATCTGGATCTATCTACAAGAATTGGAACAGTTCAATTTCTTCCTCATTTTCTAAACATGGTACTTATGGTAACAATTTCACAGTTTATTCTCAAGTACCATTAAGCGCAAGTTTATGCTAAAGTTGTTCTTGTATACGAAATTTTTTAAAAAAGGTAGCTGTACTTTTAAAATGTACCCTATAGAATAGACACTTGAAAAAAGTCTATTCTATAGGGTATTTCTTGTATAATAAAAGGAAAATTGGGATTGGAGAATGTTGAAAATGACAAAAAAACTATTCACAGAAAGAGAAATTCAAATTCTATCAAATAACCTATACGTAAAATCTGTAAGTCAGAAAGGTATCACTTATACAGAGGAATTTAAGCATATTTTTATTGAGGAAAATGAAAAAGGAAAGCTACCTCGAAATATTTTTGAAGAATGTGGTTTTGATATAGATATGATTGGAATGAAACGAGTTATGTCATCGGGAAGTAGATGGCGTGCTGCTTATAGAAAAAATGGTGTATTGGGTTTAAGGGATACACGTATCGAAAACGCTGGAAGAACTCTTGAGAGAGAGCTTACGTTAGAAGAAAAGTATGCCCGTTTAGAAGCCGAACGAAACTTACTAAAGGCGGAAAACGAATTGCTAAAAAAAATCAAACTTATGGAAGGGAGGATGAGAAGGAAATAACACTACCACCTAGTCAGAAATTCATCTTGATTCGTTCTGTCATCATGAAATACAACTTAAGGAATATGGTTAGTCATTTGTGTAAAATAGCTGGTGTATCCCGTTCGGGATACTATAATTACTTTTCAGTTTCATCTCAAGAACAACGGAAACAAAAGAGTGATCGAGATGAAATCTTGAAGGAAACCATATTAAAAGCACTTCGATTTAGAAATAGAAAGAAGGGGGCTCGTCAGATAAAGATGACATTGGCGGGTCAGTTTCAAGTTGTCTACAATTTAAAGCGTATCCGTAGAATTATGAAGAAATACGAGATTATTTGTCCGGTTCGCAAAGCGAATCCTTATAAAAGAATGCTTAAAGCTACAAAAGAACATCGAATAGTACCGAATCAATTAAATCGGGAATTTAAACAAAATACCCCAGGGAAAACACTTCTTACAGATATCACCTATTTAGTTTACGGTAAGAATCAAAGGGCCTATTTATCTACAATTTTAGACGGCTCAACTAATGAAATTTTAGCTTACCATGTTTCAGAACAGATGACATTAGAGCTCGTAACGACAACTCTCCATAAACTAAAAAGGAATCCGCGGATTCGATTGACTGAAGGTGCTTATATTCATTCAGATCAAGGATCCCACTACACAAGCCCTACCTATCAAAAGCTAGTCAAAAAGCTAAATCTTGGACAATCCATGTCAAGAAGAGGAAACTGTTGGGATAACGCCCCACAAGAATCGTTTTTTGGTCATCTGAAAGATGAAGCTCATATAAAACCTTGCGCGTCCTTTAATGAATTGAAACAAGAGATTAAGAAATATATGACGTATTATAATCATTATAGATATCAATGGAATTTAAAAAAGATGACTCCTGTTGGATACAGAAATCATCTTCTTGATGTTGCCTAACTTTTTTCAAAATGTCCTTTACAAAGGGTACAGATTATTTTATACAGCTACCTTTTTCATACTTTAATTGCAAAAAGCGTGTCAAAAATAAAAAGATGAAATTGTAAGTATGTTCACTTCTCAATTCCATCTCTTCTAAAAATTGTATATTACCAATTCTCTTGTTCCTCACTATTCTACCAAATTAATAGCAACACCTTATGTAGGTATAGATTTATACTATTCTACATTTAAATACATATAATATTACCTATACCTTGTTATTTTCATGTGAAACTAATTCACTATATATCTCTTTCTCTATATTTTTCAAGAGATTTTCCAACCTATTTTTTGTAGCTAGATTAAAATGTGGATTTAATTCTTTTATTATAAATTCAAGTATCTCAAAACTTATGTAATCTCCTAATTCAAGTGAATATTGATCACCCAAGAAAGTTTTTAATTTTTTAGAGATCTCCACTTTATCTTTTTTGGTAATATTTACCCCATCCGATAACAAACCTCTCTTAGATTAGTCTTAAATACTAATTCAAACCGTTTTTATAACATAATAAAAATATTTTGGAATTAATATAAGTCATATAATGAAATTTTTACAAATAAATAAAAAATATACATTATAATCATTAAACAATGTATTATGCATCATAAACATATATTGGCTCGTCATAAAGGCGTAAACATTTTGACCAATTTCCACATAACGTTTCCCATTCACCAGCAGGATATACTTCCGTACGCAATATATGAAGTGGTATACGTAAATTCAATAACCGACCACTAAGCGTCGTACGAGTAACTCCCGCTGGCATTAAAAACTTCGCTTCAATTACCTTTTTCAGTTCCATCAATGAGTATTCTGGATAACTCATCAATATTTCATTTGAATGAGGACAGACCTCAGTATCATTTGAATGACGGCGTACCGTATACTCATGTTGATATAAGCCGACAATACGATGCCATATCTCTAAATGGTTAAATAAATCGCTATTTAGATCCCTTGCATATAAAAATTGTTCTTGTTTATTTGCTTCTGTAATTTTTGCAAGCAAACGTTTATTAGCAATAATCTTATCTGACCAAATTATTGTAGGTTCTTTCTTTAAATTATTTACCCATTCCCCCATTGGTAATAAATGATTCCAAGCACGAATTTTTATTTTTTCATCAGGTACTACCTGTACAGCAACGCGTTTACAACCTAATGCCATCATAGCCTTCATACGATGGGCACCATCAAGTAACAGATAATTACCATCACTAAGCTCAGATACTAAGGGAGGATTCCGTAAAACACCTTCGCTTTCCATTACACGACAAATTTGTTCCAATCGTTTGTGTTCATATGATTCATGAAAGCGAATTTGCTTGGGATGTAAGAGATCTAAGGCCGAAATAATTTCACTCATAAAAACAGCTCCTCAAATAATTACATAAATTCTAAGCTTATCAAATAACTAATTTTCTATAATGATTAGTCGTGTTTACCGATATTTAGCAGCTATTAGACAATTATTTCAAACTACGCTTTAATAATTTTACTAGTCTTCTAATAAAACACCAATTTTCTTTTCCCTAGCCCTTTGATAGTAATAAGCAGCAATGGCTACATCAAAAATGGCCATACCCATTGGATTGAATAATATTGCTTTGTCATAAGGGAAGTTTTGCAGTGCTCCTCGGATTACAACGTCAGCAATTGATACCGTATCTTCTTTTTGTAAACCTCTTTCAAGGTGCATCCTTTCAACATCAGTTTTTTCACGACAGACTTCTTCCCAATTATCAACAACTAGGGATTTTGTATATTCTAAGATATCAGGCTTAAAATCACGAAGAGAAACATTTAGTAGTAGCGCCCCATCCTTAGGTTTCTTATCAATATAACCTTCTGCAGAAACAGTACAAGTAATAAAAATATCAGCATCATTATAGGCTTCTTCATATGCATTAACCTTTTGAGTTTTAGAATAAATTTCCTCAGGAATTAATTCGTCTTTAATTCCATTAATATCATATAAGTAAACACTTTCGATTTTATCGCCTAATAGGGCAGTTACCATCTTTAAATGCATCTGACCAATTGGTCCAAATCCAATAATTCCAACTTTAATATTATTTAAATCTCTTAACTTGGCAAACTCTCGAATCATTAACCCTGTAACAGAAGCTGTTCGTATTACACTAACCATTGCTGTATTAAGTGTCGCAAATGGTTTTCCAGTCATAGCATCATTTAATATAGTAACTGAATGAGCACGTTGAATACCTTTCTCAATATTCTTCGGAAAACTAGCTATCCATTTGATTCCTGAAACCTTAAATTCTCCTCCAATATAAGCTGGCATAGCAATAATTCTATTAGCCGGATCATCGAAACGTAAGTATGGCTTAATTGGCTGAGAAAAATCTTCTGCATCAAGACTTTGTACTGCCTTTGAAATGACATTTATTGTTTCTTCCCAATTAACACCCATTTCATTGATATGTTTAGTATTTAAATACATCATAATTGCTTCCTCATTTCTATATCATTTTTATAAAGAAACTAATTGGTCTTCTACTGATTTTTGTGTATTAAGCCATTCTACCCATTCTACGTTGTAAATAGTTGATGTGTAAGCTTGTCCATTATCAGGACACAAGAAAACAACATTAGGTGTATTTTGAACATCCCTATTTTCAAAATACTTTTGGATTGCATAATATGAAGTCCCTGATGATCCACCAGCAAATATTGCATGTTTATTAAATAGCTCATAACAACCTGCAACAGTATGGACCTCCGGTACAATAATTACATCATCAATCAATGCTTTTTTAACCATACCAGGTATCATACTGGCACCAATTCCTGGTATGTACCGTTTACGAGGCTTATCACCAAAAATAATGGACCCTTGACTATCTACCGCAATAATTTTAATATTAGGGAATTTTTCTTTTAATCGTGTAGATACCCCAGCGATAGTTCCTCCAGTACTCACTCCAATGAAGGCATAATCTAACTGTTTAAAATCATTAGATATTTCTTCACCAATTCCTTGATAATGGGCTTCAAAGTTATCAGCATTATTATATTGATTTGTCCAGTATGCATTAGGAATAGTATTTAAAAGTTCTTCCACCTTATTTAAACGCGTTAATAAATAGCCACCTGTTTCATCTCGTTCATCCACTTTAGCTACTTGATAGGAAGTTGCTCTCAAAAAATTCTCATAACTATCATTAATATTTGGATCAATAACTGGTATGAATTTCAGGCCGATATACCTACAAAGAGTAGCAAGAGCAACCGCAAAGTTACCAGATGAAGATTCGATAATTGTAGAATTTTCAGTCACTTCACCGCGACTTATTGCTGATTTTAAAATATGGTGAGCAGCACGCACTTTAACACTATTCATTAAATTGTGATATTCTAGTTTTGCATACAGATTAATCTTTTCATGCTCTAATTTAATCATAGGTGTGTTGCCGATTACCCTTTCTAAACTCTCTAATTTCTTGAGCATAATTTGCTTCCTTTCTTGGTTAAAATCTAAAAAAATAATTAAAGATAAATAGTTGTAAATGTTCTTTCGAATGTATTTCAAATAGAACTTATACCTGAAAGACAATAAATGCTAGATTCTTTAGTATCGATAAGCTAAGCACCATTCAAGTACTGCCATAGCACTATTTAGCTTGTTTTCGGCCTGGGTAAATACAATACTTTTCGGTCCATCAATAACTGTTGCTGCTACTTCTTCCCCCCGGTGTGCTGGGAGGTCATGCATGAAAGTAGCTTCCGGATATAAAGTCAAAATTCTCTCTGTCACTGCAAATGGATTAAATGCATCTTTCCATAAAGGATCTATTTTGCTTGTCCCTGTTGTTTGCCACCTTGTTGTATATACAACATCCACTTCACTAGGTAACATTTTTATATCATGACATTCAATAACTTTAGCACCAGATAATCGTGCATATTCTTTTGATTTTTCAAGCACACTTGGAGACACTCCATAACCAGCAGGTGTAAAAAGATATAACTCCGTACCTGGAAAACGAGATAAAGAAAGAGCTAGAGCTGCAGCACTGTTATTACCTTCTCCCATATATAAAACCCGTAATCCAGCTATTTCACCAAATTTTTGTTTCATTGTTGTTAAGTCTGTTAGCGCTTGTGTTGGATGTTCTTCCGCACTCATTGCATTAATGACTGCCATACGACTTTGAGATGCCAGTTTTTCCATTTCCTTTTGACTATCTGCAGTTCTTGCTACTAGTGCATCCAGCATTCGCGAAAGTACTTGAGTAGTGTCTTCTATAGACTCCCCTGTATTTTCTTGCAAATCATTTGGACCATACGTTACAATTTGTGCACCCATCTTTAATGCTGCAACAGAAAATGCCGATCGAGTTCTAGTCGATGTTTTACGGAAGTAAATCCCAATTATATTTCCCGCTAATATTTGATTAGGTTGCGATTTACCTGTGGCAAACTCTACCCCACGAGTTACAATTTGGTTAATATCACTATCAGTAAGATCCTCAAGAGTAATTAAATGTTTTCGAATAGCCATTATTATATTACCTCCCTTTTGAATAATTGCATGTAACAAAAATGTATTTACATATGTATGTAAATAAAAACTATTAAACAGCTAAGGTAAAAAATAATAGATTGCAAATATAATTCATGTGGATCCATTACCACACTTTTCTATATTTGTTTTTAAACTAATGTATAGCAGTTGATATATAGCCTATATGAACTCGAATACTATTTTTACTCATAAATACTTAAATATAATTCTATTGTTAGTCTATATTCCTATTTTTTATGATATAGCTCTGCTGAATATATTACACACTACAACACTAAAAATATACTTAAAATACTGAATTTTCAGCTTTCTCAATTCTTTTATCAATTTTCTGTCAATTCATACTATAATTTTCTTTTTTTACACATTCTATACATAAAAATATTTTCTATAAAGATTTCATGCTTTCTATTTTTTTAACATCTTTATTACTATAATTGGAGATTTTCCTCATCTTTAAAATAATGCAACCAAGAATAAAAGCAAAAAATGAAAATATCCCAAAGGTAATATTTATAGTATTTAATGATAAGCTCCAACTAATTAGAAAGGAAACTAGAGCTCCTCCCAAACTTGCCGATGCAATGAATAAACTAGTCACTTCATCAATATTATTTTCCATAATACGGGAAGCTAAAATAAGTGTTATCGGAAAAATGCCAGCTATGACTAAACCAATAATGAAGATTACAGATAAATACATACCTGTATCACGAACAAAGGGGAATAGAAATAAAAGAATTACTAATGTGAAGCAACTAGATGAAATATATATCCAATAATTAAACTTATGAACAAACTTACCTACAAAAATCCTTCCGATAACTATTGCTAGCCAGAAACAAGATATACTTATTGAACTAATTAATTCATTATTAGTAAGAATCATAATTGTAGATAAAAAATTTGCAAGATTGGTTTCTATACCTGCATATAAGAATGCAAAAAGTGATATAAATAATATAATTTTTACTTTTCCATTTTTAAAGCTAACAGTTAATGGAGATAGTGATATTTCCTTTTCATTCTTTTGAGGAGAGAGACTATTAAATCGACTACTCCCAAGCAAGTACCAAACCAATAGTGTGAAGATAAGAAATAGCAAGATTCCATATAAAATGAAATACCATGCATAAAATTTTATAAAATAATTTACTAATAAAGGAAACCCAAGTGCTCCAATCCCAAACCATACTTCAAGAATGCTGAATTTAGCAGCACTATTCTGTTCTGCTGAAATAACAAAGGAACCCATAGTAGTTTCTAACAAACCTGCTCCATACCCCAATCCAAATGCAATTACTGCTAAATATGCCCATTCTTTAACAAATAAAAAACCTCCTAAAACTACTAACATTGCTAATATCCCAAATGTTAGAGTTTTAAAATAATGATACTTTTTTACTAAAACAGGCGAACTAAGAACACCAAATAAAAATCCAGTAAATTGAAAAAATATTAATATTCCTAGTTGATCAGGTGTTCTTTCATAATATTGTAGTAACGAAGGAATTAAACTGCCCATACAAACATGTATTACTCCTACAATAAAATAGAACAAGCACCCAAAATAAAATATTAACCGCACTTTTTATCAGCTCCAATTCAAAAGAAAAAGGGATTTATGTTACAAATTATAAATCCCTCTTTTTACAATAAAACTAAATAGTTGTTACAGATAGTTCTTTGTTACGTTTGTTTTTATTGAAGAATAAATCTAATATAATTTGTGAACGTAGTCCATCTTCAAATGTTGCAATCGATTTTTTAGAACTACCTTCTGCTGCATTAACCCAGCTTATAATTTCATTTCTAAAAGAATCCGCCCATTCAAAAATCTCGTTTTCCGGATCAACTAATAACGGTAAAGGCAAAAAGATTTCTTGTTTTTCCAATCCATCAAAAGTTATATATTTATTAGGTTCTCTAGAAGAATACTTGTATTCTTTCTTAGTACCTATTACCTCAATACTAAAGCCACAATCTTCAGGGAATGAACTTTTAGACGTTGTAATATTAACAAATACTTTATTGGTTAATTGACCATAAACCTCAGCATAATCATCTACAAATACTTTTTGTTTTTCTTTTTCTTTAACATTTGTTTTAATTTTAGTTCGAACAGTATCCTCTCTAAAATTACTTTCAAATAAAAACCAAAGTAAATCTATTAAATGAATGCCTAAATCCCCCAATGCCCCACTAGTTTTATTACTTTGATTGTCATCCCGCCAAGTAAACAAAGTTCTTCGAAAAGCGCTATTCTTTTTAAAATGTATCCTTATTACTACTACCTCTCCTAATTCCCCATTTTGAATTAAGCTCTTCAAAGCCTTAATATAGGACAAGTAACAATAGTTAAACCCCATTGCAGCAACTACATTAGTATCCTTTGCTATTTTCATCATATATTTTGCTTCTTCACAAGAAATTGCCATTGGCTTTTCAACTAAAACATGTTTGTTTTTTAATAACGCTTGAACAGCTTGAGGCTTATGACAAAAATTAGGGGAAGATATTATTATCCCATCAACAACTTCAAGTAACTCTTCATAACTATTAAAAACTTCCCCATCATAATCTTCTACTAACTCTCGAGCATTCTCGTAATTAACATCATATACTCCAACTAATTTACAATTATCAATTGTTGATAATGCCCTAGAATGAGCTTTTGCAATACTACCTGCACCTATAATTCCAATATTCATTATATGAACATCCCCTTTAATTAATAATGTGCTTTAGAGTATTTAAAATTCCAATTGAGTATTCACCTTGAGCTAGCATTGCGTGTGTGTGTTTAGCCTCTTCCGTTGCATTTTCTACTAAGTAACCATGTCTTACAGCTTGTAACATCCTTAAATCATTTCCACTATCTCCAAAAGCAATTGCATTTGCTTTATCTAGTTTGTACTTATCTAACATAAATTTCACAATTTCATCTTTACCTGTTCCAAGTGGAATAAAATCTACATCATAGCAATTTTCTGGATCACCAGCTAATGGATTACATTTGTTAATATTTACCCCCACTTTGTATAACTTCCCGATTTCTTCTATCTGTTCTAAATTTTTTGAATCAATAGCTTCATTTTGCTCTTCATAATAAAAATTAAATTTGTACTTAGAACTTCCTAATTGTGTCTGAGGTCTTAAAAAAATTTCATATTTTGTTTCAAGCAATTCGATAATTCTTTTAATTTTCGCAGAATCAAAACCTCCCTCTACTATTCTCTCTTCCCAAACTTGATCATCCATAGTAGTCCCATTACTATCAAAGTACGTTATTTCCGTACCTAATCCACTCGCCACAAAATGAGGGAAATATTTAATACCACCTTTTTTCATTTTCTCAACAATTGATTCTAAACTACTTCCAGTTACCCAACCAATGACCAAATCTCCTTTACTTGCGAGTTCATACAAGTATTTTTCTAATAATTCCATATTACTTCTTCCGGAATTATCCATATTATGAGGATAATAGGTTTCGTCAAAATCACAGAACACTATATACTTAGGATTTTTAACCTGTGGTAACCTTTCAAAAACTAAAGACTTTAAAACTTCATTACTTATTGACATTAATTAATCCCTCCAAAACAAAATTTTGTTCCTCTAACAACATATTTGGATGTAAAGGTAAATGTAATATTTCCTTATGAACTTGCTCTGTGTTTAATAAAGTATCCTGTATATAATTTTTCTTTACCAGCTTAGTATTATGTTTATGAGATAATACTGGATAATAAATATCTGTTTCAATGTTATACAACTGGTACAATTTATTTTTCACCTCATCTCTTCTTCCATTTATAATTCTAATCGGAAAAAGATGCCAAACATTATCTTCTGTCATCCTAGGTAGCTTTATTAATTCTCTATCCTCTAATTCTTTTAAATTGCGTATATATCGTTGAGCCAAAAATACTCTCTTTAAATTGTTATACGATAGGAACTTAATTCTCTCTAAATCAATAGCTGCTTGAAGGTTATCAATTTTAGAATTAAAGCCAAAATCTAATACTTTTTTATTTTTTTATCAACTTCAAATCCATGATAACTATATTGATTACAACGAATTGCAAGATTTTCATTATTAGTAACTATTGCACCCGCCTTACCACATACACCAAAGTTTTTATATGGATTAAAACTCAGAATAATAATATCTCCATATTCTCCAAGGTTTGAGGAATCAATAGCCTGACATGCATCTTCAATAATTCTCAACTGATAAACATCTGCAATTTCACGAATTCTTTTCATATCACATTGTTTACCATACAAATGAACAGGTAAAATCCATATTGTTTTTTGGGTTATTGCTTCTTCTATTTTAAGTGGATCAATACAATAACTCTTGTGATCAATATCTACAAATACAGGTTTTGCTCCAATTGCTAACACTGCATTTTCAGTAGCAGCAAAACTATTAGCTGGCATAATCACTTCATCGCCTGGCTGAATACCAATAGATAACAAAGACACCATAAGTGCGTCTGTTCCACTACTTGTTGCAATTACAAACTTCTTGTTTAAATAGTCCCCAATTACTTCTTCTAATTTTTTAGAAAATGGTCCACTTGTGAATTGACCTGTCGGTAAAACCTCTTTTAAAGTTCCTATTATTCCGTCAATTTCACTTTGAGAAATTAGCCGATTAACTGGCATAAATTCTATTTTCTGTATATTTTTTCTGCTATAATTGAAAATATCTTTTTCTATATCAATATCTATTTTCAATTTATTTTCTCTAAATAATTTCTCTTTCATTTTGTGATTCGGTAATACATTACTAATTTCAAATTCTTTCTCTTTCGTTTCTCCCTGCAGGCACTTTAATAAAGCTAAATTGTCTTTGCTATGGCCAGAAATTGTAGTAAGAGTTTTCACGTTAAATCACCTCTAAGAAATTATTTTGAAAATCATGAGTAGACTATATTTTATGTTATCGATTACATGTCAACATTTTTTTCGGAGGGATTCTTTATGGTAACAATTAATGAAATAGCTAAATTATGCAATGTTTCAAATGCTACAGTTTCAAGAGTTTTAAATAATCATCCTTATGTAAATCCAGAAAAACGCGAGAAAATAATACAAATAATGAAAGAATTAAACTATACTCCTAGTTCTATCGCTAGAAATCTTAGGGTGAATAAGACACAAACCATCGCTCTATCGATTCCAAATATAGATCATCCTTTTTTCGGAAAATTAGCTAGAGAAATTTCTAAAGAACTTCTAAAACACAATTACAAATTACTGATTTATCAGACTTTTTATGAAAAAAAAATAGAGCTTGAATTACTTTCATTACTAAAGAATAAAGCGGTAGATGGTGTAATTCTCGCATCCTTAGAAAATGATTGGGAAAATATAGAGCATTATTTAGCATATGGCCCAATATTACTTTGTAATGAATATGAGGAAAATGCACCTATTCCGATAATTTGCTATGATGAATTTGAAGCCGGATACAAAGCTGTAAAACATTTAATAAGTAAAGGACATAAAAAGATTGGCTTTTGTTTTGATTCTCTTAATAGTCAAGCACAATTAAAACGCAAACAAGGATACCTGCGTGCATTAAAAGAACAACAATTATCATACAAAAAAAGTTGGTTATTTGGAGATGCAATTACTATTAAAGATGGAATTCGAATCTTTGAGAGATTAGATAAATTAAAAAATAGACCCACTGCGCTCTTTACTGGAAATGATCAAGTTGCTGCTGGAGTAATTAAAGGTGCTTCTTTAAAAGGATATACTATCCCTACTGACCTTGCCGTTTGCGGTTATGATAATCAATTAATTTGCACAGTTACAACTCCAACAATTAGTACAATTGATATTCCAATCGTTGAGCTAAGTAAACGAACTGTTAGTGAGATACTACTATATATAAATGAAAAGGAATCTATTAAGCGTAAAATTATCGAATATCCAGCAACCTTAATTATTCGTGAATCGACATAAGTAAATGAAAAGCGTCATTTCAAAATTAAATGACGCTTTTCTATAATACCCTAAAATTCCTGCGAATATTTTATGTAATTTTCTGATTTTATTTTCTAAAAAGTTCCTTCAACTATGGGAACACGAGCCATTTTAAACTAAGTAGAAGTCTTTATTTTCGATAAAATAATAACACAAATCAACAAAATCAATTTCAATTATTGATTCTGGAAAACTATCTAAAGAAGCACAACAAGAAAGCTTATAATCTTTACCAATAGTAAACTTTTTATAATAAACCTCATTAGATAGCATGTCACCATAAAATATTGTATTTTTATTAATAACAAAAGAGTTTAAAGGTATAGTTAGTCCTTTCCCTATCCATTTAACAAAGCTTTCTTTTATAGTCCATAATTCATAAAACACATCTAATTGTTGTTCTACATTTAATGAATTTAAATAATTAAATTCTTCCTCAGTAAATATATTTTTAATCATTGTAGTATCTATGGGCCGGACTTTTTCTACATCTATTCCTACTTCTTCCTCATGAATAGCTCCAACAACCCAACTTTCGGAATGTGATATATTAAAATGAAAATTATTTAACTCATCAACATAAGGCTTTCCGTACTCATTGTATTCATATTTAATATCTTTATTTTCTTTTGAGAAGTTTGTAGTAATTAAATATCTTATTAAAATGTCTCCAATTAAGGCGCTATATTGATCGGGCTTTCTTTTATATTTCTGTATTTTCATCTGCTTTTCTTTCGAGACCAAACGTATAAGCTTCTGCATAATATCATGTTCTATATTTCCTGGCACACGTACCTTATATATATTCATTATATCCTTACCACCTAATCCCTTATATAGATACAAAAAACTCACAATGAATAATTCCCATTCATTTTCTAACCTCTTTATGTTTATTATTGAATAGGCTCAAAGAAAAAAGCCTCATAATATGTTATACATGAATTTATGAGACTTTTAGAAAACTAATAGTGTACAATTTCAAATAATATTTCACTTATTTACATGTGCTAATAAGAGCATTTGTTTAAAATTCATTTTTATACTCTTTACCAATTCATGAATATGCGGTTTCTCTAACATACTCAGATGGGAACCTGGCACTTGCAAAGCGTATACTTCCCCTGATGTATATTCATTCCATCTGTTATAATCTACTAGTGGGTGAATGTCATTAATAGATGCATTAAATAGAAAGATATCTGCTTTTATTTTTTGTTTACAATTATATTTTAGGTATGCATATCTATTAGCTATCATTACTTTTAACTTATTCATCATTGGATCTTCAAAATTTTGCTGACAACTATTTTCATTCAATGTAAATTTTTTCAGTAAAGATTCTATTAATTGTTCTTCACTCATTTGCTCAAAACTATTTTTCTCAATCCCTAACTGATCATTGAATTTTTCCAATTCTTCAAATGCATTCTTAATATTTAAACTAAGAATCTCCTTACCTTGTTCAATAGGATGAACATCAAGTAAACCTAGAAAACTAACTTTATCACCTAGTTCTTCTAATTTTCTAGCCATTTCAAATGCAACTATTCCTCCAAAAGACCATCCTAATAAGGTATATGGCCCTTCCTTTTTTACTTGTTTAATCTCTTCTATATATCTTACCGCCATTTCCTCTACAGATAAGTTTGGAAATCTACTATCATCATATCCTATAGATTGTAACCCATATACAGTCTTATCCTCTCCTAATTCTCTAGCCAAATCATAATAGTTTAATATACCCCCGCCTTGCCCATGAACAATGAACCATTGACTATCCTTGTTTGTTCCATTTTGAATTGGAATTAAACACTCACTGTCTATTCCTTTATTCCTACTTATTACATCACTTAATTGTTCAATAGTAGCCTTTTGAAATAATAAACTTAATGGCAGCTGCACATTAAACATTCTCTTGATATTTTCGAATAACTTTAATCCCTTAAGAGAATGACCACCTAATTCAAAGAAATTATCATTTATACCAATATTATTTACGCCTAATATACTACTCCAAATATCAATTAAACTACTATCTATTTCATTTCTTGGTGGTACATAATTACTATTGCTCATTGTATTTAGCTTCGGTAACTTGCTTCTATCTATTTTCCCATTTTGTGTTAATGGTATATTGTGAATTGGTATGAGTTGTTGAGGTATCATATAATGTGGTAACTTTGTTGCCAAATATGCTCTTACCTCTGGAATACTAATATCTTTTTCGGTAACTACGTATGCACATAAATACTTTTCTCCAGCTTCATCTTCTTGATCTATTACTACGGCCGTTTTGATTGTCTCATATTTTAACAAACTCGCTTCTATCTCACCTAGTTCTATTCGATAGCCCCTTATTTTCACTTGATGATCCACTCGGCCCAAGTATTCAATGTTACCATCAGGTAGCCACCTTGCTATATCTCCTGTTTTATATAGTTTCTCACCAGGTTCAAATGGATGATCAATAAATTTATCTGCTGTTAATTCTTTTCGATTGATGTATCCTCTAGCTAACCCTATGCCAGAAATACATATTTCTCCTGGAACACCTATAGCTTGTATCCTGTGAAATGAATCCAATATATAAATTTTAGTATTTAACAATGGCGAACCTATCGGTACGTTTTGTGTTGTAATTTCTTTATCACTCTCATATCGATAAGTTGTACAACAGACTGTAGCCTCTGTAGGTCCGTATCCATTTAATATTTGGAGGTTTCCCCTAAATAGATGATCGTATTTTGCGAGTAATTCTGTTTTAATTGGTTCTACTCCTACAAGTAGCTTATTTAACACTATCTTCTGGTTATCTCTAACAAAATAATCATATATTTCATTTAATAAAGTAGGTGGAATATATGATAATGTAACCTGTTCTTCAAGAATGACTTGTACAAGTTTTGATACATCAAACTTCTCACCTTGATAAATAGTCATTCTTGCGCCATATATCAATGGGACAAATATCTCAAAAATAGTAACATCAAAAGAAATACTACTTGAGAATAGAACGTTATCAGTTATCCCTATATCTTGAGAGAAATCTTCATACATTGCACACAAAAAATTAGTCAAGGATCGATGTTCAATCATTACTCCTTTAGGTTGTCCTGTAGAACCTGATGTATAAATAACATACGCTAAGTTGTGAGGTTCTATCATCATTTGCATGTCTTCTCCTGGTTCTTCTTCAAAAGACATATCCATTAGATCTATTACATTACCTTGGAATTCTATTTCCTTTATAATAGAGTTTTGATGTACTAATACATGTGAACACCCACTGTCTGTCAGCATATATTCCACTCTTTGTTTTGGTAAGTCGGTATCAATTGGTAAATACGCCCCACCTGCTTTTAAGACACCTAATATACCTATAACCATCTCGATGGAGCGTTCCATCATCACACCAACAATGGATTCTCTTTTAACTCCTTGGTCTAATAACCTTCTCGCCAACTGATTAGCTTTTATATTTAATTCATTATATGTAATTCCTTTTTTATTACATACAACGGCTATTTGATTAGGGTTCCGTTTTACTTGTTCTTCAAACATTTTATGCACTAATAAATGATTAGAATTTGAATTCTCTTTTTTGTTAAATTCATTCATAATACAATGTTCTTCTTCTATAGATAACATATTAATATTACGCAATCGTACTCTAGGGTTATTAGTTACTTCCTCAACTATATTTGTAAAATGTACCATTAACCTTTCTATTGTCTCCGCTTTAAATAACTTAGTACTATATTCTACTTTTAAATGAATGTTATTATCTATTTCCGTTGCTACTAATGACAAATCAAATTTTGAAACTGACTGCTTAAACGGATACGGTGTAAATTCTAATTCACCAATAGATATTGGATTCATATCCATGTTTTGAAAAACAAACATGGTATCAAATAATGGATTTCTACTTGTATCCCTATGCAAGTCTAAACCTTCTAATAGTTCTTCAAAAGGATAGTCTTGATTTTCATAAGCTTCTAATGTATTGAGTTTTAATCTACTCAAAAACTCAATAAACTCATCGTCATTTTCTAGATAATTTCTCATTACCAAAGTATTAATAAACATACCAATCATATGATTAGTATCAGAATGAGACCTTCCAGCAATAGGCGAACCTACAATAATGTCTTCTTGACCTGTGTATCTAGATAAAAGTATGTTATAAATGGCCAATAAAATCATATATGGCGTAGTACCAGTTTCAGTTGCTAGCTTATTTACTTTAAAAGTTAAATCTCTTCCCAAATTAAAAGAACAAACATTACCTTTAAAGCTTTGTATATTCGGTCTTTGAAAATCGGTTGGAAAATTTAAAACCGGGAGTTCTCCTTTTAAAGTTGTTAAC
Source organism: Bacillus thuringiensis (assembly GCF_001595725.1). Classification (GTDB taxonomy): domain Bacteria; phylum Bacillota; class Bacilli; order Bacillales; family Bacillaceae_G; genus Bacillus_A; species Bacillus_A thuringiensis_K. The sequence goes on from NZ_CP014283.1 coordinate 57,804, forward strand.
CAATAATTCTTTTGTTCACTAATTAGATTCTTATAGTAAGGTCCATTTTGCCACATCACATAGTCTTTGTACTGCACTCTCAATTTTGGAAGCTCATTTCCTTTATACAATTCTACAAACTCTTTTATTAATATCCCCATTGATAAACCATCAGATATTATATGATGCATATCTACTACAAGGATATGTCTTTCTTCTGCTATCCTTAAAAGCAACACCCTTAATAATGGAGGTTTTGATAAATCAAATGGACTTATAAACTCATGTATTAAATAATCCGCATCTTTTTCATTTACATGAACGTATTCAATATTGAAATCTACATTAGGCTCAATTTTCTGCACTAATTCCCCATCTAAAATTTGAAAAGAAGTTCTTAATATTTCATGTCTCTCAATTAAAGATTGAAATATATTTTCAAACTTATCTTTACAAATATCCCCTTCTACTTTAAGTATTGTGGGCATATTATAAGTTGTATTTGTACCATCTTCGAATTGATCTACTATAAACATTCTCTTTTGTGACGTAGAAGCTAAATAATACTCTTGTTGTTTTACAGGTTCTATGGAAATATAATTACTTTTTTCCATTTCTAATATACATTTTGAAAAATCAATCAAAACAGGAAACTTAAATAGGGATTTAATAGATAATTGCACATTAAATTCTTTATTAACGATAGAAATTAGCCTAGCAGCCTTTAATGAATGACCACCTATCTCAAAAAAGTTTTCCTGTATTCCTACCCTTTGAATTCCTAAAACCTCTTTCCAAATCTCAACTAATTTTCTTTCTGTAGAATTTGTCGGCTCTATATGACTAGATTTTAAATTATAAATAGGTGGAGGTAATTTTTTTCTATCTATTTTTCCGTTTTGTGTTAACGGTATGTTTTGAATGGGTATGATCTGTTGAGGTATCATATAATATGGTAACTTTGTTGCTAAATATGCTCTCACCTCTGGAATAGGAATATCTTTTTCGGTAACTACATACGCACATAAATACTTTTCTCCACTTTCATCTTCTCGCTGTATTACTACGGCGGTTTTGATTGTCTCATATTTTAACAAACTTGCTTCTATCTCACCTAGTTCTATTCGATATCCCCTTATTTTCACTTGATGATCAACTCGTTCCAAGTATTCTATGTTACCATCAGGTAGCCACCTTGCTATATCTCCTGTTTTATATAAATTCTCACCAGGTTCAAATGGATGATCAATAAATTTATCTGCTGTTAATTCTTTTCGATTGATGTATCCCCTAGCTAACCCTATGCCAGAAATACATATTTCTCCTGGAACACCTATAGGTTGTATCCTGTGAAATGAATCCAATATATAAATTTTAGTATTTAACAATGGCGAACCTATCGGTACGTTTTGTGTTGTAATTTCTTTATCCGTCTCATATTGATAAGATGTACAACAGACTGTAGCCTCTGTAGGTCCGTATAAATTTAATATTTGGAGACTCCCCTCAAATAGATGATCGTATTTTGCGAGTAATTTTGTTTTAATTGGTTCTACTCCCAAGAAAAGTTTATTTAACAATATCTTCTGATTCGCCCTTACAAAATAATCATATATTTCATTTAATAAAGTAGGTGGAATATATGCTAACGTGACCTGTTCCTCAAGAATGACCTGTACAAGTTTTGGTACATCAAACTTCTCACCTTGATAAATAGTCATTCTTGCGCCATAGACCAATGGGACAAATATTTCAAATATAGTAACATCAAAAGAGATACTACTTGAGAATAGAACATTATCAGTTATCCCTATATTTTGAGAGAAGTCCTCATACATTGCACACAAAAAATTAGTTAAGGAACGATGTTCAATCATTACCCCTTTGGGTTGGCCTGTAGAACCTGATGTATAAATAACATATGCCAAGTTGTGAGGTTCCATCGTTATCTGCAAATCTTCTACTTGTTCTTCTTCAAAAGGAATATCCATTAGATTTATTACACTACCTTGGAATGCTACTCCCTTTATAATAGAGTTTTGATATGTTAGTACATGTGAACACCCACTATCTGTCAGCATGTATTCCACTCTTTGTTTTGGTAAATCGGTATCAATCGGTAAATACGCCCCACCCGCTTTTAAGATACCTAATATGCCTACGATCATCTCAATAGAGCGTTCCATCATCACTCCAACAATGGATTCTCTTTTAACTCCCTGGTCTAATAACCTTCTCGCTAACTGATTAGCTTTTATATTTAATTGCTTATATGTAATTTCTTTTTCATTACATACAATCGCTATTTGATTAGGATTCTGTTTTACCTGCTCTTCAAATAATTGAGGAGCTGTTACAGTCTCACAAAGTAATGTTTTATGAACTCTAGTCGTATGATTGAAATCATATAATATTTGATTCTTTTCTGTTTTAGACATTACATCTAGATCCATTACAGATTTATTTGGATCTTTCATTAATATATCTAAAATATTATATAAATGATTAACTATTCTACTAACTAATCCTTCACTATATAAAGTAGAATTGTAATCTACTTGAACCTTTAACTGTTCTTCATTTTTCATAAACCTAATAACCATATCAGAGTTTATTTTATCTGTACTCTCATAACAATGAATATCATCTAACATTACTATTGTATTTAATAAGGGAAGATTATTACTCTCTCCACCTAGACTTAATAATTGAGTAAGTTTATTAAAAGGAAAATGACAATGTTCATTTGACTCTAAAATTGTTTCTTTAATTTTATATATTATTTCTTTGAAATTATCTTCTTGATTTATTTGAGTACGTAATAATAAAAAGTTGTTTTGAAAAACCGTCTCTTCTTGACCTTGCTTAAAAACTGGCATTCCAATTACTATATCATCCCTATCGGTATATCTACTTAAGAGATATTTCACACCTGATAATAAAATAGTGTACAGTAACATATCAGAATTATTGCTAATTGCTACAGCTCTCTTCGCAATATCCGATGGGAATTGACAATAATAACTTTCTTTAGAAGCCTGAATACTATTTAAAGACAGACAATCACAAGGAAATCTACTTAACTCAACATCACCTGATAACTTGTCTAACCAATATTCCTTTTCTTTTTTAAATTTTTCACTAGATAATAAAACCTGCTGGGTAAATTTATCAAGCATTTTTTCTTCCCACCATTCTCTATGATATTGATACTAAATACTACATATTTAGTGGTTATGTTCCCCATAGACCCATCCGTTTTATCATGAGGGGGCACAATCATACTCGTCATTGGGAGTTTTCTTCCTCGGTAATAAAACTCCCAATGACGACCAATTGGATTGCTACTTTAGCGATAGAAGTTTCAACATAAAGCATAGAAATGCACTTTTCTCTTACTCAGATACATCTCTTAATTTTTTTACTTCACAGATTTTACCCTATCTAGTATTTTCATGATTAACTCGCCCACGATGTCAGCTTGATGTAGTAAAAACATATGACCACCAGTCACTGTTAGAAAATGAACCTCATTGCCCCATTCTACCCACTTCTTAGCCCCTTTTACTGTATAATTGGAGTCTGTTGTTCCACTAATAATGTATAGGGGCGCTTTCAACAATGTTGTGTCATCATTTATATAATTCTCAATGGCACGAAAGTCTGATCGAATAACTGGAAGGATATAGTTTAAAAGCTCCTGATGTTGTAATACTTCATCCGGTAATCCTCCCAAAGACTTTATATAATCTATAAAGTCTTTATCATCTAAATGATTTGTTTTTCTTCTTATTTCCGGTGGATTCATAGCAGAGATAATAACATTTTTAGGATTTATGCCCTTACTTTCTAAAATTTGAGCCATACGGTGAACTATAATTCCTCCCATGCTATGGCCAAATAATGTAACCTCTCCCTCTAAAATTGGTTGCATCTCCATTAAATATAAATTAACAAGATCATCTATGTTATCAACTAGTGGAGAAAGATTAGGACCATGGCCTGGAGGATCAAATGAAATAAGTTTTATATCTTTCGGTAAATAATTCTTTAAAGGTAAAAAAGAATTCGAATAGCCCCCAGCATAAGGAACACAAACCAAATATTTGTTACTATTCAATCCTGGCGATAAATCTTTCATTAATTTTCTCAAGTGACTTCTCCTTTATTAAATAAAATTTTCATCAAATAGTTGTTTAATCAAACAAATTATCAATTTCTTCATCACTAAGGTTTAAGGTTTCAAAATCTGATGAAGTAAATTCTTTTGTTTGCATTTGACAACAGGATTGGATATATGTCTGTAGTCGTTCTAGATAATCTGAAAATAAATTTTCTACAAAATTCTTTTGAAAATGACTTTTACTAAATGTCACATGAATTTCTAAGCTTTTATTCTTAACCATGGCCACAATATCCAATAATGCAGTAATACGATTATCTTTTGATTGTTCACTGCCACTTTGATAATCAACAATAGTAAACCATCCATCCCCGAGAGAATTATCTATCTCTCCTAAATAGTTAAAACGAATTATATTTTGAGTTAAATCTTTGCAAGAAGGAAACTTCTCTTTAAGAATTCCATATCCAATTCCCTTATTAGGTCTTTTACGAACCTCTTCTTTAACACTCTTTATTTGATTAGCAATATTATGCGAAACTTGTAATACAATAGGATACATCGTTGTAAACCACCCTACTGTACGTGAAATATCAAGATGCTCAAATAATTCCTCTCGACCATGACCTTCTAACTCAAATTTAATTTGATCTTGGTTTGTATATTTACCTAAATTTTCTGTCAACACAGCAAGTAACAACTCCATTGGTTGTGTATTGTAAGGCACATTTGCAGTAGTTAATAGTTTTCTTGTATCATCTGCATTCAATGTAAAGGTAAGAGTCGTACAACTTTCAACAGTACTATTTTCTTTTTCTCTATTAATTTGAAAATTATTATCTAGCGTGTTATCTATGGATTCCCAATAATCTAATTCAGCATGTACTAAATTAACTCCTCGACTATTTAAAGCTTCAGACCAATCTTGGAAAGAGTTAGTTTTTAATGGTAGCGATGGAACTTCTCCTAAATACAAGCTATTCAAACATCGGTTTGCATCTTCAATTAAAATACGCCAGGACACAGCATCAACAATAAGGTGGTGTGCAGTTAATAATAACAACTGTTGATCATTTGAAAGCTGGAATAAGGCCCCTTTAAATAATGGTCCTACATTCAAATTTAAACTTCCTTTTAACTCTTCACCTTTTATATGAACCTGATTCAAAGCCATTTCAATTGGAATTTCAGACAAATCAAACATGGTAACCTTAGAATCAACAATGGACATATCTTCGTCATAATAGAAGTAATCCTGCTTATCCTCATACCTTAACCGTAACAAATCATGATGATGCATGATCGTATTTAACATCTTATTAACATATTCTTCTTTAACCGGCTTCTTCAAAGACAGTAATACCGATTGATTCCAATGATGCGGGTTCTTAAACTGTTGCTCAAGGAACCAACGCATAATAGGAGTAGGCTCTACCTTTCCTGTTACCAATGTTTGTGAGACTGTAACATCTTTTTGTTTAACTAACATTGCTGCCAATTCACTTACAACTGGATAATTTAGTACATCTTTAACTCTAACTTTCCATCCCAGTTCTTGTAATCTAGCGCTCACTTGGATCGCTTTAATAGAATCTCCACCTAAATGATAAAAATTACTATGCAATTCGATTCTATCAGTCTGTAATATTTCCTTGAGAACTTCACTAACCATTCCAGTAACATCTTCATCTACTTCTCCTAAATGAGTATGATTAGAACCGTTATTTAACATCGGATCTGGCAACGCTTGACGATCTACCTTTCCATTAATAGTAAGCGGTAGCTGATCCATATAGATAAAAAATGAAGGAATCATATAACTTGGTAGCATATGCGAAATAAAACTGCGTATTTCTATATTTTGAACACTGTCTTTCAAAACAATGTAAGCAACTAGATGATTTGAATTATCCTCACCTTGCCAATTCACCACTACTACATCTTTAACAGACTTGTGTTGTAACAGTGCATTCTCAACTTCCCCTATTTCAATACGATATCCTTTAACTTTCACTTGAGAATCCATCCGTCCTTGATACTCAATTAATCCATTTGGCAACATGACAGCTAAGTCACCACTTCGATACATCTTCTCACTCGAAATAAATGGATTGGATAAAAAACGTTGCGCTGTTAAATCCGGACGATTTAAATAACCTTTAGCTACCCCATCACCCGATATATAAATTTCTCCTTTTACACCAATAGGAACCGGCTGAAGATTCTTATCCAATAAATATATTTGAACATTATCAGCTGGTGTACCAATTGGCACGGATGCTCTTCGATCTAGATCTGGATCATAACGATGAATCATACATCCAACCACAGTTTCAGTTGGTCCATATTCATTAATTATTTCAACTTTACCGCTAAAAAGATCATATATCTTTTCGGCTACTGAGGTTTTCAAATCCTCTCCACCCACAATCAATCTGCGAAGAGATGAAACTCTTGGGGGTGAATAGTTATTTAACAATGCTAAATGTGAAGGCGTAACTTTCAACACTGTTACTACATTTTCCTTGAGTATTTTTGACAAAATAAACTCATCTTCATTATCATGATATATTACTAACAATAAACCACTTATTAAAGGAGTGAATATTGAAGTTACTGTTAAATCAAAAGAAACGGATGAATATAATGCAAAAACATCATTTTCACTACTAATATAGTTCTTTTTAGCCCAGGAAATATAGTTAACCAATCCACGTTGAGTGATTACAGTTCCTTTAGGATTCCCCGTGGTTCCAGAGGTATAAATTATATATATTGGATCATTTGGTGCAGTTACTAGGTTTAGATTGGCATTATCTCCTTCATAAAGTTTCTGATCACATATATTAATTTTCTCACCTAAATATTCTAAATTACCCTCATTTATATAGTCAGTTAAAAGTAATGTTGTGCCGCTATCATTCAAAATATAACGAATTCGGTCCTCTGGGTAGGAAGGATCTATAGGCAAATATGTACCTCCAGCCTTAATAACTCCCCAAATTGCAATTACTATCTCAAGTGAATGTTTAGCTAGTATACCCACGACTTGACCATTTTTGACTCCTTTTTCTCGTAACTTTCTTGCTAACTGATTAGATTTCTTATTTAATTCAAGATAAGTCATTGATCTATCAGCATGTTGAATTGCTAATTTTTCTGGTGTCTGTTTTACTTGTTCTTCAAATAATTCTTGAATAGTTTTTTCTTTCGGATACATAACAGCTGTATTGTTAAATTTCTCTAACATAAACTTTTGTTCATCATCCGATAACAAAGATAATTCTTTTATCGATTGATCTTCATTACGTAAAACTTGTTCTATTAAAGTTAAAAACCTCTCATGCATACAATTGATTTGATCTTCTTCAAAATCCGCGACTTTATAATCATATTGAATTTCTAAACCTTCATCTGCCCATTCCTTAATAACTAACTGCAATGAATAGGCTTGGTAACCACTGTAAAACTCCACGTTTTCTAAAGAAAATCCATCAATAGTATTTTTAAGTTTTGTATTATAGTAATTCACACTATATTGAAATAAACCATCGTATCCTTTACTAGTCAATTGCAAGTCTTTTACCAATAAGTTATAAGGATAACGCTGGTGAAATAGACATTGTTTTATTTCATGATTTACTCTTTTAATGAAAGATAGAACACTCTCATCTTCATCCACATTTAACCGTAACGGCATTGTGCTAGTAAACATACCTACTATTTTCTTTTCTAGTACACCGGAACGATTTAGTACAGGAGATCCAATGATTATGTCTGATTGATCATACATTTTATGAATATAAATAAGCATAAAGGTTGAAAATAATGTATTCATAGATATTCTATGTTTTTGTATAAAAGACTGTAGAGCAACCGATTTTTCTTTTTCAATTAAAAATATCTTTCGTTTCCCTTCTAGAGAATGAGATGTTTTTGATAAAAAGAAATCTGGCAGATTCATAAATTTCTCATTCCAATAATTCTTATTTTTTACGTATCGAGGGGATTCCAGATATTTCTCCTCTGCTTGTAAATAAGACAGATAAGTAGATTCAACCGTATCATTTATATGCTCATCATTCTTTAACTTAGAGTAAAAATCGATAATTTGACTCGTCATAAGTTGGATTGTCCAACCATCAGCTATAATATGATGAAACTTAACAAAATAGGAGCTTTCTACATCACTTATTTTCAAGAGCACAAATTCAAACAGAGGGCCTCCTTCAAGTGGAATTTGTTTTTGAAATTCATCCTGGGCCCATTTTCTAGCTTCTAAACTTGGATTATGATGATTAGAAAAATCAATTAAACGTATTGGTGTAGGTTCAAATGGTGATATATATTGGTGGGGTTCTCTATGTTGTTGAAAAATCCGTAGACGTAAACCATCATTTTTCTTAATGAATAATTGAATTGCTTTTTCTAAAATTGTAAAATTAATTTCCCCATTAATAAGAACCATCCCTCCGATGTTATACATAGATGTGTTTGGATAAATTTGTTCATTATACCAAACTCTTTTTTGTGGATGCGTAAGAGAATGTTTTACAATTGTTTGTTGCATATTTCCACTTCCCCTCTATCCACATCCGTTGGTGTTTCCGGAAATTGTATATTAATATAGTGAGGATAAGGATTTATATTCTCAAGATTATGTTCTAAAATTAATATTCCATTTTCGTTGCTAGTTTCCTTAAATCCAGCTAATCGGTACGTAACAAACATCATACGGTTACGGTCTGTCTGTCGAAACTCAGCCAAAAAGCGTTTACCTGCCTGTTTTGTTCTTTCCATTAGATATGTGAGGAGTATAGTACCAACGCCACGGGACATTACACGACAAGACATGAGAAGAAGTTTTAGGCAGTCGGCTTCCTCCGTCCTTTTTACAAGTGTTAAACCAATCTTCCCATAGGAGCCATATTTATCTGATAACTCACAAACTAATAATAAATAATCTGGATGATTACGATAATAGTTTAATTCATCATAATCATAGGTAATACCAGTCGAATTTAATTGATTCGTACGTACTGTTAACTCCTCTGCACGCTGCAAATCTTCCTCACGAGCCTCACTAATCACAAAATTCATCCCAAGTGAAGCTAAAAATTCTTCTTTTGGGCCTTCATATTCTTCTTCATCCTTCGTTCTCTTAAGATTTTCTAAATACATCAGTCTTCGACGACCTGAATCTTCTGTAATTCTTTTTGGTTGTAGTCGTGGCAAGTCTAATAACGACTTATATTCATTTACATGTATACACAGAATATCATTATGAACACTCTGTACTTCTTCTAATTCAAAAGGTTGGTCATCAATGAACGCAAAAGTATCAATACCTATGTTTAAATTTTTTCTAATTTTCTCAATGGAACTAGATTTAGAGTTCCAATGAATTTCCGGATATAAAAAATACTCTTCTATTCCAAATTCCCGTAATTTAGCTATTGCATCTTCGTAGTTATTTTTACTAGCAACTGATTGCAGTATTCCACGTCGATCTAATTCACATATAATTTCATAAATTCCAGGTTTTAAAGTAACTGTACCACTCTCTAATAAAACACCATCCCAAATTGTACAATCTAAGTCCCAAACAACACATTTAATTTCCTTACTCATGATAATGCCTCCTTTGTTTTATTCATTTTCACAGTTCCCATCTCCATCACTATAAGCTTATCTGCCAAATGAAAATATTGATCGTCGTGAGTAATAGCAATAATACATTTACCCTTCGCTCGCATTTGAGGTAACAATTCTTCATAAAAGAAACGTCTATAACCAGGATCTTGATCCGCTGCCCATTCATCAAATAAAAGTATAGGTCGATCTTCCAAATACGTAACCAGTAATGCCAACCTTTTCTTTTGTCCAGTTGATAGTTGCGTAGTAGTAAAGCGCCCATTCTCAATGCCAACCTTGTCACTCAGTTGGAGAAGTTCTAAATAATGATCGATTTCTGCTTTCATTCCTTCTGTATTAATTCCATATAGCCTATCAAAAACATGAAAATCACTCAGGATAGCTGAATAGTATTGATTCAATTCCTCTGGAGCTATTTCTTTTCCATTTAATAAAATGTTACCTTCATTAGGTTCATATAACCCAGTAATCAGTTTTGATAAAGTAGATTTTCCACTCCCATTACCACCAGCAATAAAGACTATTTCTCCAGAATTAAACTCCATGTCTATTGGACCAATACCAAAACCAGTAAAATCTCCATCTTTATTCTTATACTTATAACTTACATTTTGTAGCTGCAAACAAATTGGCACATCTAAGTACTCTTTTGTTGTCGCGATTTGCTCATTTGCCTTTATATGATCTACACTCTTCACCATTTGTTGAATGCGTTGCCAAGAAATACGTACATTTACGAGCTGAGGGATACCGCCCAGTATTTCATTAACTGGACCTGTCATATACAGAAAAACGATTACATAGTTACTTATCGTCTCTTTCGGCATATTAACAAAAATTTCTGGAAATACGAAAACTACAATACCAATAACAAAAATGAATAATAGTTCTCCCAGAACAAACACATTTGCAAATTTAATATCTCCTATCGTTCGTTTAACACGATAGTTATTACAGCTTTCATTCATAACTTCTCGAAAATCGTTTCGTTTTCCAGTATGAAGCCTAAGCTCTTTGAAACCATGCCTTAGATCACCAATCAAACGAAAATATACATTCTGAATATCTCTTGTTTCATTCCAAACTTTATCTGCTTGTCGTCCGATCAAAGAATATACCCCTGCAGTAATAAAGATGATACACAAGGATAGTAAAAAGGCATACATATTCATTACACCAAGATAGAGAAAACAAAATAGTAACGTTAATAAACTTGTTCCAGCAGTAACTAATAGATTGAGAGAACGAGAGATAACTTCCGTATCGTTATTTAATGTCGCCTCTATTCGGCCCTTCTCAATCAACTCCAATTTGTAATAAGGAGTCTGTAACAACTTATCTGTTAATTCCATCCTTTTTTCATAAACTAGCTCGTTTGTATACGATACAATGCTAGTTCTAATAATACGTTGTGAAAAGACATACATAACGATTCCAAGTACAAAGTAAAACAACAAGCCATTTTCCAAATTATTTGATCTAACAAACGTTTCATTAATCACAAAAATGAGAAAGGCATTACCAAATCCTGATATTAATCCCAAAACAATTAAAGTCAAAAGCGACTTTCCCTTTTGTCTTGGAAAACAAAGATTTAAGAATGTATGGATAACATAGGCCAAACCCACCCCAGCAATTGCATATATTGCAAGTACAACAGTTGAAGGAGCCCAAACTTTTATAAATGCCCACGGAAGCCCTCCAAACAAGAGATTTGGTAGTTGATAAAGTGCATAAATCATTAGCCCATATATCGCAACAACTAATACCATATGTAACCATGTTTTTCCCGTTGGTAATATAAACTTTCTTTTTCTAAAAATAATCTCCCTGATTAAATGAAATAACATGACCAATAACGTTAGTAAACACAAAGATGAGATCACAAATAAGGCTGTTCCTATTTGATCCGTTTTCTTATATTCATCATAGAGTAACGGTTTAACTTCTTTATCTATCATCATATTTAAAAGACTGCTACCGATATAGTAAGTGTAATTACTATTCAGATTTGCTAATACTACGACCCCTATCTGTTCCTCATCACGGAAACCAATATACGATGAATAATTTGGGTTACTTCCACCATGTGAAATTTCCCCTCCACCACTTTGATAGACCTCCCATCCAGCTGCATATGAAGCTCCATTGCTATCTGGGGCAACCTTTCTATTCGCTTTATGAGAATCGTTAATCAATTCCTCCGGAAACATCCTAGGCTTTTCAACCCCAAGCTGTAATTTTAACCATCTTTCCATATCATTTATATTTGAAATAAAATATCCAGCCGGTGTATTCCCCCTATAATTAGGAGCGTCATAGGGTAATGATTGTAAGAAATTACGCTTGTAACCTTGGGCCATGTTATCTAATGGGACCATCTCACGTCCAGCGTATGTACTCAATAAATCCAACTTTGATAGCACATGATCTTGAACATATCTTTCAAATGATTGATTAGTTGCCTTCTCGATTACTAAGCCTAATAGATCGTAGTTAACCGTAGAATATTCAAAACTGCTACCCGGCTCTCGGTTTAGTCCTATTGGCATAACATTTCTAATCGTTTTCTCAATAGAATCTTTGCCATTGGTTATAGGAATATATCCAATGGCCTTTTCCGGTATTCCACTAGTATGGTGTAATAAGTCATAAAGTGTAATTTCATAAGGTTTGCCTTTATACTCCATTTCAAACCATGAAACATATTTAGTTAAAGAATCACTAAGTTTAATTTTCCCTTCTTTTTCTAGCTGCAATACAGCTAATGCCGTAAAAGCTTTTGAAGTAGAACCTAGCTCGAAAAGCGTCTCATTCGTAACTTGACGTTTTTTGTCTGTATCGGCATAGCCATAATTCTTCTTATAAATCGTTTCGTTTCCTTTTACAATTACTACTGAAAGTCCAGGAATACCCGCTTGAGATATTTGTTCTTCTATATGCTTCTGTATTTTCTTCTCATTAAACTGTACCGTTTCCTGTGCTTCCACCTGTCGATAAGGGAGTACTATTAAAGTCATTAAAATGATAAACTTCAACCATATGTTTAACTTCATATTTTTAGCCCTCTTTTAGTTAACTTGGATTAACTTTTCAATTTTCTTTTTAAATGGTTGCACAACATTTTGACCAATACGTTCAATTTCATGCTCACTAATCTGAGAAGTAATAAGAAAATAATTTGCCCCTATTTCCCAAAAATCAGTTAACGTCGAGATGACTTCCTCATAGCTACCAACTATAGAAATTGAATTAGATGGGTTAACTAAACTTAGACCTCCCCAAAGATGATCATCTATCCACATACTATCTTTTGTAATTAAATCTTTGTATCGGCGAAGTCCAACAGAATCTGCATTATCTAAAAATAGCTTAGTCATCCTCTTTAAGGCTGCTGGTGTTCTCTCAAGTAATTCATATGCTTCTTTATATGCTTCTTCCGAAGTCTCACGAGCAATGATGTCTACTAAAATAGCACCTGGAATTTTCTCGCGCCCATATTGCTTAGCGCAATTATTAACTGTTTGATAGTGTTCTCTAAGACTTTTGCGGTCTGTTGCATAAAGTATATAAGCATCACCATACTCTGCAGCTACTCTCATTGCCTCCTCGGAGGACCCCGCTACAAAGTAGCGGGCACTTCGAGAGAGATCTTCCTTTGGATAAATATCACTATTTTCTACTTGATAAAACTCACCTTTATAGCTAGTTACTCCTCGTCTTAATTGTTGTAACAGCTCAATATATTCTTTTGTCCTAGCATATCGAACATGGTGCGGTTCTGGTAATCCATCACGCGCAAGGACAAGCGAGGCACTTCCAGTTACAATGTTAATATCTGCACGATTACCAATTAAACTATTTAAAGTATTCAATGCTTTTGCTGTTACGGTAGGAAGCATCTGGTTTGTATTTTGCGCAACCAAAATCTTTACAAACTCCGTATTCATTCCAATCATAGACGCTGCTATCATTGGATCAACAGATGTTGGTGCAATGGAAACCAATACCGAGTCAAAGTTATTCTTCTCAGCTCTTTTAGCTTGATTAACATATTCCTCTAGAAGTTCTTTTGTTTGTGGTGTTGGAATAACAGGTAATCCCCAGCAAAACTCAACTTTTGACGGAACTACTTCTTTATTAATCATGTTGTTCCCCTCCCTTTACTACTTTCTACTTTTTAAAGCAGATAATGTATTTTTCATAACCGATTTCGCTTTCAATAACTCTTTTTTATTTGTTAAATTGTTATTTACTTCTTGATTACTTAAATATTTAGCAAGAGATTTAATTGACGTATGCTCATAAAGAACAACTATAGGTAAGTCTCGTTTAAAGGCCTCTTTTAATTTCACATTAATACGAACAAGATCTAAAGAACTCATTCCTAGATCGAAGAAATTATCGTAAATTCCTATTTCTTCGATTCCAAACATATCTTTTAATAATTCGTATAATTGTTGTTCAATTTCATTAGTTGGTGGTCTATACGTTGTGAAAACATCTGAACGATTCTGCTTTAATCTATTCTTACTTCCTTTTTCCAATAGTTCATTATAATAGTTGGCACCATTTAAAAGTTTCCAATGTAAATCTATTGGAGAAACCACGACTTGTTGTTGATTTCTATTGATAATACTACGGAATACTTTTAAACCCTCTTCTACAGTTACACCATCATGTAATACACTTTCCATATCCATATTAAATTGCTTTGCCCATATTTCAGCCGACTTAAGTGACATACCCACCTCTTGCCAATCTGGCCAGTTAATAGCTACAGTGAACACTCCATCATGAGCCCGCTTATAAAACGCAAATGCATCTAAAAATTCATTCGCTGCATTATAACCACTCTGACCAAATTTCATATGATACGCCACATTACCAATTGATGAACATAGTACGAAGAAATCAATTGGTTCATCTTTTAATAAAGCATCGAGTACTAATGTACCTTTAATTTTCGGAGCTAAAATTTTATTATTAGATTCTTTTTCACGATTCATCATAATACCTAGATAATCAGCGACACCTGCTGCATGAATTACGCCATTAATAGAACCAAAACGAGATTTAGCCTTTTCAATTGCCTGTTTCATATCATCTTGATTGGAAACATCAGAACTTAGGATCATGTATTCTGCACCTTGAGACTCCATTGTTAACAAATCAGAAATAACTCGGCTTACACGCTCGTCTTTATTTTCTAGGTACTGTTCCCATTGATTACGAGGTGGGAACTCTGAGCGGCCAATCAATATAAGTTTGACATTTGATACTCTATTAGCTAAATCTTTTGCAATTTCAAATCCAATTCCACCAAGTCCACCAGTAATTAAATAGACGCCACCCTCTCGTAATCTATCAATTTCTACATCTTCTTCCTCAAAAGGACTTTGAATAATCGTTTGCGCCCATCGATGACGTCCTCGATAAGCTACAACTATATCAGTAGAATCCACAAAACTCTCCATTAAACCCGCTTCTTCAAACATTTGTTGAGAATCTGTATCCATATCAATGGTACGACATTTTATATTTTGAAACTCAAGATTGCATATTTTTGAAAAGCCTAGAATTGTAGCTTGCTCTGGCTTTAAGTTCAGCTCTGTACCTGTAACTTCAAACATACGGTCAGTAAAAATGTTTAACTGTAATGCTCCCTCATAATTAATTTTCCCAATTGCTTGTGCAATATAAAGTAACGAATAATATCCTTCATCCATTGATCGTTCAATTCTCTCTTGATCGAGAATAACCTCATTAACTGGATTAAAGCTCCAAGCATGTATAATCTTATTCGGTAATAAATCTTTTTGTTCTAATTCTGAAAATAGCATTTCATAATGCATTTTTTGAGATGGACATATCGTATATAAACCGTCGGATTTTTCAGAGAAAATACCACCTGTTTTAACTTCAATTACATCATGACCTTCTCTTTTTAATTTTTCTATCAGTCGATTGAATCGATTTAGATGATCATTGAAAATAAGCCATTTATATTTTTGTTCTTTCTTTATTTGTATAGATTTTAATGTTTTGCGTTCCCAAGAAGGCAAATAAAACCAGTCTTTAATATTAGCCTGTTTATTATGGCCTCTTGTTTCCTGAGTTAAACTCTGAGATTGAGTATTAAAAAATGGATCAGCTTTAAATCGTTTTTTCATGAAAGGATACGTTGGTAAATCTAATAACCTTTTATTCTCACTGTTATTAAAAGTATTCCAATTTATAGTTCCACCTTGCATCCATAACCGTCCCATTTGCTTGCATAAATGCTTGAAGTCATTTGATTTATCCAGAGGATGACGTAACATGTTTAAAGCCAATTGATCTTTACTTCTATTTAAATGTTTTAATACAAAAGTTGATAATGCATTACCTGGGCCAATCTCAAGGCAAATTACATTTTTCAAATAAAAAATTTCAGATAATCCCTTTGAAAATTGAACAGTACTTCCTAGATGCTGTGCCCAATAAGAAGGTGATGTGGCTTGATTTGCTGTAATCATTTCACCTGTAACATTAGATATATAAGGTATTTTTGGACTTGATAATTTTATATTTCCTACAGCTTGCTCAAATGCATCTAGAACTTCATCCATCATTCGAGAATGGAAAGCATGCGAAGTAAATAGACGCTTTGTCTTTACTCCATGATTTAAAAGTAATTCCTCAATCTTATTGATTGAAAGTACAGTACCAGAAATTACTGAATGTTGAGAGGAATTTACAGCTGCTATATCTACATCATCTGTTATATAGGTTTGTAATTCTTCAACAGATAAATTTACACTTAGCATAGCGCCTTCTGATACGCTATTCATTAACTTCCCTCTAATCATTACTAAATGTAATGCATCTTCATAAGACATTACTTCTGCTAAACAAGCTGCTACAAACTCACCAATACTATGGCCAAACATGACCCTTGGATAAACTCCCCAATTCATTAGAAGCTTGGCTAATGCATATTCAATAGTGAATAGTAGAGGTTGCGTCATTGAAGTTCTATTTAACTGTTCAGTTGCTTTATCCTCTGTCTCCTTTGTAGGATACAAAATATTTTTCATGTCTATATCTAACCAATTTGAAAGTAAGGCTAAACCTTGATCAACGTGTTCACGAAATACAGGTTCATTTTCATATAAATCTCTACCCATATTGATATACTGTGATCCTTGACCTGAAAAAAGAAAGGCTAAAGGTCTACTCTCCATTGCGTTTGTTTTCTCTAGTCCCGTATCACCAAGTTTTTCTATGGCATCCTCCATTCCATTAGCAACTACAGCAGTTCTATATGGAAATTCACGACGACCTTTTTGTAATGTATAAGCTGTATCAGATAGTGATATCTCTGGATTCTCCTTCAAATGCAATAATAGATCGTTAGTAGCTTTATCTAAGGATTCCTCTGTTTTTGCTGAAACAGTTAATAAGTTCCAAGATTGTTTTTCAAAATTCTTAGCATTGTCAGGAACAGACTCTAACACTATATGTGCATTAGTTCCACCCATCCCAAACGAACTAACACCCGCTCTTCTTACCTCTTCTTTCCATGGGATAAGTTCCGTATTTACACGAAACGGATTTTTTCCAAAATCAATGCTAGGGTTTGGGTTATTATAATGAAGGCTCGGCGGAATTTTCTTGTTCTTCAAAGCTAAGACCGTCTTTATAAATCCTCCAACTCCTGCTGCAGCATCTAAATGTCCAATGTTCGTCTTCACTGATCCAATTAAAACTCTACCTGGTTCTTGCTTACCAAAAGCTAACTTCAATGCTTCTACTTCTATAGGATCACCTAGTTGCGTACCAGTCCCATGAGTTTCTATATATGAGATTTCTTCAGGCTTAACACCAGCTATTTCATGAGCCGATTTTATAACAGCAGCTTGTCCATCAACCCCTGGCGCTGTAAATCCAGCCTTATTGGACCCATCATTGTTTACTGCAGCTCCTTTAATAACTCCATGTATTAAATTTCCATCTCGAAGAGCGTCCTCCAACCTTTTCAGTACTACAATACCAGCACCATTTCCACCCACTGTTCCTTGAGCATCCTTATCAAAAGCTCGACAATGACCATCTGGTGAGAAAATCATACCATCTTCATATAAATATCCTGTTTTTGTTGGATAAGTTATACTTACTCCCCCGGCCAAAGCTATATCGCATCGTCCATCAATAAGATCTGCCCATGCGTTTTGAATAGCAACTAAGGAGGTAGAACAAGCTGTTTGTACTGTAATCGCTGGTCCTTTTAGATTTAATTTATAAGCCAATCGAGTAGCAAAGAAATCTTTTTCATTTAACAACATTGCTTGGAAATCTTCTAATGTATTTGAAGATTCACTAGCAATAGAACGAAGCCAGTGGAAATTTGGTGATCCTCCAACATAAACTCCTGTATCCATATGAGAAGAATTAACCTCACCTGCTTGTTCTAGTGCTTCCCATGCGCATTCATGAAGTATACGCAGTTGTGGATCCATCATTTCAGCTTCTTTTAGACTGTAATCAAAAAATTCATTATCAAATGCATCTACATCTTCTAAATACCCTTTAGATTTTATATAATTAGGCTTTTGAATCACTTCTTTTGGTATGCCCATCTCACTAAGCTCTTCATCTGTAAATGTTCGAATGGATTCTATCCCTTGTTCTAAATTTGACCAGAATTGCTTAAGATTAGAAGCGCCTGGCATACGAACCGCCATACCAACCACTGCTACATCATTTTTATTCATAGATAAAAGATTTTCTTTCTTAACTTCTTCAGGTTGGTGTTCCATAGCATTATCACTTCTAAAATAGGAAGCTTGATCATGAACCGTTGGGTATCGGAATAACATAGGCATTGTAAGTTCTTTTTCAAACTTGCTTCGTAAACGAGAGAACAATCGAACCATTTTTAAGGAGTTCCCTCCAACATCAAAGAAATTATCATACAACCCTACTTTTTCTACCCCCAAAACTTCCTTCCAAACATCAGCTACCGTTGTTTCAAGCTCATCTAGTAAATCATTTGGTTGTACTAACTTAGTAGGCTTAGGTAAAGCACGACGATTAACTTTTCCATTCGTAGTTAATGGCATTTCACTTAAAAGTACAAAATACATAGGTATCATATACGAAGGTATTTTGTCAGTAAGATAATAACGTAATTCATTTTGAGATATATCTTGATCAGTTAGTATATAAGCACACAGTTCTTGTTCCTCTCCAAAAGCAATAGATAAAACTACCGCTTCCTTCACATCCGCATGCTGTTGTAAATGATGTTCTATTTCTCCTGTTTCAATTCGATAACCACGTATCTTCACTTGATGATCACTACGACCTATATACTCCATTTCGCCATTTTCAAGAATACGGACTAAATCTCCTGATCTATATAATCTTTCACTTGGATTATAAGGATTCTGTATAAAACGTTCACTGTTTAGTTCAGGACGATTTAGATATCCCCGCGCAACTCCATACCCTCCAACATAAAGTTCCCCTTGCATTCCCTTAGGTGTAGGATTCATATGTTTGTCAAATACATAGCACGAATACGTAGGAAGAGGCACGCCTATAGCACTAAGATTACTGTGCATTTCTTTTTCTCCAATTTCCTTATAAGTAACATGTACTGTTGTCTCAGTTATTCCATACATATTTACTATGACCGTATTAGGTGAACGCTTAAACCAACTTTGTAGTAAACCTGGCTTCAGCATTTCCCCTCCAAATGTAATTAACCTAATTTTAAAAGCAAGTTTAGGCATCTCTTCAACTACTTGTTGAAAAACATAGAATGCAGATGGAGTTTGATTCAATACCGTTACTCCCTCATCTGCAATCAACTGAGCAAGTTTATACGTATCACGGATTGTTTCTTTTGTTGCCAGGACAAGACGTCCACCATAAGTAAGTGATCCAAATATCTCCCAAACTGACATATCAAAACAGAAAGAATGAAATAGTAACCACACATCATTACTAGAGAATTTAAAACTATTTGGTTGATGCATGACAAGTTGTATTACATTACTATGTTCAATCATAACCCCTTTAGGACGTCCTGTTGTTCCAGAAGTATAAATGACATATGCTAAATTATTTGGGGCAACATCTACTCTCTCGAAATCTTGCATCGGTGTCTTATTAAGTTCTTCAATAAAAAGTATTGTGCTATCAAATTTAACTTTATCCTCAAATAAATTTGAGGTTATTATTACATTTGAACCACTATCTTGAAGAATAAAATCAATGCGTTCCTGCGGATAATCAGGATCAATTGGAACATAAGCCCCACCTGCTTTTAAAATACCAAGTAGAGAGATAATCATATTAAATGAGTAATCCAACATTACAGCTACTGACGAATCTAAAGTTACACCTTCTTTTAGAAGAGCAAATGCCACTTTATCCGCACGCTCATTCAATTCTCCATAAGTCATCTCACTATTCTCAAATGTAAGTGCCACTCTCTCAGGATGCTTTTCAGCTTGCATCTCAATTAATTGATGAAGTGTTGTGTGTGGGAATGTAGCACTTTGATTTTGACCACCTTGAAGCAAAAACTTTTCTTCTGCCTCATCTAACATCTTAAGAGTTTGTATTGGTTGTGCTTCATCTAAAAGCATTGAATCTAATAGTTGTATAAAATGGTTAGTTATACTGGTAATAATGGATTCATCAAATAGATCTTCAGGCCACATCATTGCAAGTTTAATAGAATCGAAACACTCTATTGAGACGGTTAAATCATAGTTGGTCATTTCATTTACTTCATAACCTGAAATTCTTACACTTTCATCAATTTCTTTCAGCTTTTCTATATCAAGAGGATAATTCTCAACTACCATAATAGTGTCAAATGACACGTTTAAATCAACAATTGGAGTCGTTTCATATTCAGTTCTTCTTTGGACATCACTTTGAATTCTTTGTAAAAGATCTGAAACAGTCATTCTCCCATCAGCACTTACACGAAGTGGTGGTGTATTTATAAATAAACCTACCATTTCACTCAGACCGTGCATTGGAATTGAACGCCCGGATACTGTTGTACCGAATATTACGTCCTCTGAATTTTTGTACCTTTGTAATAATAGACCCCAGGCTGTATAGAATAATGTAGCCAATGTTACACCTTGATTACTTGCAAAACTTCGAAATCTATCACTTTGCTCTTTATCTATCTCTTTTACATATGTTTTTGCTTTTTTTAGTTGATTAGAATTTTTATTGGATAAATTTATTTGTTCAGTTAATTCATTTAAATATTGTTCCCAAAAAAGCTTTTGTTTTGATTTATCTTGTTTTTGTTGCCATAGTATATATTCTTTAAATTTCTTTTTATTTATAGATGATGGTACATCTCCCTTTATTAACTCTCGATATACCTTAATAAACTCTTGTAAAATAATACTATTACTCCAACCATCAAACAAAATATGATGATGACGTAAAACCATTTCATATTCGCCTTCGTTCAAATGGCACAGTTCGATAGAAAAGGGAACTGTTTGTAAATCAAAGCTTTCTGTATCATTAGATACTTTGCCATCACTATAAATAATGTTCGGAGTATGCTCTTTTAGTATAAGTTGTACAGGTTGTTTAACTTTTTCCCATCGAAAAATTGTACGCAGCATTTCATTTTCCCGCGTTACATAATTCCACGCCTCTTCAAACTTTGGAATATTAATTTTTCCAGTTAAGCAAAGTCGAAGTTCTTCATGATATAGCTTTCCTTCGGGTTCTTTCAAATAATGATAAAGAATACCTTCCTGCACTGGTGTAAGGGCGATTACATCTTCAATATCTTCTTTATGAATCTTTACTGCTTTCCTCATTAACAGAACCTCCTACAAGTGTGGTATGGTGTGAATATTTATCGGAACCTAATAAGGCAAGTGCTTTTCTATCTATCTTTCCGCTATCCGTTAATGGCATTTCATTTACACGTACAAAACGGTTAGGTATCATATAATCTGGTAAAAATAAGCGAAGATATTTTTTTAACCTCTCTAACTCAATATCATTTTCTGACTCATAGAAAGCTATTAACTTAACTACCATCTCTGATTCTTGTCTTACAATTACCGCACATTGTAAAACTCCTTCACAAGACATTAAACACGATTCTATTTCCCCTAACTCAATACGAAGCCCATTAACTTTAACTTGAAAATCAATTCTTCCATGAAACTCAATATTCCCATCCGATCTTATTAAAGCTAAGTCACCAGTTTTATATATACGGGTATCAAGGGAATATTGTACAAACTTTTCTGCCGTTAATTGCGGCCTATTTACATATCCACGTGCTAATCCTATACCTGAGATACATAATTCTCCTATATGGCCTTCCGGAAGTTTATTACCATATTTATCAACAACAAACATCTCAATATTCTTAATTGGTCGCCCTATTGGAACGCTCCCTTCTGTAATCTCATGTGTCGGACAATCATAAGCAGTCACATCAATGGTTGCTTCAGTAGGTCCGTACAGATTAGTGAGAAGTGTACCATTAGAGAAATTTAGTAGCTTGTTAAAACGGTTTACATGTTGAGACAGTAATGCCTCACCACTAACAAATACTTGTTTCAACGATTTTATTCGGTTAGTTTCACCTGTCACATCAAGATAGTGTAAAAATGCACTTAACATAGATGGTACAAAATGCATAATTGTCACGTCATTACTTTCAGTTGTCTCAATAATGGCCTGTGGAAACTTCTCCATCCCTGGCGCAAGAATACATACTCTGGCTCCAACTATGGCCCACCAGAACATCTCCCATACGGATACATCAAATGTATAAGGGGTCTTTTGTAATATAGTATCCTTTGAACTAATTGGATAAGCCTCTTGCATCCACTCAATTCGATTTATTAAGGCCAAATGCTCAATCATAACACCCTTAGGTTTCCCGGTTGAACCGGAAGTGTATATTACATACACAAGATCAGAGGGTTTGTTAATACACTCTAGATTTTCACTCTTTCCTTCATAGGAAATCGAATCTAAAGCCAACATATCAGCTTTCAAACTATCTTGAAAACGATGTAGGATTTGCTTTTGCGTCAGTATTAATTTAGCACCGCTATCTTCTATAATGAATTGTAATCGTGATGATGGATGATTCGTGGAAAGCGGCAGATATGCTCCGCCCGCTTTTAATATCCCGAAAATTCCGACAACCATTTCGATAGATCGCTCTACCATAATACCTACAACTGTATCTGGTCCAACTCCACCTTCACGTAAAAGACGAGCCAATTGGTTACTTTTTTCATTTAATTCCTTATAGGTTAATGTTTCCTTTTTAAAAATAACAGCAACCTCATCTGGCGTACGGACTACTTGTTCTTCAAACAGCTTCTGTATACATGTACTCATCCGGGTTGTATCACTCCTTTAGTTACAGGTATTTTTTCAATGGCGCGTTTTGCTTTTTTAGCAAATCCCTTACCAAGTAATAGCTGATGAATCTGATTACTCCCCTCAACGATCTCCATTGTTTTAGAATCTCTAAAACACCTTGATATTGAATAATTATCATTACAACCAAGTGCTCCCATAATCTGTACAGCATTCGTAGAATGCCTTGTACCTGAGCGCGATGCAAAATATTTTGCAATCATAATCTTTTCAGTAGCATCAGCTCGATGTTCATTTTTGGCCTTACAAGCTTCTAAACTAAGGAGTATAGAAGCTTCTAAATCTACTCCCATATCCGTAACCATATGTGAAATCATGCCATGATCAATTAGAGAGTTACCAAATGCACTTCTATGTAATACATGATTCCCACAGATTTCTAAACAAGTACGTAATACGCCAAGAGCAGCAAAGGCAATTGAAATACGTCCAAATTCTAAAGCATACGGTGCAAGGTAAGTAAAAGCAAATCCTGGTCTACCAATGATATTTTCTAAAGGTATTTCTACATTATTGAATTCAATTTCTGCCAAATATGCAGCTTTAAATCCAAGCATATCTCTTATATGAGTAACATTTACACCCGCACTATCTTTTGGTACTAAACAGGCAACTGGTTGTTCACCATTTAGTTTTCCAAATACCAAAAACACATCAGCAGCTGCACCAAAAGTGATCCACTTCTTCACTCCATTAAGTATTAATTTATCCCCGTGTTGATCGAAGTTCGTTTTAATCATATTTAAATCTGATCCTGCTCCAGGTTCAGTAAGGGCTAATGCAGCTATTTGATTACCAGATGCAAGTAATGGTAACCACTGATTTTTTTGATTTTCTGTTCCCCATTTTAAAATCGTTTCTGTTACCATCGTATGGACATTAAATAATCCAGAAAGAGAGACACTACCTCTTGCTATTGCTTCAGTAAATAACCCATACGTTACATAATCCCATTCTAATCCACCATACTCTGCTGGAAGTGTTCCACCTAAATAACCATTTTTAGCACAGGTCTTTATTATGTCTGATGGAATGCCCTGTTCAATCTCCCAACTATTAGCGTAAGGTTCTATATTTTCACAAACAAAATCCAAAAAATTCTGATACATTTTATATTGAGATGGCTCTAAGTATTGTTTCATGTCCATTACCGAACCATTTGCTTATTTCTTATAAAATTACCAATAGAATTTACAGACTTATAGTTATCCATATCTAAGTCATCCATAGTTACCTTTATGGCAAATTCTTTTTCAAGAAAAGTCATCAATTGGATTGCAAATAAAGAATTAACTAATCCTTCTTCAAAAATCTCAGTATCATCATTAAATTCAATACCTACATGATCTTGAATATACATATGAATAATTTGTTCTAAATTTTTATCTTGCATTTTATACACCCCTATTTGTAATTTTTAATTTTAATAAGCGTAAAAACCTTTACCACTCTTTCTACCACATTCACCTGCATCCACCATCTTTTTAAGTAATGGACAACATCTAAACTTTGGATCTTGATATTCCTCATAAAGTACATTCAAAGAATGTAATACTGTATCTAACCCAATTAAATCTGCTGTTTCTAATGGACCCATTGTATGTCCAAAGCATTTTTTAAATATATCGTCTACCTGTTTAGGCGTTGCTACACCATCCATTACAACCCAAGCCGATTCATTCATGAATAAGTGGGAGATACGGTTAGAAACAAACCCAGTCTGATCATTAACCACAATTGCATCTTTATCTAATTGTTTGAGGAAAGATTGAGCTTTTTCGACCGTTTCATCTGAAGTTAAATACCCTCTAATAACTTCTATAGATGGTTTCATATATACCGGATTCATAAAATGCATTCCTATTATTTTATCTGGACGCTTTGTTACTCCTCCTACTTTTGTTATTGAGATACAAGACGTATTGACTCCGAAAATTGTATCCTTTTTACATATCTCATCTAATCTTCTATAGATCGGCTCTTTAATTTGCCAGTTTTCTGGAGCATTTTCTACTATATAATCACATTCAGCCACTTCATCAAGATTAGTAGAGCTACTTATTAACGAAAGTACTTCTTCCTTATGCATTCTAGGAAATGCTTTATTAATTAGAGGAGCAAAGCGAACTGTCTCTAATATTTTCTCTTCCGCTATTTCTAACTGCTCTTCTGTAACATCAATTAATACCGTTTCTAGACCATGCAGCACTAAATCTACTGCCATGCCGATCCCCATTGTTCCAGCACCTACAATACCAATTTTCTTGAACATTTATCCATCATCGCTCCCTTAATATATTTATAATTTATATCTAAAAACTTTTACATTGAAGAACTCTTTGCAGGTAACGTTTTTGTTCTCTCTCTTTAATCTGTTTTTCAGTAAGTGCTGTTTTCATCATTTGGATTGCTTCTTCTACATCACTTTTCTCCACTGAATACCCCGAATTAATTTTTTCTTCCAATTGACTTTGGACCTTTTGAAATGGGAGTACTACCTTTTTCTGATAATCACTTAAATCTGTATTATAATTTTTTGTACTTACAACTACAGTTAAACACCCTGATATAACTTCTTCATAATCAGATTCTTGTAATGTAAAAGAATTTTTTGTATTTAGGATATCTTTCTCCCTTTCATAATTACATGTCGATATAGCAGGGTTAATAGCTTGCAGAAGATACTTCAAGACTTCCTTTGGTCCCATTTCAATAGCTTTCATAGACCCTTGATTCATTAGATAGTGAATCATGTCCAACCATTTCACAGGCTTTATTAATTGTAAGTAAAGGTTTTCTCTTATATTTTCTACACCTTTATACATTGAACTATCATGATTCGCTATGACAGGTACTAATGGCTGTTTCATATCTATATTTTCTAGTACACTCTTATATTTTTCAGCAGCAGGTTGCATCATAGGAGAATGAAATGGCCCACTTAATTTAAGGGGGATTGCAATTCCCCCATGCTCTACTACCATTTCACAAGCTAACTGAACCGCAGAGTTTGTACCAGAAATTGATGTTTTATTTGGAGTGTCATAAGCCGATATATATACTTCCTGTCCCTTGGTTAACAATTCTGAACAAATACCTTCAACAATTTCTGGAGCAAGATTGTTAACCCATGCCATAGTTCCATCTATAGTCAATGCATAGCTACTCAAAATCGTACTACGTTCTTGTACTAATTTTAAGGTATCTGAAAATGCAATTGCTCCAGAAGCACATAGAGCTGTATATTCTCCCAAAGAATATCCAATCATTGCCTCTGGTTTATTGCCTATTTCCTGTTCAAAAACTCGAAAAGCTGCCATGCTAGTTGTTACTAAAGCAGTCTGTGAATTTTGTAACTTTTCAAGGTCAGCTTTGTATATCTTCTCCATACAAAGGGAAGCCATGTCTATTTTTAGAGTGTCACTTGCTTCTTCAAATATCTCACGTGCTACAGGGAAGTTTTCATAAAGGTACTTACCCATTCCAGAATAATGGGATCCCACGCCAGGAAACATAAATACAATATTCATCTTTTTATCTCCCTTTTTTTCATCTTAAGCTATCTTCAACTCTATCTAATAAAGCTCGTCCCTCTTCAGTTTTTCTTAAATTCACTAAATCAACTACATAGCGAATATCTGATACATCATTCCATCCTAAATCCAGTGCAAGATTCATATGCTTTAACGAAAGATCGATTCTATCAATTAATGAATAACCACATGAAAGTAAAAAATGATGCCATGCATTTAAATCTCCTATAGTACGAGCTTTTTGTACAAACTCACTAGCTTTATTAAAATCTGAATAGTATCTTAGTTGATGGTATGCGGTAAAAACGAAATTATCTAATTCGTTATAAGGAAACACATAAGCTGTATAGGTTTGAAGATTTGTGAATCCAACTTTTCCCGCTAGTTTAATAGATGGAATACGGAAATCCTCTGTCTTCCAATGTGGTGTTCTTCCTTGTTTTAAACAGTCATCCAAGAATGCTCTTGCAGCCAACCAAGCATACCCTTTACCTCGCTGGAATAAATCATAAGTATTAATTCCAATTTCCACATCAGTATCTGTTGCAAAAACCGATAAGCAACTAGTTACAACTTGTTCATGTACCATTACTACATAACCAAATCCATTTCGGATGAAATCCTGAGTTGACTCCCAAAAATCAACAATATCATCCCGTACCATTGCGAACTTTTTATCTGATAGCATGTCGATTGTAATTCGTTCCACCGTTACCTCATCAGACATATTAGGTTTAGATAACTTATTATAAGACTCCGGATCAAAAGTAAATGTTACTCGAGTGTAAGGTTTAGGAATAAACATTTGCAATTGTTCCTCGACAACCTGTTTCCATTTTGATTCGGGTAATAATTCAACCTGAAAAAAGTCATCCCCTATCTGCTGAGCCTCAGGTGCAATTACTTCTTTAATAAAAGTTGGTAGACTTGAAACAAAATTACTTGTAGGATCACCTAATAAATAAAAAATTTCTTGTTCTGCCCATACAAGTGCACATCTAGGATTATTAGGATTATCCACATAAATATGTCCCTTATTGTAACCATGAGCTATACCATTAAGTATTGGATGGTTCTTATAATCAACGAGAAGTGGAGATATTTGTTTGAATTCATCCTTTTCTTTTACCAATTCATAAATCATATTCTTAAAAGTCCTCCCTTTTGAGAACAAGTGTGAAGTGCATGCTGCGCAATAATTGGCTGAAGTACCTGCGAGGTACCTTCAATAATTTCTAAAACCTTTGCTTCCCTAAATAAACGCTCAACAGGATATTCTCTTGAAAACCCGTTTCCACCAAACACTTGGACAGCGTCTGTGGCTACCTTCATAGCCATCTTTGAGGCAAAATATTTTGCAATGGTTGTTTCAATTACAGCATCAGTATGTCTATCCTGACGCTTTTTCCCAGCCTCTTGGCATAACGAACGAGCTGCTTTTATATTTACACTTGCTTCTGCTAAAATTGTTTGAATTGCTTCATATTCACATATATATTTATTTCCTTGTTTTCTTCTTCTTGAATAAGCTACCATTGCTTCTAGTGCTTCTTGAGCAATGGCTACTCCCGCCCAGGCAATACTATATCTACCATGATCAAGAGCTGTGTTAACTACATAACTCCATCCACCCCCAATTGGTCCTAACAAATTTTCAGCTGGTACCTTTACATCTTGCAAATGAATCTCAGCTATATGCGAGGAATTACTTGCTAACAGTTTACTCATTTTATTTGTAGAAACACCCGTCATTGACCGTTCAACAATAAAAGCGCTAACTTTTCCCTCACTAGACGCAAAAACTAAAAAACAATCCGCAATGTCAGCAAAAGAAATCCATTTTTTGTGCCCATTAAGAATAAAATGATTATTAACTTGTTTATAGGAAGTTCCAACCGCTTTTGCATCAGAACCAACCTCTGGCTCAGTTAGGGCAAATGAAAATAATAGGTTTCCCTTTGCCATCTCAGGTAACCATTTTCTCTTTTGCTCTTCAGTCCCCCACCTTTTAATTGACTCCCCTACTAAAGATACATGAACTGTAAGTAATTCACGAACCGAATTACAAGCTTTACCAATGATTTCAGTAAGACGACCATAATCTAAAGAATCAAGAGAAAGCCCACCATATTCTTTTGGTATCGTTGCACCCAATACACCATAACTTGAGATTTCTTGTATCACATCATAGGGAAGCTCTTCATTACTTTCAAACTCACTTGCTCGAGGCCGAAGCTTCTTTTCCGCAAACTCATCAACTACTCCCAGAATCTCTTCTGCATTACTCATACTGTGAAATTCCCATTCTTCTTTTTGTTAATTAGATCAACCATATTATTAATAGTAGAAAAGTTAATAATATCAAGTTCATCATTATCTACTACTATATCAAACTCCGTTTCTATGAAATTTAACATTTGCATAGCAAAGAGCGAATTTACATAACCTTTTTCAAATATGTTGTCATCATTAGCAACAATAGTTTCCTCTGCATTAAAAATAATAAGATTTTTTTTAATGTATTGACGTATTTTTTCATGATTATCCATGTAATTACTCCTTCTGAGACCTGGGAAATCAATTAACCTATATCCCAATTAAAATCAGTCTCTATTTTTATTTTTTCTTTCTCCTGAGTCGCAGATAAAACAAGTTCTTTTTCCTCACTTGTTAACATTTGAATATCTTTTAGACTAACATTAGGATGAGTTGTTATTTCTTCTAATAGAAGGTTAAATCGCCGTCCAAATTCTACTATTGTTGATTTATCAAATAAAGATGTAGCATATTCAAAAGTGAATTCATATATATCTTTATTTTCTTCAGCAATAAGAGTTAAATCAAACTTACTTGTTAGTGTATCTGTGTTTGTTTCCGTGCTAATTTCTAATCCATCCACAACTGTATGTTTTTCATCCGAATTTTGTAATACAAACATGACATCAAATAAAGCACTTCGGCTTAAGTCTCTAGAAAGATCTAATTTTTCCACTAACTGATCAAATGGATACACCTGATGTTCGAAAGCTTCTAACGTATCGTTTTTCACTTTTTTCAAGTGATTAATAAAAGATTGATCTGGATTTATTTGATAACGTAATGCAATTGTATTTACAAACAACCCCATAAGAGGTAACAGATCAGCATGCGGCCTACCTGCAACTGGTGATCCTATAATGACATCCTTTTGTTCCCCATGCTTGTACAGAAAAATAGTGAAGGTAGCCATAAGTAACATAAAAGGTGTCGTATCAGTTTCTAGTGCTATTTTTTTTATTTTCCGAGTAATTTCCTTGTTTACTTGGAAATTATATTGTTCACCCTCAAAACTCTTTACAGGTGGCCGACCTCGATCATATGGTAATTCAAGAACTGGTATATCCCCTGAGAATAATTCTTCCCAGTATTTCTCATGGATATCAAATTCTTTAGAAGATAATAATTTTTGTTCCCACACAGCATAATCTTTATATTGCAAACGATTTTCCGGCAATGTTTCCCCAGCATATAGGGCCTTAAAATCATGCATAAATATACTTAAAGACACGCCATCTGTTATGATGTGATGAAGGTCAATTACAAGTAAATAACTATTATCTTTTAACTCCTTTAGTCCAGCCCGCATTAACGGAACCTTAGAAAGATTAAATGGTTGCAACCATTCTTTATACTCTCCCTTTATCATTTCTAGCTCAAATGTTACCTGTTCTAATACTCTCTGTACTAACTGATCCCCCTGCCACTCAAACTGTGTTCTGAGTATTTCATGACGTTTAATAAGCTTTTCAAAGACTAATTCTATCCTTTTCCGGTCCACCGTTCCTTTAAGAATAAAACAACTTGGTACATTGTATGTCATCTGTGCCCCATCCATCTCTTGTAATAACATCATTCTTTTTTGAGTCGATGAAACCGGGTATACCTCAGATTCCGGTACTATTTCTATATCTTGCAACCTATTTTCTTTTGAATTTTTAATAAAATGACTTAGAGTGCTTATTGTTGGATACTCAAAAAGATTTGCCAATGATAATTGCACGTTAAATTCTTTCCATATTTTAGCGTTGATTACAGTAGCATGAAGGGAATGACCACCAAGTGCGAAAAAATTATCTTCCACACCAATACAAGGATTACCTATAACTTCTTTCCATATATCAACTAGCTTTCTCTCCATATCATTGAGTGGTTTTACATAATTAGTAGTCTCCATCAATGGAGAAGAATCTATAATTACATTCTTTGTATTACCTTCTATAACAGAAAAAAGAAATGTCATTATTTGTTCAGCTAAATTTTGCTCGTATTGTGCAGCATGGTGAATTTTATCTGAAATGTTTACTATTCCTTCTTTAGTTACTGATTTTGTTAAGTGCATTTTTATCAATGATCCGCGAATTACTCCCCAATTGGCAGCTGCTGTCTTCATAGATTCAGCGATAGTTTGAAAGTCCGAGTGATAACGCTCACCAAGAAACGAAAGCATTTTTGAAAACTTCACTCGGCCATCTACAACTTGACCTAAATGTGAGAATAACGGAACATCATTAAAGTCTAAATATCCATCTGTCTCTTTATTTAAATCAAACCTACTTATTAGTTTCGTAGCAAAAAGGTGCATTTGTGAAAAAATATGTTTTTCATCTTTTATATGTTTTATCCAATTTGACAAATCGGTTGTAATCGATTGTATGTCTGTGATCTCATCTTCAGTAACTTTTAAAGTACTTACTTTTTGATAACCCTTATGAAAAAGTTCTATTGAAAGTTGTGCATTTTTAACCATAAAATATGGATCGGTAATAATTAAACAGTCTTCTTCGGGCTCATACCCTACAACAACAAATGAATGAACAATATGATTTTTTAGATAATTTTCATCCCAAGGAAGCCAGTAAGCATTCATGGTTAACACCACAGGAAATCCCGAGTATAACTGTTCTAATATAATTTCAAATCCTTCATCGGATGAATCTGTATCAAATATAGTACTTTTTATACCATGATATTTTTCTAAATCACTTACAAAATAACCAGACTCTGTAAATAATCCATCCCCTAAATTCCCATTATCGACAGGAGAAAAACCAAAATCCCATAATCTAGCGTACATTAAATAATGTTTACGCTTAAACCAATTAGCTAACGTAGCAATTACATCATCAATACAATTCTGTTCAGAACTTTTACAAGGCTCTACATCATATAAGATTGAAGAAGTATAATTTCCCATTTACTCACCTCTATATTTTTACCAACAGGAAAAACTATTGTAATTTGGTTATTTCTCTATACTAAATTTACAGAGATATGTATATCTTCTTTAAAAAGCTATCAATTATTATTAACGCATTTCATATAAAGAATCTTATTTCTCGAATCACTTTTTTATTTTAATCTTTCTATAATAGGGAGGAGAATTCCCTAACTCATAGTCACCAGAATAAACACTTACATTCCAGAAAGCTAAGAGGGAAAGCTCCTTTAATCCCACAGTATAGCAAGTGTAAATTTAAACTCTTAAAAGTCGTGTTTACAATATGAAGTAATACTAATTATTTTTCTTTTCTGCTATATAAGCAGCTAGTTGTTTAATATTGCGTTTTGTATATGCGACTAAGTCGTCCGTATTAAGATTCTCATTTTCTAAAGCAAGATCAAGCTCAATAGCTAGTAGAGAATTTCCTCCTAAGTCAAAGAAATCATCCTCTACACCGACAGCTTCAATCTTCAATATACTTTTCCATATTTCAACTAAACGAGATTCTAACTCATTACTAGGAGACATCATACTCTCCTCCTCATTCTTAGGTAAAGATCTAGGTGAAGGTAAGGAATGTCGATCAACCTTTCCACTTGGTGTTAATGGTATGTTTTCAACTTCAACAAAGAAAGTAGGTATCATATAACTCGGAACTAATTTCGCAAGATGCAATTTCAAATCAGAAATGGATACAAGTGATTTTGCTACGAAATAAGCTACAAGTTTTTTCTGCCCATCTTCATCTTGAATGTCTACTATCACTGCTTCTTTAATTGCATGATGTGAAGATAAAGCATCTAAAATTTCCCCTGGCTCGATTCGATATCCTCTAATTTTTAATTGTTCATCATTTCTACCGAGGAATTCTATATTCCCATGAGGTAACCAGCGTGAAAGATCTCCTGTCCTGTACATTTTCTCCCCTTTTACAAATGGGTCTGGTAAAAACTTTTCTTCAGTTAATCTCATTTGATTTACATATCCTCTTGCAAGCCCTTCTCCCGCAATATACAGCTCTCCTACCGCGCCAATAGGCTGAAGTCTCTGTTTTTGATTAAGTATATAAAGCCTTACATTCGGAATAGGCTTTCCAATAGGAATAGTATTATAGTTTTCACTTTCTTGAAGTGAAAATGTACTTGCAATAACCGTCGCCTCAGTAGGACCATACATATTTTCTATTTGAGTCGATAGTCGATGCTTTTTAAATTTATTAACCACCTCATGTGTCAAAGCTTCACCTGCAAGTAATATATACTTTACTTTATTTAAAACCTGGCAATTTTCATTATTAAGTGTATTTACGAATGCTCTAAACATAGATGGTACAAAATTTAATAATTTTACATCATATTTATCTATAGTTCTTAAAATTGCCCTTGGGTTTCGATGTTCCCCATTTTCCATTATTACTAATTTACTACCTACTATGGTCCACCCAAACAACTCTAAAACAGATACATCAAATATATAAGGCGTCTTCAGTAAATACGTATCTGATTCATCCATAGGATATAAATGAGTCATTGAAAATAAGAAATTCACAATACTACAATGTTCAATCATGACTCCTTTTGGTCTACCTGTAGAACCTGAGGTATATAAAATATAAGCTAAGTTATTTGGTTTTCCAGTAACCTCCAGGTTACTTGTATCACCAACGTACAAATTTTCTTGCTTTAAATCAATAATCTCTCCTACAAATGGAATTTCACCTACGTATTTAGATTCTGTAAGTACAAATTGAAGATTACAATCCTCTAAAATATGTTCCATTCGACGCTTTGGATATTCAGGATCAATTGGTACATATGCGGCTCCAGATTTTAGCGCAGCAAATATAGCTATAATCATTTCTACGGATCTTTCCACAACGATACCAATTTTAGTTTCCTGATCTACACCTTTTTGTCTAAGAATACGAGCAAGCTGATTTGCTCGATTATTGATATACGAATAACTGTACGGTATATCATTTGAAATAACTGCGATTTCTTCTGGTTTATTTTCAACCTGATCCTCAAAAAATTGATGAACTAATTTACCCTGAGTAAAATCTAATTTTGTATTATTAAGTTCATTTAACATCCTTGTGGCTTCACTTTTACTTAAAACATTAACGTCTTCAATTTTTGCTTCAGGATTAGCTACCATCCACTCTAGCGTATTTATAAAATGCATCATAAACCGCTCTATAGTTTGCGGATAATATAGTCCTGTCGCGTATTCCAATTCTAATCGCAGACCCTCTTCTTCCGGAAAAACTTCTATACTCATATCTACCTTTGAAGCTTGATGCTTAATTTCGTATGATTTAAATGTAATATCTTTTATTTTTTCTGATGTTCTTCCGATATTCTGCATTACTAACATGACATCAAATACAGGATTTCGATTAGTATGATAAGCCATGTCTAACTTATTTACTAACTCATCAAATGGGTATTCTTGATATTGAAATGCTTCTAGCGCATTTTCTTTTACTTCATTTAAGAATTGAATTATCGTCTTTTCCGCTTTAGGATGATTTCTCATAGGTAGAGTATTTACAAACATACCTATGATAGGCTCAAGATCATGATGAATTCTTCCTGCAATTGGAGAACCTACTATAATATCTTCCTGTTGCGTATACACATGCAATACTATATTTAGTGACGAAAGAAGTACCATATATAAAGTAGCTTCTCTTTCATCCGCAAAGGATTTTAATTTATTAGAAAGTTCAGGTGTTAAATGGAATACTAATCTATCACCTTCAAAAGTTTGATTTAGCCCACGTGGCTTATCGGTTGGGAACATAAGAATTGGTAACTCACCTTTAAACTTCTCTACCCAATACTCTTCAATTTCTTTCAGCCCTTCATCATGTAAACGGTTGGTTTGCCAATTGGCATAATCTTTGTATTGTATTTTAATAGGCTCTAAGGCTTTGCCTGAATATAAATCTATAAACTCTTTTTCTAACTTCGCTAAAGATACTCCATCTGCTATTATGTGATGAAGATCAAATAGTAACAGATATTGATTGAATTCTAATTTCATTAAACCGACGCGCATAAGTGGAGCCCTATCTAACTGAAAAGGACGAACAAATTCCTGTATTAGCTCTTCAATTGTTGATCTATCAGATTTATATAAATGTTCAATTCTAATATCTAAACTATCATGAATAAATTGAACTGGTTCACCTTTAATAAATTGGAATGAAGTTCTTAATGATTCATGACGTTCTACTAATTCTTTGACACATTGTTCTGCCTTTATAAAATCAAACTCACCTTCTATTAACATTGCACCTGGTATATTGTAGGCAGTTCCTATTCCAGCAAAGCGGTTTAATATATATAATCTTTTTTGTGAAGAAGAAGCTTGATAAAATTCTCTATCAGGTACAATCTCAATTTGAGAATAATTTTTCTTCCCTTCATATTTCTCTATATACTCCGCTAATAGCATAATTGTAGGCCTTTGAAACATTTCACGTATAGGTACATCTACACCTAAACGTTTATATATGTGAGAAACAACAGAAGTAATTTGTAAAGAATTACCTCCTAATTCGAAAAAGTTATCATTCACACCTATTTTCTCTATTCCAAGTACTACTTTCCATATCTCAGAGAGCATTTGTTCAATTTCATTACGTGGTTCAATAAATAAAGCTGTGGATTGCTCCCAAATTGGATCTGGAAGAGCTTTCCGATCTATTTTACCGTTTGATGAGATTGGAAACTGCTCAATCGGGATGATGTATGCAGGAATCATATAAAAAGGTAAATACTCTCTAAGGAATTGGCGTACCTCTTCTACTTTAGCTGAAGAATTCATAACAACATATGCACATAAAACCGGAGCATCTTCTCCCTCTTTTTTACGTGTAATTACAATAGCTTCACCAATTTCAGGATATCGTAATAGTTGCTTTTCTATTTCTCCCAATTCAATTCGTAATCCACGAATTTTGACTTGATCATCCATACGGCCTAAATATTCAAGATTTCCATCTGGTAACCAGCGAGCCAAATCTCCAGTACGATATACCTTGTCATCTATAATAGAAGAACCCTCTTTGTTGATTTGTATAGGAACAAATTTCTCCATAGTTAACTTAGGTTGATTTAAATAGCCTCTTGCTAATCCTTCTCCTGAAATACACAATTCCCCAGGAATTCCAACGGGTTGTAATTGTTGATTATCACCCATAATATAAACTTTTTGATTAGCTAGAGGCCTTCCTATTGGTAATTGATTCATAAATTCTAACTCAGCGTGCTGAACATGATAACATGTAGAATCTACAGTTGTCTCTGTAGGTCCATAAGCATTTGTTAAATTTGGTCGGCAGTTTTCATTAAATAAACCAAGGAATTTCCGTGCTAATTTCGGTGGTAATTCCTCTCCAGCAATAATAAAATGTTTAAATGAATATTCTATTTCTTCATCTATAAAATTAGTTAATAATCGAAGATGCATCGGCGTTCCATCCGCGATATTTATTTGCTTTTCTTGATAAAAATTAATTAGCTTCTGCCCATCAGTTCTTGCTTCCTCAGGTACTATAAATAAACTATTTCCTAATAGAAGCGCACCAAACATGTTTTGTACTGAAGCGTCAAACTCAAAAGGGGAAACTAACCCGATTCGCATAGAAGAACTATATTTATCATATATTTCATTTTTTAACCCAAATATTAAATTTACAACACTACGATTTTCAACCATAATTCCTTTAGGATTACCTGTAGTTCCAGAGGTAAAAATAACATATGCCAAATCGTAAGGTGTACTTACTGAAGGGAAACTAACCAACTCTGTTTCAAGTAGTTCATTAAAACTCACCATACTACAATCCTGGATTTCTCTTGTAAAATCTTCACTAATAACCTCTGGTTTTACTATACAAAGTGGAGATTTACATTCTTTTAGCATCGCCTCTATCCGTTTATACGGCAAATATATGTTAATAGGTAAATAAGCAGCCCCACTTTTTAAAATACCTAGCATTGCAATGACTGCATCAATTGATCGATCCATCATAAGACCAACAATGTGTCCTTTTCCAATTCCTTTTTTATGTAGAGAACTGGCAACCAGATCTACCTTTTCTTTTAATTGAGCGTATGTTATTTCTCTTTTGTCATCAGAAACAGCAAGTTTATTTGGATTATGCATAACTTGTTCTTCAAATAACTGTATCACCGTTAAATGATGCGGGTAATCTAACTCAGTTTGATTAAATGCAATTAACTCTCTTATATCATTATCACTAACCCAATCTAAATCTATATGGGGCGTATTCGGTTGTAGTAAAGCTTGCTCTAACAAGTCTATAAAATGATGACCAAATCGCGTAACATTAGATGTTTTGTATAGATGTTCATTAAAATACATATCACCTTCTATACACCTATTTACTTGACGGAAAGAGAATATAATCTCAGCATTGCTCTCACTTAAATAATTTAAATCTTGAATTTCCTCTAGCAAAATTGCAGTACGGAATGGATAATTACGCCCCTCTGGAAGGTAGTTACTCAAAACCGGTTGTAAACTTTCCAATGGGAAATTTTGATGTTCTAAAGCATTAACCATTACTGTACTAACTTGCTGGAGAATTTGTCTAAATGTCATATGTTCCTCAAGACCATGTCTTAAAACTAACAAAGTATTAATAAGGTTAGTATCACTGTCTTGTTTTAAAACAGGTGTACCAATGCATATATCTTGCAATCTAGTATATTTATTTAACAGCAAAGTAAGTCCAGCAGTAAGAATCATGTGCAATTGAAGATCTGATCCATTTGCTAACTTTAAAATCTTCTCGGACAATTCCTCTTTTAGTTTTATGCTAACATTTGATAAATTCACCTGTTTGTTTGATGTCCGGTAATCATAAGGGAAATGGCAGTCAGCCAGTTCCCCTGATAAGTTTTCTAACCAAAATTCTCTTTCCTTTATTCGTTCATTTGCGGCAATTACTTTATCTTTATTCGCTATTCGTTCAACCATAGTTACTCACTCCTGACAATAATCAATTAAAAGTTAAAATCCCCAAAATCTACTGATACCTTAACTGGTTGCAGTTCTTGAATTTCTTGTTTAAATGAAATATCTTTTAATAAAATTTCAGGATGATCTACAATTTGTTCAAAAATCTCAACATAACGCTCACATAACTTTTGAACCGTGTCCCTAGTATATAAAGAGGTTGCATATTCCATAGTCAGTTCAATTGTATCTTCCAATTCAACCACTCTTAGCAATAAATCCATTTGCGCGCGCTTAAAGTCGTGATCATATGTCTTTAGTTCTAAACCATCGATAAACATATGATCTGCATCCATATTTTGCATAACAAATGAAACATCGAAAAGTGGGTTCCTATTATACGTTCCTTGAAGTCCTAATTGATTAACCAGGTCCTCATATTGACATTTTTGATGTTCAAACGCTTGTAAGACCTGTTCTTTTACTTCAAATAGGAATTGAGTAAACCTTTGTTCAGCTCTTGGATAATTCCTTATCCCTAACATGTTTACAAATACTCCTATAATATCTTGTAAATCCGCATGTGGGCGACCAGTAATTGGTGAACCAATAACAACATCCTCTTGGCCAGTATATTTACCTAGCAAAATATTATATACAGAGAGCATTAGCGTATATAATGTTGTTTCTTCTTTTGCTAATAGACGCTTAATTTTCTTGGTAACATTGGAATCAATAGTAAAGGATATTTTACTACCTTTCAGATCTATTATTTCAGGTCTTGTATAATCTGTAGGCATATTCAAGACAGGTACACCATCTTTAAACTGCTCTAGCCAATACTGTTCATGTTTGAGAGCAATTTCTTTTTCTTTTTCACTCTGCTGCCATTCTGAGTAATCCTTATACTGTATTTTCAAACTTGGTAATTTCTCTCCAGAGTAAAGCGCAAATAGATCTCTAACGAAAATATCATAGGAAACTCCATCAGTTACTATATGATGTAAATCAATAATTAAAATATGTTTTTGTTCTTCCAATCTAATTAACCCTACACGGAAATATGGAGCATTATTAAAATTAAATGGGCGAATAAACTCATTAATTATTTGTTCCACTTCAGATTCAAAGCCCTCAATTTGAGTAATATGGAAATCAGCATGATCATGAATAATTTGTACCGGTTTATCATTTTTCATTTCAATAGTAGTTCTAAATATCTCATGACGCTTAATTAATTGAGTGAACGCCTTTTCTAAACGTTCAATGTTTAATTTTCCATTCAAAAGAATAACGGAAGTATCATTATAAGCTGTACTTTCTGGATACAATCGGTGTAATACATAAAATCTCTTCTGAGCTGAAGAAAGCTGATAATGAGATTTAGGTTCAGCTGGAACAATAACATCAAATTCACTCTTATCTGCCCTTGAAATATAATTTGCTAGTTTCTCAACATTTGATAGAGTAAAGAGTTCTTTAATAGGAACTTCAACATTAAACTCTTTATGAATTTTTGAAACAATAGTAATAGCCTTAAGTGAATCTCCACCTAGTTCCAGAAGATCATCATGAACACCAACTTCTGAAACTTTAAATATATTTCTCCAAATTTTTGAAAGCTTTTCTTCTACCTCATTACGAGGTGCTACATATTCAGTCAAGAGTTGTGGTCTAGAATGGTATAACGTAGAATCTAATTCTTCTTCCTTCTCATCATTGAAAGAATTTAATAACACCCATTGATCAATCCGTGCTTGCAGTTCCCCTGGAGAATGAATCAGTACTTCCCCTTGTTTCCATGACAGTGCTATATTAAAGGCCTGAACTCCTTCTTCAGGTGTCATAGATAATTCATGTACACTTGCACCTATCTGCATATCTTTTTCTTCATCTTCCCAGTATTTCCAATCACTCCAATTGACACTTATCCAAGGCAGGTTGGAATAACGATTTATATATTGTGCAAAAACATCCATGTATATATTTGAAGCAGCATATGATACATAACCTAATCCACCTAAGACCGCTGAAATTGAAGACATTAGAACACAAAAATCTAAATCTTTATTTCGTAAGCACTCTTCTAAATTGAGAAGACCATAAATTTTTGCAGAAAATTGTTCCTCACAGTCCTCTTTTTCAAGTTCCTGAATCAAATTAAAAGTCTTTCCACCAAGAATACCTGCACCATGAATTACACCATTAATCTTTCCAAATTTTTGTTCTGCCTTATGAATTACTTCGTATAGTTGTGATTGATCTGTAACATCAGCAGCAAGTACATAAACTTTAGATCCCGTTTCTTCTATCTCTAAAACTTTACGAATTCTGTCCGAATACATCGTATTTTCCTTCAAATGCATATCCCACTCATCACGATTTGGCAGACCTGTACGTGTAAGAAGAACTAAGTTGGCTTGTACAGTTTGAGCCAAATGTTTCGCAAGAATTGTACCAATACCTCCGAGTCCTCCTGTAATAAGGTAAACTCCATTTTTTCGTAAAGGCAATTTCTCTTTAGCTGGCTGTTCTAGTTGTATAGGCTCATAAGTTTGAACAAATCTTTTATTTCCTCGATAAGCAATCATTTTATCATTCGTATTTGAAAGACATTCTTCTACTAATTGATTTATTAGCCTACTCTTCAATTCTTTGTTTAGAGGTAAAACAACATCAACACTTGAACAAGAAAGATAAGAATACTCTTGCGGAACAACTAATGACGTTCCAAGTACAGTTGATTTTTCTGGAATTAATTCTTCATCACCAAACACTTGTTGAACACCATTTGTAATGATTCGAATTGAGATTGAATCAGATATATTCTTGTCTCCTAGTGCCTGAGTTAAGTAAAAAATTGAATAGAATCCTAAGTTTTGTTTACAATTTATATATTCAATTGAGGCTTGTCTTTCCTCATCCGTAATTCCCCACATATGAACTATTCTTGTAGGTAAACCACATATTTCTTGTACTTCATCCAATAACTTAACGTAATCTGTACGTTCTTCAGGATTTATAATGAAGCGATCGTTATTCTCCTTATTAAAACCAAAGCCAGGTTCTACTGTAACTACTCTCTGCCCTTTATTTAATAAGTCCTTAACTAGTTCATTACCTAATCCTTCTTGATCTACAAAAACAATCCATGTCTCATTCACATCATGATTTGGTTCAAACAATGTAGAACTTTTCCATTGTGGCGTATAGAACCATTCAGAAATGTTGTTATTCTTACTAATTTTAGATTGCTTACTATTAAGCTTTTGACCTAAATCATACGGATTACCTTGTAATTTATAAGATATTTTATTGAAAGAATACATTGGTAATGGGATACGTCTTCTCTTCTCATCTTTATAAAATTGTTCCCAATCTATAGAAATACCTGTTACCCACATTCGAGTGATGTGACTAAATAAGAAATACATATCTGATACATCTTGTTGAACGGATCGAACCGTATTAAATATTCTTTCATTACCATTTTCATAATCTAAAAGGCGACTAGTAAGCCTACTAAGATCATTTCCAGGACCAATCTCGATGAATAGACTTGTATTGTCCCTATTCAACTCTTGAATTCCATCAGAGAATCGAACAGTTCCACGCATGTGTTTTACCCAATAAACTGGGTTTGTTGCTTCTTCAGGTCGTATCCAAGTACCAGTCAAGTTTGACAAATAAGGTATTTTAGGTTCTCTGAGTGTTAATGTACTAACATAGGAAGCATACTCGTCCAGAATTGAATCCAGTTCGTGTGAATGTGCTGCTCCTTCTATTGTTACTCGCATACACATTAAACGCTTTTTCTTTAATTCATTTTCAAAATCTACAATTGCTTCTTCTGTCCCAGAAACTATACAAGCTGGACCATTAACTACTGCTAAAGAAATGGTATGTTGATATTCTTTTTCAAAAGAATTAATCAAATGAATTAATTCCTCTTCTGGAAGTGGAACGCTAAGCATTACTCCTGCAGGAAGACTACTCATTAGCTGACCTCTTTTTACAACCAATTTAAGTGCATCTTCCAAAGTAAATACCTCTGCTAAACAAGCAGCCACATATTCACCAAATGAATATCCAATCATTGCTTCAGGTTTAATTCCCCAACCCATTAATAGTTTCGCAACTGAGTATTCAAACGCGAAAAGAATTGGTTGACTAAATTCCATTCTTTTTAATTTTTCCGTCGCCTCATCAATACTGAAAGTAGTTGGGTATAACACTTCTTTCATGTTTACATTCGTAACAGATTGAAGGATTGCAAAGCATTCATCCATAGCTTCACGGAAAATTGCCTCTTGTTCGTATAATTCTAACCCCATGTTTACATATTGCGATCCATTCCCAGAAAACAGGAAGTTAACTTTAGGATGTTCCTCTTTTACATTTACATATTGTACTCTTCTTCCTTCTGGCTGGTTTAACAGTTCAATTCCTTCTTGAGTACTGGAACAAACTAAAGCTCTCCTATGCTTGAATTCCTTACGTCCAATTTGCAATGTATAACTAGCGTCTGCCAAATTCACATGAGGATTCTGTTCAAGGTGATTTCCTAAATTCAAAGTCATACGATCCAAAGCATCTTTCGATTTTGCCGAAATCATTAACATCTGGTATGGTCTACTATTTGATGTTGCTTCAAGCTTTGGTGCCTCCTCCAAAATAATATGTGCATTTGTACCACCAATACCAAATGAACTAACACCTGCACGTAATGGTTTATTATCCTTTTTCCACTCATTTAATTGTTGATTTACATAAAAAGGTGTCTTTTCAAATCCAATTTGCTTGTTTGGTTTTGTAAAATTCACACTTGGCGGAAGAACCTGATCTTTCATCGCAAAGACCGTTTTAATTAGACCGGCAACACCGGATGCTGCATTTAGATGGCCTACATTTGCTTTAACAGATCCAATTGGTACAGATTGTTTTTCATTAGAGTTAAACACTTCACTAAGCGCCTTGATCTCAATGGTATCTCCTAGTTTAGTAGCAGTTCCGTGTGTTTCAATATAGGAAATGGACTCAGGTTCTACATTTGCTTCATGTTGCGCCATTTTAATAACTTCTACTTGGCCCTCTACACTAGGTGCAGTGTAACCAATTTTCCGATTCCCATCATTATTGATCGCCGTTCCTTTTATTACTGCATGTATAGTATCTCCATCATTTATAGCTTCCTGTAAAGGCTTCAGGACAACAATCCCAACTCCGTCTCCAAAAAGCATTCCATTTGCATTTTCATCAAAAGGACGACAATGACCATCTGAAGAAAACAGCATTCCTTCTTGGTAGGTATAACCTGCTTTTTCAGGTTGAGTTAATGTAATTCCCCCGGCTATAGCAATATCACAATGCCCCTGTAATAATGCTTGGCATGCATTATGAATAGCCACCAATGATGTAGAACATCCCGTAAAGATATTCATACTTGGTCCTTTAAGGTTAAATTTGTAAGAAATTTGAGTACTAAGCGAGTCTTTGTCGTTAAGTAATGAAATTAAAAATTGCCCAGCTGGTTCATTTGCCTCTGAAAGAGTAGATAACACTTGCCAATATAAGTTAGGAGATGCCCCACTATATACACCAATTAGGCCCGGGTATGTCTCGATATTATATCCAGCATGTTCAAGGGCAGACCACGCACATTCATGAAATACTCGTAGTTGCGGATCCATTAACGATGCATCTTGAGGTGTATAATCAAAGAATGGAGCATCAAAATTATCAGTTCCCTCTAAATACCCTTTCGCTTTAACGTAATTAAGGCTTTTTACTTCCATAGGATTTACACCAGATTCAATTAACTCTTCATCTGTAAAAAATTGAATAGACTCTGTACCAGACTTTATATTATTCCAGAATTCATTTACATTCTGTGCTCCAGGAAAACGTCCATCTATTCCTATAATTGCAATATCGTTATCTTCTTTTGTTTTTCGATTAAAACGTTTTGTATGTTTAACTTGATTCTTCTGCTTATCTCCACTTAAGTATCTCGCTAAAGAACGAATACTTGGATATTCAAACATAACTCCAATTGAAATATGTTTTTCTAATCTATTAATTAATCTCTCATGAATTTGAATTATATGAAGTGAAGTTGCACCAAGATCAAAGAAATTTTCATTTACATTTACAGTATCAACACTGTAAAACTCTTTCCAAATTCCTATAATTACTTCCTCTACTTCATCTTGATTTCTGAACTTATCTCCCGTTTTCGTTTGAGTTTCCAATTCAGAAATCCGTTTGCGAGAATTCAGATTGATCCATTGATCAAAACGTTTATTTAAATCTCCTGAAGAAATAATCACCTGATTTAAACCACTTAAACCAAGCACACATTGGAATGTTTTTTGTCCTTCCTCAGATGTCATTTCAAGTGCTTCTATACTTTGAGCATTGAATATTTTATTAACCTGTTCAGTTCCCGTGTACTGCCAATCTCCCCAGTTAATACTAGTCCATCGATTATTAGATGTATTACTCACTTTGTCTGAAAAACTATCTAAGTAAAGATTTGCTGCTGAATAGGCTACAAAACCTAAACCACCCAAAATAGGTGAAAGTGATGAAACAAGATAACAAAAATCAAGATTATAATTACTCAATAACTTATCAAGAACTAGCACACCATGTACTTTAGGAAGAAATTGCTCTTCACATTCAATCCTACTTATCTTTTCCATTGGACACTGAGCTGATTTAACACGTAAGACACCTGCTGCATGAATTACCCCATTTATGTGACCAAAAT
Source organism: Bacillus thuringiensis (assembly GCF_001595725.1). Lineage (GTDB taxonomy): Bacteria > Bacillota > Bacilli > Bacillales > Bacillaceae_G > Bacillus_A > Bacillus_A thuringiensis_K. The sequence continues at coordinate 102,569 of NZ_CP014283.1, forward strand.
TAGCCTCAGCCTGATGAATCACGTTTCTCATCTGCTCTTCATCAGCTACATCTGCAACAGCTGTCATTACTTTTGCTCCCAATGACTCCAACTTCTGAATATGGTTAATACGTTGACATAATTGTTCATTTTCAATCTGTGATTGAAGAATTTGATCCCATTCTTCACGATCAGGAAGAGCTGTTCTACTAACTAATATTAGTTTAGCCTTTACTGTACGCGCCAAATATTCTGCTAATTTAAGGCCTACTCCTCCCATTCCACCAGTAATTAAATAAACCCCTCCCGATCGAATATTCGGAATTTTTGAAGCTGATTCATTTTCATTTATTACTAGCATTTCACTTACTTTTTCATCAGGTATAGGCTCATAAATTCGAATGTAACGAGTATTATTTCGAATTGCTATTACAGTGTCAATAATGTCCGTTTGAATCTCAGAATATAAGTTTGATATTAATGCTTCTTCATTATCAGACAACAAAAAATCTACACTACGGCATCTAATATTGGGATACTCTTGCGGAAATACTTTTATAGGAGCCAAAAGAGTAGATTTTTCTGCAATAATAGACTCGTCTCCTACTACCTTTTGCATATTATTCGTCATAACATTTATATTGATAGGATAAAGTAAATTAAATTTACTAATTGTCTTTGCAAGTGATATTAATGAATAGAATCCAGTATCTAAGGTCTCGATACCTAAATCCTTATTATCGACATTCCATAGGTGAACAATCTCCTCTGGTAAACACTCTTGTTTTTGTAGCTGATTAAATAACTGATAATAATCTTCTTGTTCAGTAGGGCATATTGTAAATTCATTTAAACTAATCTTTTTATATGAAGGACCCACACCGACTGTTATAACACGATGTCCATCTCTTTCAAGTTTTTCTTTAAGAGCTAAGCCTATATGCTCATTGTCTAAAAATAACAACCAACTTTTAGTAGATCCTTTAGTTACATCTACAATTTCTTTTTCCATCCACCCTGGAGTATAGAACCACTCAGCTATATTAGAACGTTTCTTTATCGATGTTTCTTCATTATTAGTTATATTTTTCTGTTCAGCTGAATCTATCCAATATCGTTTTTTCTCAAAAGGATATGTTGGTAAGGCAATACGTAATCTATATTCCTCTTCATACAGTTTACTCCAATTAATTTCTACTCCTAACTCCCACGCTTGTCCCAATATCTCTAAGAAGTTGTCTTGTAAAATAATCTGATTATTATTAATTTCAGAATTTAATAACTCTCCAATATGTACAATCACAGAATTAGGATCTACATCCTTAACTTGTGTTAGAAGTTCTACTTTTTCTCCATGCGTCCATTCTGTTTGTAACTCTGTATAGTTTTCAACTAATTGATTCAGGACATCTTCTGGCTTAAGAGATTTATTATAAATATCTGAAACCATTCCAGCTAAGCCTGTACCAATAATGTTAGAAGGACGTACATCACATTCAATTAATACATCAATAATCGATTGCAAGCATACGAAAAAGGTTAAATCTTCAACCAAGCTATCATCTGTTCCTTTAAAGAATGCTTCTTTCAATGCTTTTCCAGTATACATTTGGGCATCAGTCATATTACGCTCAAATACTTGTAAGAATAATGGTTCCTTTTGGTATAATTCTTTTACATTCTCAATAATTGATGTGTATTCGCCCGGTAACACAAATACCAAATCTGGATTTTCTTGCGTTTTTATGTGAAAATCTTTAACTGTTTTTAAATTGTTTATGGCGCTATCTATATCCTTACATAAGACCGCTCTTCTATACGGAAATGATCGACGGCCAGTTTGCAATGTGTATGCTACATCTGCTAATTCAACATCTTTATTCGATTCCAGATATTGAACCATATTTACTGTAGCATTATTTAAAGCTTCTTTTGATCTAGCAGAAAGAACCATTAACTTTTTCTCTCTAGTAGAAGCAGAACTTTTAACTTTAGGCGCTTCTTCTAATACAATATGAACGTTAGTTCCACCATATCCGAAAGCACTCACACCTGCTCGAAGAAGATCATTATCTTCACTTTGCCAATTCACCAAATCAGTATTGATATAAAATGGGCTATCTATAAAATCAATTTTCGAGTTAGGGCGCTTCACATTTAAAGTTGGCGGGAGTTGTTTATGTCTCATAGATAAAACTGTCTTTATAAGTCCCGTTACCCCTGCAGCTGTATCTAAATGACCTACATTACTCTTCACAGAACCAATTGCACAAAACGATTTCTTGTCCACATCTTGAAACGCTCTCTTTAAAGCCTCTACTTCAATAGAGTCCCCTAATGGTGTTGCCGTCCCATGCGTTTCTATATAACTAATAGTAGAAGGATCAACTTCGGCAAAACTATGTGCTGCTTGAATTACTTCAGCCTGTCCCTCAACACTCGGAGCAGTATAGCCTACTTTTCGACCACCATCATTATTTGCTGCTGACCCCTTAATTACACCATAGATTGTATCCCCATCAGCAATCGCATCTTCTAATCTCTTTAGTATTATCATACCTACACCATCACTAAAAACTGCACCCTGGGCTTCTGCATCAAAAGTACGTACTTTGCCATCAGGTGAACTTGTCATTCCTTCATGGTATTTATAACCATTCTTTTTAGGATACGTTATAGATACTCCACCTGCAGCTGCAATAGAGCATTCTCCAGTTAACAATGATCTACATGCAAGATGAATGCTCAAAAGAGATGTAGAGCATGCTGTATATAATGTAAAACTCGGTCCCTTAAGTCCCAGCTTATAGGATGTAAGCGTCGAAATTGCATCTTTATAGGAAAGAGTACCCGCCTCTGAAAACTCAACCACACTATCACTGTTTAATAATGGCGTGTGCTTCATCCAATTAAAATTAGTAGATGCTCCTACATATAACCCTATTAATCCTTCATAATCAAATGGATTATAGCCTGCCATCTCTAATGCTTCCCATGTTGTTTCCTGTAACATACGGATTTGGGGATCCATTATTTTCGCTTCTCTAGGTGTATAAGAAAAAAAGGATTCATCAAAATATTCTACTTCCTCCAAATACCCTTTTGCTTTCACAAAATTAGGATGTTGTAAAACATCTAAATTAACACCTTCTTTAATTAATTCGTCTTCAGTAAATGTAGAAATTGAATCAACACCATTTTTTAGGTTATCCCAAAATTGGTTTATTTCATTTGCACCTGGAAATTTACCTGCCATTCCAATAATCGCTATTTCCAAACCAGTTTTACTATCATCTTGATGCTTCATTTTCACTTTCCTCCTATTTTGTTTAATTCGGATTTTCTATGCTTTACATACTCTTAGCTACAATATTTAGCGCTAATACTCCTATTTCATAAACTTAAGCAAAAGAAAAAACACATGAAATTACCCATAAAGTAGCTAAAGTGATTTACATACCTGACAGAAAACAAAAAATTTTAATTACGATTTCTATTCCTAGATTGCAATGATATTTTGAGCACTCATTTTTATTCTAAAAACCTAATACTTTGGTAATAATTCTGTTAATATTACACTTTATGTAGTTAGTAACATATTCACAAGAAGTTTTCTTTAAGAAATTAATTTGTAGAGTAATAATTTTGTAGGGGATTTATGTTATAAAATTAAGCATACTTTTTCCAATATCATATAGAAAAAAACAAAAAAGTGACATACAGTGAATATTGAGAAATAAAATTCATTTATTCCATATCTAACCAAAATAGAACGAATTTTCAATTTTAAATTAGATTTTCTTGTATTTATAATTGCATTCTCTATAAATCATCTATGGTGAGCTTTTAAACTTCAAACATAAATGAAGTTATATGTGAAATTTTTTAGTTTAGATGAGGATCTATAAGTGAATTCATTCAAAAGGAATTACATATGCTACAGATTTAATGTTCTTCATAAAGTTATATGAATAAACTAAATTCCTTCAAACGTTTTAAGAAAATATTGAGGATGAACATCGTTAGTGGAGCGCTTACTACCGAAGGAAAACTTATTTTTAGGATTGCTGACTTACAATTTTGTATTGTACGACTCCTAAGACAGACCAAATAAGTTCATATGCTACAGTACTGTTTATCCTTCCGTTCATGTTGTTGATTTTCCGTTATGTTTTGCTATGCACATACAATATTTTCATCTTATACCCATAACTATTGTTCTGCAGACGCTTTATATTATCTTCAAACCCACTATTTCACTAAACTGTAAAATTAAAACCACTAAATTTCCGAATAAACTGAAAACTTATGAGAAATTGACAAGAAATCTTAATAAGATCTTTTCAATATATCTTAACTTTAAACGCCTGGAATCAGGACCCAATAATAATACTATACAGGGAAATATTCTACTTAATCACTTTTCATATTGCTCTACTCCAATTAAGCTGTTTGATAACAGTATATTAATGATAACTCCTATACTAGGCTATTATTGATTATTGTTTTCGCGAATTTCTTCGGAAGGTTCTTCCGTCGGATCTGGCTCATCTTCATCAACGCCATTGCAACCACATAACAAACCTACAGATAAAACAGTAGACATAAAAGCAAGTAAATATTTTCTTTTCCTCACGGATTATTCCTCCTTTCAGTTAAATATTTATGCTATTATCATCTACTTTAAAAAAAAGAATACGCTGAAGTTTTTTCAGTATTTTTCCCATACATCTAATTAAAATTAAATATAATTATTGAAAAGGTAAGATTTTAAGATATCTGTAAGCCTATCATAAAATGGAAAAGGGAGTTAACAATCATAATTACTCTGTATACGAAATTGTTTTTTTCAAATACTTTAAGCAAAAAACTTCAATAGGAGTGAAAAAATTGATAAGAAACAAACGTACAGTGATTCACCTATTTTTATTATTGGTTGTTATCGCTGTTTTTATATGGTCTGTTATTAACCCCGCAAAATACTCGACATGGGCAGCAGAAGCTTTCCCTGCTATTTTCGGTTTATTCATTGTAATTACAACGTACAATAAGTTTCGTCTCACCACTCTCTCTTATATGATTATTACAATATTATCCATAACAATGTTTGTCGGTGGTCATTACACATACTCAGAGGTGCCTCTTTTTAATTGGATACAAGATATTTTTGATTTAAAACGAAATCACTACGATCGATTTGGACATCTGATAAAAGGTTTGTTTATCATTGTGATAAGAGAAATTTTATTACGGAAAACTCAACTAACCGAAGGCCCTTGGTTAATTACGATTAGTATAAGTATTTCACTTGCTATTGCTGCATTATACGAAATCATTGAATGGTTAGCTTTTCAACTAGCAAAGGGAGGAAAAGCAGCAAAAGACTTTTTAGGTATGCAAGGCGATATATGGGATGCACAATGGGATATGTCACTTGCCTTAGTAGGCTCGATTTTTGCGTTACTCTCCCTCTCGACGTTACATAACCGGCTATTAAAAAAGAATTTATAAAATTCCAGTTCAATAATATATAGCTTTTCATCTCATTTTTGAATTTCACATGAAATATTTTTACATATTTTAACAAAAATACTCTGGTAACATTAAGGGTTCCAATTTAAAAATCAAGAATTATTAGTATAAGTTGGTATTATAAATTTCTATAAAATATCGCATTATAAATAATGTGGAAATGAACCTAGTGTTTCTTTTTACGATTTTTTATAGGGGGGACAAAATTGAATATACTTAACTTTTTGATGTCATCATTGAATTATAGGAAAATAATCCAACGAATACTTGAGTTATTCGGAAATAAAAAGAAGAACAATAAAGGATGGATTTGGGCTTCTTTACTAGGATTAGGAACAGTTTTAGGGTTATTGGCAACACGTAATTCAAGTATGCTGAAACCTATAAAACATACGTTCCAAGGTTTTCAAAATAAAACAAGATCATTTATTCCATCCAAAGTAAATTTAGCAAATATGGAATTTGCTGATGAAATTACGCCTAACAACCAAAAGAGACATGGTAATCAAACTAATAATCATCACCATTACAAGACAAAAATCCCATCAAAACAACAGTAAATAGATAGCCGGTTCTTTATCTTACAGGGAACCGGTTCATTTATGTCTAAACGTACAATCTTCTTTTTTGAAATGGTAATCCCTAATACATCCTTAAAGTAATCATTGATTTATACAAAAAACTGCAAATTATCATTATATATTTTTTATATCTTTTATAAAAATGAGGATACTACATTATGAAGAAATTTTTAAAGTTTAGCTTGATAGGAATATTAAATACATTTATCACAATTATTAGCTACATAGCTTTGATTAAAGTTGGTATTAATTACCTTACCGCTAACTGCTTTGCTTATTTAATTGGTGTTATTAACAGTTATTATTGGAATAAAAATTGGGTTTTTGAATTCAAAAATAAAGAGATATCATTATTTTTGAAATTCCTAACCGTAAATATAATTGTATTAACTTTTAATACAATTAATTTATTCATATTAGTTGATAAACTTTTTATAAATAAGTTTATCTCACAACTTGTTTCTATCAGTGTTGGTATGATAATGAATTTTTTTCTTAATAAACTTTGGACATTCAACAAACAAAATCATTTGCAATAATTTAATATATACCTACTGCAAGGAGGATAAAAGCTTGGAGCAACTTATTTCAATTATCGTTCCTATGTATTTTGAAGAAGAAGTAGCACAAGAATGTTATAATTGCTTAAAGTCTGTTATGCTACAAAATAATATTAATTATGAATTTATCTTTGTAAATGATGGTAGTACCGATCGGACGATGGAAATTTTAAAAGGTATTTCAGCCGAAGATTCTCGTGCTAAAATCATAAACTTTGCTCGTAATTTTGGACATCAAATAGCTGTAACAGCAGGAATTGATGTTGCTAAAGGTGATGCTATCGTAATCATTGATGCTGATTTACAGGATCCACCTGAAGTCATCCCAGAACTTATCGCAAAATGGGAAGAAGGTTATGAGGTTGTTTACGCGAAAAGAAAACGGCGTGATGGTGAAACTTGGTTTAAACTTGTAACAGCTAAATATTTCTACCGTTTCTTAAATTTCATGTCTGATATTAATATTCCTAAAGACACAGGTGACTTCCGTCTTATTGATTGTAAAGTAGCAGATGTATTCAAACAAATGACAGAACGAAATCGTTTCGTACGTGGAATGATGTCTTGGATTGGATTCCGCCAAACATATATTGAATACGTAAGAAATGAACGTTTTGCGGGTGAAACAAAATATCCCTTAAAGAAAATGATGAGATTTGCCTCAGATGGTATTATTGCATTTTCTACAAAGCCACTAAGAATGGTTATAACTTTAGGTTTAATTTCTGTATTAATTTCTATTGCAGTTTTAATATACTCAGTTATTGTTAAATTTATTGGACAAGATATTCAAACTGGATGGGCTTCACTTATGGTTGCTATCACATTCTTCAGTGGTGTGCAACTTCTTGGTCTTGGTATTGTCAGTCAATATATTGCTCGTATTTATGACGAAAGTAAGAATCGACCAATCTATGTTGTAAAAGAGACTGTAAATATAGAAGAGGATATAGCTGTAGACGATAAAGACAAATTGAATAAATCTTAAATATACTAAAAAGAATTGTAGCACGTGTATTTCACTGCCATAATTCTTTTCTTTATTTAAATTAAATAATGGCTGCAATCTAGTCTTTGATCCACTTAACTGTTAAGACTTTTCTTTTTTATAAAAATAATCAAAATTAAGAAGTAAATCCATTTCCCTCCGGTATTCTTCCCTCTTTCACACTTAAGTTTATACAAGAAGTTTCTTAATTTATATAAATCACAACATCTTATTAACCCAGGAATAATTTCTTTCGTTTAGGAAATTTTATAAATAAACTTTTTGAAATTTTTCGAGGTGTTTTCAATGTTTTTAAAACAGAATAACAAAGAAATAAAGTTACTGGTTTTTGCAGCAATCATACTCATTCTTTATTTGTCTCCTTTATTTATTCTTGGAGAAAATGCGCATATTCGCGTTCATGATAATCTTGATTCCAATCTGTCCTGGTATAAGGTTTTGGCAAGGAGCGGAGAGATAATAGGTCCGATTGATGCTACCATTCCACAGGTGATAAACAATCAATTGTCAAGAAACGCATTTAGTACGGAATTTAGTGGTATCGTTTGGTTGTATGCTTTTTTTCCAAATATGGTTGCGTATGCATTGAGTCAAACGATTACAAGAGTGGTTGCATTTATAGGGATGTATGTTCTTTTAAAACAACATTTTTTACCTAGAGAGGAATGGAGGGTCATTGCAGTAGGAGTTTCATTAGCTTTTGCTCTTACTCCTTTCTGGCCGTCAGGAATGCTTAGTACTCTCGGAATGCCTCTTGCACTTTGGGCATTTTTAAATATTCGAAAAGGAGAAAGGTCGTGGAAGAACTATTTCGTACTCACTCTTATTCCTCTATACTCGAGTATTGTTTTAGGTTTTTTCTTTTTTTTAAGCGGAATGGGAGTCCTTTGGTTAGTGGACTTAGTAATAAAAAAAGAATGGAACTTTCGTTTTCTTTTTTCAATTATTTATATGACGCTCATTTACATGATTGTAGAATATCGCTTAGTATCTTCCTTCTTTTTATCTACTGCACCTAACAGTAGAGATGAATATTTTCATGCAAGATTATCGTTATGGCGATCTCTCCGTCTCACATTGAAAAATTTCCTTCTAGGACATACCCATGTCATGACAGTCCATACATTTGTTATTTTACCTGTCATACTTATTGCGTTGTATTTTATTATTATTAAGAAACAATGGAAGCAAGAAAAAGTCTTTGTTTTTTTGTTTTTGTTTAACATAGCTTTGTCAATTTGGTATGCTTTTTGGTTTTATAAAGGTTGGCTTCCATTAACAAAACGTTTTCACATTTTAGATACATTTAATTTTGCACGTTATCATTTTTTACGCCCGTTAGTTATCTATGTTTTATTCGCTCTTGGATTAAAAGTTTTATGGTTACAAGGGAAAATATGGAGACCCACTGTAACAGGTTTTGTGATTGCTCAAATTATTTTGTTAAGCTTTTATAATGAGGAAATTATTTTTCAAAATAAACCTTCAGTAAAGGAATTTTTTGCAGAAGAACAATTCCAGAAGATAAAAGAGTATATCGATTTACCTTTAGAACAGTACCGTGTCGCTAATATTGGTTTACATCCTGCTATCGCTCAGTACAATGGATTCTATACACTTGATACATACAATAATTTTTATCCTCTATCGTATAAATATGAATTCCGAAAAATAATCGAGAAGGAACTAGCGAAAAATGAAACGCTTCGTACATATTTTGACGAATGGGGTGGTCGCTGTTATATTTTTACCGAGGAACTTGGAAAACACTATATGTTTACAAAAAAATCAAACAGACGCTTGAAAAATGTAGAACTAAATATAGAGCATTTCAAAAAAATGGGTGGTCGTTACATATTTTCTGCTGTCCCAATTGAAAATACAGCAGAAAACAATTTATCTCTTGAAAAAATATTTACATCAAAGACATCGGCTTGGGAAATTTATTTATATGAAGCAATATAGATACTTGAAATAGATTGCCTCTCTTGATATAAAATAATAAAAACCAAACAAATATTTGTTTGGTTTTTATTATTTTATATTAAATTGAACTACTCACCATTTAACATCCTAACAGGCCATTTGAAATAAAAAATTCCTAAGTAAAAAACAAGCGGTTTCTAATTGAGTATCCTCTTTTTTTTAAATTAAGATTCTTAACAGTATTTAAATCAAATTACATGAATTCAAAATTAATTGTATGCTTAAAAAGATTGACTAACAGGTTGGTATATATTAGCTAAAGTTTGCACTTCTGATTCTGGAGCTGTAGATAATGGATAATATCCTTTTTTGACCATATATTGCCATACATCGTATGCATGTCTACCACTATTTAAGAAAGCATTTTCTAAGAATGTTCTTAAGCTAGGGTTTGCACATTCTAATACAGAACCAGCATAATTTAAAGCTGCCGACTTTTGATTTAATAAGTATCCAGTTGCAATTGCTCGGTCATTAGGTGTTACTCCGTTTACATCCGGAGTAACAGGTGGCAACTCTTCAACAGGTGTTTTTAAGTAAGAAGATAGTACAGACGTTAACTTAGATGGCTGAAATTTTTCAATATTTGGTTCACTTTGACTCTGTACGAATTCAACTTTTAAATTATAATCCTGCACATGTAATGGAAAATGTTGTTGCAATAATTGTTTTAATTCTGGATCTTGTGCTTGCTGAATGTATGTACTCATCATGTTAATTGTATTATAACAACCAGCAATTAATTCACTTAAATCACGTAATTCATGTGTAGCTAATTGCATATTTTATTCCTCCTTTTTCACATCAATTCTATGTTTTACTAAAACAATAGAAATTATGATTAAAATAAAAATAAATTTTTATGAAAAATGAAAGATATAATGAATTTCAAAGAAATTGAACATATTTCTTGCTACTAAGATCAATTATAAAGATTGAAATACATATGGAATTAGTAACTTTTATTAAATTTTCGGGGTGATTCCATACATGCTCATGGTAGATGTAGACGGTAGTAGTTTGTATTACATAGTTAAAGGGGAAGGAACACATGTCCATCAACTTAGGCATTTAGACTATTTTTAAAGTTAAAAGCACGTTACTATTTTCTTATGTTAATGAGAAAGGGTGACGTGCTTTTTATGAATATGCAACAAAAACAAGAGTTATCTTTATTTGCCGAAGAGCTATATCGATATATGTCTCCCGCTACACTTAATTAATTAGCTATAGAAGCCCAGTTACGACACTTCTTCTGTACCAATACAATTAAAAAGGATTTAGTATTCACGAAGTTGCGAATCAGCTAGGCATTCTAACATCCTTACAACATTACTTTACACATATCCAAATCAACTGCAGTTAAAAAATAAAATGAAACTCTTATAAAGGAGCAATGGGGAAACAATGGGAGTTAAACAATTACTGTCAGAGGCACAACGAAATGAGTTAATGGATTTATCATGTTTAACAGAATGGAATTTGGTAACATACCATACCTTGAATAAGATTGTAAACATGTAAAACGGGATTTTACCAAGTCTACCAGAATTCAAAATCTTCTTCATGCTTTATATACATAAAGGATGCCCCCCCCCCCTTTATACAAAAAAGAAGCCCGTATATACGGAGCTTCAATAAAAAATAAACAAAATAAGTAGTACTTGAGCACAACTTGCTCTTGATTGACAGGTTATATAAAATAATAAGAAAGTATATCCAAATCAACAAAATAATATTTTATCAATACAAATCATTTACTTGTAATTTAAACGGTTTTAAAGGCCAATATTTACTATCGTTTGAGGGCTTTGCGTATGCATAAATCATAATTTCATCATTTGGCATATCATATCCCATATTATTATGAATGTTGTACAGGTGATCAAGAAGCTCTTCTTTTGTGCCATATGTAATTCGTGCTTGGTTTCCAGATAAGGTACTTTTCCCTGGTGTCACAGAGATTATTTCCTGTTCTCGATCAATTCTTTTTAAATAATCCCTATTTCCAGGATCTTCGATTGTAAAGATAATTTCATCATAGTATTTATTTTCAAATCTATTTGCTAAATTTTCAGCAAGAAATCTAACATTGCCGTTACTTCTTATTTCAACATTAACAGATGCACTACTTTGTTTACTTTTAATGCTTTTTTCTACTACATTATTAGAATAATTATTTAATGTACTTGTCTCAGCAGCAAACGTATTTCCCACACCAGACAGCATAATTCCTGTTGCTACTGTTCCCACTAATAATTTCTTGAACATTTTAACATCCCCTTTTATTCAGAATATTAATTCAAATTAATAATAACCATAAACAATTGTAATGTAAATATATGTAAAACTCCCTCTATTATTTATAGATTTTTCTGTAATTAATAGAAGTATGATCCAAAACACAATTAAGGAGATAATTTTATATAAATATTTTTTAATCTATTTATACAAAGAAAAATATTGTATTCAAAAGAATTATACAGTTTATAAAGGTATATCTTTATAAACAGAAAGGGATTATGTACGAAACATTGGAATATCAAGTTTATAAAGGTGATTAAGTTTATTTTATAAACGTTTTTTTCATTGAATACCTTTACAAACCTTCGTCTTTAATTAACTCCAATGTTGTATTCAAAATCTTTTCTTTCGTTGATATGTTTTCATTTTCCCTCAACTTATCTCCCCCCCTCTAGAATCCATAAATTAAACAATGTTTTAAATGTCGTTTAACTTCAAGGTATCACCTTCAATTTTTAAAGATAATTTAAAACCATCTATCAAAAACTTTTCAACTATATATCAGATTTTATTACTATAAAAAACGCATAATTGTATATTCATATTTTCAATAGTGCGTTCCCAACCCTCTTGAGAAGAAATCTGTTCCGTACCACTAAGTAGTTATCTTTCCAGAAAAAGAACCTGTTCTCAATGGAAAACAGGTTCTTTTTTGCTCAAAATCGATAGAATATACTACAACAGTATTGGTTCTTTAATTAATGGTAAATACCCTATACTCATAGCATAGTTTAATAACAAATTGATATACTCTTGATTTGGCTCTAAACAATGTACATTCTTCAAATATCCTTGCGTGTATAAACAAGATGGTATAGCTACTGATAGCTCTTCTACAGATTCTAATAAAGGCATTATGAGCTCTAAAGCTTTCTGTTCATCAGTAGTTAGATTCGTATTAAAAAACTTCTCTATATACTTCTCTTGTTTCATTAACAGGATATCGTATCCAAAAGCTTGTAAACTATTAATAAATTGGTCCCATTTAAGCTGATGTGGATTACAAATATGCATGGTTTTATTTACTGTATTGGCCTTATAAGATAATTCAGTAATAGCTAAACTTCCATAGTCTACAGGCGTTAAATCTACATACGTATTAACGTCAGGAGCTATGCTAGATAGGCATATCCCTTTTAATAATCTATAAAATGCGTTTTCATTAATATTGTATTGAAATTTACCTGTTTTAGAGTTACCCACTAAATTCCCCACACGGTATATCGTGGCACGAACTCCTTTTCCCATTGCTTCTCTGACCATTTTCTCGCTTTGAAACTTACTTTCCAGGTACAGATTATCTAAATTTTGCCCTCTATCAAAATTAGACTCAAAGAATTCAAATTCTTTTGGATCGCTTTCAGCCTGACCTACTACACTTAAAGTCGATATATAATGAAAACGTGCATTTGTGTTCTTAGCTAATTCCAATAAGTATTTTGTAGATTGAACATTTACCTTTTGAAAATGCTCACGTTCTCCATAGTGTCTAACTTCTCCACCACAATGTATGATTGACTCTATCCTATTCTTTAAATGGTCCAATTGCTTTGAATCTAGACCTAGATTCATCAAAGATAAATCTCCTTCAATTAATTCTACTCTCTCCTTCAACTTTTGGAGGATTTCTTTACCGAAATATAACTCCATTCTTTCTTTTAACTTTGCACCAATTACTTGATCCTCATTTTTTCTTACTAAACAGTAAATAGTCGTAGATGGTAACTGTAATAACCGTTCTAAAATATGTGCTCCTAAATATCCTGTTGACCCTGTAAGGAAAACTGTTTTTGGATAATTCACCATATCTAACTCACATTCTTCTATTTTAGTTGTTTCATAAACAGGAGTCGTTTTCGTTTCATTTTCCATACATGCTACATTCATATTTTTCTCTTTCTTGAAAGACATATCTTCCATCTTTTCAATATGAGAGGCTAATTTTTCTATGGTTCTATACTTAAAGAAATCTTGAATTTTCAAGTTAGGGTATAACGGTTTTAATTTGACTAATGCCGGCATAACTTTTAAAGAATGTCCACCCAAATTAAAGAAATCGTCTTTTAAACCTATAGATTTTACGTTTAGAACTTCAGACCATACCTTTGCAATGCTTTTTTGCACTTTAGTTTGAGGCTTAAGTATACACTCATCCTTTTGTTCATTATCAAACTCTATTTCTGGCAATTTTTCAAAATCAATTTTCCCATTCGCCGTTATTGGTATTTCTAACACATGAGAGTAATATTTAGGGATCATATATTCTGGCAATACATTTGATAAATGGAAAGCTACCTTATTTTTCTCTACCCCTATACCGTCCACTGTTTTATAATAAGCTTGCAGTAACATTCCATCTTTCGTTTGTGTTACCACAGCCTGACTTATCCCATCAAGTTGTAACATTGCATCTTCTATTTCCCCTAACTCAATTCTGTGCCCTCTAATTTTAACCTGCTTATCTTTTCTTCCCATAAATTCTATATTTCCATTTGGTAACCATCTTGCTAAATCACCAGTTCGGTATAATCTTTTGCTATTGTCTTCTGAAAATGGGTTTGAAATAAATGCCTGTTTTGTTTTCTCTTCCTGCTTCCAATACCCTTGGGCCAATCCTAAACTTTCAATATATAATTCACCTATAGCCCCTACCGGACAATGTTGCATATATGAATTCAATATATGAACCTTTGTATTAGAAATAGGAATACCAACTGGTATGCTTCCTAAAAGATTATTGTCGCCTTCTAAAACTGGTATGAAATAATACATTGCTGAAACGGTTGCTTCAGTAGGGCCATACTCATTTACCAACTGTACTTGGTTTTTAAAAGTATTTTGCCAACTTCTAATGGCATTTGTTGATGCAGCTTCCCCTCCCATTATTATAAATCTTAAAGAACGTATCTTTTCGCTATCCAGTTTAGTTAATGAAGTCGATAATTCATTGAAAAATACTGTTGGTAAGTCAGAAATAGTTGCTTGTGTTTCTTGAATGGCTTGTGCATATGCGACAGTTGAATAGCGCTGTTCATCACTTAATACATATAGTTCTGCCCCATTTAACAAGGTTGAAAAAATTTCCGATACAGAAGAATCAAAACTATGGGAATAAAACTGTGTTACTTTATCATTTGGAGAAATCTGAAATACTTCATTTCTCCATTCAACTAAATTTAATACTCCTTTATGCGTTAATAATGTACCTTTTGGTTTTCCTGTTGATCCTGAAGTATAAATTACATATGCCAAGTCATCTGGTCTATTTAAAATTTTCACATCATCATTTATAGTCGTACGATATATATCCTCTATTATTGAAACATTATAATCACTTACATTCAAATAACTTTTGTATTTATTATTCGTGATAATTCTACATGCCTCACTATCACGAACTATATAATTTATTCTATCCTCAGGGTATTTTACATCGATTGGTATATAGGCAGCACCGGCTTTTAATATTCCAAGCATAGAAACGATACTATTCATACTTCTATCTAAAAATATGGCTACCTTATCACCTCTTTTTATACCTTTTTCGAGTAAATGTTGAGCTACTTGATTAGAGCTCATATTTAATTGTCTATATGTTAAAGATTCCGTTGCAGTCGCTATAGCAATCCGATCGGGTTGTCTATTTACTTGCATATAGAATTGCTCCTGTATATTTTGAAAATAAGGATATGGTCTTTCTGTATGATTTACCTTTTTATATAAAGATTCTTCTTCCTGTGATAGGAATGAAAGATTTTCATATGCTACTGTTCGTTGATGAATAAAGGCGTCCAGTATAGTAAGTAAATTTTGAGTAAACCTATTAATTGACTCTTCCTTGAAAAGATTAATATCATACTCAAATGAAATCCCTACATAATCCAATCCTTCTTCAACAGCTAAAGAAATGTCAAATTTACTAATATCTTGTTTATTAGGTAACAATCGAAGCTTGTACGCATCATGTTGCTGCAGAATATCTTTCTGATAACTAAACATAGTAGAAAAGATCGGGTTATTTCCAAAGCTTCTATCAGGATTTATTTGTTCAATTACTTTATCAAATGGGTACGATTGATTTTGGAAAGAATTCAAACATTTTTCTCTCACTACTTGTAATAGCTGTGTTAAATTTTTCACATCATTTAATTGTGTTCTAATTGCTAGGGTATTTACAAAAAATCCTTGTATTTGTTCAAATTCTTGATGATTCCTTCCAACAACCGGTGTACCTACAATAATATCTTTTTGATCCGTTAGATAATGTAACAATTGAAAATACGCTGCTAAAAATAGCATATACATAGAAACATTCTCTTGTTCACATACTTGTTTCAAAGACTCTTTCATTTCATTATCTAACTTCATTTCAAATACTGTACCCTTATTTGTACTTTGACGATTCCTACTAAAATCTAAAGGAAGATTTAGTATAGGAAGAGGTGCTGCAAGTTCGGCCATCCAATAAGATTTTTCCGTATCCCACCGACCTAAATTTAACTGCTCCTGTTCCCACTCAGCATAATCTACATATCGATTAGAGATAGTTGGCAACTCAGGATTTCTACGTTTTGCAAAGGCACTATATACCTTCATTAATTCATCTAATAAATTCCTTACACTCCACTCATCTGTAATAATGTGATGTAAATTGATATATAAATAAGACTTTTTCTTATTCAGATTAAAAATTCTAATCCTAAAAAGAGGGCCATTTTCTAAATCAAATGGTGTATGATCCGTTTGATTTATTGTTGTACGTATATATTCTTGTTGTTCTTTTTTAGACATGTGTTCAATCTCATCGTGAATCAAGTCTATCGCTATTGAGTTTAAGATGACTTGTCTAGGCTCCCCATTTCTTTCAATAAACACTGTTCGTAGCATCTCGTGTCGTTCAACTAAAAATCTTATGGTATCTTGTAAAATATCCTTTTTTAAACTCGGCTCAATATATATGTGTAGTGGTGTATCATATACTCTATTAATGGCATTATACTTATTTAAAAACCAGATTCTTTTTTGAGCACTTGATAATTGATAACTTTCCTTATCTGCAACTTTTAATACTTGCTTCTCCTGTTCTTCCCTATCATGATTTACAGTCATTAATTTATCGATGTAAGCAGATAGACTAGCAATCGTTGTATGCTCAAAAATATCTCTAATTTCAATTTTTAGATGAAACTCTTTTTGAATTTGATTTAACACTTGCACAGCAATTAATGAATGTCCCCCAAGTTTAAAAAAGTCATCATCTCTGCCGATTCTATATTTCTCTAAATTTAAAATCTCTGCCCATGTTTTTGCCAATCTTTTTTCTGTTTCATTTATCGGTGGAACATATTGCTTCTGCATGTTTGCAAGTAAAGATGGGATTTGTAATTCTAATTTTTTTCTATCTAGTTTCCCGCTTGGTGATACAGGAAAACTTTCAAGGTGAAATACATAATTTGGAATCATAAAATCTGGTAAACTTTCACTTAAGAATGTTTTTAATGCATCTTGTTTTAGTTCTGTATTGTCTTTTGATAAATAAAAACTAACAATTTTGTCGTTTTGATAAGTGAATACTACAGCATCTCTCACCTCTGGATGTTTAAATAATGTTCCTTCGATTTCATCAAGCTCAATTCTATACCCACGTATTTTTACTTGATTATCTTTCCTTCCGATAAATTCTAAATTTCCATTCGGTAAAAGACGTACTAAATCTCCAGTACGATACATCTTTTTATCAAGATTTTGGGATTTATCAAAAGAAATAAACACCTCTTTTGTTTTTTCCTTTTGATTTAAATATCCGTTGGCAACTCCATCACCGCCAATAAATAACTCACCTACTACACCTGACGGACATAACGTATTAAACGGACTAACCACGAAAACTTCACTATTAGCAATTGGTTTACCTATTGGGATATTAGAGATTTCTTTTTGTATCTCACCATTTACTTCATACATGGTTGCACATACAGTAGTTTCAGTAGGACCATATGCATTAAGAACTGGAATCTTTAACCCTAATTTACTTTGCCATTTACGAACTGATTCAGCAGGTAAAGTTTCCCCTCCTACAAATACACGTTTTACAGATTTTAATTTAAGTAACATTTCTTTTGGCATATCAGCTATTAATTTAAAAAATGCAGTTGGTAAAACTACATATGTAATACCATTCTTTTGAATTACATTTATAAATTCCTCTGCTGAACGTTTTTCGATTTCAGAAATTAAATGCATTCTCCCTCCACATAGCAAAATCGGAAATATTTCCATAATGGAGGCGTCAAAAATGATCGTTGCAAATTGTAAAAACACATCTTCTTTGCCTAAATGAAATGTATTGATTACTGAATATGATAAATTAACTACGCCTTTATGTGGTACAACGACTCCTTTTGGCAAACCTGTTGAACCTGACGTGTAGATAATATAAGCTGCATCTTCTATGGTATGTGTAGGCGCAATATTTTCTATAGAATTAGCGTAATGAATATCATCTAGATAAATTGTATGAATTGCAAAACTTTCAATCAATCCTCTATATTCTTTCTTTGTAATAATCATTTGACTTTCGCTATCTTTTAAGATGTATTCTATTCTTTTTTCAGGAAACTTTGGATCAATTGGTACATAAACTCCACCTGATTTTAAGATGCCTAGAATCCATACAATGGTATCAATCTCTCTCTCCATTGTAATACTTACACGTTGTCCCTTTTTCAAATCATTTTCACGTAAATAATTCGCTATTTGATTTGACCTTTGATGCAATTCATAATAGGTAATGGATTTATCCCCCATAGAAATTGCTATTTGATTTGGCGATTTTAATGCTTGTAAATCAATTAATTGATCTAGTGTTTTTGAATGAGGATATGTAAGAGCATTTGAGTTCATTTCTTTGTATAGACGATGATCTTTCTCTAAAAGTAAATCCAATGAATGGATAGGTTCGTTCACATTCTTCATTAGTTTTTGTAACAAATATATATATCTTTCGACTAAATCACTAATACTCTCTGGTTTATATAATGCTGAGTTATAGTCAATCTCAATTTTATTCTCTGTTTCCCCTTCATATCTCATTATTCTCCAGGTCATGTTAAAAGGATTTACTCTTTTACAATCTGTTAAAACTGTTGACTCAATATCAGGAATTTTTAATTCCGGTATCTTCATCGTATTAAATGCTGTGGAATATACCATATTATGATTTGTATTTGTATTTAGATTTAAATCTTTTACTATATGTGAGTAAGGATTATGTTTATACGTAATAGCTAGATGAATAGATTTATTAACTTTATTAAGTATCCCCTTAAATGTCTCTCCCTTTTCTATTGTTATACGTATAGGTACTGTATTAACAAAATAACCAAAAGTATTTCGTTCTTCTGTATGTGGTCTAGTATTAATTGGAATACCAACAATTATTTCTTCAGCATTTGTCATTTGATGAAGCAAGGTACAATAAGTACTTAACATTACTCGATAAATACTTATATTATTTTTTTTAGCAAAACATTGTATTTGATAAAATAAATCCGAATTAATATTCTTACTTATATTTTTATCTGTGTATCTCTTTTCATTCATTTTATTAAAATCAATAGGAAACTCTGTAGGAGTTAACTCACCTTGTAAATAATCTTTCCAATACGATGATCCTTCTTTATATATTGCACTATCAATAAAACCCTCCTCATACTCTACGAGGTTCTTATAAGGAGATTCAAATTCTACATTCGTCTTCTCTTGAAGTAATTCACCATACGTATTAGATAATTGTCGGATGAAAACTCCTAAACTCCATCCATCGTAAATAATGTGATGAAACATTAAATGTAAAATAAATGTATCTTCACTGAATTTAATGATGTTGAATTTAAACAAAGGCCCCTCTTCTAAACTAAATTTCTCATTCACTATAGATTCTAAGAAATTTTTAAAAATAGATTTTTGTTCTGTGTTTTTAAAGGCAGTTAAATCCTTAATTGGTATATCAAATTCTACATTCTTTTGAATTAATTGATTTATTTTTTCATCCCTCTTCTTAAATATTGTACGTAGCGCCGGATGTGATTGCACTATTACAGTAAGCGCTTTCTCCAAAACCTCTATCTGAAGTTTTCCTTTTAGCTTTATTATAATCGGTTCATTGTTCATTCCTTTTTCTATTTCCATTTGATGAGCTATCCATAATGCTTCTTGGCCTACCGTTGCATCCAATTTTTCTACAATTTCATATTTCTCTTGTATTTCTTTCATATGAATTTCTCCTTTTATAAATATTTGAAAACGGATAATATTTACAGTTACAACTATATGTACATATTCTGCAATTTGTAAATCTATATTTTCCGACTAAATTCAACATTTATTTTACTTATTGCATAGTTATTAAAATTATGAATAAAACTCATATTTATACTGTAACAGTTCATACTTTTATTCAATTTAAGCATAAAAAACCATTTCACTAATAATTCTAATTTCTTTTTATACAGTATTCTTGCATATATTTATTAAAGTAAATTGCCTAATTTATTCTCCGAAAATAAATTCAAGAATATTCCAAGTGGTCACTATATATACTGCTAATAACATACACTGTAAAGGAGGAGTCCGTACATAATGGAATATAGATTATTAGGTAACACAGGATTAATAGTTTCAGAGATAGGATTCGGTTCTTGGGCAATTGGTGGAGATGAATGGGGAGCAGTAAAAGATAATGAATCACTTGATGCAATTGAGAAAGCGATTGATCTAGGGGTTAATTTTATTGACACTGCTGACGTTTATGGACTAGGTCATAGTGAAACACTAGTTGCAAAAGCTATAAATAATCGCAGGCAAGATATAATCCTTTCTACAAAAGGTGGATTAATTGGTCATCATTATGACCCAAATCAACCAGCCGTTTATGGAGATCCTCAAAAGATCATTGATGCGTTTGAGGCTAGTTTACTGCGGCTTAAAACGGATTATATAGATGTGTACTTTTGTCATATTTGGTGGGATAAACCGGAAGAAACAGAAGCCTTTCTACAAGCTTTCCAAACCTTAAAAAAATCTGGCAAAGTAAGAGCTGTTGGCGTTTCTACTAATGATTTAGATTATATTAAACATTTTAATCAGAATGATGATTTAGATGTTGTACAATTCGATTATAGTATTCTGAATAAAGAACCTGAAAAAGACATCCTTCCTTATATTGAAAAACATAATTTAGGTGCTGTGATAAGAGGTCCACTTAAGATGGGAATTTTAACTGGGAAATTTAATCATGAAACTCAATTTCCAGACGATGATTTAAGAAAAGATTGGCCAAAAGAAAAGTGGTTTAAAGATAGCTTACACACAGTAGAGAAATTACGTTCACTTGTACGTTCAAATCGAAGTTTAGCGCAAGTTGCTTTACGTTATGTTTTAAGTCACCCAGCCGTTTCAGTTGCTATTCCTGGTGCAAAAAATTCTACTCAGGTTGAAGAAAACTCTTCACACTTAACTCGTCCATTATTATTAGATAATGAAATTGAATTCATTAAAAAGCTTTAATCAAATCATTATTCACCTACAAAAATTATGCTGATTTTTCTACAAAATCCATACTACTACTTCTTCTCCACTAGAACATATCTTTAACACTTCCACCCTATTTTTTTCTCTTTTCCCAACAATATCTACAGTTTATAAGGTAGTTGAACTCTTTTATTCAACTACCTTATTATGCATTCTACATTATATTAAAATATCTACTACACTAGTTGAATACATGCTAGGGCATCATGCAAACCAAATAAACAATTAATTCAGAAATATTTTTAGAAACTTCATTATCTCACAATTAATTTTTTTGAAATAAATCAAAAAATTTTTCTTTACTTTAAATTTTATAATTCATATAATCTTCTATGGAATTACATTTTTTTCTAAATAGCTCCTCATTTCTAAGTATTCAAAATGGCAATTACAAATTATTAAACCCTTATGTTTAACCAAGTAAAATAAAAATCCAGTTTTTCACAAGGAGAAGTGACTGCATGCAAGATATTTTAAAATTATTTCCGAGCGTTGACGGAAATGAAGAAAAACAACAACTTTTATTAGAATCTATGCAGAAAATAATTAAAAATCTTGACCGATTAAAAAATGAAGAGCGAGCTACTTTAGGTAAATGTGAGGAAAAATCAGAAGGATACTACAATGGCTTAATTCACCAAAGTCATATTCCACTAGCTGGCATCACTATGTCTGAGGTTATAGAAGAGCTAAACCAATTTATGAATGGCCATCCTTATCCAAATAAATACTACTTATCGAACGCCGTACCACTACCAAGTATTCCGTCATTATTGGGTCAACTAACCATGGCTCTTTTAAATGGTAATGGTGTTTGGGATGTCTACGGCCCAGGGGCAGCAGAAGCAGAAGTAAAAGTTGTATCCATGCTTTCAAAACTGATTGGTTATAATCCGCATAATAGCGGCGGTTATACAACATGGGGTGGACAAGGTTGTGTATTTTCGAGCTTACGTTTAGCAATTTCTAAACAATTCCCATTAGCAAAAGAATATGGTGCTCCACAAAATGTATATTGCTTTGCTTCTGAGAATGCACACTATAGTTTATTAAAGTCAGCTGAAGCAACTGGCATTGGATCAAATCACTTAATTAAAGTGAAAACTGATTCTTATTCAAATTCTATGGATATAGATGATTTAGAGGCAAAGATGATACAAGTTATTAATAATGGTGGTATCCCCCTTTATATTCTAGCTACTATGGGGTCAACAGATACTTTTACCATTGATGATATAAAGAAAATTAAAGAGAGCGCTGAAGCAATACAAAAAAAATATAAATTAAAACCTATTTATATCCATGCGGATTCTGCAATGGGTGGATTCTATAGTTTCTTTAATAATTATAATTTCGAAGAAAATCCACTTTCATTTGAACCTAACTTAAAAAATGCTTTACTATACGTACAAGATAAAATGCAATACATGGCACTTGCTGATAGTGTATGTTTTGATTTTCATAAATTAGGACAAACACCTTATGCTTCAAGTATTTTAATCGTAAAAAATCATACTGATTTACAACTGATGGACATTGAACAAGATGACACACCTTATCTTGGTAATAGGTCATATGGAAGTTATCATACAGGCTATACCTTAGAATGTTCACGATCTGGTAGTGCTATTCCCATGTATATCAATCTATTAGCCTTTGGAATTGAAGGATATCAAAAATTATTAGCAAATTATATTCGTGTAAATCTATTATTTAGAGAGAAGTTGCGCAAGGCCCTCCCTCAAGTCGCAATCACAAATGATTTTACATATGGACCAATTACAACTTTTCGGTTCTATATGAATGGAGATGGCCAAGAGAATTGGGAAAAAGAACGAATAGGTCTTGCAACAAAAGAAGAAATTGAGGATACAAATCGGTTAAATATAGAACTATTTAATTATCTAGGAAAAAATCGCGATCAAATATTTTTAGGCGATACAACTCGTTCATGTGTAGTAGACGCAATAAACAGTTGTGATAGAAATTCGATTTCTACTTTAAAATTCTTTTCTATCTCCCCATATACAACTGTTGAATGTTTAGATGAGGTCGTAGCATTTCTTTATGAATATATTTCGATTGCTACTAAACAGATCTATTCATATGTTTAATAATCATATTTGTTAGCGCTTTAATAGTTAAACTTAACTAAATGAAATAAAATTTTTAATCCTTTTAATTACTATTAACTATATCAGGAAAGAGGAAAAACATATGAATATAGAGCTACTTGATACACACCATGTGAAAGATGCAGCACATTTACTTGCACATTCTTTTGTGAATAATGAACCTCTTGTAAGCAGTTTACAAATTCCTTTTGCTCCTTTTCACAAAATGTGCGAAGAAATGATGAAACAAGCTGTATCTCAAGCTATGTCATTTGTAGCAATAGAAAATTTTCAAATTGT
Organism: Bacillus thuringiensis; assembly: GCF_001595725.1. Classification (GTDB taxonomy): domain Bacteria; phylum Bacillota; class Bacilli; order Bacillales; family Bacillaceae_G; genus Bacillus_A; species Bacillus_A thuringiensis_K. The sequence continues at coordinate 126,525 of NZ_CP014283.1, forward strand.
TGGAGTTCTTTTAACAAAAAAATTAACCCAGCCACTAATAGATACAGAGAAAGCGATTGAACTATGCCCGCAAATGGAACCTATTTTTCAACTTTTAGATACATTAGAGACAGAATCTATTGAGTTTTCTCATTTAGATAAAGAAAAATTGGTTTATTTAGATATGGGCGCTTGTCATCCAGATTGGATGGGAAGTGGTATAGTCACTACCCTTCTTTCACATGCCATTCAAGAAATAAGTAAAAGAGATTATGATTTTATTGCTGCTTGTACAAATAAAATTTCTCAAAAAATCCTAAAAAAACTGTGTACGACCTATGAAATGAATGAAATAGTGTATAGTAATTTTCTTTATAAGGAAGCATACCCATTTGCTAATACAACAACTTCCTTAACAGCTCAATTACTATATATACCTAAATCTCAATTCGTCATTAAAGTCATATAAATTTGTAAAGAAAACTAGCTGTACTTTTGTGCAGCTGCTTTTTTATATAGAGTAAATAAGTAGTAGATATTCAAGTTAACATAAGTGACACCTTTCACACTTTAACTTCTTTGAATTCAATAGCTACTTTCTCAGCATACCTTATTTCTCTGCTTAACCTACCTAGAGATCCCCATCTATTTATTTCAACATGTTTCATCATGCTTTAATTTCATATGCTCCCTTATTTCATCTATACAAGTAACTTAGACACTTCTCTCCATTTAATGACTAATCTTTTACTTTTTAAGTAACGATTGATACACATCTTCTCACTCTTAAATACTTTAAAATTTATTACCTAATAACCACTTAACAATTCCAGTAATTCTTTCATTTCTCTTTCATTTTGTTTATCTATTCATTCATCCTCCATATCCTATATCTACCTAATCTTCCTCAAAGAATCCAATGTAAAATTTATGATAAAAGGAAACAACCGTATCATATGTAGATTATTTAAGAAAAAAGAGTGAGAATTACTGGATTCCCTTTTCTTTTAATCTTTTTTAGAAGCTCTGTAAAGTCTAATTCTATTACATTCCTGTTAGGTAACATGTCTACTAATCATTAACAATTTGTATAGCTATTTAAAGACTCTACTAATTCATTAAAGGAATCTCCTTCCCCCTATCGAATTATTGTAGAGGAAAGGAGAGGAATACATGGAAATTCTAGGATTAGATCCTCGCGCATTAGCCACCTTAGGTGCACTTGAATACACCAATCGTCGTAATAAATTAATCGAAGACTCGGAGAATAATATATACGAGTGTAAAGAAATAAAAGAAATCCTTCAATCACTCCCTAAAGAGAAGCAGATTGAGGTTCTTGAGAATCAAGCTCACTTCGAAGCAGTGGCAAAGATGATTGAACAAAACAATTTAATTCTTTTAGAACAAATGAAAGCTCTACAGCTAATTCAAAAATAAGAAACTTAAGATTAATTAATTCTACATACGCTTCCACAAATAATGTATCTTTATCTATACCATTAGCCTCTGTTTTTACAGAGGCTTTTGTTATGCGTTGATTCATAATTTGAATAGTTTCTTTCACATATATGAATAGGTCTTCTAATAAATCTAGTATAGACTCTAATTCTTGCTTTTTAATTCTCTCTATTACTGCACTTATACATTCCCATAGTACCTTTGCACCTAATAGTTCCGCTAATCGTTTTTCACGCATTTCAAATATTTTTATATCCATATATATTACTATCTTCCCGCCTTTCCCGACTTATTTATTCTACAAAAACCATAATTATCCTCTTATTTGAACTACCCCCACTTTCACTTCGTTTAGAAGTGGGGGGATTCCTAAGTAAAGAGTTCTATCGAACTCTAATTGATTAGGCTATCTCCGCAGTCCTTGCGGTTAGAAGCCTTATCGCTTCATTCTTTAGATTGATACTTGCGTTAATATCCCTATCATGATGTGTTTGACATGAAAGGCAAACCCATTTACGTAGGTTTAGATCTTTAACGTCTTTATTTTGATACCCACAACAAGAACATAATTGGCTGGAAGCAAATGTTTTCGATACGACAATGACTTGTTTGCCATACCATTTTGCTTTGTATTCTAACATGGATCGAAATTGCGACCAAGATACCTCACTAATTGCTTTTGCTAACTTATGATTCTTTAACATATTCGATACTTGCAAATCCTCTATACCGATAACATCGTGGTTTTTGATGATTTCGGTTGAAATTTTGTCCAAGTAATCTTTTCTAGCATTTGATATGTATTCATGAATTCTAGCTACCTTTACTCGTTGTTTATTCCAGCGAGAAGATCCTCTCATTCTTCTAGAAAGAACACGCTGTGCTTTCGCCAACTTATCTTCTAATGATCGGAAAAACTTCGGATTTTCATAGTGTGTTCCATCTGACAAAATAGCGAAATCTTTTAGTCCTACATCTATTCCAATGTAAGAATGTGTTTTCGGAAGTTCTTGTATTTCTGTTTCAACTAATAGTGACACAAAATATCTACCAGAAGGGTTCCGTCTAACTGTAGCATTTACAATACGCCCCTCTACTTCGCGACTTTTGGCAAATCGAACGAGGCCTAGTTTCGGCAACTTTATTTTGTTCCCTACAACGGCAATGTTTTCATTTGTTTGTTTTGTGGTATAAGATTGTACGTTGTTCTTCTTAGATTTAAAGCGCGGTGCGCTGTTTTGTTTTTTGAACAAGCGCGTATAAGCATCCGCAAGGTTGCGAACAGACGACTGAATCGCAATACTATCCACTTCTTTTAACCAAACAAGCTCTTTCTTCATGGCAGGTAGTTTGGCAGAGCATGTACCATAGGTCAAGCCTTTTCCTGTCTCTTTGTATGCTTGATCCCATAAGGATAGGAAATGATTGAATACAAAGCGAGAACACCCAATCGTTTTATTGATTAGAATTGCTTGTGCCTGATTTGGATAGATACGAAACTTATAGGCTTTATTCATCATTATTTGATTCACCTCCATTTCGGTATATGACTATCATACACCAAACATACATTCGATAGGTAGTAGAGTAACACTTTCTGTATGTCGAACAATTAAGATGGCTTCCTGCCATCCCTTATTCGAAGCCAATTCATCTCCTACCTTTCATTTCCGAATAATATTTTTAACCCTGTTGATACTGTTTCTGTAAGCGTAGCGTTTCTTTTATACAACGAGCAGTTAGTTTTATTAACTAGCTGCTTTGGTATGCAAAATGAAGTTTTTGTCCAAGTTTTTCACCATTTGATAAAATAAACATAATAATAGTTAATGAACAGACATTTATAATCAATCTCCTAAGGAGCACTTTAATTAGGTGCTCCTTTCTACATATACAATTTAGATATCGTTGCGATATATAATTTTGAAGTTATCTCCATCTTTTCCCCGGCTTAACACTGTACGTGCGACTTTCATTGCATACAGCGTCCCATCTTATCCTTTTATACTAGAGCAACTAGATTACGAACAATATTGTACTCACCGATGTATTCATTCCCTTTTCTTACGAAAGGTCCCATCATCTTACTCGATCCTGTGAGTTACATATAGTTGATTTAGTTTTCAACGAATAAGACTAGGGACTATCCCTCCACATTTGTTACATGCTTCGTTGATACGTGTCCCCACCTTCACAAGAACAAATCAATTTCGGTTCGTTAGAACCGTATATGCACCTGTCTTCTAGTAGGCTTTGGTGACATTTTCTTGCTTACCACGTTCCGATTGACTTAGCTATACATATATCCTTAGGTGCTTGCTGTAAGCCTGTTATCTTTACATCCTCATCGTTAGATGTTCCGAATTTCATATCATTTACTCTTACTTTTCGGTAGATAACATCGTCATTAACGACATACACATTTCTAATGTATTAATCCTTTAGAGCCGTACATTCTCACCATAGATATTTTATAGCATCCCGACCTATCCATTACCATATGATTTCTCACTTAGGTTTTGTTCAGCTAACTTCACCTAGCTTCATACAATTTGTGACTATTATCATGCCTTGCATGTAGGAGTATTAGATAAGTAGTTTAAGCTCAACCTGGCGGTGTTTCCATTCCTACCTTCAGTCAAACAGTTGTTGTCATCAAATTAATAACTCTCCTATTTCGTGTTTGCACACTTATAAGGAAACGTGTCGTGCAAATAAGAATTTTATTTAGTTTTCTAGTTACTCTGGATTCCCATAAATGCTACCAAAAACTTAAGCCTTCTATCTCATCCTAATCAAATACCATATAGCATAGCTCGATATACTCGTTATCTCCCACCCCATAATTCCGATCCATATCATTTGGAACTTTGAATAACTGATTACTAAATCATACAATATCTCCTTCATAAACCTCCTTACCATTTTTATCTTTTAAACGTGTGTATAGTAGTATTTCACAGTGATTCTGTTGATCATGAACGAATATCCAAGCACTTTATACTGCTACCACATACACTATAAGATGTTTGGAATTTACTACATTATTTGAAATTAGAGTTAGGAGGATTTAATATGGCAAATTGTAAAGGTTTAGCTTGTTTTTTATTCTCTTCATGGCCAACAGGTACAGTTGTTACAGTTACTACTAGATCAGGTCAAATTATTGGACCTGCTACTTTTTCACTGTTCTTTCCAAATCTTTGTGCGGTGGTATTGGTAGAAGAAGATGTGCTGACCCCCTCTTCAACCAATACTATATTCATAAGTTGTGAAGATATAGAAAGCGTTACTTTAACCACACCTTAAGATGATTTAAATGGTTCTAGTTCAATCTATAAAAAAGACATTCTAATGAATGTCTTTTTTATGAAAAAATCTAATCAGAATAATCACAAATGTATTATTTTATCTATCACTTCAATAATTTTCTTTAATTTAATTTTTTCCCCTTCTAAGGGTTACTTGTCTACACATCCTTCTACATACTTTCATATGATACAGTATATTGTTTAAAGGAGGGACAAATTTGTTCTTATGTAATTTATTTCGTTGTTCAGGTGGAGTATGTAGTATTTTTAAAAATTTACAACCAGGCGAAGTCGTTACTGTGACTGGTAAATCTGGAAATATTATTGGACCTGCTATTTTTACAAATTTTAACCCTAATACTTGTATCGTCACATTAGAAGAGGAAAATTCACTTACTCCTCCTACTATAAGTATTACTAAGATCAGTTGTAAAGAAATAGAAAGTGTTACGTTTAGCTCATAATATATTTTATACCTAAAGCAGGGATTGAAATATGAAACTCTTATACATTACTTCTGGTTACTCAAAAATCTATCAATATCTAGATCAAAGCATACAGAGAACACTTATCAATCAAAATTTCGAATGGTTAGCAGTACAGCCGAGTGAATTAATAGAGCAATTAGATTTCATTACAACAACGTTTCATCCTGATATTGTTTTCACCTTATTAGGTAATCATCTACCGCAAATAGCCATTCAATATTTTAAAAAAAGGAACATTAAATTAGCTGTCTGGTTAACTGAGGACCCATTTTATATAGACACTTCTCTTCTTCTATTAAATAACTTTGATTTTATATTTACTATCGATAGTGAAGCACTTAAATATTACACAAGTTTAGGATATACCAATGTATATCACTTACCATTAGCAACTAATATAGATGTATTTAAACCTGGTCTAAAAAATTCAAAATATAAAAGTGAAGTATTGTTCATTGGATACCCTTATCCAACCCGAGTAAAATTGATACAGTTTCTTTTGGAAAAAACTCCTTATCACTATACTGTTATTGGTCAACATTGGAGAAATAAGTTAATTAAAAAATGGAAAAATCACCGAAGAATTAAGATTATAGAAGAATGGATTCCACCTCAAGAAGTTGCGTTCTATTATAATAACGCTAGTCTCATATTAAATCCTCATCGTAGTTATATGTTGCCACAGAATAAAAATAAAAATAGAGTAAAAAGTAATACCATTAATAATCGTACATTTGATATCGCCGCTTGCCAAGGCTTTCAAATTATAGAAGAAAAATCTGATCTTTCATCTTTCTTCAATAAAGATGAAATTATATCCTATAACAGCTTTAATGATTGTTTAAATAAGATATCTCTTCATTTGAATGATACGATTTCAAAAGGATTAATGATCGAAAAAATTCACACAAAAGTTATTACACAACATACTTTTCATGAGAGAATCAATTTTATAACGACTATATTACGATCACAACTTAATTGATTTATTAAATTAAAAATTTCTTTTCTTTTATAATCATTCTGAATAAATTAAAATGCCTTTTCAATTTTATGAAAAGGCATTTTAATTTATCTTTTCCCGTCAGAAGACTCCCTCCTTACTTTTCCTGAAGGTGTGCTAGCACTAACAAATAGGTAGGAGATGCATGTCGGTTAGCGTAAGCTAACTTGTTTGCTACTATATACTTGAAATGAATTTTTATTAGCATTTCAGTATACTCTATCAAATTAAATCCCATGAAATAGGTGTTCCTTTTTTGATATCCTTACTCGCTTTCTTTCCGAGAATTTTGGATAAGTGTTTTGGCAATAAACCATTACCTGGTCTGATAGCTTTAATATTTTCATTCGTGAATACTTCTCCCGCTTTTATGTCTTCTACAACATATAATGACCTTCTAAACTTTAAAGAGTCTTTTTCTAAATTAGTTGGTCCATAATATACATTACCTAAAGATTCCCATGCTTTTTCAGTTTCACTTACTAATAATTTAAATTCAGCAGGTTCCATTGAAAATTCAGCGTCTACACCTCCGTCAGACCTCGAGAGTGTTAAATGTTTCTCAATTACTGTGGCCCCCAAAGCAACACTTGCTACAGATACCCCTACTCCAAGTGTATGATCAGATAAACCTATTTCACATTTAAATAACTCCTTCATATGAGGTATGGTAGCTATGTTTGTAGATTTTGGTGATGCAGGATACGTACTTGTACATTTTAATAGAATTAATTCTTTACATCCCTCTTCTCTCGCAGCCCTTACTGTTTCATCTAATTCAGCAACTGAAGCCATACCTGTCGAAATGATTATTGGTTTTCCTGTTGCGGCTACTTTACGTATGAGGGGAATATCAGTATTTTCAAAAGATGCGATTTTATAACAAGAAACATTTAATGACTCTAGAAAATCTACAGCAGTTTCATCAAATGGCGTACTAAATGGTATCATTCCTAATTCTGTACAGCGATCAAAAATTGGTTTATGCCACTCCCATGGTGTATATGCTTCTTTATATAAATGATAAAGTGATTTACCTTTCCATAAGCTGTTCGTATCCTGAATTAAAAAATCACCATTTTCTATATTTAAAGTCATTGTATCAGGTGTATATGTTTGAATTTTAAATCCCTGTGCTCCAGCCTCTGCAGCTGCTTCTACAATTTGCAATGCTCTACCTAATGATTGATTATGATTCCCTGACATTTCTGCAATAATAAATGGTGGCGAGTTATTGCCAATCTCTCTACCGCCGATATATACATTACTCATGTTTTTCACCTTCAAGTTCTTTTTTTATAGCTTTTTTTCTTTCCATCCATTGCTCATAAAATAGTGTCATTTTAATGACATCGATATATTCATTACCCTTGCAAATATGGTTCACATATCTTCCATTTTCTACAAACCCAAGTTTCTGATGAAAGTTTAAACTAATACGATTTAATTCTAATATTTCTGCACACACTTTTTGTATGCCTTTTGTTTCAAAAATAAGATCTAATGCTAATAAACCTAATACAGTTCCAGCACGCCTTACGCTTTGTTTGTCGCCTATATAAAATCCCCAATAACAAGTCCGATTCATTTTGTCTATTTTTGTAAAATTAACAAATCCAATTGGTTTTTCTTTATATATTAATAATCTTGCAATCTTTGTATCATCCATTTCTAGTTTTTTATACCATTTTAAATGTTCGTCTATTGTAATTTCATGATCTTCATACATAACCGTACGTATTTCTTTTGTATTCCTCCACTTTAAAATCAGTTCTAAATCTTTCTTTTCTAAACTTTTCAATTGAAAATCCCCTATATCTAACATGCTATCCTCCTAAAATAATTTTTGCTATTTCATCTGAATTACTGGCACACTGTATAGAAAGAGCCTTATTAGACATTTCTTTCACTATTTTAGAATTTGATAAAAGCTTGCTTAGACATTTCGTAATCGTTTCATCCGAAACACTTTCAGCTGTACCAATATTCCATGTAGCCCCAGCTTTCGACACAGCCTGGGTTACTTCAATTTGATTTGGAGCAGTTGTAATTGTTATAGAAGGTAATCCAAGAAAGCAGCGTTCCCATGTGGTTGTGCCACCAGCTCCTATCGCTAAATCCGCTCGTACGATAAACTCTTCCATATTCTCTATTTGACAATAGAACGAGGCATTAGAAATACTCCTGCAATAAGATTCAATCTCTTCTTTATGGGGATTTTGACTTCCTACTACTACATCTACTTTTAAAGTATCGCTACTTATATTTTGTATAGCTCTTAATGTTTTTAATGTTTCATTCGTTGCATCATGCCCCCCAAAAAATACAAAAATGCGTTCAATCTCGCCTGTTCTTTTTCTTAAAAATTTTTTAGCAGCATGAAACTCTGGTCGTAATATGGCATATTTAGGTCCTAATTTCACTAATGATTGCTCTGGTAATAAATCTTTATAGCGACCATTAAGGTTATCATATAAATTTTGGTCTAGTAATAAATCACAGTCATGCATTCGATTTGCAAGATCATCAATTACCATAATCTTTCTTACAGTTTTTCTTAAAGCAGTCTCCCACTTATTATCTAATCCATAATGATCAACAATTAACCAATCAAACTTGGGAAGTTGCGACAAAATATCATTGGTCTGTTGTGCATCAACAAACCAATGATATTTTAACCAATTCAAATAACTCCCGTGTACTGTACTTGAAAAATTCGTATTTTCACCATCTGCATCTAATAAAAACACATGAAATCCCTTATTTAAAATATATTGCTGCAGATCACCTTGCAGCTTACGGCAAATGAAATAAATCTGAGCACCTTTATTCCGTAACTCATGGGCAAGTGTTAAACAACGCATAATATGGCCGGTCCCTATTTCAATAGATGCGTCGGCGCGAAAGGCAATTTTTTTCTCAAGCAAGTTACTCCCTCCTCACTAAAAGCGCTACAATTTATTAATTTATAATTTTGTTTCTCTATTTAACTCATCTACTAACGATTTTTGATTTATATATTTCAGTTCCACATGACTATTGATTTGAACAAGTTCAGGATTTCCTAGGATGTAATCTTTTATTTGATGAAAAAATAAAGGTTTAGATTTTACATTCAGACTTTTATAAAGTTCATTGAACATATCTAAATCTGGTTGTTCATCTAATGTTAGCCTCCAAGTAGGGTAACGAAATGGAGGAGGGAGTTTTACTATATTGACTTGGAATAAATGGGGATTATTCACAAAATACAACGGAAGGTATTCTGCATAGGTTAAAGTTTTTTGGGTTTGTAGCAATCGTTCGATTGCCTCTAATGTAAAAATATCGCCTGCTGTTCCAACAGGTAACGTACTTAACTCTGCCTGTGTATAATCTGCACCGCTTTTCAAATGTTCATCTAGTAAAAAAGTATTGATTTCTGGTGACACAACTGGGCAATCTCCTGTAATCCGCATTACAATATTTGCATTTTCTTGTTTGGCAGCTTGAAATATGCGATCAGCAGTATTTTCTGGATCACCTCTGAAAATTTTAACCTTCCCGTCTAAATCAAATTTTTCCAAAGGATCATCTTGTGCTATATCTGAAGTAGCAAGTATGACCTGATGTTTTCCTGGAATAGCTAATGTATTTATAAGACATCTTTCAATGGAAGGAATTCCGTGTATTGGTAATAATGCCTTTAAAGGTAACCTAGTAGATTTTAACCGGCAAAGTACAATTATTACTACTTTTGGAGGTTCAATAACCTCTTTTGATAATGGGGTACCTGCAGACAAATTATATAAAGCTATCTGAGGTAATAATTCCTCTGCTTCAAGCTGGTTCAGTGCATTTTCAACAACATCTAGTTCCATAGCTATTTTATTAGCTGTAATAATCTCTCCTTTTTTAATATCGATTTTTGTAACAGCTCTTAACAATTTTTGATTTTGCAATCTTAATAACACCCCTTTCATTTAATGTTTAGCAATTCTATAAAACGAAAGAACTTTTCTCACCGCTTTTATTACATCCCATACATCAGCTTCTGTCATTTTCGGAAATAGAGGCAGTGTAATAATTTCCTCATATACATTTTCTGCTTGTGGACAAATACCTTTTTCATAACCTAATTTTTGATAAAACGGTTGTAAATGTACGGGTATATAGTGCACATTCACACCGATATTTTCTCTTTGTAATGCCTCGTAAATTTCTTTTCGATTGCCCTTTAATAATTTAGTATTTAAACGAATAATGTAAAGATGCCAACTTGAGTCGGTTTGGGGCAATTGCTTTGGTATGATGATTTCAGATAGACAACTAAATTCTTTATTATAGATGTCTACATATTTCTTTCTAATCTTAATAAAAGAGTCTAATTTATTTAACTGTGATAAGCCCAGAGCAGCTTGTATATCCGTTACTCTGTAGTTGTAACCTAAGAATTGCATTTCATAATACCAAGGCCCATGATTTTCAAGAAGTTTTTGAGGATTCCTTTCAATTCCATGCGTACGGAATTGAACAAGTTTTTCATAAAACAGTGGATTATTTGTAGTAATTACTCCGCCCTCTCCGGTAGTAATATGTTTCACCGGATGGAAACTAAACATTGTCATATCACCAATAGAACCAATCTTTTTATTTTTATATTTGGCTCCTAATGCGTGGGCTGCATCTTCAATGATAATCAAATTATTTTCTTTTGCGATTTTCTTTATTGCCTCTAACTCTACAGGCTGCCCAGTAAAATGTACGGGAATGATGGCTTTTGTTTTGTTTGTAATCTTTTCCTCTATAGATTTAGGACTAATGTTATATGTTTCATTGTCAATATCTGCGAATACTGGCTTTCCACCCTGGTATAAAATACAATTTGCACTTGCTACAAATGTCATTGGAGTTGTAATTACCTCATCTCCCTCAGTTATGCCAGCTGCATAGCAAGCAGCATGCAGAGCAGCTGTACCATTTGAAAAAGAAACAGCGTATTTTGCTCCCACATATTTCGCTATAGCCTCCTCAAACTGTTGAATCGTTGGCCCTGTCGTTAAAAAATCCCCTTTTAATACATCTACAACCGCCTGAATGTCATGTTCATCAATTTGTTGTTGACCATATGGCAAATTTGTTTCTCTAACAGGCTTTCCTCCATGTATACCGAGAATTTCCCTTACCATTATTCTTTCTCCTTAGGGTTACTTTTTAAAGATTTAATCCACTCTTCTGTTTTAATAACTCCATCTTCTAAAGAAACTTTTGGTTTCCAACTCAATATTGTTTTTGCTTTTTCATAGTTACATAATAATTTTTGAATTTCACTTTGTGGATGGATATGAGTTACATGTTGAATACTTACTTTATTTCCTGAAATCAATTCTGCTAATTTATTAATGGATATATCTTGTCCTGTTCCTGCGTTAATAATATGACCATTTGCTTTTGAAGAGTATCCTGCCGCCACAACAAAATCCGCACAATCTTCAACATATAAAAGATCTCTCGTTTGTTTCCCATCTCCATAAATATTTAGTGGTACATTATCTAATTTATTATTTATAAAAATAGCAACAACCCCACCTTCACCACCAGTTTTCTGGAATGGACCATACGTATTAAATGGACGAATAACCACAACTGGCAGCTTGTAAGCATAATAGTAAGATAAAACCATGTTTTCAGCAGCAATTTTTGATCCAGCATATGGAGAAGCTGGTTTAATCGGGTCTAATTCTGATATTCCTTGTATATTAGTAGCTTTATCGTATACCATACACGTACTCATAAAGACCATTTTGACATTATGCTTATGACATTGTTCTAACAAATTAAAAGTACCTACTGTATCATTTTCAAAAGTTGTTCTAGCGTCGTCTATACTATCTTGAACATTAATACTCGCTGCTAAATGATAACAAAGGTCAAATGAATTATTTTCAAATAATTGAGCAACTAATTTTTTATCTTTAATATCTCCTTGAATGCATTGTTTTAAATTTAGATCGTGTGCAAACTCGGTAATATTTGCAGTAGTTGAATTTGCTAAGTTGTCTAATATCCATACTTCATGCTTATCCTGCAATAATCTCTTTACAACCCACCTACCAATAAAACCTGCACCACCAGTTACTAATATTTTCATAGTTTCTCCCCTCCTGTTAATAGTTTCTGGTTTAATATTAAATTTCTAAGCTCTTCTTTTGAAATAGCATTTTGATTATCAGAACGGTAAAACCCTGCCTTCGCCCTTTTTGCATTTTCATATTGAGCACCCTTTTTTAATGGGCTAGGAATGATAAACATATCTGGTAATTCAAAAGCCTGTAAAGATTCATCATGTGTCATAAGTTCTTCATACATTTTTTCACCAGGTTTTAACCCAATTTCTTCAATTTTAATATTCTCCTTGGGCAATCCATATAACTTTGTAACTTCTTCTATCATCACTTCACTTAAATCGTTTAATGAAATAACTGGCATTTTTAATATAAAAGTTTCACCACCCTTTGCTATTTTCATTGCTTCAATTGTTAACATAGTTGCTTGGGTCAGTGTCATCATAAATCTACTCATACTAAGATCCGTTACAGTTATTTTTTGGTTTTCTTTAATTTGTTTTTCAAATAAGGGAATAACAGAACCTCTTGACCCCATAACATTTCCAAAACGAACACTTGCGAATATCGTTTCACTTGAACCTTTTGAATATTCCGCTGACGTAATCAATCTTTCAGCAGTCAATTTTGTCGCACCGTAATTATTTGTTGGTGAAATCGCTTTATCAGAACTTGTAAAAACTACCTTTTTTACTTTCTGAGCAATTGCCGCTTTTATTACATTTTGTGTTCCAAAAATATTGGTCAAAACAGCTTCAAACGGATTATATTCACAAAAAGAAACATGCTTCATCGCTGCCACATGGAACACATAATCAATATTTTCCATCGCACTAAATAATCGATCATAATTGCGAATATCCCCGATTAAATAGCGAATATTTCGATTTTTTTCCCTGAATTCTTCTTGTAATAAAAATTGATTATATTCACTTCTACTAAAAACCCTTACAACTTTTGGCTTTTCTTCTAGAATATTAGAAAGAATGCTCTTTCCAATTGTTCCTGTTCCACCAATAATTAAAATGTTTTTATCTTTAAAAAACATATAAATGCATACCTCCTCTGATTGAAATAATTTTTAGTCAAGAAAACTCCCTTCTCAATTTGTATGTAGTGCTATTGCACCAACAAATAGGTGGGAGATAAATTAGCTTTTTGAATAGCAAAACATACGATGCTGTTTTATATTTTTTGTACAGGTTGCTCATTGAAAACTGAAAATATGAGGTTGTTTAAGGAGTTATCTTTGGTTGAAATGAAGACATTTTTTTCAGACTCTAACTACAACTGCGTTTCTTCTATTGGCTCAATGGACAGTTGTTTATAAAAATTATTTACTTTCATATTATTTTTTACATCATCGTCTAAATATTGATAAAAATTACTCGGTAATGGCAAACGGATATTATAATGGTTTAGCTCAGAAAAAACATTTATATATTCTAGATTTTGCGCCTAGTAATTCCCAAATAGATATCACTCAACATTTCACCCTCTTTTTCTTCTTAAGTCTTCTCTTAATTCTTTACATGTTCTTTGTGGCGGTAATAATTGTACAAATTCATTTTTTTCTTCTGCAAATAACTGCGAATGTATTGAATGTGAAGTAATATAATTGATATCTAAAATTTCATCTAAAGGATGAAAATCCCAATAATGATTTAATCTCCAAAAAAAACGTGCATCTCCTATACGATAAAATTGAGGATCTTCATCCCAGTATGAATTCCACCTTTTTTCAAGAATCGGTAAAACAGAGGCTCTATGCATAATAGAACAATGATCAATTGTACATGGAGCATTATTAGTAATTTTTTTGGCAGCTCTTTCAACAGTTTTAATAGGCAAATCTGATTCATCTAGATGAATCGTTTTTGATGCAGAATAAATAATTTGAACATCTTTATTCTCATCAAGATAACTAGACATCTTTTTGAGTCGTTCTTTTTCATATTGATTATCATCAGTAATATAAGTAATATACTCCCCCTTCGCATGCTTAAGAGCCTCATTAATTAGAGCCGCATATCTGACTTTTTTTGTCCGTTCAGAAATATGGGCCACATTACTTTTATAAAAATGTATATTTTCCTTATTTATAAATGGTTGAATTACCTTCTGGGTCATTTCATTAGAATTATCATCCATGATAAAAAGCTCAAAATCTTGAAAAGTTTGGTTTAATACACTTAATATCGATTTTTCAACAAACGTAGGCTTATTGTAACTTGTCATTATAACTGAAATTTTAGGCAAATATTCCTCTCCTCCTTATAACCAAATACAAAAACAGTTACGTTATTATATAAACAGAAAGGACAATCCGTTCCGATAATTTTTAAAAAAATTTATATATATATTAAAGTCTATAGCAGCGTTTATATTTATCTATATATCTCTTTTTACTCCACTATAGTCCATACCATATCTATGAAAAGGTAATAAACTATCCAAGTACAAAAAAGAATGTATCAATAAAGGTTTATTATTATCTATTAGACTTCGCTAGAAAAAACATTCAATATTCTCAGAAGAGGTGACGATTTTGCAACCCCTAATTTCAATTATCCTTACTAGCTATAATAAGCCATCATTAATTAATCAAGTTATTGAAAGTGTCCTAATGCAAACTTATAAAGAATGGGAACTTTTTATTATGGATGATAACTCTTGTCCAGAAACTATAAATATTATAAAAAATTATTTAGATGACCCTCGAATTTATTATGAAAATAGTTTTATACAAGATAATGAGAGATATAAAACCACAAGATATGCAACTCTCATCAATAAGGCACTTCCATTAACACGTGGGGAGTATATTTGCTATTTAACGGACGATACTATGTACGTTCCAAACAGGTTAGCTGAAATGTTATCTTTCTTAGAAAAACAACCTGAAATAGATATAGTGTACTCTTCTCAATACGTAAAATATGTTGATTATAATCTACAACCTATTCATGAATATGTAAGAGAAGCTTCAAAAATTTTATATACAGCTGCAAATGTTGTGGATCACTGTTCAGTTATGCATACTAGAAGAATATTATTAAAGGTTTATGAAAAATACTGTGAATATTGGGATACAAATCCTTTATATTGGTTTGTTGGAGATGCGATGTTTTGGAAACGCCTAAATACATTCCAGCCTTTTTATCCCATTAACAAAGTGCTCGATATTACTTTTAAAACACCATTTTCCTTCCAAAATTTATATGCTAACCTCCCTTCCAAAGATTTAAATGGTATTTTGTTTAGCAATTCACAAGGTGAAGTATTTTTAATTGATAATTATAAACGTAGGCTTATATCGAAAGAAATGCTTTCCTACTTCAAATATAATCAAAATGAAATTGTCTCAATCCCTGATCCCTTTATCTACAAATATACTGAAGGTCCTCCCATAACCCTTACTGAATCAATCCCAAATCTACGGGTTGTGCAAAACGAAAAAGAAGAATTATTTTATATAGAAAATAATCAAAAACGTCCATTCATTAACACCATAGCATTTCGCAAATTAAAATTTTCAAATCAAGAAATTATTAAAGTTTCACAAAGTAGTTTAGATAAATTTTCAGATGGACCACCTATTTATCCGAATTTATCTCATTACACGATTCTACCCGAAGGAAAAGTATTTATCTATCATCACAATTATTTCATAATGACAGATTACATGCTACATCCAATAGATAAAGACATATTGCAAAAACTATATTTATTAAAGAACTGTATACCGATTTCAAAAACTAGTTTATCCTTCTTTAAGATTGGTCCTCCTATTTCATCATACCCCTCTCACTTAGCTAAAGAATACCAAGAAGAATGATATAAGAGGATAGTACCAATAAGAGATATTGCTTCAAAAAATAAACATGATACAAATTGTATTTTTTCATTTTCCATTAAAATTTTGGAAATAACCTTCTTAAAATACCTAAATCATATTAACAAAGGTTTTCAATGAGTTGCACTAACTCAAAAATAAAAGTCAGTCTCAATAAAGAGAAATGACTTCTATCTATATCAAATACTTCCTTAAAATTAGGAAATTTTACAGAATAACAAAATATTTGTAACGATAAATTTATCAATATAATATAACATTATTAACGAAGGCTCTTTTCACTTCTAGATTGTCAAATTCTCACTATAACTAAAAAATCTTCTCATCTTATATAAAATGAGAAGATTTTTTCAGTGGAAAGGTTTCTTGTTACATCCTTGACTTTCTAGCGATGTTTTACCACGATGTCCAGCCACCATCAATGCAAATATTTTGCCCCGTTACATAGCTTGAAGCATTAGATGCAAGAAAAACAATCAACCCTTGTAATTCCTGGGGATTTCCAATACGACCTAGCGCTGTTTTTTTCTTTAAATTTCGAATAAATTCTTTATTTTTCTGAACTTCTGTATTAGGAAATGGACCTGGAGAGATAGAATTAGCTCTAATTCCTTTTAAACCATAGTGACACGCAAGATACCGAGTAAACTGTATGATAGCAGCTTTTCCTGCTCCATAATTCGGAGGATTATTAAAGCCTGAATCGCCATAAATAGAAGGGTCTGGGGAAACAACACCATACATTGAAGAGATATTAATAATATTTCCTTTATTCTTCGGTAACATATATTGTAATGCCTTTTTAGTAACCCGAAACACATTATTTATAGAACCATCAATTCCTGTTTCCCACTCCGATTCTGTCATTTCTTCAATAGTCTTTCCTGCTCCAAAGTAAGCATTATTAATAAGAATGTCTATCTTATTATCTGAATTATAAATCTCCTCAAATGTATGATTTATTGATTTACTATCTGAAACATCTAGAGCATATCCCTGACATTTCACATTATATTTTTGATTTAACTGATCAGCTAAATTCATACATTTTTCTTTGCTTCTACTAACTATCATAACGTTTGCACCATACTTAGCCAGCCCTTCAGAAATTGCAGAACCAAGATAACCAGATCCACCAGTAACAATTGCATTCTGGCCTTTTAAACTAAATAATTCATGTTGATTCATTATTCACCCTCCATAAGTTCGGATTAATAATTATCTCAGGTATATCCTTAAATAATTTCTTTGCAGTATTAAGAACTTTCTCTTCTAATAAAGGTGAATTACAGATTTGAATATTTTCTTTTAATTGATCTACTGTTTCACATCCAATAATAATCTTATCAACTTCTTTCAATTCTCGAACAAATAATAAAGCCAATTGCGCTCTACTTAAATTGAATTCCCGAGCTAAAAACTCAAATTCTTTTATTGGTTTTTTAGCGATTTGTAAATAATCGGGAATTTTTTCCGTATCCATTAATAGCAACCCTTGAAGATATGGGCTTCTAGCATGTATTTCTATTCCTTTTGTTTTCAGCTTTTGTAGTAGGCCTGAACAAATTAGACGTTGATCAAATATATTTAAAGGAACTTGAATCATATCAAAACAATCAAATTCCAAAAACCGCTTAACTTCATCAGGTGTATAAACGGATACACCAATCTTTTTAATTACTCCCCCTAATTTCAATGTATTTAATTTTTGAATGATATATCCATTATGTGAAACCATATTTTTAGAATCATGTAACAGGCAACAGTCTATAATATTTGTTTTCAAATTCATCATAGATTGTTTAATATATTTATCAATTAAGCTATCTAAATGCTCAATACCAATATTTTCAGAATCAATCATAGGTATTTTAGTTACAACCTGAAAATTTTTTTCTGTTGTTTTGCTTGAGACATATTCACCTATAATAACTTCACTATTTCCATAAGAAGACGCTGTATCTAACACATCTATACCATTATTTACAGCATATTTGATGATATTTAAAGCCTCTTCCCTATCAGGTTTACCCATTATATTTCCTATTCCATAATGAAGACCCAGCTGAACAGTACCTAATGCTAATTTCATAGAGCACCTCCATAATAACCACTTAGGCTAGTTAGATATTTTAAACAGAATGACAATATATTTTTACATTTAACTGCCCCTACCTTCACTCCGTTTAAAGGAGGAGCTCTTCTCCTTCACATGATAAAGATTTCTTATTTATTTTTAGTTATCAATATTGCGTATAAAGATGTTGATGTAAAGAGAATAAAGCCTGAAATTTTTGGGCCGAATGTATATAGAATCTGTGGCATTTTCTATACGTACGATACGACAAAGAAAAAATGGATTTATCTTTTATATCCTTATGAAATCGAAAATCAAATTCGTTCCTATTGGCTCCTTCGTACAACACGGCAGACCTTACTGACAGCAAATAGCGGGATAAAGCAGGTAAATAGTATCCTGCCCAGTATATGAAAGTGACTGCTATTTGGTACAAATGATTTTGAATCTCGAATAATTAAAAGCTCACTTAAAGAATGCTACGGTGATGCGATTGCACACTCTAATACATTAATGGAAAACTACTACTTGATATTTCTCTGATGGAAATCAAAACAAATATTTCCCATTTTCCCAATAATAATTTTGAAAAATAATTATTTCACATTCTAAATTCGTTTCTTGGTTCATACGTTATTAAAGTTGTTGAAAAATAAAAAAGCGAAAGATTTAAAATATGATCCAAATGGTCCAGATGATGTTTTAAAAGAGGTAGATATCTTCTCCTAAATAACACTGCAGCTGCTATAGCATGTGATTATTTACACTTCACTTCTGTTTAAACATTTCTAAATAAAAAAATCTTGCTAACAATTCCTTACAAATACACTTAAGAAATTACATTCTATACAACTGCTGCAATTTTGTAGTTACCTTGAGAAAGGACAGATTGCTGATGCAGAAATTTAATATTAATAGGAAGCTAATTGGTGATGATTCATCAGTTTTTGTAATTGCCGAGGCCGGAATTAATCATGCAGGTTCATTTATTGAGGCGAAAAAAATGGTCGATGTTGCAAACTCAAGTATGGCTGATGCAGTTACTTTTCAGCATATAGCCTATAATGACATCGATTGTAGAAAATCTTCTAAGACCAAATTAGATTGGGATAAATGGAGATTATCAGACGAACAGATTATCGAATTGTTTGATACTGCACATAGATTGGGATTATCTACGACGGCTTGTGTAGTAGATTTTAAGTCTCTTGAGTTTATTGTCAAGTCAGGTGCTGACTTTCTTAAAATAGTTAGCGGGGATATTACATGCCATCCCTTTTTGGCTGAATGTGCAAAAACTGGTTTACCTATATTTCTTTCTACTGGAAATGCATTGTTATCTGAAATAGAAGCTGCTTTAGAAGTGATTGAAAAATCAGGTGGAAAAAATGTCGTTGTATATCAAACTAATACTAAATATCCGACTCCACCTAATGAAGTTGATCTTAGAGTAATGGAGACACTAAAAAAATTTAATTATCCAGTAGGCTTCTGTGATCACACTGCAGGAACAGCTATCTCCTTAGCAGCAGTGACGTTAGGTGCTCACGTTATAGAAAAGCACTTCAGTTTAGACGCTACAATAAAAAGACCTGACTATGAAGTTTCTATTAATCCTCATGAACTAAATCAATTTGTAACTGATATACGCAATATTAAAAAAGCAATGGGTGTGCCGATAAAGCGCCGGCATACGGATGATGCAAATTTTATATTAACTCGTAGGTCCTTGGTAGCTTGTAGTGATATGACTAAAGGTACAAAAATCCAATGGAGTGATTTAACATATAAGCGCCCTGGAACAGGTACCCAACCTTCAGAAGCTAAGAATTTTATAGGTAGAACTTTAAAATATGATGTAAGTAAAGATGATCAATTATATGAAGATATGTTGGAGGAGATTTAATGAATAAAATTGAAAGACGTACCGCATTAGTGTTAGCTAGTTCTGATGGACTTGGCTTAGCAGTTGCTAAAAGATTATACTTTGATGGACATAATGTAATTATTACAAGTAGAAGTGAAAAATTAGAAAAAGCTAAAAAAGAAATTTGTGATATTGGTAGTAAAGGAGAAGTTCTAGCAATCCCATCCGACGTAACTAGCATCGAGGATTTAAATAAACTTATTATGCAAGGAAAAAAGCAACTGGGGAATATTGATATTTTATTTACAAATGTGGCTGGTCCTAAAGCTGGAACGATAGAGGATTTAACTATTGAAGATTTCTGTAAAGCACACAATGATCTGTTATTGCCCGTCATTTATTTAACTAAACAATTAATTCCTGATATGTCTTCTCGTAAGTGGGGAAGAATTATTATAAATTCTTCTCTTACTGCAAAAGAGCCTTCAAAAATGCTTACCTTATCAAACATATATAGGGCTGGACTAGCTTCTCTTTCTAAAACTCTTTCTCATCAATACGCTAGTTATGGAGTTACAGTTAATACTGTTGGACCTGGTTCTTTCAAAACTGCTCGCGCATTAGAATTATTAAATGAAATGTCTAAAACACAAAAGCGAAATGTTGAAGAAATCGAATTAGAAATCACAAAAAATTTACCAATGAAGAGATATAATGACCCAATAGAATTTGGTAATGTTGTAGCTTTTTTAGCTAGTGATGCTGCAAGTGCTATTACAGGTACTTTTATTCCAATTGATGGTGGAATTTCTCATGGGATATTCTAGATAAGTAGATATTTTACTATTATCCCAAAGTACTAAATGCTGAGATCGAGTTTTTTTTATATTGTGATCTCTTCTATTGGTAAAGCAAGTTTTTTATAAAATTCAACTGGAACCATTCGATCAGGTGTTAAACCCATCTAAAAAGAAAAATAACGATAAAAAATGCTGTTTTTTCATAAGAATACTTAATCATTTAACCATTTTGATATAATTATCTAATTGTATCAAAGCCAAAAAACTACTTACTTAACAAATATTAATGCACTTTTAACTTCAAGACCAAAAGAAGAGCGAACTGTATTGCCATTCCCATCAGAAAAAAATTAGGAAACGCACTGATTTCATAATAACAAACTTCTCCCACACATCTTGGCCCACAAGAAATTTCATATTTTAGTGAAATTTCAATCCAGACGAAGTTCTAGATTGGAAATATTAGTTCTGTTGCAAAATTAACTAAAATGTAAAAGATCTGTGGTTGAAGAAAATAAATTTTATACAGGCAGCAATAATTTCTATAATTCATTGTATATCTAAAAAACGGAGTTTGGTTGAAGACTCCGTTTTTTTATATAAGGAATGAATGGCCTCAATTCCTTTTATTGTACTTGAGGCTTGAAGAGAGTTTTAAAATCTTGAGGATCTAGCACAACGACGTTTTACGTGTCTATGGCCTTGTTCGATACGATTTTTAGATGTCTAGCTGTATAATCCATGGTGTTTTATAAAGATTTTTCACTCTTACATGCTTCGAGATAAATCCTGTAATTTTTGAGTAACTGTTGTTTGAGGGTAATTTTTCTGTATGAAGTAATCCCTTAATTGCTTAGCAGTTACAGAATATGAAGAATCATATAAAACTTTTTCGATTGTCTGTATCATGTTTTCAATAGAATGAGTCACAAGCCAGCTTAATTCATCGTAATATTTATAATCTCTCTCCTCTGACTTAGATTTATAAACAACTACTGGTGTATCCAATAACATAGCCTCTAATCCTACTGTTGAATTAGAAATAACTACAAGATCTGAATTAGAAATGACATCATAAATACTTACTTCAGTTGTAATATACTTGACATTAGGGTATACCTTACTTAAATGAATATATTCGCTCACTAAATTACGACCTTTTTCCCAAGGGTGAGGCTTTATAATAACTGTAATATTTTTGTCTTTCATCAATTGTTTTGTTAGTTCAACATAAACTTGGGTTTTAAATGGTTGAGTTGCTATAAAGATTATTTTCTTAGAGGTATCTATATTTAGCTTCTTACAAAGTACTTTTTTTTCTAAATGCTTCTTTTCAAAGATATCATCATATCTTGGGTGTCCCAATATCTCGATTTGAGAATCCGCTCCACCTCTTCGAAAATACCACTCTCGTTCATACTCTCCATATACAATCTGTTTCGTAGCGAAAATTGGAAAAAACGCTTCTTCTCCCATTATGGCCCCATGCTGAAGACAATAACTTGGAATCCCCTTACTTTTAGAGATAAGAGTAAGTACTCGGTTCGTTATATCTTCTGTTGTACCAACAATCACACTCGAGATATCATGTTCTTCAAAAATAAAATATGCCATATTAATTTTTTCAATCATAATAGGAAGATCATTGAGTAGTTTTGTTTGAAAAAATTTATTAGAAAATAACGGATGTTCTTTACATGTTAAAAAAATTTTTTGAGCTTTTTCAATGAAAATATGAGAACTATCAGGAACTTTATTTGTATAATCCAGTGTGCAAATCGTAGGGAGACCATAAAGCTCGCTTTTTTTTGCTCTTGTTAATATTTTTGTATACTTAGGGTTAAAATGCGAAAAATTACCTGCTGAAAAACGAAGATAATCAGTATTAAGCAATACGACTCCATCTGGTCCTCTTTTCTTTGTCGTTTGCTCAAGCAGAGGCAACCATTTTTCAAATTCTGACTGCAATTGTTTTTCTTCTATTGGTGCAACAGACAAATATTTATAAAAATCCTTACTTTTCATCTTACTTTTAACATCTTCTTCTAAATATTGATAAAAATTACTTAATAAAGGTAAAGAAATGTTATGATGTACTAATTCAGAAAACACCTTTATATACTCTAAATTTAATAACCAATAATTTTTCAAATAGACTTCACTCAAGGTCTCACCCTCTTTTTCTTCTTAAGTCTTCTCTTAATTCCTTACATGTTCTTTATGGTTTAATAATTGTATAAATTCATTTTTTTCTTCCGCGAATAACTAAAAATATATTGAATTTAAATTAATATATTTTTTATCTAAAATCTTATCTATCGGATAAAAACCCAAAAATGATTCAATCTCAAAAAAATAGCATACCTCATGCAATAAAATTCGGTTTCTTATCCCAGTAAGAAACCTATTTTTTGAACGATTGGCAAAATAGAAGCCCAATACATGTCGAACAATGATCCATTATATATGGATCATTGTTTGTAATCTTTTGTGCAGGTCTTTTTACACCTTTAATTGGCTGAGATGCTTCGTTAATTAAAACTGCGGAACGTTGACAATTCTAATTTAATACGCTCCGTATCGATTTCTCTACAAACAATGGCTTGTAATAACTAGTCATAATAACTATAATTTTAGGCAGCTATTATCCCACTCCTTATCAATAAATAAAGTTCAGTTATATTATTATATAAACAAAAAGAACGAACTGTTCCGGTAATTACGATTTTCTTTTTGTATACACTAAAAGATAAAGGCGATATCTTGTTTGTCCATGAATTTTTATTATTTTCCGTAAAAATCTATTCCATAAGTAATTTCAATCACAATATGACTTGCTAACTAGAAAATCTTCTAATGTGAAAAATAAACCAGGAAACTCTAATCGCTTTCTAGACTTACTCCCCCTCACTCTTAAGCGTCACAATCCTTATTAGTGGTACATATGCAATTTCCGTTTCTGCCATAGCGCTGTGTCACCTTTCATGCTTTGACTTCTTTGAATTCAATAGCGCTTTATCAGCATTAACCTATCGAGATCAATTTTATATTTACCTCAACGTGTTTTACTATTATTGGATCAAATATTATCCCGATTAAAATAACCACGATATGTACAAGCATTAGAAAATAGGAAGCATAATATAGAGCATTGCCACCTATTGGCATGTCATATCAACAAGTAAATGCCTTTCAAACATGATTATTTCATAAAAAGGCATAAGTTCTAAAATTATTTTTCTTAATACGGTATGTAATCAACTTTATATACCACATGAAATAACACATAATTTTTGATAAAGGAAGTGAAGTACATGTTACCTTGCCAAGGTACGTGCAATCAATATGTAGATTTTGAGGCTTTAATTACAGCTCCTGAAGGATATATAATTAATGATACGAATTATACCGGTGCTGTCACCTGGAATACAAACCGATTAAAATGTGCATTTGAACCATGTACGCTGCAAGCACCGAACCCTTGCCTTCTTCAAACTGATCTACCAGATGGTTCCTATCCAGTACACAGTGTTCGCATATATGGAGTACTTACAATGCTTGTTAGTATTTCCCCTGTTCAAAATCAATATGGACAAGGAGATGCAGCTTTTTCTAAATGGCATAAATTCTCTATCAATCAGATTGTTTATTATACAATTGATTCGAATTGCTGCTTTGATTTTAGTAGCTTTAAACTTAAGAGTTTAACAGTTACGCCACAAGATAAAAATACATTTATCTTAAATGGCACCCTCTCTGTTTTACCAGTGCCACCAAGTCCTCCTATTTATGCTTTTACAGCAAATAGAGATGATAATACTCTTTCAGTAATTAATACAGCAACAAAGACTGTCCAGCATGTAATCAATCTTCCATATCAGCCAATTAAAGTTGCTGTTAGTCCAAACAAAACATACACTTTAGTTTTGCACTCAAATGATAATAGTGTTTCTACAATTAATAATGAAACACTTACCATTATCTCTACTTTCTCGATAAACGACCCAATTGATATTGGGTTTTCTCCGGATAACCAGTTTGCGTATATACTAAATTTTTTAACTGGTTCAATGGGCATTACTGTTATTAACCTCTTAACTCAAACCATCTCTAATACTATCTCGCTTGGAGGTTATGGATTTTCAAGTATAGCAATTGATCCGAATGGACAATACGCCTACGTCGTAAATTATACGACTTGGAGTATTGTAAAGGTTGATCTAAACACAGGAGAAATTGTAGCAGAACGTCCTACTTCAAACGATTATCCAAATCTCATAGAAATCAGCTTGCTTGACGGATTCGCTTATGTTACAGAAGAGTTGGTGGCGTCTGGGACCACCCTTACAGTTATTGACTTGTCCACTTTCCAAGAGATTGGGGATATTCTTACTGGAGCATATTACTACTCGTTCCTTGCTCTTTCACCTAATCAACCTTTAGCATTGCTAGGAGAAGAAACTACAGATGAAATCAATATTATTGATACAGCACAACATCAATCCACAGGCACTATTTCCATAAATGGCCCAAAAAGCGCTGCGTTTACCCCTGATGGAAAATTCATCTATATTGCACAGCCAGAACAAAACACAGTTACTATTCTTAACTCCGTTGACTATACCGTAAATACAGTAGTAACAGTTGGAGCATCACCTGTAAGTGTTGCAATATAAAGTTTAATGCTTATTAACATTCAAGAAATACTGAGGATTGCACTCTCTACTTATATTAATTTCCTACTCTCCGGTATTCCATTTATACAAATAACTAGTGTCCTTCTCTCTATTTAATGACTAATCGTTTATTTTTATATGTAATAATTTATACATGGGACTCTTCTTAAATACTAAAAAACATATTATCTAATAACTCCTTAAATATTTCCTATAGTTCTTTCCATTACAATTCTCTTTAATTTTGTTTATCTATCCATTCCCTCCGTCGATCAAATCTCCCTCAAGGAATCCAATTTAAAATTCATTTTACAAGTAAACAACCGTTCCATAAGTAGATTATTTAAGGGAAAGGAGTCAGACTTACTGGATTCCCCTTTCTTCTCATCCTTTTTTGAAGCTCTTTTAAGTCTAATTCTATTGTATTCCAGCTAAATAACATTCCCACTAATAAATAACATGTTATATAACTATATAAAAACTCTAGCAAATCATTAAAGGAATCTCCTTCCCCCTATCGAATTATTGTAGAGGAAAGGAGAGGAATACATGGAAATTCTAGGATTAGATCCTCGCGCATTAGCGACTCTAGGTGCACTTGAATACACCAATCGTCGCAATAAATTAATTGAAGACTCGGAGAATAACATATACGAGTGTAAAGAAATAAAAGAAATACTTCAATCACTCCCTAAAGAGAAGCAGATTGAGGTTCTTGAGAATCAAGCTCACTTTGAAGCTGTGGCAAAGATGATTGAACAAAACAATTTAATTCTTTTAGAACAGATGAAAGCTCTACAACTAGCTCAGAAATAAGAAACTTATGATTGATTAATTCTACATACGATTCCATAAATAATGTATCTTTATCTATACCATCAGCCTCTGTTTTTATAGGAGCTTTTGTTATGCGTTGATTCATATTTTGAATTTGAATGGTTTCTTTTACATGTATGAATAGATCTTCTAACAAACCTGGTGTAGACTCTAATTCCTGCTTTTCAATTTCCTCTGTTACAACACTGATAAATTCCCATAGTACCTTTGCACCTAGTAGTTCTGCTAAGCGTTTTTCACGCATTTCAAATGTTTTCATGTTCATGCAAACACACTCCTATAATTTATATATAATGATAAAAGCATTATTTTTTATGTAAAATTGCCTAAAACACTTTCTAAACTTACATTTCTAAAAAATCACCACATCATCTTAAAGATATATTATTATTCAACACACTTCGTGTTGTTCTGAATCAAAAAAAATTGTTTGAACTGTAACACCATAAAAATTCGCTAATTTTATTTTTATATTATCTCGTGGGATTCTCTGTCCATTTTCATACATCTGCAATGTACTAATACTGATTCCTACTGCTTTTGCCACCTCTTCTCTAGATCTCCCATTTCTTAAATTAATTAGATTTTCAGCTACTCTTTCATAATTCATACATTCTCACCCCTAAAACCACATTTCGTGTTGTTAATTAAAATATAAACCGCACAAAATGTGTTGTCAATAGATTTCAATTATCAATTTTTAAAAGTTTTAATATATTAACACATATTGTGTTAATATATTATCAGGTGATAGAATGAAAACGTTTGGAAATATAATTCGTGATTTAAGAAAACAAAAAGGAATTACGCAAAAAGAACTGGCTCAATCCCTTCAACTTAGTGAAAGTACAATTGGTATGTATGAACGTAATGAACGTCAACCTGATTACAATACCTTGATACGTATAGCAGATTACTTTAAAGTATCTACTGATTTTCTTCTAGGGAGAGATTTTGATGTTGAAAGGAAAAGAAATGATTCAGAACTAGATCAATGGTTAAATGATATAAAACTTGCTCCATCCCAAAAACGTGAAGAATTAAAACGTTTTTGGAAATTTATAATGCAGGAAGAAAAGTAATAAAATAACCCCCCACCTTTACAGTGTGGAGGTCTTGAGTTCGAGCCCTTTCCGGGCCATATATTACGGTAAAATGGCGTTCTATTCAAAGTTAGAGCGCTTATTTTTGTCCGATAATTTACTCATTGATTTAGCCTAAATATTTGCGTTACGCCGTCAAACTGTATGAAATGGAAGTCTCCTATTTCATACATTCAACGTAAATCATAGCTTTAATAATACTGGGGTTTAGTCTGCCTTTAGACATGAGAGTGTTAACTAGTGAGTATTAATACACACGAGCATTTAGTGCGTAATATCTACTAGAAAAGAACGCCTTACACCACTTCGCAAAACTATCTCTTCCATAATATCTGATTTTTTTAAAGTATAATCGATAAAAACTACTTTTATTTGCATGTATTCGACTCTTTTTATTTATAAATACGAAGGAGCATTATAAAGTTTGCTTATCCATCTCATTTATTTCTCTAATTCCTATAAATAAACAAAAAGGGAAAAAATAATTGATAACAGATTAAAATGTAAAGTAATAATAAAATTATTTAATTTTATTATTAAAAATATAAGAGCCTTGCTACATTTTATTGTAGTAAGGCTCTTTAAAGTTGTTTAATTTCTATTCATTTAAATACATTTAAACTCAAAGTTCAATAATATAGTTGTTTAATCTTGTTCAACTAAAGCACCTGTTTGTTAAACAAGGGGCGCTTTAATTATAGAGCCGTTGACTTTTTAAACAAAGGTATGTAACCTCCACTAGGTCCATAAGCAACCCCAATCTTTTCCCATCCGTATTTTTCATAATATTCTTTAAGATCTGAAGTAAGATAAAGAAATTTGTAACCTCTTTTTGCCGCTTCTAGAAGTCCATGATTCAACATTTTTTCTCCTAGAGAGTTGCCCCTAAATTTTTCATCTACAAACAAACATGCTAGCCAGGGGCTCAAATCCTGACGACTATTTAGATCATTACGAATTAATGCATAAATTCCGATAATCTTATCATCTACTTTTGCAACGTAAAAACTGGGTATGTCATTTGGATTATTTAAAGCATTAATCATACAATCTTCATAAAAAGCACGCCCTCCTTCTTCACCCCATTCTTTCCAGAAAACATCTATAGCCTTATTAAATAAGTGATCCTTCTTTAGTAATTGAATTATTTCCATAAAGCTATCATCCCCAGAGTATTATTTAATAATTGTAGAACAAAACAAAATTAATATTTTTCAATTATCTATATTTTATCTATGTAATCAGCTATAATTTCCTCACCCTAGAAATATAGAGTTTTAAATATTTATTCTCTTAATTTATAAAAATTCCTTCTTAACCGAACCTGCCTCGTTAGTGACATAGGCAATGGTTTTCATTTTTAAACAACTTTATTATTTTTTAAATGACTTTATTCTCAATTTAACAACTTTATTGTCATTAAACATAAAACATGTGAGATAGCTTGAAATTTACATTTGTTTTATAGTTAAAATATTTATCCATTTTTAATGAACCACTTTTTCCAATCTCTAATGCTTTTTCAAAATTCATCTTAATCCATAATAAGTTGTTTAATATGGAATTGCTATCTTCTTCTATCTTTAGATAGTCTTCACCATGTTTAAGTATACGATCATCGTTTCGGTGATTCGTTGAAACTAAGATACACCCTGTCGCCATTGCATCAGCTGCAGCAGTAGTTGGAAATCCATCAATAGCAAAGTTATCTTTTGTACTACAACAGATAACTATATGAGATTTTACATATAAGTGTTTTAGTTTTTCGAAATCTAATATGCCCCAAAAAGTATAATTCTTGTTTGTTAACAGATGTAAGCTACCTTCCCAGTTTCCTACAATATGTAAATGAAATTGATCATCAAGTTTATTAAATGCTTGCGCTAATAAAGGAAATCCTTTTCTTTCTGCATTGTGAGCCACAAATATTATCTGTATTGGCTTAGAATTAACCTTTTGATTATAATGATAAAAATCTGTATTAATCACTCCTGGAACATAAATACTATTTTGGATAGTATTTAATACTTCATTTGCATTAGAGAATACTGTTTTACAATGCTTAGATACTATATTTAAAAATTCAACAGAAGTATAAGGATCTAATCCCCCACCTGGATATAATGTAGTATGAATGTTAATATGATTTTTCTTTAAAAAAGTAGCTATATTATGTTGGGGATTTGCTCCTGGCATTTGTGTCCCGTCAGGAAGATAACAAGTGCCTAATAAACTCAACACGAAATTTAAAAAAACACAATATATATCGGTAATTCCTTCTTCTTTCGCTATCTTATTGAATAATTGAAAATCATGTACTTTGGTTGGGAAATCATCTGTATATACCTCAGTAGCAAAGTAAAGAGTATCGGGTCGTTCTTTATAGATTTGGTAATTCTCCCAATAACGAAATCCACTTAACTTCCAAGGGAATTTGGTATCAATTACCGCAAGGCGTCTTTGAGATTTATTCTTCATTTTTAACCACTCACTTCCATCTTCTCTCTTGCAACCGCAAATAAAATTGTTTCTTGAGCATAGATAGTATAGTGGCCTAAATAAAATTGATATCCCAATTTTAAATCATTAATAAATTTCATAACATTAACAAAATCACTGATTTGATGATAAATCGCAATAGCAAGCGTAGGGCGGAATGTAGTTATAGAATGGATAGCGCCTTTTAATGCATTCATTTCAGCACCTTCAATATCCATTTTAATAAAATCCAATTTATGAATTTTTTGTTCTATTACTAAATTATCTATGGTGATGGTACTAACTTTATCTGTAACGCCTGATTCTTCAGAAATTGAAACAAAACTCGCAGCACCTTGATCTTTATAATATAACGAAGTATTTGAATCATTCCAAAGAGGATGTTTAACAATTGTAATATGCTTTTGAAGTGTTTCATTTAAATTGATGTTTTTAGACATAATTTCTAAATTGCTTGGGATAAATTCAATTGTATAAACATGGCCCGTTTCTCCTACTTCATGAGCGAAATAAAGCGCAGTATCCCCAAAACATCCACCTGCGTCAATAACGATGTCTCCTTCTTTTACTTTTATTGCCGGTGAAATTTTATTATATTCATACTGCTTATCTAAAAAAGTCGCACTAATTCCCATCGGAACATAAAATAATTGCAACTTATACTTTAAGGGAGTTAACTCAAACAATTGTAGCGTCCAGTTATGATAATTAGTTTGAAGTGTTTCTGTAGAATGGATGAGGTTTTGAATAGATTTTCTCTGATTCCAATAATCAAGAGTATTTAAAGGCAACTTGACTTTATGATTTCCTAATAATCGAAATGCCAAAAGTTTGATTAATAACTCTTTGGAAAAGGGGTCGCTCAAATTGAAGTATAGTTCTTCAAGTCCTTGAAGGTGCTTCATAATTTCTTCTTTTTCATTATGGATATTTACAACAATTGAATCAATGGTGGGACGAACATGCATAAGTTCAAATAACTCCATATCGATATTATAGTAATAATGGTTCTTTAAGCAATTAAGAAGTTCCATTATAAGTGTATCTAAAAATCCAGAAGTAGACTGCATATTATCGTTATTGTTAATCTGGATTGCACGTTCTGCTAAAAACAATAATTGATTTACTTTGTTGGATAAATCAATATTGTTAGTCATTTTCATAACATAGGATAAATAATTTGCTGCTAAATATATTCGACCACTAGAGTAGTAAATCTCACCTAGCTTTAATAGTGTCTCAGGATCATTTATATTTGCAATTAAAAGTTTTTTTAACTCTAACTCCAGTAAATTTGTTTCATGTTCCATTTTTAAAGTTACCACCCTTCTTTTAACATAAATTATATTTTACTTTTTCCAGATACTTAAATATGTGTAAATTGAATTCACTTCTTATGGCTGTTGTTATTTGAGACACCGTTATAAGATATTATCTGCAACTAAAAAATAGAAGCTTATATTACAGAAATTTATATCATCTCGCTAGAAAGAACGTCTGTACAAAGGTAAATTTCAACTCTTTACATATCAAAATAAATTCGAGTAACAAACAATTTTTTGTTACTCGAACTTTATAAGATGTTACGATCGAGAAATTTATAAAAAAGCTCCCTCCCTTTCTATTTAGCCTATATAGAAAAAATAACGTTTTTTACTTTATAATAATGGAAATGTTTAAGAGGATAGCAAATATATTCTAGCTCTCTTAATAACAAAAAAGATTACATATAAACTTGCCAGAAATTAAAGCCTAACCTTGCTGGGAATCACATGTTATTAAGAAGATTTCGTTGATAATTTAAACGAAAAGGAAAAATAGCTTTGCCTCAAGTACAAAAATACTAATAGTCTATCTCAGATTTTTAGAATTAGATAGAAGCACCACCACTGCCTATCAACTGAATGTTTTGAAAGTACCTCCAAACTTTATCGGCATTTAGTTACTTATGTAGATAAAGCTCATTTTGTACATCTAGTAGTTTATTTTTTAATCTATGTCGGACTTTTACTTGAATATAAATTCAATAAGTCACATTCATTAAAAAAACTCTGATTTCCATAATGTATATGAAATCAGAGCGTTTTTTCGGTAGATCAAACTTCAATATTTTCAATAGGTCTTTTTTTAAAATACAAATGGCCAAATACATGAAAAAACTCCGCTTTTAATGTCATCCCTTATTTTCTATATAGAGGTGCTATTTTATCAATGCGATTTGTCCAAATTCCACCTGTATAATCATCTGGAAGGCGTTTTATATCTTCAGATGAATCAAATCCACTTGAAAATCCAAGCCCATTTCCTCCTACAACGATAATTCGAGTATCTGCTTTATCCATTCGATTAAGAAAACGATTAGGCCATCCCCAAAGCAAAGGAGCTACTTTATCTGGTATATGTAACTCTCCATGCTTCATGCTTGAAGGTATGTAACCAGTCCACCCTAACGCCATATAAGTAAGAAGATCCTTTTTCATGGTTGCTTTTGACATCGTTCGTAAACTAGGGATGTGCTCTCTTATCGCAGCAATCGGCTTATCACCACCATATACTGTTAGTTGAGCAAGGCGTTTCGCTGGTAGTTTCTTGAGGTAAGTAGCCAATTGGATTCCTTCATTTTCATCATCACTTTTAATATGAATAAGAAAAGAACGATCTGGAAAATGGTTAAGTACTTCATCAAGTGTTGGCATAAGATTAATCCCTTTTCCACGAAACGGGAATGTTTTTCCCCCGTCAGCTGTATACCCGTAACCAATATCAAGTGCTTGTAATTCTTTTGTTGTAAAATCTCTTGTAACACCTTTACCATTAGTACGGCAATCAAGAGTCCAATCATGAAAAATGACAAAATTATTATCTTTAGTTGGTTGAACATCAAACTCTACTAGGTCAGCTCCAGCTTTAAATGCCGCTTCCATAGATGGAATTGTATTTTCTAAATAAGAATGTTCAGGTTCATGTATACGTTCTGCTGTACACGTATCCCCCTCAATTCCCTCCATGCTAAATGTTTGCGAAAGTCCTCGATGAGCAAGAAGAAGAGGATTTCCCTCGTCCCTCTTCACAAAAAAAGAACTGTTATTTACATAAACAAGTACGAAAAGAATAAAAATTATCCAAGTCGTTTTACGTTTAAGTAACTTTTTTATTTTATTCATTGTATTCTCCTCTTAAATATTAGTTAAAATGATTTAAACAATATCCGGCATTTAAATACTTTTAAATTCTATAGCTTATCCTATTCCTTTGCAATGGAGATTATAAACAATTGCATGTTGCTATTTTTATATAAAGCAGGAGCGATTCAAAGGTATTTTTTAACTATTATGTAGTATCATTTTTAAGAAATTATGTCTACTTTAAGGCTATCTTAGTGGCGATGGACATGTAGTGCTCTCAATAATAAGTTTTCTTCCACAAACAAAAAGAACCATAACCTTACCGAAACGGCAAATTTATGGTTTAAATCACAATTTTATCCGCACAATTCTATAACTTTTTGCAACCTACTAGTAATCGTATAATATCCCCTTACACACACATGTCTTTGTTTATTTTTTTGAGATAATTTGCAGCGAAATCTTTTAAAGACTCAGGAATTAATGTTTTTTAAAAATTCATTTTCTAATTCCACTATCTTTCTTTTACGAGCTTTTATTTTTCTTACGGGCACCCCGACATACACATACCAATCATCTAAACTTTCTTTTACCATACTCATCGCGCCGACTGCCGCTCCTTCTCCTATTACTACATTTGGAAAGATAATAGAATGCGCACCAACAATGGCATGCTTTTTTAAGATAACTTTTCCAGCTTTCACATTTTTATATTGATGTGGAACAGTCGGTCCCATTAATGTATTTCCGCTAAAATCATCAATTGCTGCATATACAATTGTTTTTGATGAAATATTTGCAAAATCATGCATTTCAATCCCCATTTCTCCTCCATATAACGCTGTGTATGCCGCTATATGCGAATAACTTCCAATTGTAATTTTGCCACTTAAAATGCAAAAGTCATCGATTCTTACATTATTTCCAACAGATATAGCACCTGGATTATATATACTGGTTTTTTTACTTATTAATACATTTTCCCCGACAGATAGAAAGCCAATTTCGCTCAACTCTTCTTGACTATAAAAACTATTCATCTGTGGACACCACCTTCTGCATTAAACACATTATAATTTGCTCCACGATTTCTTTCGTCATTCCTTCCCATAAAGGTAGACTAATTATTCGTTTTGCTATCTTATTTGTATTTGTTAAATCTGTAGACTTGTAGTTTTTAAAGAAATCTTGTTGGTGACAAGATGGTGAAAAATATGATCTAGCTTCTATCTTTTGCTTTTTCAACACTTCTATTACTTGCATATTGTTAATTTTTTCTGGACAGAGAATAGGCATAAATTGATGAATAACTGCTTCTGTCTTTTGAACTTGCCAACCTTTTTTCATTAATCCCGTACTTTGTAATAACTGTTTATACCATTCAGAGATACGATTTCGTTCTTGCATTTTTTGATTCCATGTATTTATCGTTGCAATCCCAATAGCTGCTGCATATTCAGTCATTTTACAGTTAAACCCCATCATCGTACATTCACGATTATGATCAAATCCAAAATTCCCCATTCTTTTAATTTGATTTATCTCTTCCTCATTATGGCTATATATCATACCACCTTCACCAATTCCGAAAGGCTTTGTTGCATGAAAGCTATATACAATCATACCACTAAAATTCTGACCATAATGTATACCCTCATGCATTAATCCAAACCCTGGTGCCGCATCTACAACAACCGGAACACCCTTTTTCTCTAATTCTTCATAGTCTTTCAAGTCCATCCATGATCCGAATGTTGCATATGGAACAACAATTGCAACCTCTTCTTTTAATTCATCAATCTTATCCAAAAGTACCGTTTTATCCATACACCAATCATCTAATGAAATATCAATAAAATAAGGCTCCAAGCCACACCAAATAGCTGCCAATGGAG
The DNA here is from genome assembly GCF_001595725.1 of Bacillus thuringiensis. Taxonomy (GTDB): domain Bacteria; phylum Bacillota; class Bacilli; order Bacillales; family Bacillaceae_G; genus Bacillus_A; species Bacillus_A thuringiensis_K. The sequence continues at coordinate 161,606 of NZ_CP014283.1, forward strand.
TAGCAGGGAATGTAAAACTAGGCATAAGAGCATACTTTCCTTTTTTTCTTTTCTTAAATTGAATTGCCGCCATTAACCCTAGTGTTGCGTTTGCTACTGTTGTAACAGCTCCCCTGTTCTGAAAAAATTCCGACATAATCGTTTCTTCAAAACGTTGATTTATAGGTCCATAATTTGTATATATATGGGATATATCAATTCGCTCTAATTCATCTAAGTACTCGTTTACAGGTACAATTGACGCACGTAAAAAAGGAATATTATCCATATTCATCTATTCCTTTCTATCATTTTCGGACAATATAGAGCATATCCGTTTCAGATAATCCGAATTTCCTAGCAATGTCTATTCCTTGTTTCTCAGCTATGTTATACAATTCCAACTTAAAGCCTGCATCAGTTAATCGTTGAATAAATCCTGATCGATTATAAATTCTTACATGATCTTCTTGACCAAAGGCTATTTTTCTCAATAATGGCGTTACAATAGATTTATCCTCTATAATAAAATCTACATTCATTACGATTGGCACTTGAATAATTCCCCATCCATTTGGCTTTAGTACCCTATATAATTCTCGCATTGCTTTTTCATCGTCAGGCACGTGTTCTAATACATGACTACATAAAATAACATCAAAGGTATTATTTTCGTATGCAATTCTCGTAATATCAATTTCCTCCATTAAAGAATCCTTTGGTACTAAATCCCCACATATATAAGTAATGTTTTTAAACTGGCTAAGCCATCCTCTTACCTTCACTTCAGGTGCAATATGAAGCATAGTATAACTCCTACTTAACAAATCCGTTTCCGTTTCAATGTACGCACGATACAACCTGTCACGATCCATCGAATAGCAAACTGGACAGATACCTGTATCTTTATTCCACATCTCAAATTCATATTTTAGAAAATCATAATGTGCTGGCCAAGGAGAAAAACTTTTAAATTCTTGATTGCAATATTGGCAATAACAAATATCTTTCTCGAATATATGAGTAACTAGTTTATTTAACCCGCTTTTTATCTTTTCATTATAAATTTGATTTAGTTCTCCACTTCTTACTGCATCCTTCAGTATAAATCCCGCATTCTCCAAACAATAAGATAAGCTCTCTTTATAATCTCGTTCAGCACTTAAAAACCCACTATTATGTGCATCTGTAATTAATTCAATCCATTCTTCAATTGTCATTAATATAAAGTGCATTTGTTTTTGATTTTGTCCACTATGTTGTCTAAAGTAGCTAAGAGGTTCCTGTATATAAACTACTTTTCCTTTCCTCATCATATCTAACCAAGTTGCAATGTCATTAATAGAAGAATACGCTTTCCCCTTAAAATAACCAAATTTCCCTCCAAAAAAATTACGATTAAACAAAACCGTTGTAGGTTCTCCAACTACGTTTTTCAAGTTTTTCAACATATAATTCCCTAGTGTTTTCCCTTCAAAAATTGTAGTTTCTGTGGCAATTTTTACATTCAATGTTGAGGGTGGTAATATCTCTCCATTCTCATCAATCAGTTCACGATACGACGTCACAAATGCAATGTTTTCTAATTCAGAAAAGTATTTCATCATTCTCTCAATCTTTTCATGATGAAATAAATCATCATCTAATAAAAAATTTATATATTCACCAGTAGCAAGCTCTATACATTGATTAAAATTTTCAGCCACCAATGGATTTTCATTTTTAACATATGTTATATATTCATATTCTTTTAAGTATGGTTGGATCATTGCTTTTACTTCATCATTTGTACTATCGTCAGAAATTATAATTTCTATATTTTCATAGGTTTGATTCAAAGCACTTTTGAGGGCTAATTCTAAGTAATGAGGTCTATTGTAGGCAGGAATTAGTATACTGACTTTTGGAAGGTGCGAGTTGATATTCATACGCTGTTTTTTCTTTTCAATATTTATTTTCTTTAGCTTGATTTGTTGATAGTAGTCCAATGAATATAATATGGATGATGGAACAATTCTTCTTGCATAGTCTAGAAAATTAGTAATAGCTTTATCTAACTCCTCTTCGGAAGATAAGAAACCATATTTTTCTCCAGCAATAATACTATGCGAAAAATCTTCTAAGCCATCCATCATTTTATTAGATTCATTTAACTGCTGATTTGAATGTAATCGAAAGTAACTGAGTGTCTCCGCTATATATACTGCTTTCCCTTTACTTAATAAGGATAACCATGAAGCTACATCTACGTTGCAAAGATACCGCCTTTTATCAAACACACCATACGGTTCTGTTAAATCACTTTTACGAAATAAAACCGTTGTCGGTTCTCCTATATAATTCTTTTGATTCATAATCACCATATTTCCTAATTGTGGCCCATCTATAATCGTATCTGTATAAAATAAACGCATCGTTGAATAAACATCTGGTGATAGGTTTCCTTCTGCATCCATTACTTGGCGATGGGATGTTACAAGCTTAATTTCATTATCTAGATCATTTAAAAAGTATTTCATCATTTTTTCAATTTTATTTATATGGAATAAATCATCATCCATTAAGAAATTTATATACTCACCTTTCGCTTTATGAAATAACATAAGTGAGTTTTCAAACTGTCCAAGAGTTGACCTATTTTTTATATAAATAATATTTGAATGATCATACAAGTACTTTTGTAACACTTTCTCTGTTTCGTCGTTTGTACTATCATCTCCTATTATAATTTCTATATTAGGATACGTTTGTTCTAATACACTACATAAAGCTTTTTCAAAGTAGTGTGGACGATTATACGTAGGAATTAATACACTTACTAAAGGCGTGTGATTTATTTCCTTTTCATTTGTACCATTTTCCATTCTATTCCTCCGCTTTTTTATTTATTTTCACTTTTGAAATATACATGCTACTACAAATCTATTTATTAGACGAACTAGATCTGAAAGGTGTTGCGAAAAACAAATAAATAGCTTTAAAAACAGCATCTATGTTGACATAGTGTAGAATAAACCTTGATAAATTTTTTCGTCCCATTTTATTTATTTGTAAAATGCGGCATTCTTTTTTCAATAAATGCCTTTACCCCCTCCTTCACATCTTCTGTTTGAAATACTTTTCCAAAGTAACGCGCTTCAATCTCAAGCCCTTCTTGTAAAGGTACTGCTGCCCCTTCGCGAATTGCCAACTTCATATAGGCGAGAGCGGGAAGAGAAAATTTACTTATATCCCTTGCAATCTCTTTTGCTTTATTTAACGCCTCTCCTCGAGGGGTAATGTAGTTAACCAAGCCTATTTCTTTTGCTTCTTTAGCTGTAATCGATTTCCCTGTGAACATCATCTCTTTTGCTTTCCCTTCCCCAATTAATCTAGGTAAGCGTTGGGTTCCTCCAGCCCCAGGAAATAAACCTAACGTAATTTCCGGTAATCCAATTAAAGATTGTTCTTCTATTATCCTTAAGTCACAAGCAAGTGCTAATTCACATCCACCACCTAGCGCTAACCCATTAACAGCAGCTATAGTCGGTTTAGACAGATTCTCTAGTTGCTTAAGAGGTTGTTGCAATTCTAATGATTTCATCTCGGCATATTTTTCACCTTTGCCCATCCAATCTGGAAATTCTTTTATATTCCCTCCTGCTACAAAGGCCTTTTCTCCACTTCCAGTTATAATTACGACTGAAATATCATTATCAATTTCTATTTTCTCTAATACATCTACTAATTGTTGAACTACTTCTAAACTTAAAGTGTTGACTGGTGGATTTTGAATTGTAACGACTGCAATACTTCCTTTTTTATTACAAGTTACTACTCGTTCATTCTTCATAAAAAATCCCCTTTTAAACTACCTAATTTTTCACAACACCAAGCACCTTTACTTTACTCACCATCAGCCTAAATTTCCAAATATGGTTCCGCTTTTAGAAATTCATCAATTTATTGTATGAACTGTAGAAGCATAAAATGAGCAATCCTTTCTTGGCACCATTTTATAATCTCAACATATTTTTGAATTGTTCTTTTACTATATTAATTGGCTTCATGTTTCTTTGGTTTCCGTTACACAGTTTCTAAAACTGGGATGACTCTTAGAAAAAATGAGATAAGAAGTATGATACATGAGGTACATTAATTGAGAACAGTTTAAGAAAGACACTATTTTAGTAACCACTTGTATTTAAGTCTTTCTTAACTAATTTGTTGTAATTACAAATAATAAAGCAACAATGGAGTTATTTACGTTTAAAAGTTTAAACAAGTATAACCCCGTTCTATAATTAGGACGAGGTTATACTTAAAATCGTTTAATTTTTGATGTAAGATATTCACTACCAAAAAATATAACAATAAATTCGTTTAAAAATGAATTCTTTGGCTCTTTTATATATTTCTTCTTGAGCGTTTATACATTTTCATTGTAACTAACCAGCTAGTAATTGTGATTCCTGCAAAAATTAATAGCAAATTACTATACAAATGAGTGGACGGATCAGCATTTATAGGTAATAATTTTCGATTTAGCAAATGTATCGATAATAATCCACCTACAATTGCAATACCCATTCCTTCCGATAGAAAACTTGTGAAATTAAGCAAACTCATTCCAGCACCAGCTTCCTTTTGTTCCAAACTACTTGAAACAATGGTAGAGATAACTGTTTTCGTAAAAGAAAGCCCGCCAAAAACAAACATTACTATAATTGTTATGACCCAAGGCGTTGTTTCTATAAAAAGGACAGCTACTAAAAAGCTTATAGAAAGAAATGCAACTCCAGTTGTTAATACAAATAGAGAACCTTTCTTATCAACAAGCACTCCACCAATATAACCGAAAACGATAACACTCATTGCCCCAGGAAAAATAATCCCACTTCCAATTGCGGCAGTACTTAATTGGTAGACATCTCTCATCATATAAGGAACCATCGAAATAAATCCTGCTACGGTTCCCAATATAAGTCCTCCACAAATGATTCCAATCATAAATGATATATTTTTTCCTAGCGAAGGATTAACAAAAGGATTAGACACTTTCCTAATATGTTTAACAAATATCAAGAAACATATAATGCTAACAACTAGAAAGGAAATTCTATAAGATGTCGTAAACATTATAAAAAATACAATACAAACGGACATAAATATTATTCCTTTAACATCAATACTCCCTTTTATTACATCTTCCTGTTTCAATAATTTTGCAAGGAAGGGAACAGTGATAATCGTTACAACAGGCAAAAGCAGTATATAAGACCAATGAGAATATTCGGCAATTACTCCACCAACAGATGGTCCGACACCTTCTCCCATTGCTACAATGGACCCAATAAGCCCAAATGCTTTACCGCTATTTTCTTTTGGAATATAGCGCGCAACAACAACCATTACAAGTGCTGGAAATGCAGCTGCGCCAGCTCCCTGAATAAACTGAGCCAAAATAAGTACAGAAAAGAACGAATGTCCAACAAACCCGATAACTGATCCGAAGCAATTCACTATAATTCCAAATAAGAGTAGCTTTTTGATGCCTAACTGATCTGATAGTTTTCCATAAACAGCTGTTCCTATAGAAAAAGTTAATATGAACGCTGTGTTTATCCAGTTTATACTTGCTGGTTCCTTATTAAAATCACTAGCAATATCAGGTAATGAAACATTCAAAACCATTTCGTTTAAAACACTGAAAAAAGAAAGAACACAGAGCCATAATAAAATTTGATTATGGCGTAATATTGAATGTGAATGAGATGAATTCACACTTTATCCTCCAATAATAAGGGTAGACGTAGTTTATAGGGTCATTGATACGCTTTCCCTCTTTAAATGTACCCAATTATATTTATTGCACTTCATAAATAATTCCTCCCGAAAAATGATTTATATATTATATCACATATATATAATTTAAAATAAAACATATTCTACAATACGTTGTGCATAGATAATAAATTAATCCGACAATCCGTAAATAACATATTTGAGCATAAAGAAATAAAATTCCTTAAAGAGAAGCAGGTTGAGGTTCTTGAGAGTCAAGCTTATTTTGAAGCTGTGGCAAAGATGATTGAACAAAACAATTTAATTCTTTTAGAACAGATGAAAGCTCTACAGCTAATTCAGAAATAACAAACTTATGATTGATTAATTCTACATATGCTTCCATAAATAATGTATCTTTATTTATACCATCAGCCTCTGTTTGTACAGGGGCTTTTGTTGTGCGTTGATTCATATTTTGAATTTGAATGGTTTCTTTCACATGTACGAATAGATCTTCTAATAAACCTGGTGTAGACTCTAATTCTTGTTTTTCAATTTCCTCTGTGACAGCACTTATAAATTCCCATAGTACTTTTGCACCTAGTAGTTCTGCTAATCGTTTTTCACGTATTTCAAATGTTTTCATATTCATATTGAACACTTCCTCTTCTGTATTTTTTACTATTAATTGGACTATCTAAATTATGATGGAACAGCTATATTAGCAATCAAATTCTCTACCTCCCTTATTGTAAACTATAGTTTACAATAAGGGCTAAAAATAGATTCCACGCTTGTTCCTAAAACTTTTGCTATTTTTATAGCTAACTTAACGTTAGGTTGTTTTTTATTATTCTCTATCTCAGAAATATAAGTGCGCGATAAACCAACTTGTGCCGCTAACTTTTCTTGTGATATTAGTTTTTCTTTCCTTAATTCAGCTATCTTATTCATTGCTCTACTCCTCTCCACTTATGTATTCATATGATTACAAAACAATTGTAAACCATAGTTTACTTAATCGTCAACAATGTTTTACATGTTTTTTCTCTATTTTAGTTTCTTTTTGTAAATTATTGTTTACAATTGTACTAGGAGGATTATATATGAAGAAAACTCTTGGTGAAATTATAAAAAATTATCGTTTAACAAATAAACTATCCTTACGCGAGTTTGCTCAAAAATGTGATGTTAGTCATACTTATATAGACAAACTTGAAAAAGGTGTAGATTTAAGAACTGGAAAACCTGTAGAACCCACACTTTTAGTAGTAGAAAAGATATCAAATGCCATGAATATAAGCACAAAATCCTTATTAGAAGAAATAGGATTCATTACAAGAGATAATATTGAGGTAACTGATACAGAATTAGAACAATGGTTTAAAGCTATTAAAAGTGCCTCTCCTCAAAAGCAGGAGGAATTAAAGAAGTTTTGGGAGTTTTTAATACAAAAGGAAGATTAAATTAGCTAAAAGGCCCCCACCTTAATAGAGTTTATAAAGAGATTATCAATGGTAAAAAACGAACTGTAGTATTAGTTCGTTTTTTATTATGCACTTATTTTATATACAGGATTATTTTTTTATTGTAAATATACGGTAATTACACATAATAAAAATAAGTTTTTAATAATAAATGGAAATGTGGAGGGTAAGATAAGTAAATAACCAAAACGTATTAATAGATTTATTCTATGTAAATCATGATACATATATGGAATCAAAACTATGGAATTTTATGTAGAGATTAGATTAATACAAGATGAAAGAATTATAGCGAATACACTCGAAGAAAAAAGGCTTTCGATTAAATTAATGTTATAAAACTACTTAAGGTGATAACTATTAAACAAAACGAGAATATACTTAGAGGGAATTTCAAGTGAAAACATTTGGTAAAGCATCATTAACAGGAGCTTTAGCTTTAGGCGGTTTCACGGTTATGAACATTAAAACACCCGAGGCACATGCTGATGGAGCAAGCGAGTTCTGTCGTTATATCTGTGTCCCTAGCGAAACGGTGAACAGTGTTACAGTTCAATTACACGCTACTGAATACAGATTTGGACAAAACGTAATTGCAAAAGTTACAAATAACCGATCTGAAGATATTCATTACAATGTCAGCATCAAAAAGAAATATGGAGATAGCTGGGGAGAATATGAAACTTTCTTCAATTGGAAAAATCAATGGGTCCCAGCTGGAGGAAATGATGAAATTATTACTTTCTCAGGATATGACGAAAATATTTGGGACACAGGCACATTCCGTTATAAAGTTGAAATCGTAAGTGCTGACGGTTCTTTAGATACAATTTATACAGCAGCAATGACGGTAACAGGGCGATAGCTCATGACTGAATTCCATTTTTTGATAATTAAGTTGATATAAAGAGAAGAGGGTGTCTCAAAAGGTCGCTAAAAATGACCTTTTATAGATAACCTCTTTTTAATAATAAATGAATAGATACAGAAATAAGAAAGCTCCTAATATTATTCGATAATCTTCCTTTGATTTAAAAGCCTTTGTTTCATTATAGTTTGTTTTATTTGACCTTTAACATTTTTAGTTTTTATTTGTTGCTTTTCGATAATTACATCTGAAAGGAGATTAACTAGTTGAGATTTTTCAAATTTATTCATAGTATAGAAAGCTTGATAGTAAAAGAGTTTCATAAATATAATTTCTTTAATTAACTTAGACTTTGTAGATTTTAACAAGAGTTCATATTGTCCAATGTAACCTTCTAATCTTAAATCACCATATAAAGAAACCAACATTAACTTTTCAAAATCTGTGCTAGCCTTTAAAATTTCTCTTTCTATACTAATTTTTAATTTTGGAGTACCTAAATTCTTTAAAGTAAAACTTTGAATTATTAACGGAACCCCCACTGTTAACATGTAGATTTGCTCATCATCCTCTTTCATCTCTGCATCTACCATGCTATTCTCATTTTCCAAATCGTCATATAGAAATTGATATAGAAGTTTATATATTACCCCAACTAACTTACAATATTTCTCTATCGCTAAGGACAAAGCTTCATTTTTCATTTCAACTTCAATCAATTCACAATTTTTCAAAACACTTGAGTATAGTTCCAGATTCTTAATAAACTCTTCCTTAACTTCCTCTTTTCTATTATCCTTAATATGGGATAGTTCTGCTGGTTTTTCATCCTTAGCATCCAAGAGAATATCTTTTTCCTCATCACTTAGTTTAACTTCCTTTAAATTTGTTTTAATATTTCCTTCTTCTATTGCTGAAAATATTACTTCTTTTACTGGTAATCTTGATATTTCCCTTATGTCTATGATTTCATCTATTTCCTGAAAAGATTCCAATAACCTTTCTTCAATGATTTTCAGAATTTCATAACTCTTTCTTTTTTGGTTTAATCCTGTGAAATATGTAATTTCGTTTATATAATCCAAGTAGTTAGTTTTACTTAATATTTTATCATACAGGCTTTCATCTTCAGCCATTTCTACAGCAATAAAGTATTCTAAAAAGCAGGTGAATCTAAAATAAATTTTATTACCATTATTTAATAAAATTCCTTTTTGAAAAAAAGTTTCCTTTAGCTCACTACTAATTTCTAATCCTTTAGAATTAAAATAATGGACATAGTATTCCTCAAATCGGCTCCTTTCAATATAACATTCGTTATTATCTACCATTTTCCTAGCAATATAAGCCAAGAAATCTTTTTTGATTTTATAGCCAACCGTCTCATACTTCGCTTCCTCGATATGCAACTTTTCTAATAGAGTTTCAATAAAATTTTCAACTAGCGACGCTTCATTGACAGGAACAAAATTAGATTGTTTTTCTAGGATCCACAGCATCAATGAAATAAACATAGGTGTTCTAGGTACTCCAATACTTTTTATACTTGCAATTACCCTATCTAAAATTAAATCATCGTTTATATCCTTAAAAGAAAACCAATTTTTGACTAACTGCCTTATTTGTCCTCTTCTAAAAGTGTTAATGTAATACTTACTATAATTAAATCCTAAGTTAGGTAGATCCTTAATTTTCATAGTTTGTAGTATGTCTTCATTCATAGCTACTATAAATCTATTTCCACCAAATTCTTGGCAAAATTCAACAAATCTCTCTAAGTTTTTTGAGTTCTTAAGATTAAAATTATCAACTAATAATACACAGTTCCCTTTTTTTAAATTTTCACTTATATCAAAATCTACAATATCATAATTAATTAAAAAGTTTTGAATCGCTTTGTGTACTACATTCTTCCCTTTTGGCAATTCATTGAAATCAATAATAACCGGAATTCTTATATTCTCATGTTTATTTAGATAGAAATTACAAATATAGTTAATTAACGTAGTTTTACCCATCTCCTTCTTCCCAATGAGTAAAATATTCTTATCAGAATTCAAGACATCCGTTAATTCAAGGTTCTCATCATCCATTAATTCTTTTTTAGCATTACCACTTTCTTCAGGTTGTGTGGTTAGAAATGGCGGAACAAATATATCATTTATTTCTTTAGGTGCCATTGAGTCAGAAGAAACAGAAAGAAGTTTATTATTTATATCTATAAAAACTTTTTCTTTTAAAGTCTTCTTAATAGTTAAGTTTTTTTTTAATGTTTTATCATTTTTTTTTTTATTCAAACTTAACTTCAGCAAACCATCTTCTGCTATCCTCTCAGCTTTACCAAATACCCTTCTTGCCCCATCATAATATTCTCTCAATATGACCTCAAGTTCATTAGATTCAAAATTAAATTTTAGTATAGAATAACCATTATAAGTTCTTCCTTGAAACAGAGAAGCACTTTTAAGAAATACTGTATTGTAATTATCAAATGCTATTTCTTTATAATTTTGTGAATGAACATGTCCAGTCATTACCATATTGAATCCCGTTATTAACCTATCATAAACCGATTCTCTATCAAACTCCTTGTACCACTCGATAGGATGATGTAACATGGCGATTTTATAGTCACAATCTTCTAAATCATTTATAGAATTATCAACCTGTCTTTCCCCTAACAATATCTTCGCATAATCATCATCCCCACCAAAGGAACCCCAAGCTGTATTCAAGCAAGCCAGACCAATTCTAGTATCTCCATGATTAAAAATATATGTTGAATACATGGGATTACTAGTATTCAAGTTTGAATTTTCCTTATGTAGCTCACCATTAAATTTATTATAATTATCAAGCCTTACTAATAATTGCTTGTTTTTATCAATAGTGTCAATAAAATAATTTAAATCATCTCGATTATTAAACTTATCAGTAATATTCCCATCAATAAATTGGTTAATAGAATCTCTATTAACTTCATGATTACCTGGAACCATAAAAAATTCATTAATAGAAAGACTAGTAGATTCTAGAAGTGGGTTAATAAATCCAGTCTTAGCTAAATTAAATTGCTCCATTTCATTCCCTCTATTTACCAAATCACCATTAAACAAAATATAATCAACCTTTAAATCTAACTTTTTAATATCTTTCCATAATGCATCTAGTACTATATTTATGTCTTTAATATTTTTATTATCAAAGTGTAGATCTGAAAGATGTAATATTACTAATTCCATTGAATTCTTACCTCCTAAAATAATAATTATGTCATAATATAAAACCCCATGAATATTATAAAGTATTAACTCATTAGGGAAGTGATTAATTGAAACCTAGTAAACTATTTAAACAATTAGAGAAAGAAAAAAATAAACTAAAAATCAAAAAAAAATTGAAACAAATATCCAAGAAGATAAGTGACGACAAAAAAATATGATAATATCTACAATATTACCAAAATTAATCATATTTTTCACTAAAATATTACATCTCCTATATCTCCAATATTTCCTGATCAGATGAACCGAGAAACTGTATATTAATATTTAATAAGTATCTAATTATTGCTACAATTGAATGATGAAACAAAACAAGATTAGAATGCACATTATTTGATGACACAACATAAAAATTTTGAAAAAGAAAAAGAAGCTTAGAAACAAAGCCCCCTTTTCTAACAATTCTTTTTTCCTAAATATAAAGTTCAACTTATCTATTTCATGATAGAATCCGTGCCTCTCTCTGAATTTAAATAACACCACTCTCCTTATTCAGAAATTACCACTATGTTTTAGGTTTTCTTTTATTAGTTTTAACTTCTTTTAAATTGTACCTTTTGATACTAATGATAAATTACACATTTTTTAAAGAATAATTCTTATGCTGGATATATTTAGGTGTAAGATTAATATAAAGAAAATTAACACTAGATATTCACACATTAGCGATTTTAAGTATAATTAAATACAAAAATTGTTGCGATGAATTAGTTGAATACTCAAATAACAATAATAATATATACAAGTGTGAAGAAATGAAAAAAATGCTTCAATCACTTCCTAAATGAGAAACAGATTGAGATTCTTGAGAATTAAGCTTACTTTGAAACTGTGGCAAAGATGATTGAACAAAACAATTTAATTCTTTTAGAACAGATGAAAGTTCTACAGCTAATTCAGAAATAACAAACTTATGATTAATTAATTCTACATATGCTTCCATAAATATTGTATCTTTATTTATACCATCAGCCTCTGTTTTTACAGGGGCTTTTTTTATACGTTGATTCATATTTTGAATTTGAATGGTTTCTTTCACATGTAGAAATAGATCTTCTAATAAACCTGGTGTCGACTCTAATTCCTGTTTTTCAATTTCTTCTGTTACTGCACTAATAAACTCCCATAGTACTTTTGCACCTAGTAGTTCTGCTAAGCGTTTTTCACGCATTTCAAATCTTTTCATATTCACATTAAACACTTTCCTTATCTAATATTTTCTTGAAAATAACTAATAATTTATTTCGTTTTAGGAAAACAATATAGAAACATAACTTATCACGCTTCAAGTTACACAAAACGTGACATTACTCATCAAAAAAAAGAGTCCAATTAAAATTTAGTACCTTAGCTATATTCTTTGCCACAGGAACACTTGGATTTCTTTCACCACTTTCAATCATTGCATACATACTTCTAGATATTCTTGCCTTATATGCAATATAATCTTGTGTTTTCTCTTTATTTTTACGTTTTTCCAATAACCAAAACCTCATTATTCCCCCTCTTTCATTGTCACAAAATGTGTAACTAATAATTATATTACATAATAATAAGTTTAAAATCAATATTTTTTACACATTTCGTGTACTTTATTAAATGTTACATATTGTGACGTTATAATTGATGTAGAAAACACCTAAAAGGAGGTAGCATATGTTTGGCACTAGACTACACACTCTTCGAAAAGAACGCAAACTGCGTCAAGAAGACATGGCAAAACAACTAGGGATTGCTCGAACTACATATGCAATGTATGAACAAGGAAATCGAGAACCTGATTATAATACATTGATAAAATTAGCCACCTTTTTTGAAGTATCTATCGATTACCTCCTTGGTACAACTGAAATAAGACAAATTACAGACGTACAAGATCCTGAGCTTTATCAATGGTTTGAAGATATAAAAAATGCGACTCCTCAAAAACGTGAGGAATTAAAAAAGTTTTGGGAGTTTATAATACAAAGAAAAGACTAGATTATTTAAAAGACCTCCACGTTGACAGGATGGAGGTCGCTGGTTCGAGACCAGTCGGGGTCATAGTTTTCAAGAGATTGCATTCTACAAGGGTTTGTAGATGTTAATGTTTTATACCTTACATACCAAAAACCACCCTAGTGTTGCGGTCATTTACTTTTTAGGGTGCAAGTCATTCACGTCTTCTTATACGGTAAACCAAATTACCGATATAGGGAGGCGTTTTATTTTGTCTAGAACAGGTAAAAGAGGAAAAGCCAAGTTAGATCGTACAAACATTGAAGTTACACAGGTTACAACTTATACATTCCAAGAGTTATTTAACATTTATATGTTTGCAAAAGAAACAGAAGGTCTTGCGAGAAGAACCCTCGAAAATAAGAAGGGATATTTCTTAGTATTTCACCGATATTTAGAAGAACATCATGAAGATGTAACACCTAATACACTCGATACAAATACCATTTTAGAGTTTTTATATTACTTGAAGAATGATCACGTTAAGCATAAAATCAACCATTGTGTTAAGGAAAAATATAAATCCGTTGGTGTTTCAGTTTCTTATATAAATACTATCATGAAACATATGAGAGCATTCTACAACTTCCTCGTTGAAGTGGAATATATACAATTAAATCCTTTTACAAAAATTAAGTCATTAAAAGAAGCACAAGATAATATAGAAGCATTATCCGTTGATCAATTAAAAACTTTACTTAAACAGCCAAATCAACGAACATACGCAGGATTTAGGGACTATGTATTAATGATGTTACTTGCTGATACAGGCATGCGAATTAGTGAAGCGTTAAACCTTCAACAAGAGGATATTGATTTTAAAACGAATGTGATTGAATTAAAGGATACTAATACAAAAAATCGTAAAACTCGATATGTACCTATTTCCCAAAAGACTAGTAAGCTACTGCGTGAATTACTAGTTGAAATTGAGGGATTTGATACTCTGCATATATTTACTACTGTTTATGGAAATACCGTTGATCCTGCACGATTTAGACAAAGATTAAAAACATATGGTAATAATGCAGGAATTAAAGGAGTAAGAGTCTCTCCTCACACTTTCAGACATACATTTGCAAAGTATTATCTGCTTAACAATGGTGATGTAATGACCCTTCAAAAGATTTTAGGGCATTCATCAATTGAGATGGTTAGGAAATATGTAAATATTACAAGTAAAGATATTATAATTCAACACAATAAACATAGTCCAATTAATAATTTATAAAGAAAAAAAGGGGAACAAAATGTTCACCCTTTTTCTATACGAAAATTTACACATTAAAAGTACGTCTATTAACATTGTTTTCTTTTGTTGTATACGGTAATGAGTTTAACTTGGGTTACAGGAGTGTTAGAGCTACTAATATATCCAATAGATCTACCTTACATACAAAAAAGACTACCTTAAAGAGTGCCTATAATATTTACTTAAATTCATTAATTAACTTTTTGAAAAGGGCTGTTTATAGCTCTAACAAGTTCATAAAATTAATCCCTGTAATCCCTTGAACTTTCTAGTTGAGAAAGGCTTCTTACTTAATACTATTTTTGAAGTATTTAAATTCGGTTTTTGCCTAACTAGGTGTTCCCCTTGTACCTTGTCTAATTCATCCTTTCACTAGCCATTGTAAAGCAATTAATATCCTCAAAATTTTTTAATTCTCCACAATTATGTTTTTTAAATCATCTATAGTATCTTCATAACTATCTAACCTTACTGTTTTCACCTCTATTTGTTTACCTTCATAATGTAATAAATCCCAAGTTGGATATTCTTTTTCCTTAATTAGACAGGGATAAAGTAGCACTGCCTTTTTGGCTTCTTTATAACTAGAAACATATGCATACATTTGATATATATCTTCAACCTTTAAAGACGATTTAGACCTATATTCAACTGCTTTCCATTTCGTATCTATAATTATTTGATAACTGTTATTTTCCCCTAAAACAATATCAGGTTTTAAATTGAAGTTTTTTTGTTTTGTTTTTGTATTCAGTAAAAGGTATTTACTCTTATCTTGAAGTAATACTTTTCTTCCCTTTCCCTTCCATATCTCCTTGATTAAATAACCTATATATTTTTCGTATAAGGTATTCATTTCAAATAACATGGTAAATCCAGAACTACTCCCAATAGAGGATTCATTCGCAACATTTAAGAGAATAAATCTGGCTAATTCAAAACAGGATGAAAACCTTTCATTATGCCTATTTAGTTTTGTCATTTCTAATGTTTCTCTACTCATAGTAACAACACTTACATTACTTAAATCAAATATGGCTTTTTTAGTCCTATTAATAATTTTATTGTTATAAACTTTGTTTAAAATTCTAATACAGGCTAATTTAAAAATCTGATTCAAAATATTATCAGAACTGTATTCACTATAAGCATTATAAGCCCTTACTTTATTTGCATAGTTATATTTAACCTGCTTATTAAGTAATAATTTCCCCCTTATTACATTCAAGTTTTCTTCCTTATTTACGTACTCAAAATACAAGCCTTTATTCAGTTCCTTCAACAAACTGTCAATATATTTTTCGGTTACTAATTCTAATAAATTATAACTTTGTAACCTGGAGTTTATTTCCTTATCTAAATTTAGTTCTAAATCCATACATTTCGAAAGCATTCTTAACAATATTTTCTTATCTGTATTTTTATCTTCACTTAATGATATTTTAGGAAGTATTTCAATAGTCAAATTTTCTATATTTAAAATACCTACATAATTAATGAATCTTATTTTCTTATATTTGTTTTGAATTATCTTCTCTATATCATATTTTTCATTATTTTCCAAATATTTAACTAATACATTATATTCTTTTTGTGTTAATTCATCTGCTTTTGAACCAATTCCTATCCAGTCAAAAGATTCTCGCACACATATATATTTATTCATATATTTTTAGTAGCTCCTCGACTCCAATTGTATTTTTTATATGGTATCTATCTACTATAGAGAAATCTCCATCAACTGCATCATTAAATAAAATTTCAGGATTGGCTTCTTTTTTGTATACAATGTATTTTTCTTCATTTGATGTTCCTATACCACCTAATACTAAACCAACCTTATAGAAATCTTCATAAAAATATTCTTGTAATAACGGAATTATCTTATCTTTAAAAGTCTCTATTATGTCTTCTAAGGTTAATAAATTTATAAAATATGCATGTCCTATCTTATGATCTCTATCGTATAAATACTCTATCCTGTCGTTCATTTTCTTTAACATCTTATGTAAATCTATTCCTCCAACATTAGTTAAAAGCTCCTCCTTAGGCATTACCTCTGCAAATTTGAATCTTCGTCTTAATGCTATATCAATTGGTGCAATAGATTTATCTGATGTATTCATAGTACCTATTAGATGTAGATTAGGTGGTAAAGCAAATTCATCTTTAGAATAAGGAAGTTTTACTATTATTTCATTTTCCTGACATAGCCTTTTATCCTCCTCCAATAACGTTATTAGCTCCCCAAAAATCCTCGATATGTTACCTCTATTTATTTCATCTATTACAACAACATATTGGTCACAATTAAAAAAATTAAATGTACTGCCTTGATTTATATATTTCATAACTACTTGTTTTTTCTTTCTTTTTAACTCTTTCTCATCTAACTTCTCTTCATTATCTACAATCTCAGCTGTACATTCGTACGGTAAGGCACTAAACATAGCTTGAATAGCTACTTCTTTTAATATTCCATCTTCAACTATAAAGTTACCACTTCCATCTGACCTCAAACCTTCAATAAATTCCTCATAACCATATGATTGATGAAAAGTACAAAACCTAGTCCTACCCTTCTTTTGTAATTTTTTTATTTCCTCATTTATTTCCTTTCTATCTATTTCTTTGTTATTCACCATAGAAGGATTTGTAATTTTTAATATTTCATTTGATATATTATATGTTTTCCCTGTACCCGGTGGTCCATACAAGATAGTGTTTTTGTTCTTTCTGAGCTTAGTAGTTAAAAAATCAAGAACCTTATTTCCCTCTGAAACTTTCAAATCTACAGTGGAAGAGTACTCGTATTTCTTATTTTCTTGAGATATTACCTCTAATATTAATTCTATATTTCCTTCTGTATTAATTTCTTTTACCTTTCCAATAACCCTACAAACCTGAGGTTCAGCATTGGTCTTAGATAAAAATTCTCCTATTATTATATTTTGTTCTTTTGCTAATAGATTTAGCTTATCTAAAATAGTTCTCTTTCCCTCCTTACTCGGAATATATTTAAACTTAATTTTCATTTCATTATTATTAACTTCAATATTCTCCAAACCAAAATATTTGAATCTGACATACCATTTCGTTATTTCTTCATTTTGTAACTTATCAAAGCCTTCTAATGTCTTAAATTCAGGAAAGTCATAAGTACCTTCTACCTCAGTGAACGCCATAAAATCAATAGATTCTCTAACCTGAGTTGATTTCTCTATAACTTTTACTGGTAATGAATGTCCTATACCTTCTATAAATTCGTACCCCTCTTGAAGATTCTGCTCTATTTTCCCTAGTATTCTGTTTACTTCTAAAAAGCCGTTCTCTTCTGTATCAATTTTTTCGATTAGCGTCCACTGTATGTAATCACCCTTTTTAATATTTAAAAATGATTTAATCGTTGTCTTAAATCTGTGTTCTAACTCTTTATCTGAGTTGATAAACTCTGTTAAGTTTAACTCACTTCCAAGCCCAAATATTACCTTATTTTGTTCGAAATACTTCTTGATATCTTTGCTATAGTTAAAAGTTTCTATCTGGTAGTAGTTGCTTTCTTTTAAAGAATCATATTTCACTGGACATTCCTCCATAAAAAGTTAATTTTTATTATTGCCTTCATAACAGTACCATCCCATTCTTCCTTCTACTGAGACAATTCGGATTATAGTATTCATTGGACTTGTCTTAATACTGTCTGCAAGCTGATATACCATAGTAATCACTATTTCATATTTAACCTAATCCTACAAATGAAGTGTTACTCTTATCATGTCTAAATTTTTTTCCTATTTGGGCTCTATGAAAGAAACATTCATCTAGAATTGTATGTTTTAACCAATTTTTGTGCAACAAATTATTTTCATACGAGGATTTAAATTAATTAAGTTAGAACAAGAAGATGTATTTCGCATTTTACTGAAGTTGCAGGAGTGGAACTGCCTCCCCTGCCCTAGACATGTATGAACCCGTAATTGGTACAATGCTTCCCTCGCACTCTGTCGCTCATATTCGTTTGATTACCTAATCTTAATTGTCTGAAGAACACCATTTAAAGATAAAACTGTTGTCTCAAAAACGTCCCAAAAGGTGTCCAACGACTGTACGAAAAAACAACGAAAAAAGGTTAGTATACGTCGGACTGATCAGGCTATCACTAGCCATCAAAACCCTTGATATACCAACCTTTTTCTTGTAAAAGCATCCCAGGAGAGACTCGAACTCCCAACCGACGACTTGCTCTATCCTGCTGGGCCACCTTATATATCGCTATTAGTTAACGTTCATATACAACGGTCACTTTTCGAACTTAGACCGTATCTTCTATTCCATTTTAAACATGTCCGCTTTCACTGTATTATATACTTGTTATTCAATGTACCAGAATAACATACAAGTGGATTCAAATAAATTCAATCAATTTTATGTAGATAAGTTATGGCATAGTGAAAAAAAAGAAAAACTGTTTGACAAGCTTACTGCTTTAGTTCTTGGTATGCTATTTATGTTTTCAGAATTTGGTTTTTTTGACCTTGAATTCGATTCACAGTTAAAAATCATTCAATTTAATACCGAAGTTGGTGATGCAGTAAAAAACAGGGTCGATCAAATATTAGAAGCAGGCGATGACAGCGATAAAGAATATATTAAAAGAATAAATAAATTCATTTCCGAAAATATTTAGCAATTAGTAACATATATAATAAATATATTTTTTATAGAGAGTATTAGAAATAGATTCCTAGTTACTCTAGCAGAATCTCATTTTGGACAACCTTTCGACGAAGGAATAAATAACGAAGGTATTTTAACCTGGCAACCTCAAACACAACAAAACCTAACTGATCCACGTATACAAGGTTTTATTAATCACGATCATTAAAAAAATAATATTCATATATTTAAACGTAACTGTATCACCAAAGAGACGGAACCATATATTCACTTAGGAAAGTTGGCGTACATAACACATGATAATGAACAACAAGAACCAGTCTATTTTATGTGACAAATACTAGAATGGGATAAAAAAGTGACATTAGCAAGTTTACCAGACTTGGAACTTTCAAGTGAAGACCAAATTATAAAAAACGAATCTGTGATAAAAGAATTTACTTCGTCTTTAAATGAAACTACATCATCCGAAAAAAATCGAATTACAAATAAACGAGGAAGTACATCTACAGAATTTAAGGCAAGAAAAATAGCTTTTGTGGACGCGACGGAACAAAATAAAAAATTGGGGTTGGCCGAAGAAAAGCTTGTTTACAGATATGAGGTAGAGTATTTAACACAGAATGAGCGTTATGACTTGGCAAGTCAAGTTTTACATACATCTATAATTGAAGGAGATAAAAAGGGCTTAATGCCCTTTTTGTGTTTATGAAAAAAACTCATATATTTTGAGAACAGATCAAGTATGTTCTAACTGTATTTTTAAGATTTTACACATAACATGTCTATTAAATAAATTAAATTATTCATTGAATAATTTAGAGGTAATGTCATACAGTATGACAACAACCATTAATATCACAATGTAAAAGGTGAAGAATGCTTTACAGTATTATTTACCTATTTGTAATTCATGTCGTATTATGCCGAACTTAGAACCAAAGGAGTTGTAAACTTTAAATCCGCACTTACTTTATCGATTTAATCCTCTAGTGAGGATTAAATATTTACGAACTTCGTTTAAGACTTTTTAATTCATAAAAAATTATTAATATACATATTCAACTATTAAATCTTCTTACTTTTTTAACTTCCTTACATTTTTCCTTTTTTTTAGAAGTTTGTTTTCTGAAGATAAATAATCAATTAAAAACTTATTTTGCAACTCTTCTTCGTATTCATCATATCCACTTGTAATTAGTATTTGACAATCTGCATCTTTAAATTCCTCAATATAAGTGAACAATTTTTTTAAATGCGGAATTTCAATTCCTTCAGCCTTTAAAGTATCAATTATTAAAAATTTTGGGAAAGCGATTTGATAATCTGGATCTAAAGATAATTTAAGTAAAGATAAATAAAAGAATAGTCTTCTTGGTACATTAAAACTTTGTTCTTTATACTGACCAATAAACGGATAATAATTTCTGTCTAATTTAACTGTATATTCGTTTTCATTAGCATCAAAAAAATCTCTAAGATATTCACTATATATTTTTTCAAACTGCTCTATATTTTTTTGGAACATATTATCTTTTTCTTCTTCTAATTGATCTAAACGTTTTCTAGCCTTTTGAATTTTATCCTCTAGCATACTAATTGTACTTTTAGAATTTTTTATATCTTTCGCCTTCTCTTTTAATATCTCTAATTCAGAAGCGGTTTCTTTTAATGGGATTATTTTATCAGTAAGTTCTTCAATAGCAGAAACATTTGAATTTACTTCTATATCACCTGTAATTGCTTTAACTTCATTAACTAATATTTCTATTTGTTTTTTTGTATTTTCGATAATTTCATTTAATTGAGCATAATCTTTTCTATACCCTTCAATGACTTCATTGATTGTTTCTAAAGATTTTACTTTTGACTTTAACAACTGGATATATTCCTTATCAGAATATATAAATCTAGAAAAATCCAAATGATTATTGGAACCACAAATACATTTATTTTCATCTAAATCCATCTTTTCTAAACAAAATGGACATTCTTCATCATTAATTAAATCTATATACTGTGTGGTAAATAGAACTTTGTCTATATGTTCAATTTCACTTTTTAAATCATCTTTAACTCTTAATGATTTTGATAAACCTTCAGAAACTGAGTTTAGCTGATACTCATAATTTTTTAATTTATGTGTTTCAATAACGATATTCTTTTGGATTTCCTGAATTCTTGAAGCTACTTCTTCACCAAAATGCCGCTCTCTTTTAATATCTTCTCTGATATTATTTAATCTTTTTAATTCAGTTTTCGTAGCTATCAATTCTTCATTTATATTTTCAATATCATGTTTTCTTAATTGTTTCAGTATTTCATGTTGAATTATTTCAATAGATTTTAGTTTTTGTTTCTCTACTTGTAATTCTTTAGTTAAATTCTTTAATTCCGAGTACTTTTTATAATACTCGGAATTATAACCTGACATTAATATTTCAAAAATACTTCTTTTCATAATATTACTGTTCTTAAAATAATCAGAAGGTTGTATTCCAAACTCACTAATTATCTTTTTATTTTCTGTTAATTGGTCATAATAAATATATCTAAATAGGTCATCAATATTTAAGCGATGAGTCGTATTATTTTGTTCTATCTCCACAAATTCAATACCTAATTTATTCATTATCCAATCAGAAAATGTCATTTCTTCTTTTTGATAAATAAAACCTTTTCTATATACACTATATGTTATATATTCTTCTGCTTTAAAATCATATACATTAATTATATTTTCACCGATTTGTCTTTTTAATATAAATTTTTCACTATTAATACTTATACTTAACTCAATAATTTTATTAGAGTCTTGTAAAATTTCATTTATAGGTTCTTTACTACTCTCCTTAAAAAATTCTACATCAATACCTAAGCAATAAACAATTAGGTAGGTGAAAGTAGATTTCCCATTCCCATTATCCCCTACCAACAAATTTAAACCTTTAGTAAATTTTTCATTCCTATAAAAATATGTATCTCCTCTATATTTTAAAGAATTAATTACTATTGCTCCCATATCGCTACCCCATTTATTTTAAAAAAGTTATTTACAAAAGTCATATAATTTAATCTTTTCAAAGTCTTAATCTTTCCTTTAATATCAATTATTCGTCTTTTTTCTTTTTCAAATTTGTTATCTTGAATAAACATTTTAATAGTTTCATTTTCCAACAAATAGATATTAACTTTTTTATCTTCAACAATAATTTTAATGATATTTCTTTTTTCTAAAATTAATAACAAATACCTTATTAGAGTTATTGTTTCTATCGCATCATAATATATTCGGTTTAACTCTTTAATAATATGTGCATTTGGCTTAATATCATTTTTGTAATAGTTTAATAAAAGCTGTGTATTTTTCTCATTAGATATAATTGGGATTAAAAAGATTAACTTCCTATAATCTTTAAAGCTGCTTTTATTAGTTTTACAATCTAACACCGATAAAATTAGAATTAAATTATAGGCTAAAAAATATAAATCTTCGCTGTTATTATATAAAAGTCTTTTTTCCTTAAAATTATCGTTCATTTTTACACCTCATCAAACGAATAAAAACATTCATCTATTAATAACATTGCTACTTTTTGCACTGTAATATCATTTCTTACTCCATAATTATAGTCTTTCTTCAATTGATTAAGGTCAGTTACTACAGATTCTCTTAATGTTTTAATAGCTTCATTCAAATGTTCGTATGTGAAATTTTCATTGTATTTAAATTCTTCATCGAAAAACTTCCCCATACTTTCATAAACTCGATATTTTAGAGAATTAATCTGTCTCTTATCAAATCGTTTAATTTCATCCTTTACTGTTGCAGCTTCTCTAATGTATCTTTTAATTGTTTTACCTTTAAATTCAGGACATACTGTAAGAATTTTCTCTTTTAAATTCCTTAATAGTTCTCCTTCTGATTCATTTTCAACATCATCCCAATATGGATAGATCTCATCTATCACTAATTCACTATTCATACTTTCCGCTTCCTTATAAATAATTCTCACTGAATCTACATTAATAATTTTTTGCGTCACATGCTTTTGCGTCATCCGTTCATCTATAACATCTAATAAATTTCTTTTAATTAGATTCTCTTTCCCAAAATGTTCAGGGGAGAAAAACTGACATTCTTTAATTTCTTTATCTAGCTCTTGAGATAAGATTTCTAAGTTGCTTTCATCAAATTTAAATGATATTTTCTCTAAAAACTCACTCCATTCATCACTTACCATTTTTTTTATTGTCAAATAATTTATGTGATAA
Organism: Bacillus thuringiensis; assembly: GCF_001595725.1. GTDB lineage: Bacteria > Bacillota > Bacilli > Bacillales > Bacillaceae_G > Bacillus_A > Bacillus_A thuringiensis_K. The sequence continues at coordinate 185,192 of NZ_CP014283.1, forward strand.
GTTTCTGGTTTGTCTTCTTCAATACTATATGTTTCTCTATATGTATGAATTAAATATTTAGAAATAAAATTTACAACATTGTCATTAAAATCCTTTTCTACCAAGTACTCAAGAATAGGCTTTTCTAATACCTGTAGTCCGATTTGAGTTAGTTTCTTTGTTTGATTTTCACTAACATAGCTAGTATTAGTAAAAAAAATAAAATTTATATACGGGTCTTTTTTCAATTCAATATAATTGTCCAAAAAATTAATCATAGTTTTTTGAATTTCAGAGGAATTAAACGAAAAACCCTTCTCATATAATTTATCTTGTTCAAGATGTTCGTGACCTTCGTCATCAATAAAATGTCCATCTTCTCTAGACTCTGGAAGTGCAATTATATTGTTTTTGCTATTTAATTTTATTAATTGCAACATTTTTATAGCAACTCGAAATTTTTGATACCTAAATCCTTTATATTTATCACTTGCATCTCTATTAACAGTTTCAATATTAAAATCTTGCATACAATTCACCTTTCAAAAAACATATATACATACTCCACTACATGTTCCTATTATTTATTAGCCCTTTCTATCTATTCGATATAATTGTTTTAACAATGGCTTTATATGAATGCCTTTTGCTGTAATCCGATTGGAACAAATATTTATTAAATATGTTATTCTTATGTTTTTAATAAAGTTACACAAATTAAATTTACAGTTAACAAACACTCTAATACCACAACCAAGAAATATATGTAAATTAACTATAACATTTTCCATAAAAAAAGATATAAACATGTAGTTTATACCACTTAATTATAACGTACTACTATAACCATTAATTTGTTTAAGAGTATCTTTACATAAGAGCATTATAAACTCCTCACTAATTCGCTTAGCAGTGTCTATAAAGAGATGAAAGAAAACATTGAATTATTGAGCAATTTAGAAATTGAAATTATGTTCATAAACAGTACGTTCAATATATTAAATTTATATATATTGATATTTTTATGATATAATAATGCTATTAATGTTGCAAGAGATAGACATATAATGTTTTTTTGAAAAAATTTTTAGCAATGTCTTTATAGTAGCCACTACTTCTCGGTTTAACTCATATTTTTTTAATAACCTAACCAAAGTTGATGAATGCGTTTTAAATATTTCATAAATTCGCTTTTCTTCTTTATAATGTAACTGAATCAAATCACTTTTTGAAATATGTAATTCTATTGAATGAGAAGGAGGGTTTAAACTTTTTTCAAAATTATTCCTTCTATGGGGATGGGATTTTATTTAACCATCGAATAATGAATAGACATGGGTGTAACTTGATATAAGTCTGCAATATTCTTTATAGATAATTTTTGTTTATGATATAGTCTATTTAATTCTTGTACTGACAATCTTTCTTTCAATGACATAATCAATTGCTCCCTATTCAAATTCGGTAACCATTTTTCCAGAATAAATAACTAATAATCTTATATATCAACTATCACACCGTTCTTTATAGGAATACAGTGTACAGTATTTACTAATTGAATACTATCTAAACAAAATCTATTATAATCTTACACTATAATTATAACGTTCCCCTCTTTTTTTGTTATTAATTCAGAATATTCTTCGCGATAATTTAGTTCTCACCTATATGATACTTCAAAATAGTTACTAAATATTTTTATTTTATAAATAATTAAATTTACAATGGAAAGTTAATTATTAGTATATAATTGCAATCAAAAATTTTATAGTCAAAACATTATTGAACAAAAAGGCATTTTTTATAACCGTCGCCCTACTATTAAAGTTTTTATTAACTGATTTTCAAAACACTGGGTCTTTCTTGAATATTGGTTATATATCAACCAAGGATACTTTTACTCAAACTATTTCACATATACCTTTTGTTTGCTTTCTTGTATTAATAAAGCCCTACAACTTTGAATTGATTAAAAAATAATGTAAGATATAGATATTTCATTAAAACATTTGAGGTGCAAACTATATGACTAATACAAAAATGAACTGGGATTCACTTTTAAGCGGAGTACGTTTAAGAGATGGTGAAGTAAAAGATCGAACAAAAGGTAACGAATATGACCTTAGAAATGATTTTGACGATGATTACAGCAGATTAATTTTCAGCTCAGCTGTGAGAAGGCTTCAGGATAAAGCACAGGTTTTCCCTTTAGATAGCAGTGATTTTGTCAGAACCAGATTGACACATTCACTTGAAGTTTCAAGTATTGGAAAATCTATAGGCATAAGTATTGAAGAAAATTTAATTAAACAAGGCAAATTAAAAGACGAACATAAAGGTAAAATTAGTGCTTTATTATCTGTTGTAGGCTTAGTACACGATTTAGGTAATCCTCCATATGGACATTTTGGCGAAGCTGCTATTCAAAGATTTTTCTCTGATTGGTTTGAGAATAGCGAGCAAGGAAAGAAAGCAGCTACTACACTAGGAGTCAATAAAGTGGCGGATTTTACTAATTTTGAGGGAAATGCCCAAACGTTCCGATTGCTCTCAAAATTAAATAATTTAAAAGATGAATTTGGTTATAATTTGTCTGCAGCATCCTTAGCAAGTATTTTAAAATATCCTAGATCATCAATCGATGGAAATAAAAATAGCGATGAAAGAAAAGATAAAGGTCTTGGTGTTAGTTATAAGAAGTTTGGCTATCTTCAATCGGATTCCAACCGCTTTGAATCTGTGAAAAACTTTACAGGTATTGATATATACAGACACCCTGTTACCTTTTTACTTGAGGCAGCAGATGATATAGCTTATTCTGCTGCAGATTTAGAAGATGGTTGTAAGAAGAAAGTCTTAGACTATCATACTATAGAATCAACTTTAAAGACCCATTTAAAAGATGGAAATGAAACCGATAAACAACTACTTGATTCATTTATTAAAACCTATGAAGCTAGTGAAGGCCGTGCTGACCGATTGGATAATACCGTTCAACACTTTAGAATTATTGCTCAAGGTTATATGATAAAATCGGTTGTAAAGGAATTTTTAGACAGACACGATCAAATACTAAATGGTGAATTTGATCAAGAAATAATCGACGTATCAGATGCTAACAGAGTGCGTCAAGCTTTTAAAGATCTAGCTAAAATTATTTTTGAAAGTCCAGAAATATTAAAAAGAGAATATGCGGGTGGAAAAGTAGTAGAAGGACTTTTAGAAATGTTTGTAGAAGCTGTAATTTCCGATAAGTACAAAGATTCTAAAACTGCAGAAGGAAAATTATATTTACTAATATCCGGTAACTATCGAGATATAATGAATAAATTCCCATTTGAAAGTCATTCAGGAGAACCTAGTTTATATGATAAACTTCTATTAGTCACTGATTTTGTTTGTGGAATGACTGATACCTATGCACTAGAATTATATAAGAATCTTAGTGGCATAAACTTATAAGGAGAGGAATTTTATGACAATAGCTACATCACTTATAAACAAAGCAGCTATTGATGGAATTAAGAGATTACAACAAGATAACCCTTCCATATCAACTTTATTTAATAATTTAAATGAATATGGTGAATTAATTTTGATAGGTGGTGCAGTAAGAGATTTCACCTATCAAAAATCTCCTCGGGATTTTGATATAATTGTAAATAGTAATTTGACAAATTTTGATAAAGCTTTCGAAGGTTATAATTATCGAAAAAATAGATTTGACGGATATAAAATTTTTATTAATGATATAGAATTAGATATTTGGTCTATTCAAAATAATTGGGCTTTCAAAGAAAAAATATTAAAAACTCGTGTTGATAATATCACTAAAGGAACATTCTATAATTTTGATGCAATTTCAATTAACTTAAATACTTCAGATGTCTATGCTGAGAACTTTATAGAATCAATAAAAGAGAAAGTACTAGATATTACTCTGGAAGATGATTATATCCCCCTTAATCCTAGTCCTGAAGTTAATATAATGCGGGCTCTAGTTATTAAAAAATATTGGGGATTAAATTTTTCAAAAAAAGTTAATAATTATATTCATAATTGGTTAACTGAAGTTGATTCACCATATGATTTATTAATAAAAACTGAAATTAAACACTACGGTAATCGAAAATTAACTATTGAAGATTATAAAATGATTCTTTAAATTTATTATATAAAAAGATAAGAGGGCTCAAATTATTAAATCCTTCTTATCTTTTTATTAATAGATTAAACTTTTGCTAATAATTCAAGTTCATCAATTAAATCAAGTTTTTAAAGAAAATCCTATCTAAAAATACAAGTTCATCATTATTTATGATATAATCCACCATAATAAATCCAGACATAGAATATCTTTTAACTATACGATATACATACTAACAATAAATTCTTATTATTTTTATCTTTCAGATAACTCATGGATAGAGCCCCTTTCTTATTCCATTCAGTATCCCCTGCTCTTTTAGTTTTATACTTCCATCATCCGCGTTAATAAATTTTTATGTTCCTATTTTTCATATTGAAGATCTAATTGTTCTTGTATAAAATCATTATATTCTGTTATTTCCCCTAATAAATCTTCTATTTTCATTAGTTGTTTTTTATTACCAAACCTTTTAATTAGCTTTACTCCCATGGATATGTATTTTGGCAGCTCTACCCTATAACCATTCTTCATACTTGAAACGTGGAAACCCTCAATAGCACCAGTAATATATTCAAATAAATTATTTTTCCCTAATAGAAACAGTCCAATATTTTCAGCTCTATTTTTTTCAATATATTGTCCCCACTCTACTTCTGTCTTAGGAGAATGATACTGATCAAAATATTCTTGTAATATTTTATCACTTAAATATTGAGTAGATGCAACAAATACATGAATTAAAATTTCCTTGTCTTTTACTATTTTTTCACTGTTTATATCACTAAAATAATAATTTAAAAATTCTTCAAAATCTTCTTTTGTATCAATCCAATTTTTAACTTTCTTTTTTATGTCTTCTTGATCACTAAAGTCTTTCCATTTAGAAAAAACTTCTTTAGCATCAACTTCATCAAACACTTTAAAATAACTAACTTCAGAAATTTTTTCATATGCATTTTTAATTGCTAACTTTAAAATTTTCAAATTATAATTATTATGTAAATAATTATAAATCTTTAACATGAATAGAATATTGGAATCTTCCCAATACTCTACAGGAAATTCGCGCCCTTTCGAATATATTTTTTTTGCTATCAACTGCGCTAAGTAATTTATACTTTCTTTGGCGTTTCTATTCCCACTTATATTATGTAATTCTTGGTATGATTTCAAAAGAAGTGTAAATATTTTTTCTATACACTCATCTACCTCCGACAATCTATGTTCCAACTTCTCATTTACTTCTTTAGCACTATATTCTTTTATTAAATCTAAATATATTGTTTGTATTTCAGTTAAATCTTTTTCTTTAATCAAACTAATGAAATTACTTAATTCATTTTGAGAAATAGCATCTCTAGGGCTACTATACATAAAATAATGGTTAAAATACTTGTCTGAGCAAACTCTCTTTTCCTTTTCCCATTCTTTTTTATTTACCATTTCTCCTTCAAATGCACCTCCAAATAGACGTGTTGCATAAGGGAAAATTGTGCATAGTATACCCTGATATTCATTTAATCTGGGTAACGCTTTAAATTCATCGTCTAATTCAAACTTGTAATTATTTATAAATAATAATTTATTAGTATATATATATTGATACAATTCCGGTGAACTAACTTGAATTAAGATTAAATACAGTAAATCCTTAACGTTCACTTCTTCTTTTAAAAATGGTAAATAAAACTTCACCAAATTAAAGTATCTAGATAGGTCTCTTAATGACAATTTTTGCTCTATTAAGCTATCTATAATTTCAGTATATTTCTCATCTAAAATATTATTTTCCTCAATAATGTTATTTAATTGTTTTTTGCATAAGTTATATAAATCAATAAAATCTGGCTTCGGTAAATAAATAGGTATTTGTATAAATTTCTCTATATATTTTTTTGCATCTTCTAAATTCCCTTTTTCTTCAAATTGATAAACTGATGATAAAGATTTTTGGACAACTTCCTCATCTAAAGCCAATATATAAGTTACCTTCGGAAAATCTGCTACCAAACGTACTAGCTTAAAAATCATTCTAATTTCTGACCCCTCTAGTCGATCAATATCATCAATATATACGACTATTCTTTTTGGATAATCTTTAAGCAACATTTCAATTTCCTTTTTTAAATCAGATAAACTATCCGTACTCTGACCTGGTTTAAATCTATCTACTAGTTCCTTAAATGAGAGTGTCGCTCCAAAACCACGCAAACTAACAGAGGATAAGATATCAGCATACTTTTTTATCGCTTTACCAATTTCAGGATTATATCCTTGAACTTTTTTGATTCCTTCCAAAAACTCCAATAAGTAAAGCCGAATAATATCATGATTATTTTCACCAAAATACCATGGTTTAAACTCTATAAATATTACATGATTCTTATCACTTTTCTCTTTAATTAAATTATATACTGAACTTTTACCACTTCCCCAATTACCCAAAATCCCCATCGTTAAGCTGTCTTCTCCACTTTTAACTAATGAATTAGCTATTTTTTCTGCAAAAGACGCTCTATTTAAAGCATCCTGCTCTGTATCATTTATCGGATATTCAGAGTTGTAATAGGCTTCTATTTTATTTTCTTTTTGAAGACTTTTGGCTATTTTTTCTTTCTTCTCTTGTTTAGATTTTTGTATTCGCGCTAAAATTTCACCAGTAAAATATAAAATTATGCAACATGAAAAAAACATGCTTATATCGAACAAATCTGAAAGAACATTTCCTGTCCACATGCTAACAGGTGTGTTTACAAACCAATAATTTATTATTATGCTCAATGATACGGTGAATATAATATAATCAGATAGCCTAAAAAATGTTTCTCTTCTGATTCTAGCATTAGAAATACTAGTAATAATATATGAAACAAAAAATAGTATTAATGGTATGGTAATAAGAACATATAATACTCCCTTTACCCAAAAACTTAAGTAATCTGACGGGATTTTATCATGCATTTCATTTCTCAATATTGTCAAAAAGATATTTATACATATAAATGATAAAATTACACTGGATACTCTCCAACTATTTTTAATTATTTTTTTTGTATTACTTTCTTCTTCCATTATAAAAGCTCCTCTTTTATATACTTACCAAGTAGTTTTTCTTATTTCCTTGGGTTCCTCTCTCCCTTATTTTTATAAAATACATAGGGTAATAATTAAGTGTTTATAATAAGAGACATACAATCTAAAATGTACCCTATAGAATAGACACTTGAAAAAAGTCTATTCTATAGGGTATTTCTTGTATAATAAAAGGAAAATTGGGATTGGAGAATGTTGAAAATGACAAAAAAACTATTCACAGAAAGAGAAATTCAAATTCTATCAAATAACCTATACGTAAAATCTGTAAGTCAGAAAGGTATCACTTATACAGAGGAATTTAAGCATATTTTTATTGAGGAAAATGAAAAAGGAAAGCTACCTCGAAATATTTTTGAAGAATGTGGTTTTGATATAGATATGATTGGAATGAAACGAGTTATGTCATCGGGAAGTAGATGGCGTGCTGCTTATAGAAAAAATGGTGTATTGGGTTTAAGGGATACACGTATCGAAAACGCTGGAAGAACTCTTGAGAGAGAGCTTACGTTAGAAGAAAAGTATGCCCGTTTAGAAGCCGAACGAAACTTACTAAAGGCGGAAAACGAATTGCTAAAAAAAATCAAACTTATGGAAGGGAGGATGAGAAGGAAATAACACTACCACCTAGTCAGAAATTCATCTTGATTCGTTCTGTCATCATGAAATACAACTTAAGGAATATGGTTAGTCATTTGTGTAAAATAGCTGGTGTATCCCGTTCGGGATACTATAATTACTTTTCAGTTTCATCTCAAGAACAACGGAAACAAAAGAGTGATCGAGATGAAATCTTGAAGGAAACCATATTAAAAGCACTTCGATTTAGAAATAGAAAGAAGGGGGCTCGTCAGATAAAGATGACATTGGCGGGTCAGTTTCAAGTTGTCTACAATTTAAAGCGTATCCGTAGAATTATGAAGAAATACGAGATTATTTGTCCGGTTCGCAAAGCGAATCCTTATAAAAGAATGCTTAAAGCTACAAAAGAACATCGAATAGTACCGAATCAATTAAATCGGGAATTTAAACAAAATACCCCAGGGAAAACACTTCTTACAGATATCACCTATTTAGTTTACGGTAAGAATCAAAGGGCCTATTTATCTACAATTTTAGACGGCTCAACTAATGAAATTTTAGCTTACCATGTTTCAGAACAGATGACATTAGAGCTCGTAACGACAACTCTCCATAAACTAAAAAGGAATCCGCGGATTCGATTGACTGAAGGTGCTTATATTCATTCAGATCAAGGATCCCACTACACAAGCCCTACCTATCAAAAGCTAGTCAAAAAGCTAAATCTTGGACAATCCATGTCAAGAAGAGGAAACTGTTGGGATAACGCCCCACAAGAATCGTTTTTTGGTCATCTGAAAGATGAAGCTCATATAAAACCTTGCGCGTCCTTTAATGAATTGAAACAAGAGATTAAGAAATATATGACGTATTATAATCATTATAGATATCAATGGAATTTAAAAAAGATGACTCCTGTTGGATACAGAAATCATCTTCTTGATGTTGCCTAACTTTTTTCAAAATGTCCTTTACAAAGGGTACAGATTAATCACTAATAAAGTATTTTATTATTTATTAAGTACTCCCTATGCAAAAACCAAAGGGGAATTTCAACATAGGTATTATACAACACTTGTATTCTATACTTTTTAACACCTTCAACATTTCATTACAAATAAAACCAAGAATTAAAAATTCTTTAATATATCTCAGAATAAATCTTTCTGTTTAATTAAATATTTACTATTTCAATTACCCCAAAAAGAAGGAAATCTAATTGAGGTAATTTACAATAATTAAGTTTAATATAAAGATGATTAGATGTTTGTTTTATAGCCAAAATTAAATTTAAAGTAAACGGATATCAGATTATTACAAACGATGTATTCCGAACAATTATTGTATCCTTTTACTACCAATAATCTCAAATAAACTATTTCAATTCAGCTAAATAATTGATTGACTCAAGATTAAAATTTGCACTAATACTACCTTGATAAATTTTTAGTTGTGGTGTATCTGTTTTCAACCCAAATACTCGATAAATATAAAATGCCTCATTTTTTTCTTCTGAAAATTGCACTTCGCTACTCGAGATAGGAAATGGAATATTCGCTTCATTAATTGTACCTTTTACTTCAATATACTTCTCTTTCCCATCAATCTCATAAGATAGAATATCATATCCAAGACCATCACCTTCAATTTTGGATATGCGATGTACTTTTTCCGCCAAATGTGAAAATCCCATATTGGTAAGGCTTTCTTTTTCGTATTTTAATACTAATTCTTCAGCAGCGTCACCTATTCTCCCTTTAACATCTGCTTCAGCGACATAATTTCGCTTAACACCATATCGATTTCGAATAGATGATCCTCTCTTTATCATTTTATTAGCTGATATATCAGAATCTGTACTTAGCTCAAGTTTTTTTCCTTCTACTACTAAATCATTATCAGTAATTTTTATGGAAGTAATTGAGCTTTCATATTGGTCATTTAAAGAAACATAAAGTAAAGCCTGCATTCCTTTTACATTCAAAATAGGTACTTGTTTATCATAATGATAAATATGTTCGATATTATTTGTAAGTGAAATAGGCCTTAACCCTTTAATGTGAAAATACGAATAGATTATCATTGGATTTTTAGCTGTTATATGAGTAACCCCTGCTAGATGTCGATAATACTCAGGGATTAATTTTACAAATTCTGGTTGAGTAGCACCAGCATAATCTCTATCATATATTCCCACAAGTTCAGCTTCGTATAATAATTTAGCTTTACGGCTATAGAAGATTACTCTGGTGGTCATATTGTTAGCTAATTGTTGTTCAATGTCTTGCTTGTGCTTCAATGAGATACCCGCTTGATCTCGACTTGTAAATTGCCCCCAAATCAGTTCCCCATTATTGTTTAAACCAGTAATTTCATGTTGTCTGATCGTACTAACAACCTTAGGAAATCCTTCATTAACATCATTGAATTTAATGAATAAATGTTTAACAGGTTTTTGACCATCGTTTTTTTTCATTATTTTTCCTCCTCATCTACTTTTTGTATACCACCTTCTATATCACTCACTATACTCTTTTTAAATTACCAACGCAACTCTTTTGTTAAAAAATAAAAATCTCTTTATAAAAAATAAATACATATAAACTAATAAAACCCAATAAAATAAGCGTTTTTAATAAAATCTGTTATTTCAAAAATAACATTTCCCATAAACTATAAAACAAAAATCCTTTACCGCAATTATATTCAAAACATCATAGAATCTCCTTCTTAAACTAAAATATATGCTAACAGAATATCAAACGAATATAAGGGAATTTTTATATCTTTGATTCAGTTGAATTTTTAATATAGATAAAAATACTCAAAAGGGGTTGGGATTAGTATAGTAGACTCGTTCATTTTAAATATGAAGACTTATCTAGGTGTCAAAGATAAATTACATTCACTCTTACAACTGGATTTTTTGTGAAAAAATATAGATTTGATTATGATTATTTTAAAAAATAATACTCCTGAGAAACATAAGGTAAGTTTATTATCACTGAGAATATTTGGAGAACCAAAGGATAGTCTACACGAAAACCATTACAAACCGTTTCATTCGTAATAAAACGGTCATGAGAATATATAAATCCCTTCTTCTTTAAATAAATCTGCGCTTATAATAACCATTAGATCTTTTAATTTTTCATATATGGTTTTCTAAATCCCTCAATTCAATAAATTCAAAATATTTAAATCGATTTATTCAATACGAATCTTCAATTCTTCTCAAATAAAATAGCTGCAGGATGGATTTCCCCCTTCATGTAAACTTTAAAAATCACTTTATTTGGAACGGTAACACAAGCGAGTACGAACTTTTCACATCATCCCCAGAATATAAATTCATTATTTTTATTGATACAATATATAGATCGATAGTTTTAACTATATAGTTGGAAAGGAATGCCCAAAAAGGAGGAGCATGATGAAATATCAAACAATATTTCCCTTATTAAAAAAATCGTTTTTTATCCTTATCCTTTCTTTCAGTATGTTAATTTTTACACTCCCTGCCTCTACCTTTGCACAATCCAATAGCAATGCAAGTCCCGTTACAAATTACTATGTATCTCTAACAGGAAGCGACCTCAATCCCGGTACATTTGATCAACCTTTCGCTACCATTCAAAAAGCTGCTAATGTCGCAACAGAAGGAAATACAATCTACATAAGAGGCAGAGTTTATAACCAAAAAGTTCTAGCCGCAACTCCCCCCTTAAAAGCATTTGGTGTAAAGAAGAATGTATGGTTTGGTATTTAAGAATGTAAATCAGACAGTATTTGGTACTATGGAACATTATCTCTTATATTTTTCATTCCTACTGCTACTTATGTTATTTCTAAATTAATATGTTCATAATTAAAAAAGAGGGTGCTCGCAGCTCCCTCTTTTTTTAGATAATTAAATATGCTCTCCATGATCCATAAACACTTCAATAGTTTCATTTTGTGATACGTCTTTTACATTAGTAAGACCAAAAGTAAAAACAGCGGATAACATCATCATTAATAAGATTGCTTTTTTCATTTTAGCGCCCTTCTTTCTATACTCTTTTTGTCTGCATCTAAAGCGATGTGTAAATACTTGCTGGCTTTTTCGTGATTTTCTGAACCATAGAATATATTACCTAAAAGATAAGCATATTCTTTTACCCAATCATATAATTCTTCTTTTTCAAAATACGAAATACCTTCCATGACCACCTTTTCTAATTCTTCTTGTGGTGCATAGTTATGTACTGCTTTTAAAATTTGAAAATGATGACGATAACATAAGTCACTAGTCTTATAGCCATTCTCAATATATTCATTAGCATTATGATTATGACCTAACTTAAAATGTTCTCTTGCTAAAAGAAACATCGTTTTAGCGTTGTTTTCTAGTGATTCCTCTAAATGCTTAATTGCTAACTCTGACATGTTTTGACTTGCATATAAAAGTCCTAAATTGTGCTTTACACGTTTAGTAAGACTTTCGTCATGAGATTTTTGGAAAGTACCCAATGCTGAAAGTAAATATTCTTCTGCACTTTCGAAATCACTTAAGCGAGTGTGTGCCATCCCTAAAGTATTCAAACAAGCAGCAGTTTTTAATTCATACCCTGGACTAATTGAAAATACTTCATTTGCCTTCGTAGCAAATTGAACTGCTAGGATTGGTTTCAATATGTGATAGTAATGAACTGCAAGCCAATAATTAAATTCAGCTTTTTCGATTTCATCATGCATGTACTCTAAATACTTTTCAGCTTCTTCAAATTGCATTCTTGCTTCACTATGGTTTGCTGTATTAGTAGCATAAATAGCTTTAAATAAATAATGATAGTACTCTAAAAATGTTTCTGTAGGCTCTTGTAATGGCTCAATTTTATCCAAAATATCTTTTGAACTATCCATATCACGAATTAGCAGATTATACCGTGCATTCAATAAAGCATAGTAGACTAATATTGTTTGGTCTTCCTTAATATTATTGATTTTATCTGCAATCTCTTCTTTTATTTTATTAGACTGTAATACATGTTGTGAAATTATAGCTTGATACCAGTCGTTTAATAATTTTGTGATTTCTTCTTTAGAAATAATTTCAACATTCATATACGCTACCCCCTTTTTGTTAAATGTTACCACAACATACTAGTTTATATAAATTATTTTTTGAATATTAAAACTTGATAAACTTTTTTTCGAATACTTATATTAAACAATGTTAATTTCAGATTTATTGAACTACCCCCACTTTAAATAATTATCTGTTAATCTTACCAATCCAATTAGTACAACAGTTAACGTGATACACAGGGAAGATTTAATTGAATAGAAAATATATTTTGAATAACTTCCCTTAAAATTAGTATCAGTATCCCTCATTCCCTCGTCTACCGATTTTAATATCCGTATTTCTTCAAGTACATATATATATGATTTGATTTTATACGAAAAACCATGAATTATTAAAAATTTAGTTTCAGATAGAATACGTAGACCATAGGAGTTGGTGTTTTTTAATCCAGAATACATTACTGGGTCTTTTTTTATTAGTACAAGATATAAATCGTCAGTTTGAATTATATAGTTGAGAAGGAATGCTTAATAAAGAAGGAGGATCATGATGAAATATCAAACAATATTCCCCTCATTAAAAAAATCGCTTTTTATCTTTATCCTTTCTTTCAGTATGTTAATTTTCACACTCTCTACCTCTACCTTTGCACAATCCAATAGCAATGTAATTTCTATTACAAATTACTATGTATCTCCAACAGGAAATGACCTCAATCCCGGCACATTAGATCAACCTTTCGCTACCATTCAAAAAGCTGCTAATGTCGCAAAAGAAGGAAGTACAATCTACATAAGAGGCGGAGTTTATAACCAAAAAGTTCGTGTCGCTCATTCTGGTACCTCAGGAGCACCTATTACTTTTCAAAATTACCAAGATGAAAAAGTCATTCTTGATGGTTCTAAAGTCAAGTTAGAAGATGCTGGGTTATTTACAATAGAAGACAAAAACTATATTCAAGTAAAAGGATTAGAATTTCGTAACTTAAAGTCAACGAAAGTTAACGAAACCCCTATTGGTATTTATATCACTGGAACAGGAAGTTACATTGATATTAGAAATAATTATATTCACCACATTGAAGCAAATGTTAAGGATGGAAATGCACACGGGATTGCTGTATACGGTACTTCATCTAGTATACAAAATAATTTAAATCATATTGTCATTGATAATAACGAAGTAGCAAATTTGAAGTTAGGATTGAGTGAGGCAATTGCTGTGAACGGGAATGTAGATTCTTTTGAAGTTACTAATAACAAAGTACATGATAACAACAACATCGGAATTGTTCTGATTGGGCATGAAGGTGTATCACCAGTAGCTTCTTTAGATCAAGCACGGAATGGAATTGTACGTAACAATATTGTCCATCACAATTCATCCATCACTAATACGAGTTATAATGAATATTCTGCTGATGGTATTTACGTAGATGGCGGGAAGGAAATTATTATTGAGCAAAATCAAAGCTATGAAAACGACCTTGGTATTGAGGTGGCAAGCGAACATGCAGAAAAAGGCGCAAGCCAAATTACCGTTAGAGACAATACAATATCCTATAATATCATGAGTGGTATTGCAATTGGTGGATATGACAGTCAGCAAGGATATGTTGAAAATAACACAATTACGAACAATGTAATTTATAAAAATGATACAAAAGATCAAGAGAGTGGCCAAATCGAATTAAATTACGATACCCGGAACAATGTAATTACCAATAACCAAATCTATGCAAGTAATAGCCGTATTTTTATTAGCAATAATTTTAATAAAAACACAGGAAGCAAACTTGATTACAATCATTACTATGGTGATTTCGATCAAACTAATGGCTTATGGCAATGGAAAAGAAAAACGTATAAAGGATTTTCATCCTATCAGGCAGGTATGAATCAAGAAGGAAATGAACAACATAGTGTATTTAGCAAATTGTCTCCTTCATTCAAACTTATTTTAAAATGAAGCAAATTTACTAAAATGACTTTATCTTAGCACACTTCAAATCCCCTCCCCTATAATGGCAAGGATGAATTAAAAATTGCAGTTTCAATTGAAACTGCAATTTTTCCATGCTTATAAAGACTCTGCATATATTCTGTAAGTACATAGTTGTATCTATAATTATATTAGTAAGCTGCGGCTAATTTCTCTTAATATTAAGTACTAATACCTCCGCAGAAAATATTCTATTATTAATTCAGGAACAAGTATATTAAAAATATGAACCTTATTTTTAGTATTTCTTTTTATATTTAATAGCTCCTTCTCCAATATGAATAAGCAACTTTTATTATCCCTAAAGAAATAAAGAAATATAAGAGGATATTCACAAATTGTTCTGCTGTAATATATTGAAGTATGTTAAGGAGAAATAATATAACTATTCCCAGATAAAGAGTATTATATAAAAAATTAGTAGTTTTATACTGAATTTCTAAACCTCTCTCATCTCTTGCCTCTTGGCTTTTTTGAAATTTAAACATATATAATTCACTTAAGCATGATAAAACTATAATAATAATTACAGCATACTTTATAAATTCCATTTGTTTATTCCTCCTTAAATTCAAAAACTTCCTCTAATGGTTTTCCAAAAGCTTGGGCTATTTTAAATGCAAGAATTAAAGAGGGATTATATTTATTCCTTTCCATAGAAGCGATAGTCTGTCGACTAGCACCTACTCTCTCTCCTAAATCTTGCTGTGTCCAACCTTTTTCGGCACGACAAACAACTATCCGGTTGTTTAACAACTATCTCCACCTCCCATAAACACTTTATCCTATTTTTAACATTTTGCATATATTTTTTAACATATTGTGTACTATTTTTAACATTTTGTTAAAAATACCATATGAGGGACATTAAATATTCGCAAGAACTAGTCTCTTTGTACAACTAGTATTCTAGGAAATTGTTACTAAAGAAGTTGCTGCTTTTTATCCCTTTAAAAACTTAATCGCTTTACGGTACTTCTCCAATCGTTTTAGGTCTTCATCTGTTATCCTAGCAAGTCTTGAGCGATCAGAATTATGTTTTAAGTCTGCAAGTTTAACTGTACGGGCAAGAGAATTTTCTTTTACTTTACTCAGATACTCAAAATAAGGCGTGTATTTCTCTTTTGTCAGTACCTGCACTGCCTCAACTACGTTATAAGGTATACCAGCATTTAATAAATCAGCAGCAGTTATCTCAGTATCTTCCAGAACGTCATGCAAATAAGCAGTAGCTTTCTCTTCGACCGTATTTACAAAACTAGCAACTGCCTCAGGGTGTTTGATATAGTCCACACCCGCTTTATCTACTTGTCCAGCATGGGCATTTTTAGATATCTCATGAGCTATCTTTATATAATCAGGTAACATCGCAAAAACTCCCTTTCTTTAAACAAAATATCCCCCTCTAGCAAGCTGTTCTAAAAATGAAGGAGGAAAATATTTATATAATCCCTCAGCAAATCATTAAAGTTCATCTTAAAACAAAAAAATTTATAAAAAATGCCATCCTCTCTGTATATCTCTACAAAAAGAATAGCGTTTTTGGTTATATGGATACAATTTTATTTTAATTTGAATTACGCCCTTTTCCCTTAAGAGTATTTACTATATTAATAAGGAAAATTAGTCCGCAGACAAGAAATAAAAAAGGATGCACCCATGTTCTAAAATTAACTAGACTTATAATAAGCATTATAATGCAAAGGCTACAACCTATAATATCAATACTAAAAGATAATTTCCCCTTTATTGTTTTCATTTATAACTATTCCCTTCAAGATGCCACCTTTAATTTATCATTCTCAATATAATAATAACATACGTTTCGGTTTTTAACTTTTTTACATTTAATTACTTTTTCAGTTCTGTTACAACAAATACTGTTATTGTGTGCACCCGGGTAGCAAGATAGCAATAACCCCTGAAATTAAAATTAAATCTGAACATATTGAAGAATCCACTACAAAAAAGCTACCGAAGCAAAAGTAAACAATATATAGATTTTAATTATATTTCTCAACAACCAAAATTACTTAATGTGGCAAAATAATACTCGGGTTGGCACCCAATACCATATTACGATGGTTCCAGTCGCAGTAAGGCACCTTTGGGTGTCTTTTCTTTTGTTTGAAACACATTCTGGCAAAATTCCTGTATCTTTGTTGATTTACGCCTCACATAATCCAACAAACTTCGTATATATAATTTGTTACCCTAAATGGGTTGACAATACGAACAGTTATAGGAGGATTTTGTGAATGGTAAAAACAGCATGTGTAAGTATGATTACTGGCATTCTTTTAATATGTTCAACAGGATGTGCCACTCAAACTGATTCTATTACACCTAAAACTCAATCAATAGATGATGGCACATATACAACAAAAGAAATCACAGACGCATTTCCTGTAGGAACCCCCATAACTACTTACATTCAAAAAGAAGATAAACTGAACGTAAAACATATCACCAGTATTACACTTACAGATGGTGGCGTCGGTAGAGTTTTGGAAGCAACAGATGGTTTTGTTGTCGTATGTGGGAATGAAAAAGGAATTTTTGATGTATTAATATTTAAAACCATGGAAGATGTAAAGAAATATGAACAGAGTTTAAAGCGATAATTAATATCCTTCTTATGCCTTTTACACAGACATTGTCCTCTATCTCTTGCTATGGCTCTATGTACAGTATAATTGCATCATAAGTAATCACACGTTATAATAGTCACCTAATTACATATGAAGAGGTGCAGAAAATGAATAAAACAGAATTAACAAAAGTAGTAGCAGAAAAAGCTGAACTTACACAAAAAGATGCTGCTGCAGCAACACAAGCGTTATTAGATACAATCACAAATGCGTTAGCAAATGGAGATAAAGTACAGATTCTTGGCTTTGGTACATTTGAAGTACGTGAAAGATCTGCACGTACGGGACGTAACCCACAAACAGGTGAAGAAATGCAAATCGCGGCTTCAAAGGCACCTGCTTTTAAAGCAGGAAAAGAATTAAAAGAGGCAGTGAAATAATTACACATAGTCAAAAGGCTTTCCACGCCCCAGCTTTGTCCCCTAGCCTTCGCATATCCTGTTTTGGCTAGCTAATCCGGTTTGTTAAGGGGGCAAAGAGAAGGAGGGCAAAAAAAAGAATCCTCTAAAGACCAGGATTCTTTTTTTTTGAAGTATCGCCTATTGTGAAGTATTTTTATAAGAATGTGTAGTAGAAGGTTATAGCAAATCCGATTATAAAGAGTAATGATACGAGGAGATAAACTCTTTTTTTGTTATCTTTTGCTATTATTTTATCTAGTGTAATAAAAATACCAACAATACCTGCGATTAATGCGAATTTAGAGAATTCAGATGGATATGTGAAGGCAACTACTGCGAAACAAGCAATAATCAATGTTAGTCTATAAAACAGTATTCCTTTAGACATTTCCATTTGAGGAATCACACCCTTCTTTTTATATTTGACTAGCAGCGCAACCAATTGCGTAACCAGCTAGACATCCAAGACAACAACCACATGCACCTTCGCAAGCCCATTTAGCCCATTGAGGCATAGTTTTCCAGTTGTTTTTAATACAACGTTGAACATCTTCCCATTGACACTCCCACGGCTAAAGCCGCAAGTCCTACACCTTACGGTGTAACGGATGGGATTCTTGAATGACTAAGCATTCGCAGTCCATTTCTGTTTTGAACAGCCTTCAAGATGAGGGTGTGCCATCACCCCTCCTAAGACAGACCATATAGGTTCTTAGGCTGATTGACTATTACCGCCAATCACAGTTGCGTAGCGAATATTCATCGCCCCAACGATATCACGATGTTTCTCAAACCCACATTGACACTTGTATTTTCTGTCTTGCGCCTTGTTCTTTTCAGAACATTTCGGACATGTTTGACTTGTATAAGAAGGGTTCACATATTCGACCTTTATGCCAACTAATGTCGCTTTGTACTCGATGAATTGTGCTAAACGATGGAATGACCAAGTGTGTAGATTTTTTTCGTTTTTACGGCTTGTTCGTGCCGTCTGTCTAAGGTTCGTTAGTTGCTCTAATCGAATGACAGAAATATTATTATCCGTTGCAAAATCAACGATTCCACGACTTACTTTGTGGTCTTGGTCTTGCATCCATCTTTGTTCTTTATCATCAAGTTGACGAAGGGCATTCAGTTTCTTAGCTTCTCCTAATTTCTTGCGAACACTGCGAAACTTACGTTTCATAAATTTGTTTTGCCTACCGTTCCCGAAGAAACGAACTTTATCATCATCTGAGATGGCTACCGCAGGAACTTTGAGACCTAAGTCTACTCCTAAAATCTTTGTTCCCATTTTTTCGTTTGTAGGAATCGTGACAGATATTTGAGCAATCCATTTAGCAGATTTCTTTGTGATACGAAGTGTACCTAACTTGTGCTTCAACAATTCGAAATTGCGATTATATTTGTCGATTAATAAAGCGCGAACCTTTAAACGAGTTGACTTTCCGTTTACCATAAACGGAATTGAAATGTGTGTGAAGTCAAATGAATAGTTTTGGTTATTCCATACACAAACAGGTCTTTTTAGAATCGGAACGATTTTGTATTTACTCTTTTTCACCTTTGTAGAAAACACACTTTTCGCATCTTTAATTGCTTGATTTTTCACCGCACTTGGGATATTGGCCTCAATATCCTTTGTACTTTTCTTCGTGCTTTTCTTTGCTTCAACCATTTCAGATACAAGGGCATTAATGACTTTTATATACTCGTGGCTACTTTGTTCCAATAGCATGATTTGTTCTTTTGTTGGAAGCAATTTAACTTTAACCGTGATGGTTTGTGGCACAAGTTTCACCCCCTCGTTTTTTGATTTTCAAGATAATGTTTTATTGTCTCACTTGATACACTTCCAGCAGTAGAAACAAAATAAGAACGCGTCCATAGGCTCGGCAAGTGTTGAAGATGTGGAAACTCTTCTCTCAAACGTTTTGATGTCACTCCTTTAATTTTTGCCATTGTATCAGCAGGACTAAGTGTTGGTGGTGTATTTAAGAACAAGTGAACGTGGTCTTTGTCGCATTCCATTGCAACAATAGAAATATCCAATTCTCCGCATATTTCTTGAACCAACTCCTTGAAACGTTCTTCTACTTTTGTGTTAAGAAAAATCTTTCTTCTGTATCGCGGGCAAAACACAAAATGATAGTTAATTAATGACACAGTTGTTTTGGTTCTTCTATAATCATTCATCATGTTTGCATTGTATCAGTTAGATTATAAAACTGCAACACGAAAGATAAAAAATAAAAGATAAAAGATACCAACATTTTGGATACTTAGAGTGCCACAAACCTTGCGGTTTATAGTGCACTCCTTATCCAACCTCACTTTCATCCCATGCCTAAAGGCGAGGGGCTTTCTCGTTCGGGAAGGGCTGTAAAATAAAATAAATTTACGTAAACATGTTTAAATCATTATAAAGGAGCATAAAAGAATGCAAGAGGTTCAAATAAGAAAGAATGCAGTAGGAGCAATTATTCATAATGATATTAAAAACTATCCCTATTTAAATATACCTATGGTTATTAAAGAGAAAGATGGACAGATTTATGAAGTTATAAACACTGGTTTTCACACTAATAATGCAGTAAGAATGATAACAATGGACGATTTTGCTACAACCAGAGTAAATGCACCGATTGTAACTATAAAAAAACAGTGATGGTAATATTCAAGTATACCGCTTGCCTTTAGAATTGGAATCTTGGGTAATTTCTTGTATGCAGGCTGCTTCTGCAGGAAAAATTTCATTTCCATGTAAAGTTTCCTTTGGGATTATAGATACAAAATATTATGTTGAATTCATTTAAAATTGGAATACATTTGATGTAAATAAAGACGGAACACCAACATTTTGCAAATTCTGTACGTCAAGACTAAATCTCTTAATCAAACCATATTTTATTATAAGTACCAAAACTCACTATCAACAACAAAGTAGCCTAAAAAATATTAAACATCCTTTATTATCGATATTATTAACGTCAAATAAAAAAAGAAGAGAGAAAACATTCTCTCTTCACCAATAATATTTTACAGAGTAAGTAGGGTAAAAAACTATATAAAGATGAACCACGAAAATACTTTACCTAGTGAATTATATCATAAATCACTCTAAAAAAATACATATCACATACAATTTTGTTTTATTTATGACAAAATTGTTAAATATTTGAATACAAAAAGGCTTTATATCTATATGACTAGAAAGGTGTTGGTGTGGTAATAAAATTTAAGGAGGCTTTCTATTATGTTTTCAAAAAAACAAAAATTATTAACAGTAATTACAACATTAACATTAGGGTGCGGATTTACTTTTGGCTTAACACCTGCTTCTGCGGATACTGCCAATAACACTTCTCCAATTAAGGAGGAACAGGTACGAATACAAATACCTTTCACGGGCTATGTTATTTCAGCAGACGATAATTACTTAATTGTTGCTGATACTTTTACGAAAGAAGAAGCACTTTATTATCAGAATAATTGGTGGGAGCTAGTTTCCCAAAATAAAATTTTAAGAGTACCTGTATCCAATGGTGAAAACTACAAATTAGGTGAAAAATTAAACGTATACGCTGCTGCTTGGACTTACTCTTTACCACCAATCGCTATAATGCCAACAATTGAAAAAGTAGTTGATTAAATACTGCTTATCTAATAAAAGAAACATTGCCCTAATTAGAGCAATGTTTCTTTTCCTCATTTGACATTAGAAATTGAAATGGATGAGAACAGATTTGGAACGCTATTCTCAAAAGCTAACGTAAAGGAAGGGATGAGTTCATGTATTCTTTCTTGCATTGATTTCTTATTTACTTCTCCAAGTTCGTTCAAAAGTTCATTCTCTTCTGAAGACTCATCTCCATTGATTAACATCCTTAACATATCTGAGTTAATGATCTCATGAGGCGAATGAACTAGCCCATTCATCATTATATATTTTTGGAGCTTGGATGAATTACCCTCATTCGCTTGCTTTACAGCTTGTTTAAGATATAAATCAAAATATTTTTGTGCAAATTTCACACCTTTTAGTGGAACGGCTCCTACATGTTCAACACCTTTCCAACGTAAATCCGCAATTGAACTCAGCCACCATGCCGGCTCAATAGCTTGTTGCATACGTTGCAGCACTTTGCGTTCGAATCTAGGTTTATGAGTAGAATGTTCTTTTAAACAAGTATCTAACATTTCAGCTTCAATGGCGGCTACGGTCATCCCTTGTCCGTAAATGGGATCAAAGTTACAAAAAGCATCACCTAACACTAATAATCCAGATGGCCAATTTTCCATTTGTTCAAAATGTTGACGAGTTGACTCCTGCGCTCTAAATCCTCTTGGGACACTAATTGGTTCTAACTCTTTAATTAACTCCCTCATCATAGGGGTAACTAAAGAGTCCAGTTCTTTTTCATATTCTTTTGAATTGGTTGGTGGATAGTGCGTACCTCCAGCAACAAATAGTAGCGCTTGAGCTATGTTATCTTCAATATATAATAACCCTACAGCACCAACGTTTTTAGCAGGATCTCCTTCAGAAATTGCACTCAATTTCTCTTTGATATGTGAAGGTACTTTATAATATCTCGTGCTATATCCAAAATTCACCTTTAAACGTTCTGGTTCTGGAACATCATATCCCATAGATGTAAGCCATTTATTGAGTTTAGATTGATGACCACATGTGTCAACTACCAAATCGGTTAACACAGTTCGCTTTGTTTTTAATTCGTCTCGTTCTTGAATATGAATTCCAATAACACGCTTGTGATCAGACGAAGCTAAAAGGCCTGTCACCGCTTGCTTTGAATAAAAATGTACATTAGGAATTTCTTGCACACGTTGGCGGATTGTCCATTCTAACAATGCTCGACTGCTTGCTGCACCTTTTCGTTCTATAACTAGTTCCAGTGCCCCATACGGAGAAAATCGAATCATTTTATCATTCTTGACATTATGAGCCCCTAGATTTAACAAATCATCAACATATCCAGGAAAGAAACGGTTCATAATTATTTCTCCACGTGGTAATACACGATGAGGATGAAAGTCTTGTGGTGTACCTGGACGTTCAGATGGTTTTTGAGGTAACTCATCTTTTTCAACAACTATCACTGTCTCAAAATAACTGGAAAGCACGCGTGCAGTAAGTAAGCCTGCAATACCAGCTCCAATCACAAGTGCCTTTTCTCTTTTTTGCTGTTGATATAGTAATTGACTATCCATCAATAATCTCTCCTCTTTCTAAAAAGTATGTTTGTTCAACATGAATCTATTAAAACTTTTCCAGAAATCAGAATAAATGAATGATGATTCTTCATTATTTTAATCAAGGTGGTTCAAATCAGAAAGTACACTCAAATGAGTATCATTTTTTAACAAGATTCAGGTTCATATAACCTGTATAACTGCTCACCGTTTATAATAGTCTTTTGTAAATACCGCTTTATTCACCCTCTTTTTATATTTTTTATAATTTGCACCTTAAATGTATCACTTTTGTTATCCCTATAAATATTTAGGGTTTTTAGAAATATTTATTTAATTTTTAGTAATATTAGGATTCTATTTTATCAAATAAATACTAGAAGGTTTGAGAGAAGTATGTAATAATGCATAATAAATCAACTGGATATTATGATATACTTTCAAAGAACTAATACAAAATTTCTTTAGATTGGAAAACTAAAGTCTTATCTACCTAATTGTGGGGACGCCTTATGGCGTCTTTTCTTTTTATTATAAAAAACCCTCAAGCATCCATATGCTTAAGGGTTTATCAATTGAAAGGTAGAGCTGTTTGAAATTCTTTAAATTAAGAACAAAGCGGGATTACTCCTAAACCAATTAATAAAGCTGCAGCAAACGCTGGAATTGGCGCAGGAATCTCGATACCTTCTACAACTAAAAAGTATTGTCCATTTACTACTTTAAAACAAACTAATTGCATGGCTAATCCTCCCTTCTGCTAGGATTAATACATTACATTAAAAATCCTATCATTTATATAATTAAATAGTTTGTTTTCCTGGAAGTGTGTAATTTATCAACGTTCAAGGGAAACACATTAATTTATCTTCCCTTATTTTCAAAAGGACCTGCTCAATTCACACATAAAAACATAAGGTAAATTGAACCCATTAAAACACATGGAATACCCCCTAGTTTTACCCTCTTATCTAAAGGAGGAACTATTATTATGGGATATGGTGGTAGTTGCGGCGAAGGCTGCGGTTTTGCTGGAGGCTTTGCTTTACTCGTTGTACTCTTTATACTATTAATCATTATTGGATGCAGTTGCTTCTGCTAAAAAACTATTAGAAAAGGCACCTTAGAGTGTCTTTTCTTTATTTCTCAATATAAGAGCTATAAAAATATGCTATGGTTTTAATAGCAATTCCCTTGTGTGCAATGAGATAGTATTACCCAACAAAAAACCCACCTATTTCCGTAGGTGGGCCTTATCTTTATTACACAATCCAAATTATACTCTGATTTTTTTATAAACTTTATGCAATTATACATATCTACAAAAAATTACACCAAATAAATATTACATATAGTAAAATAATAAACGTGGATACATTCTATAAAGCAGATTCTTTTGAAAGGCGTAACATATCAATCATTATAGAAGTTGTTGCGTCACTCTAATACTGATCTCAAATCTCTTGTACTTTGTGAACTAACAATCTGGTGTATATAGATGATTCTGTTTTATAGGATGTGTTTACACGTATAACAAAGGGATAATACGATAAGTTTATACTAAATGAACGTGGTTCAAGTCGGAAGAAGGCATCTTAGGGTGTCTTTTTTTGTACATAATAAAAGCCTCACCATCCTCTGGAAACGGTAAGTCCTTTAAAACAAATAACAATTGCAACTATAGTAATTTTACATTACATTAAAAGTTAGAAAAAACTCTTATACTAATACAGTGCTAAATAGTAGGTGGAAAAATGGAATTTTACGATTTGGGTATTACCATTAAAGAACTTAGAATTAAAAAAAATATATCACAATCCGAATTATGTCATGGAATATGTTCACAAAGCCAAATTAGCAAGATCGAAAAAGGTGTGATTTATCCATCTAGCATATTGTTATATCAATTATCTGAAAGACTTGGGATTGATCCAAATAATATATTTGCACTAACTCAAAACAAAAAAATTAAATATGTAGAAAATGTAAAATACGTAATAAAAGATTGCTTAAAACAAAAACAATATAAAGAACTTTATGAAATAGTAAAAAAAGAGAAAAACTTAAATAATTTTCAAACAAAAGAAGAGCAACAATTTCTAATATGGCATGAAGCAATTGCTATATTTATGGTGGAGCGATCAATAAAAACGGCTTTAGATCTTTTAAATCATGCATTAAAACTAACTTTAACCAATTCTGATTTTTTATCAGAAAGAGAAATAGATATTATGCAGACAATGGCTATATTTCATGGAGAAAATAAAGAATACGAAAAAAGTATTACTATATTAAGAAGATGTTTAAATAATTTTAATAAGTTAGATTTTCCTAGAGATAAAGAAATTAAATTAAAAATCATTTTCAATTTAGCAAAAAATTTAGGTCATGCAAATCAACACGAAGAGGCAATAAAATACAATGATATGGGCATCCAACTAGCTATTAATCTAAATACTTTATATTTATTAGGTGAATTATACTATGGACAGGGTTGGAACTTATTAAAGCTTAAACAATATAATAAAGAAGATGTTGTTTATAACTGGAAAAAAGCATTATTTATATTTGAACTAACAGAAAAAGAATATTATACAAAAATGATATCAGATAAACTTATTGAAATACAAAATAAAAAACACTCATAATTTCGTAAAAACTACTTAAAAAGCCCACAGGAAAAGTTCCCGTAGGCTTTACATTTATAAACATATTATTATTTTTTATAAAACCGCATCTCCAATTATTAGATAACTATCTAATCCATTGGGAATGCGGTTCACTTAGGTCATTAATGTTTCAGCTATCTTCTTTATTTGAAAATTACATCTACCATACTAATTTAATATTATATTCCTGAAGCCAACCATTAACTTGAAGTAAATAATCTATTATACCTCGGGCATCATTACCTGAAATTACTTCGTCTTTTCCTTCTGCAATAGCACGAACTCTTTCTACATTAATTAATGGCAAGATAGGTGATTCAGGATTGTTCAACACATGTAACATCCAATCACTAATACCTTGTAGATAAGAGGCATCCTTTGTGCTTGGATATGCACTTTTTTTGCGATAACGTACATCTTCTGGAAGTACATTTTCAAAAGCTCGACGTAAAATACCTTTTTCAATATTGTCTATGCTTTTCATTTCAAATGGGACATTCCATAAGTATTCTACAAGCCGGTAGTCGCAAAATGGAACTCGTACTTCAAAGCCATTCATCATACTTGTGCGATCTTTTCGTTCTAACATAAATG
The DNA here is from genome assembly GCF_001595725.1 of Bacillus thuringiensis. Lineage (GTDB taxonomy): Bacteria > Bacillota > Bacilli > Bacillales > Bacillaceae_G > Bacillus_A > Bacillus_A thuringiensis_K. The sequence continues at coordinate 211,600 of NZ_CP014283.1, forward strand.
GCAAGAAACGAGTAATAAACATGTAAGACATTTGACGTTGCTTCATTTGCAGATCACTTTCACCTTCTAAAAAGGGAACCTCAGCAACCGCATCTTCAAATTTTTGTTTTTGATATTTTTCAGGGCTAATCTTCGCTTTAAAATCCTCTGATAAAATTTCTGTACTATACCATAAATTAACACTCCAAGGGAATATCTCTGCATCTAGAAACTTCTCTTGATGGAACCATGGATACCCTGAGAATACTTCATCTGCGGATTCGCCTGAAAGGGCAACTGTTGCGTCTTTCTTCATTTCCTTAAATAGCAAATAAAGAGACGTTTCTAGTTCTCCAACTCCAGGTAGATCACGCGCTCGCATTGGAGTTAATAAATACTCTATTAAACTATCTGATCCTAACTCTATAGAATGATGCTTTGTTCCTACATATTCAGCCACACGTTTCACCCAAGGTTCATCACGATCAAAACGAAGGAAGTCTTGCTCAAAGTCTTTTTCATCATTGATGAAATTCAGGGAATATGTATAAAGACGCTCCCCTTTATTCCCAAATTCGTTTCCTGCTAAACCTGTTAAACCACTGGAATCTAAACCTCCGGAAAGCATAGATACCACTGGTTTATCAGCAATTAACTGACGTTTTACCGTATCTTGTAAAACGGAACGGATTGTTTCAACTGTTGTATCAATATCATCTACATGTTTTTTACTTTCAAGTTTCCAATACTGTGTCGTAGTCGAGCCATTAGAGGTAAACGTCATATAATGCCCAGCACGCACTTCATGTATATCCTTGAAAATAGCATGACCAGGAGTACGTGTTGGTCCAAGACAAAATATTTCAGAAAGTCCTTCTTTATCTACCTCTGCATCTACAAGCGGATGCGAAAGTAAAACTTTTAACTCTGAACCAAAAAGAATTGCGCTTCCCCTTTTAGCGAAAAATAAAGGCTTCACGCCTAGATGGTCACGACCAAGCATCAATTTCCCAAATCTTTCATCCCAAATACCAAAAGCAAAAATCCCATTTAAGTGTTGAACACAATCTTCTTGCCACTCTAAGTAAGCGTGTAGTAATACCTCTGTATCCGACTTGGTCTGAAATTCATGACCTTTCTCCTCAAGTTCTTTACGTAATTCTTGATAGTTATAAATTTCTCCATTGAACGTAAGGCCAATCGTATCATTTCCATCCTTATACAGCATAGGTTGAAGGCCACCTTCAGGATCAATGACGATGAGACGTCGATGACCTAATGCCGCTCGTTTTGAAAACCAATGCCCCTCTGCGTCAGGTCCTCGGTGAATGATAGCATCTGTCATTTTTTTTAACGTTTCTTGTTCATGAGACAGGTCTTTAGACCAGTCTATCCACCCTGCAATTCCACACATAGTGTCTACCTTCTCTCAAATAGTATAGAAACCGACTAAAATCAAATATCAGTCGGTTTTCCGTAAAAAAATCCGACTAAAATCATCTTTTAGTCATGTTTATATAATAAAATGAATTGAATAAAAAATCAAATAATTCAATCAAGAAAGAAGTCACTGTCCCCTTTCATTTGAATTCTCATCGTCCGATTATAAAAATTATTACCTCAAACTTGCACCTTTATCCCTAGGTTATAAAGGTGCATTCTATTATAGTTATATACTAGAAATAAAAATGGTGTATGTTATTCTATAAGAAACAAATAGAGGAATTTCTATTAGGAGTTACAAAATTACAAATGAACTGATACAGTATGTAAAGACCGAAAACTTCGCTAAATATATCAAGGATAGGGTGTAGACAATGATCAAATTAGAAAAAGAGAATAAAAAGATGAAAATCATTCAATCTGCCACAATACTGTTCTCTACGCGTGGTGTCCGTAACACGACGGTTGATGAAATTGCAAAGACAGCTAAAGTTGGTAAAGGTACTATTTATTATTACTATACAGATAAAACTGAAATATTATGCGACTGCTATATGCGTCATATTCAGCTCAAACGCTCACAATTATTTAATTTATATAAAGAAGAAAAAGATGTTTTACTTCGAATACAAAAAATTCTTCATTATATCAGCCTAGAATATCATCAAGATCCGTTTGTTTCTACACTCTTTCAAGAATATAAAGAGTATCATTCACCTGAAATTACAACTTGTTTTAAACAATCTGAAGAAGAAGCAATTAACATGATAAGTAATTTGCTCGAAAAAGGTTATCAGCAAGGAGCTTTGCATAAGGTACCATTACCGCTCACAGCTTTTATGTTAGTACGAATGATTTTTAACTACGAACAGGATTATATAAAAAATGATAAAAGTGATACAGAATTTCTGCAGTTGCTAAAACATATGCTTCTTAAAAACTAGTTTTAACAACAAAAAAATAATTGTGGTACAAATATATGAAGAAGAACGTGAATAATGAATGGTTTAATAAACTCTTTTCATTCTGGACAAACATACTAAATATCCAACGCTTATGTAGAAATGAATGAAAAAATCATATAAATTTTTCTAAAATTAGAAAGCCTATACTTAAATCTACAATAAAATAGTTCAGTAAAAAGAGCGTGTTTTCATCTATCTAAACACGCTCTTACAAATATTTAAACCCTATATGAATTGCTTATTCCATTCTGATTTTCTTTTAACTAATATATCTCTTTATATACGATTATCATGCCAGAAGTTTATTGGAAAATGATTGTTCTCATCATAAGCTTCAAATTCGTACCCTTTTTCTTTTAACCCTTTTATAATTGCTGGAACTGCCGCGACAGATTGTGGATGAATATCGTGCATTAAAACAATTTCCTTTGAAGACGTCGCACCTGCTAAGACATTTTGAACAATCTTTGCAGCTGCTACATCAACGGGTAATTTATTGTATTTCCAATCTAAAGAATCAATTGTCCAATCCCATACTTTCAAATTATTTCCTACCACTTCATTTCGAAGTGATTCATTTAAACCAGGCATTGATCCATATGGTGGACGTGTTAATTTCGGTGTGTTTCCAATAACGTTTCTAATTAAAGATTGATCTTCTTTCATTTCCTTCACATATTCCTGATTGGTGTATAGCTTTTTAAAATCATGTGTCATACTATGCATGCCCACATAATGGTTTTCTACATGCTCTCGTTTCACTAAATCTGGGAACCTTTTCACATTATCGCCAATTAAAAAGAATGTTGCTTTCACATCATTTTTCTTTAGTACATCTAATAGATTAGCTGTATATTTTCCTGGTCCATCATCAAAAGTTAAATATGCAACTTTTCTTTCTTTACCATCAAAACGACTAGGTATCAATTTTTTCAATTCATTTTTAGGTAGACTGCTCACTTGCTGAACACTATTTGCCTCTTCCGCATTTACCAGCTTAGGATTCGTAATAGATTGAAACATGTAATACCCTATTGCTACTAAAGTAATAGCCAACAATACACTTATAATTCTCTTTTTCTTAAGCTTAATTTTCATATTATAATCTTCTTTCTATCTTAATAATAATCTGTATAGGTGAAAATTAGTGCCCTGCACTAGCGTTCATGGCATTTCCTATAATAGTTAGAACTACTGGAAATAATACTGGTCCTAAGGTAAGGACAATGTTTAAAAGTATAATAAAACTATATAGTAAGCTATAATTTTTACTATTACGGTTTTCAAATACTAGGATGACTAATGTTATTATAGTAATTAAATGTAATAATAAAATTATCAACCAATAATACATCATTATAGTAAGATTCCACTTTCCTAATAGTTGGTATGTTACCCCTATGATTATCCCTAATATAGTAACATTAAAGGAAATAAACAAAGTTCTTTTTAGTATTTTAGGAAATGTTTTGTGATCCACAGTTTTATTATATAAACCGATTAAAATGCCCAAAGATAGATATGCCAGTAATAGCCCTACCCAATTCCAGATCCAATCTTGATCCCCCATTAAATTAAACAAAAGCGCAATGATCCCTCCTACTGCAAGAATCGAAGAGATCATAATACTATTTAAAGCTGATTTCATACTATTTTCACTTCCTTAAAAATTTTACAATACAGCATTGAAGTCTACTCTTAAGTTGTCCTTTACTTATTAGAATCCTTTTCATTAAAAATCTTGTATGGAAATCCCATCATATAATCCGGTCATCATACCTAATAGCATATACGGAGAATGGATAGGCCCAACAAAAATTACATGTACATGATCACATGCCATAATTTTTAAACTGAACGAAACTCCACCAAATCCTATTCCACATGGTAGATATACAAATAAAGGATGCCATTCATCAACTTTTATTTGTATATCAATTATTCAGACGAGTATCAGCTACTGCATAACCTTAAAATAAATGCTTTGATTTTTCATCGTCAATCAAATAGCACATTTGATTCTTATTAACTTGTATTCTTCCTTCTTCTACTGCTTTACTATAGCCCGCTGTATATTTAAAAATAGTAACCCCTTTGTTTCTAAGTAAACCTTTTCCCACTTTTTCGCAGCTGCTGCCATATGTACATATGATGTTTTAAAATTAACCATACTTTATTATAATTAAGTATATATTAACAATATATTAAGTATAAGTAAATAAAATTAACTAAAATTTAATTTCATTTGCTTATTTAAAGGGGATTACATATATGAACGATATTAATGTTGGTCACAAAATTAGGGCATTTAGAAAAGGTGCCGGATTAACCAGTAAGCGTTTAGCAGAGTTAGCTGATATAACACCTTCCATGTTAAGTCAGATTGAGAAAGGAATCACAAATCCTTCATTACAAACACTAAAATTAATTTCTGTAGCATTAAATATTCCATTGTTTAATTTTTTCTTAGAGGATACCAATACAGAAGAATTAGTTGTAAGAGCTAACCAAAGGAAAAAAATAACTTTTCCTGAAAGCGGCAATGTTTCGTATGAGCTGTTATCTCCTAATTTAGATGGAGCACTAGAATTGGCTTTAATGAATCTGTTACCTCAAACTGCTTCATCTATGGAGCCTGTGGCACATAAAGGGGAAGAAATAGCATTTATTATGGAAGGACAAGTGAAACTATATCTAAATGATGAGGTTTTACTTCTCAATACAGGTGATAGTGTTAAAATCCCACCTTATGCAAAGCATAAATGGGAAAACACTTCTTTAAACAAAGTCACTGTTATATTTGGAGTAACTCCACCATCTTTTTAATTTCAAATACTAGCGAAGAAAAGTTAGAGAAAATAATTCTCTAACTTTTCTTGTATACATAACTTTATTTTAAGAAAGTAAAAAACTTGTCTCTCAATTATATGTGATTAAAACTAGTGAAATAGATCTTTTTAATTACATACTTAATTTATTTTTTAATGTCCAATATTTTTCTCCATTAGCTTCAAAAGAGAATTCTACCCATCCATTCGGATCTTCACGATAAATAAAGATGGTTGTTCCAGGAGTTACTGTACCAACTTCATTCTCCTCGACAGCTACATCTGGTCTACTTTTAATTTTTAAATTAAATGGATAAGGTACCTGATAGTAAGTAGCTGATGATACAACATTTGAGCTTGAACCATCTGCATACATTTTATATGGAATTTCATTAGATAACGCGTCGACATCTAATGTTTCAGGATTCTTTGGTAATTTTTTTGCATATGTATAGTCTTCTACATGGAACGGTTTAATACGTTCCATAATACCCGCAATTTTCTTAGCCCAGCTTTTATCTGATGCATATTTTACGTTCATGCCAGTTAATGTTGGCCCGTTATAATACATACCGTTTTCTTCCAAATATCTTTCTCGTACATAATTAGCGTTATAAGCAATGCTATCGCCGTAGCTTGGTAAATATTTCGCATATTTAAACGGATCTCCATCATATGCACGTAGACCGAATAGATTATGTTTTTGATATGCAATTTCTGATTTTCCGTATCCAGATTCTAAAATCGCATGCGCTGCTAAATAATGAGCACTCACGCCATATTGATTTTGCGCATTGATAAAATCTTGCCCATGGCCAACTAAAGGACTATCCGAATGATATTTCACAATAAAGCTATCAATCTCTTGAGCTGTAATTTTCGAAGCCACTGTTAAATTTAAATCTTCATATGAGGTAGCAGTAATAATCTCTTTTTCATCGTTTAAATTTTGTTGTAACATATCTGTTTTTGCAGTAAGTTGAGCAGCTTCAGCACGTGTTATAAATCTATTTGGTTGCCAACCGTTCTCGGTACCATTAGAGATTTTTAAATCTATTAAAATATTGGCATATTTTTCTCCCCAATGCCCTTTTAAATCTTCAAATCTAACCTGCTCATTATGATTTGCAGTGCTTTGTAGTTTATATGCATTTACTAGCATCGTAGCCATAGCAGCGCGAGTTACTTTTCCGGATGGATTAAAGATTCCATTACCTTCCCCTTTAACAATCCCAGCTTTTTCAGCAGCAGCAATATAAGGAGTAGCCCAGTGATTTTGTGAATCTGTAAAAGATGGTTTTGCATTAGGATCAATTTGTATACCTAAAACTTTTGTCATAATTTTTGTAGCCGAAGCTCTGTCTAATGAGTCATTTGAACCAAAAGTTCCATCTGGATAACCATTTAATACCTGTTTATCAACTAAATAATTAACGGATTTATCAGCCCATGTAGGAACATCAGGGAATTTATGAGTATCTGCTAAAATATTAGAAGAATAGGATAATATAGCTCCTGCAAGGATACCTGTTGCAATTAATTTGTGCTTCATTAAAATAAACACCTCTACCATTGTATTTATCAAATTGAGATTTTCTATTTTTATATTTACATGTTTGTAATAAGAATGAAATCGTATTATCCCCCATTCAATTTGATGTAACGAGTATAGTTACTTATATACACGAGTGTCAATGAATGCCTTTTACAAAAATGTATAATATTTACATATATTTAAATTTCCCGGATCTTATAATCGACTTATGCATATGGTAGATTTAATAGTTAAATTTCTTTTCGATAGTGTAAGTTTCTTGAATTTAATTATTTTTTACTCTATTAGATATAGGAGCATCTTATTAGATTATTTAGGCCCCCACTTCCGAATCCCATACTTCAATAAATTCAAAACCTTTTAATTCACTTTGTTCAATAAGAGCCTTCAACTCGTCTGAAATAAAGACAACCGTCGGATGAATTTTTCCATTTATGTAAACTTTAAAAATCATTTCATTTTGAACTATATTAAAATCAAATTCGAACTTTTCACAACCTACTATAAGGCCTGTAATTATTTTTTTAAAGATTGCTTTATCTCCATCAATTGCATCAAGTACATTCAACACGTGGACCAAGTAATATACCTCACTAGTTGAATTGCGTAAGAGTGGTAAAAATTCAACATTATCACCTATTAAAGGTTTAAGTACTTGCTTGGCTTTTTCACTAATCATTGGAGCACCAGTTCCTCCCCAAAATTTAGGGAAATCACTATGAATATCTCCTTCAATACACTATATATATATATTTCCCCATGAATTTGCTAAATGAGTTACTGAATTTATTTTTCCATCAATATATTTTTTGTGATCTTCTTCAAAATTTAATAACTGGAAAGACTCATAGTTATCTAATACACTCTTTAATCCCCATATTTTCATGCTTATTCCCCTTAACTATTCTTTTATCTTCTAAAGTAAAATAGAATATTACGTAACAAAAAATTGTTTACTACTAGTTACTTTGTGATTCTAAAATATATCTTGAATATGAATTACCATCATTTTCTATACTTATTCATAATAAAAAGCCTATACAAGTGCATAAGCTTTTTTTTACTCTATTAGATATGGGTTCACATTACTAATCTAATTAAATTAGATTTCTTTACGCACCCTCTTCTGAATCCCATACCTCAACAAATTCGAAACCTTTTAAATTGTTTTCTAAAACTTTATTTCTAAATTCATCAGATACTAAGACAGTAGAAGAATGTAATCTTTGATTTAAAAATGTTTTAAATATTATCTGCCCCTCAACTTTATTGGCTAAAAATGCGTATTTTTCGAACCCTATTATTAACCCTGTACTTAGTTTTTCCAAAACTGCTTTATTGTAGTTAATTGCATCAACTGTATTTAGAACGTTTATTAGGTAATAAACTTCACTTGTAACATCATGAATTAATGGAAGGAACTCAACATTATTACAGATTAGAGGCTCTAATATTTCTTTTGCTTTTCTGCTAATCATTGGTGTACCAAGTTCTCACCAGAACATAGGACAGTCACTTTTTTTATCACCTTCTACACATTCAATAAAAATTCCCCCCCACGAATCAGACAGTTTTATTGCCAAATCAATTTTCCCATCAAAATATTTTTTACGGTCTTCTTTTAAATTTAGTAGCTGAAAAGATTGATAGTTATCAAATAAGCTTTTTAATTGCCAAATTTTCATACCTTTTTACTCCTTCAGAATTTAATTATTAAGTATCTATGATTGGTTAAATTAATTTAGTTTTAAACTACCATCCAATAACCTCTCTCTTATACTATGCAAGGCAGCAACTGCATCTTCTTGATTACCCCCAAAGCGTTTCACTTCACTTAATACTCTGTATACTTCCCTTATATACTCTGGACTATGATTACCTATATGTAGCGCTTCAGTGTCACATAATCGTTCACTTTATAGGGTAAAAATACTCCATTAGCCGCTGAATCATGGTGTATTTCAAACTCTTCTAATAGCTCTTGCACTTGTTTTGCCCTTTTATCCTTCCAAGGTGCAATATGATGTGTTGCATTAGGATATGGCGGTGTTTCAACTCCTGCATCTTTAAGTTCTGCACGCAGTTTTTGAGATGCTGAATAGGAATCGGGATATTCATTTTTCATCTCAACTCTATCAAAAACTTTATCTGCATATTCCTGAATTACTTCTTGTACATCCTTAACTTTACTTCTTCCACTAGTTTTAGAAAACATAAATGTTTCACGAGCTTTGCGTAAAACTTCAAATGTTTTTATTTGATTGCTTCCAAATCCACTTGCACCTGCAAATGCCAACCGATCCGTCAGTGGCAATTTATTTGCGAAAGAAGACATTCCTGTAGAGAATTTTGCACCTTTTGCTAATGTAGTGACTTTACTTGTCCCCTTATCACCAATAAGTCCAAGTCCAATTTGTGTAAAAGCATAATTTCAAATTATATATAACATTAATTATTTTTTATCCATTGGTATTTTATTTAGTGCTAAACCAACAGATCCTAATTTTTCAATTAATTTTTTTGCTTTACCATATGGAGCTCCTTTTACTAGTGTAAAAGGAAGGTTTTTCAATCCTTTTAATAGTTCCCCTGTTGAAATATCAAGTGCTAGTACACTTTTTATCTTTACTAAATCTTTTAATCCTCCATTAGGAATTTCTATTAAAACTATATTACACGTATCAGGGATTTCTTCTTTTATTATCTGTATTTTTTGATTCAAACACCCCGTATTTACCCAATCAATAAAATCTAATGTAACTACAGTGGCATGATTTAGATTCATATCACCAGAATCAACAGCCCTTACTGCTCGTACATCTGCACCTTGTGACATTAAAAAAACATTGCCACTACCATCATCACCAATAGCAACATAACCATTTGCATATTCTGTTACTTCCCAAGTCTCATTTCGTTCTATAATATCATCAGTACCATAAATTATTAATCCTCCACCTATAGAAAAACCATTTGTATATTTCAATAAATCTTTATGTACATTTGGTAATTCAACTTTCATTACATCTTCTATTTCTTGAATTTCAATATCATTTGCTGGATTATTTTTTATTAAACCAGAAACATTGGATAAATATATCATTTTTCATCCCCCCAAACTATCAAAATATTTATAAGCATCTACCAATACCTTTCTAGCAGTTTTCTGATCAACTCCTGCCTCAATCATTTCTCTATAGCTTACATTAAATTCATAATTTATATCGGTATCATTCATATCCTTCAAGCTTTCTGCGCTTAAACCTAAGAAAAGGCTTATGCAAATACAGAAGCCTCTTATATTTTTATTTATTACTTTTTAGGGTATGAATTTACATCAATAATCTGATTTTATTAAATTTCTTTATGCACCCGCCTCTGAATCCCATACCTCAATAAATTCAAAATCTTTCAAATCACTTTGTTCAATAAGAACTTTCAACGCGGCAGAAATAAAAACAGCCGTAGGATAGTTTTTTCCATTTATATAAACCTTAAAAATTATTTCATTTTGAACAACATTACAATCAAATGTGAACTTTTCACATCCTATTATTAAACCTGTAATCAGTTTTTTTAAAAAATTAATTTATTACTATCAATTGCATCTAGTACATTCAAAACATGAACTAAATAATATTCCTCACTAATTGATTTGCTTACAAAAAGTAAGAATTCAACATTAGCACCTAATATAGACTTTAATAATTCTTTTGCCTTTTCACTAACCATCAAGGTACCAGTTTCTCCCCAAACATAGGACAGTCACTTTGTTTATCCCCCTTCTACACATTCAATAAAAATTTCTCCCCATAAATCAGAAAGTTTTATTGCCAAATCTTCATGCTTTTCCTCCTATATGCTATGTTATTTACTCAAGTTCCATTCCTTAGTTGATTTATTTTTATACTGCTCTCCAATAACCCATAACCCTATTCTGATTTTCTGAATTGCTGCAACAGCAGAGTTAGGGGCTATTTCAAACTCTTTCATTAATTTTTGTATTTCCACAGCTCTACTATCCTTCTAGGCTACAATATAATGTGCTTTATTATAAAATGAATGATTTTGTATGAAAGCTAAAATTCGCCTAAGTAAATCTAGTGATTTATTGGTATAATTAATATCGTATTCCATTTTATGGATCAATCAATTAATATAAGGCTATGTTTTAAAACATATGAAAATACTGCTAATTTAATATTAAACATAATAAAATACATAGCCCTTTCTTTTTACTATTAAAAAACATATTGAAGTAAGGAGTTATATTATAATGGCAATCTTTCAAAGTAATGTTCAAAAAGCTGAACAAATTGCTACTCAAATGAGAGCAGCTTCTGACGCAATTCAAAATGCAACAGGTAAATCAATAACGCACGCAACACGTACAACTTTAATCGTGAATTCCAAAGCGCAGGAAGCAAACCAGCAAGCATTAGAATTAACTAGACAATTTCTTTCTGCCTTTCAGCAATCCATTGACAATATACAGTCTGTAGCAACAGAGTTTGAACGAATGGACAACGAATTACAGAAGAATTTTTAGCTTTTTTAAGAATTTTTCCTTTATCCCTTCTGTTAACTTATATATAAGCAAAAAGGTAGGCGGAAAAAATGAATCAAGAAATAGAACAAAAAATGAAGGTCTTGAGTCAAAATCTAATGAATCTATCCGAGGAACAATACCAAAATCAACGCGCAATACAAACACAAGAACAAGCAGAAGCAGACTTTCAAGAATTAAAAATACGCAGCCATCGCTTTTTTCATCGTATTTTAGAAACATGGCATGGTGATAAAGAACTCTTTCGCTTTTTTACCAATATACAATTAGAAACTCAACAAATTGAAAGAAGCCTTTCTTATAAATTAGAAGAACAAAAGGAAACATTAATTCAAGAGAAACAAAAATTATACAATCTAGAAAATGACCTCACTCATCAAAAACAAAAACTTGCTAGGGAGGCCAATTTATGAGTTTAAATATGTATCTTGGAGAGGTACAATCCCAAACAAACACTATGTATGCTTTTTGTACTGCTACTATACAAAGTATGGAGCAAGTAATCCAGTCTATCGACAGTTTTGTGGGTGATTCTGTCCTACAGGGTCAGACTTATTATAGTGCGAAAATGTATTTTGCAGAAACGTTTCTTCCTTTAGCACAGGGGATTATTTACCTATGTGAAGAATTACTCCATCAAAATGAATCTTTTCCTGCTGAGTTTCAATCAAGAGTCGCCTCAACAGATGTAGTTGAACAAGAACTATTAGAACAAATCCGAGAGATTGACCGAATGATAGCAAGTATTGAAGTTACAAAACAAATTATGCCACTACCGGATATGGATGCAATGGTTAACCTATTTATTGAGATGCGCCGTAAAATCCAGGAAAAGTTAGAACATCTATATGAATTTAATCAAACATCTAGTAATAACTATGCTACCGCGATTCAATTAGCGGCTAGTATCGCTGCAGGCCTTGCTGAGGTTCAAAGTGGAAAAGGCTTCAGCCCTGCAAGCGGTACATTTAGTACACAAAGAATAAATATGGAATGGGCAGATTCTATTCATGAATATCTAGACAATAATATTCGATTAGATAATAGTATAAAAACAAATAATCTAATCGAATCTGGTATACTATTAAGTAGTTCTTCTGAAAAGAATATACTAGAAAAGTTTATAAAAGGGGTTTGGAATGGATCTGGAAAATTTATTGGCGATTTAGTAGAGACATACAATTCGTTAGACGATACAGTGACAAAGGAAAACCTAAAATATGCTGCAGGTCATCCTATAGAAACCGCTTATACCATGATAAATACTTTTTCAGACACTTTTATGAATGAATTTTGGCATGGCGATGCTGAAAGTCGTACACAATGGGGAACAAATATTTTTATGGAGTTTGGTTTAGGATGGATTGGAGATAAAGGAGCAGGCCAAATTGGAAAAGTAACTTCCCTTGGAGACTCTGTAAAGTTAACGAAATTTTCAGGTGATACACCTTATATTTCAAGCCACTTACCATTAAAAGATCGATTTGCTTTTGCCGGTACAAGCCCACTTAAAAGTGAAATTTCTCCGTCTAAAGATTTTTTTATAAGAATTAACAGTGGGGAAAGTAAATTAAGTAAATCTGGAAAAAACATAGGAAAAAGAAAGATTCCCCCCGCTGTAAAAAAAGTAGATGAATTAGGTGAGTATTACGAAGTAACTATAAAATTCGAAAACAATGTAAAATGGGGCAATGAATTTCGTGATATGAATTTACGTGATTTTGATCGTAAAGTGAAAAAATTACAAGATTTGAGTGATGCAAACTTATTACAAAAGACAAAACCTATTAGAGATCCTCAAGTTACAAAACAGTATCGAAAGGATGTTATAAAAAAGATTATTGAAATCTATTATCCAAAAGATAAAAAATTAGCAAAAGAATTAATCGATAAAGTAAAGTATGATATGGATCCAGATCACCGCTGGGATTTAGGCCTTAATGGAGAAGACGTTAGAAGTAACCTTCAATTCATGGATCAATTTACAAATAGACGAATTGGTGGAATTTTAGGAGTACAATTAAAAGATGCCCCTTATGGTTCGAGAGTGAAGATAAATATTGAGAGGGAGTAGAAAATGGACAAATCAGTATTAGAAAAAATAGAATTAATTAAAGACATTTTAGGTAATGACCCATTTAGTTTGCTGATTGGGGAAATAATAGAAATACAAGACAACTTTGACAAAAAATTAGAGGAAGGTGTTTTAAAAGATTATTATTTTATTATAGGAAAATACGAAATATTAAATGGCGGAGTAATAACTATATTTGGTCATGAAAAACTTGATAGTATTCAGTTTTATACCGATGATATGCCAGGTGGTACTAATAATTGGATATGTATAGGAAAAATAGAAAACTATCCATTATTTATTAATAAAATTAATGGTGAAGTTTCTTGTTTGTTTGGGGATTTAATTGATCAAAACTTTGTTATTGAATCCTATGGTAATTTGAATAATTTCTTACAACATTACTATTTAGGGAGAAAATATTGTGAATTAGGTAGTAAATTTGTTCAAGCTGGAGGAATTAGTGATACTGTAGGTAATAAAAATGATGATTGGTATCAACTACTAGAAGATAACAACTTATTATAATGCATTCTAGATATTTAGTAAAAAAAGCACACATAACTGAAGTGAATCCAAAATGTTAGACACATTATTTCATTAGACAGCTTCTTTGGCATGGATTCGGTATTGTACTGGACTTTCCTTAATTTTTTTATGATAATGGTATACTACCTCTACTTTGATAGTTAATTTAAAAGGAATAATATATATTTTATGTACTAAGTGAAACGCTGCTATTTAGCAGCGTTTCACTTGTATTTTTCATCAAAGTTCGGAATCGATGAACAGAAATTAGTAATTTTAAATTTCGCTGTCACTATTTCTTCCTGAGCGATTCCACTAATACTCAAAAGTTCTGTTCTTCTACCTTTAATATTTCCTTATTTACTGGACACTTTATTTTCCAGTTTTAATCCACTGTCACCCTTACCTGAGGATCATACATTTTATTTTCATTTGCAATAAACATAATACTTTTTCCTTAGCGTTTATTTCCCCTACCACATTATGCTACCAATGTATTTTTAATGAATCCTCAGTTTTAGAATCTTTGAAGAATTTTTATAACGTTTCTTAATCTCTATGAGGCTATTAAGAATAATGTTTGTTCCGCAGGTATATGGGTTAGATATTAAGCCATCAATATCTATAGAAAAATTTACACTATGACTCCCATTTTCTATATAATCATTCTTAACCACTATTAATGAATTTTGTTATGGAAATGTTGAAATTCGTACACAATGGAAAACTCATTCTTTTATTAATTTATTATTAGATTTAGCTATTGATTAAGATGGCTTCTTGTCATCCCTTGTTCGAAGCCAATTCATCTCCCACCTACTCACTGGGCTGTGATCCTTCACGCTCCTTGAGGAAGGAGTCTTCTTGGCTAAAACGGTAAATTTTGTAAAGGATCTTTTGATAGATTACTTATTAGCTTACCTGAAGAAATCTCTTAGTTGTTGATTTGCTAACCTTTCTTGTTTACTATCAATCAATAAAAAAAGATTTTTTTGTTCAAGGGCTACTTTAAAATCTTAAGTTGATGGATGTGTGAACGTACCCCTACTAATATTCTTGCTTTTAAACCATTATTACTGTATTATATTTACGTAGTAATATGAGGATTATGGTATATAAAAAAGGAATCAAATCTATCAGTAAGATTTAAATCCTTTTCCAAGGCAAAAAGATTTTGCCAAAATCTAATATAATTTATGCTTGTCTTTTTAATATGTATCTAGTAAAAACATATTTTTTATCAATAGAATTCTGTTTTCAATGATAGGAATTAGTGTTCTAAACAAGGAACCATACAAAGTGATCTGAAAAACCTAAGAGTTATTGTATGTAGTTTGCTCATCTCCCGGTACTACAATAAAAGAGCCTTACCTCTCTAGGCAAGACTCTACTAGTTTAGTTGTATAATATTTACATGATAACTAAGAAACAAAAAACATATAACACCAAATAGCAGCACCCTATTATTCCTCCTACAGCTAATACCTGTTTAACCCAACTCTTAAATTTTTGATTACTGTAAATCGCTTGCACTCTTTCCATATTTCCTCCTATTAATGAGAACCCTTATAGACTCTCACCTTGCTATGGTAACATTAAAAAATGGCTAATAGAGGCCTAATGTATAAATATGCAATATTGCATACATAAATGTATTGTTATAATTGTAAGCGTTTACTATAATAAGGTTATAAAGATTCACCACATCTTAATAAGAAAAAAGAGGAGCGAATAATATGGAAATCGCAATGGCAGTTTTAAAATTTATAGGTGGAGCAATCCCATTAATTCAAGAACTTCTAAAAGCATTTATGTAAATTCACTATTTAGCAATTATTTATAAAAATTATCATACAAATGATCTGTATATCAAAAATGAATTGATTTACAGATCATTTGCGTGAGCAAGGTCCCTTTAACATGATTAAGGGAATTTTTTAATTTTTAAATACTTAAGGTTACACCACATTAACATCAAGTTAGCAAAACAAAAAGAAAAATACGCACCCTTCCTATAATTCTACAAATGGAATAGCATATTTTTCATTTTTGGGGCCTTAAAAACTTTAACTTCATGGTGATGGGGTAACAATTCTGATTTAGAGATAAGATCAGTTTATACAAAGATTACCCACCGATATGTGGAAGATAAAGAATACACTTGCGAAATTAAAACGATTGAATTAAAGAACTTGATGTTAGTATGGTGAACAGAATATGAAAATCACTTAAAAAATCGTAATCTTCACAAAAAAATACCAAGACCCCCCTCCTCTCCAGGGCAGTCTTGGTATTTTTTACGTTCACATACAAATTATTATTTGTATTGTTGCATGTGTTCTTTGTTAAATCCTATACGTCTACCTTACCATTGATAAGCAATGACTAATATCTCTCCTTTAATCGTACTGATTATCTATACCATGTTTTAAAGGAACTATCTTGACTAAAATGATAAAACAAGAAATTGAAATAAGCACCTTTTTTATTTTGTAAACTGTAAAGCTTCCATTTTATATGAACCAGAGTTAAGTTTAAAGGAACTAAATCGTGCGTTTTCTCTTTATTCAACCATTTAACTTACTAACACTTTTCATAAGATATTTACACACTGCATTTAGGTAAAGAAATACAGAAATGTGTTTTTTTCTTTGTACTATCTAAATTTATGCTCCCTCCATGTTTTTCTACTATATGCTTAGCAATAGTTAATCCAAGACCTGATCCCCCATTATTTTCTCGAGAATCATCTACTCGAACAAATGCATCAAAAATACTCTGTTTCATATCCTCAGGTATTCCAATTCCATTATCTATAATGTTTATATATACTTTGGTTTTATCTTCAATTAACGATACAAAAACGGTCGTACCTGCCGCATTATACTGTAGAGCATTAGATATTATGTTAGAGATAGCCCGGTATAATAGCCTGTTGTTAATTGGAGCAATCACTTCTTTAGAGGGAATTTGATATTGAAGGATTAAGCGCTTCGCTTGAAATAAATCATAATATTCTACAAGCAATTCACGAATAAACTCAGATACATCAGTTGGATGTACTTCAAAAGGGTAATCAGAATGCTCTAATTTAGACAGTTCAAAAATATCTTCAGTTAACACCGCAATGATTCGAATCTTATTATATATTACATTCAAGGTTCTTTCTCTTTCACTTTTTTCTGTAATGATCCCTAGTTGTAATGCTTCAACATAACCTTGAACGGTTGTAATTGGTGTCCTTAAATCATGAGACAAATCTACAAGCATCTTCTGCTTGGTTTCTTCCAACCTCTTCTTCTCTTTTTCTATTTTATCGAGTTTTTCCGACATAACATTAAACGAATGCTGTATTTGCATTAACTCAAAATATGTTTCATAGTTTAACCTTTTATCATATTTCCCACTAGCAATTTTCTCAAATCCAGTTGCTAGTTTATCCAATGGCCTGGTTATTTTCCTAGCAATTTGCCTACTAAATATATATACATTCATAGAGAAAAATACAAAAAATAAAACGATTGTAGTAAGTAATATCTTATAAAAAACATATACGTATTCCTCATTTTTATCAGAAAACGTATATTCATACTTTATTGCTTTTTTAGGAACCTTAACAAGGCAATATAATGTTTCACCTTTTTTCGTTACAAATGTTGCTACAGATGAATAATAAGGAAGTTGATCATTATCAAAAAATAAAGTAGTAAATTCTCTTTGTGAATATGATAAAAGCTTATCCTTTTTTTCCCCTTTGGTATAGATAACTTGTAAATTTTCATTAAGAATTTCTACCCAACCACCAAATGATTCTATTGATTCTGAATTAATAGTTTCAAAGTTTTCACGCACTACTTCACTTGCTTTTAAATTATTTAGCTCTCCTAGTTGCTTTTCTGTTTGGTACATCAAAAATATAAATAAGATTATCACCGTGAAACCTATTGCTAGTGCAAATATAACGTAATTTTTAATTAAGATATATAAAACTTTATTTTTCATAAAGTTCTTCCTTCCTAGCAAATCTATACCCAAGTCCCCGGATCGTTTTTATATAAACTGGATTCTTAGGAGAATCCTCTAATTTCTCTCGTAGTCTACTAATATGAACCATAATCGTATTATCATCTGCACAGTAATAATCAGACCATACACTTTCAAAAATTTGTTTTTTAGTAAATATTCTCCCTGGTTCTTCCATAAAAAGTGCTAAGATTTTATATTCCGTAGCACTGAGAGAAATGGATTCGCTTGATTTATAGAGTATACAAGAATGATGATCTAATACTAAATCACCCATATGAATTTGCTTCTCCTTACCTTCTACAGCCTTATCATTAAATTCATAGGATCTTCTAAGGTGAGCTTGAACTCTAGCTATAATTTCTAAAGCACTAAATGGCTTTGTAATGAAGTCATCTGCTCCAATCCCTAAACCGATAATTTTATCTACTTCTTGAGATTTGGCTGACAATATAAGTATCGGGAATTGTAACGTCTCACGAATCTTTTTAATTAATTGATAACCATCCATTTTGGGCATCATAATATCAACAATAGCTAAATCAATATGATTTTCTTCTAGACACTTTAAGGCAACTTCGCCATTTGAAGCCTCTACAACAAAAAAATTTTCCATTTCTAAAAAAAGTTTTAAAAGATCAATAATATCTTTGTCATCATCAACGATTAATATATTTTTTTTCATACTCTCCCTCGCATCGGTCAGAATTTTCAAAAACCCATTTAAGGTTATTGTAAGGTAAATGAAAGTGACATGAAAGACTAACCGTTTAATATACAGGTATGAATTAAAAAAGGAGGCATTATCACATGAAAAAATTTGTTGGAATTGCGTTAGCAGCTGCCATTGGAATTGGAGGTTTAGGAACTTTTGCTACTACTAAAACTCACGCAGCAGTAAACAATCAAGAATCAAAAAAATCGGGTTATCAAGTATCTGACGTGCAAGGTGAATTTATGCACATTAAAGTGGGGAAACCTTGGTCAATGACGCCAAACGGAAAACAATACAAATATGTCTTATTTAGTGAAAACAAAATTTATGTAAACCCTAAAACTGGTGTAGTAACAGCATATGAAGAAGGAGCAGCTGAAGGCAGAGTACTCGATAAAAATGGAAATGTTGTTGCTATTTGGTATATCACGGCTTTTAAATAATGAAGGGTTAATTTTACAAGGTCGAAAAGAGCATCTTTAAGTTTATTATGAAAGTAGTAAAAGAATTTCAAAACTTGTAATTAAACTAAAATAAAAAAGCTTATCCTTTAAAACGTAATGATAAGCTTTTTTATTATTCTTTTCATTTTTTGTTTTCGGAAGTATTTCTTTAAGATGATAGCAATGTGGTGCTATCCCATCTATATAAAGCTAAAACTTTATAGTGCCCCAAAACGGAAACAACGAGTTGCATTTATATAAATAGCTTTTGGAAAACTAATAATTTTGTTTAGGGATACTTTAAGATTTTAGCTTAAATGACATATAGTTTTACCTCATACAGATTGATTAGAATATTAAACTTAAACGTGTTATTTTTAGCATTCTAAATAATCGGGTTCAATGTATTTTTCTGTTTCAGGAGAGCTTTTAATTTCTATAGGATATTTCTTAAAAGCTACAACAGTAATCCTATCTTCTTGAACTAAACTTCTGGATTCATTTATAGAAGAGAAACCTGTTCGCGTTAAAAAATTGTATAGAGAGGATTTTGTCATCCAAAAACTAGTAACATTATCTAATGATGCCCATTTTGATTTTAAACGTTCTTCTATTGATGAATTAGCAGAGTGTTCTAGCATTGTGTGTCCCTTATATTCATAATTATTATAAAGTACTGATACATTAGGAGTAGAAGTGATATGAGTATCAATTATTACAAACCTTTTGCATACTTCATACACTTTTTCTAAAAAGGGGAATACATCTGAGCAGTCTAAATGATATAAAATACCAGAACATAAAACAATATCAAATTGACCATATTTTTCAGCACTTAAATTTCTTACATCATCTTGATAAAAAGTTAAGTTTTCCAACCTTAATAAATCTTTAGCGAATATAGCTTTTTGTATGTTTGATTCTCTTCCTTCTATCCCTACAACAGTTGCTCCTTGCATAGCAAACTCAATAGCGTAATGCCCCTCTAAACAAGCTAAATCTAAGATTCGAAGATTTTTAAAATCACATTGTGTGATATCTTGAATCATTGTCACAATTTTTTTTAATGCAGGATTTGGTTGTCGAATATCTCTTGTATATAGAGTATCCGTTAATTTAATATCATAAGCGGTCCATTCACCATATTTACGAATAATGTTTTCTTTTTCGAGAACAAAATCTTTCATGATACATTTCGCCACCTTTAACATAATATTATCTGTAATATATATCTTTATATGATCAATATATGTGTGTATAACTTGTATTTAGACGTAGGTAAACATTTTAAAGCTTGTCACTTTATCATGTGGTACGTCAACGATCCCTTCTTATTGGGAGCCACTCGCAAATTTATAAAAATAGGCAGCTCAAATAGTTAACTAATTAAACTACCTATTCATCTCACCTATCTAAATTATAGAAATAATTCTAATTTAACTAATTAAGATTTTTTCTTTTACATAGAAAATCTTATTATATTCATTTTTAACCATAGCCAGTGCAAATGTCATAATGATAAGTAGGACACCACATTGCTATCAAGATAAGCAAACAAAATACTCCTTAAAATAAAATGAAAAAATACATTATTTTTTCTTATAAAAGAAAAGCAAAGCAAAGAATAAACTTTAATATGTATTAATCCAAACAAGAGAAGATGATTCATGTGAAACAATTTACTAAATTTCCTCTGACATTTTTAGTTATGTTCCTAGCCAATTTAGCGAACTATTATTTTATCCTATTTATGTAATAATAAAAGCCTTCCTAATTATAGGAAGGCAACGTTCTAAAATGAAAACCTATATTTGATTACTAATTAAATTACCTCAAACTGATAATATACACTTTTCCCATTCTCCCTAGTTACTTTAATTTCAGCAAATCCTTTACCAATGACATCCATTCTAACCTTTCCATTGCCCTGTACTGTATATTTGACAACTTTTTCTCCATCTATTGTTGTATGCTTTGCTGCAACTCCATCTTCTGTTCTAGATTGACCAACACGCCAACAGTCACTGCACTTTTTTGTGCTCTTAGATATCATTTCATTTTTTACATGTACGCTGTTAGTAGATGCATCAGCAATACCATTTGTACTCAACAAAATTATGGAAGTTACTAAACCTATTCCTAGTTTCTTTAACATTATTTCATCCCTCCTGTGATAATTCATAATTTTATATTAAACTGAGATTCTTTCAGGTAACTTTCATTTACCTTACAATAACCTTAAATCCCTTTCTGTAGATATCGAATTCTTTGGAAGAAAGAATTCACATATTCATCAATTTAAAAGTTGTAAAAGGAATTCAAGGCAAAAAATTATACACCTTCACTTGAGAATATCAATTTTCTCATTTTAGGCATTTCGTTTATTATCTTATTAGGAATGTGGAGACATATTAGGCTTTAGAAACCTTATCTTTTCCGTCTATTACGCTGACCTTTCCTTAACGACATACAAGACATCCAGTGTTAAAGTCACCTCTTATTTCCTTTACCAATGTCCATTTGGTCCAAAATAAAAAGTTCACCAATTAAGGCGAACTTTTTATGTACTATTGCTGTGAGTTTCGTTCACATCATTCTGTCCGTTATTTGAAAAACAAAGAAGTTTTTCATGATATATAATATGTATCTCTAAAAATAATGTGCTTATACCCAATTTCTTTTTAGGTGTTAAATCTGTTCATTATTGTGTAATTTCTATATAACAAAGAAAACATACTAAGATTAGTAGTGTAGACCAAGGCATTGGTTCGCACTACTATTTTTTATATAGTAGAAGTGAAGAAAGGGTCGTGGGTGCTTTGGGATTTTGAATCCGTAAAAAAAACTGACCTTCTTCACTTACCTTATTTGAATTAGTTTTTAGTATGTTGGTCCTCGAGATCGTGTATAAGAAATGGGAATCGATAAGTGTAAGATGAAGACTTCAATTTTCCATCAGGAGGAACTTTATGAGACACGTAATTGCTTTTGATATCAGTATGGGTAAAAGTTATATGGTGATTTATTATGCACAAAAACAATGTATCTTTGAAAAGGAAATCCAACATTTGAAGCCTGATTTTAAAGAGCTACAAAAAAAGATATATGAGCTTACCGAGAAAACTGGTAAATTACCTGAAATTGTGTTCGAGGCAACAGGAATTTATTCTAGACAGCTAGAACGATTTATGCAGGTAGTTTTTCTGTAAAGAAATATAATTCATATTAAACCAATGACTAAAACTAGGTTTTATGAGGATGTTTTCAGTTTGATCACACACTAAGTTTAGACTTCTTGAATTTGAAAGTATAAACATTGCCATGTTCAAGTAAAGGTTTGAACATATTTTCCATATAGATTGGCCCTACATTATTAGCTAATGAAGGTGAAATTTCTTTATAAATTAAAGAAGGAAAATTTATTATAGTATTTTAACTTAATATACAAAACAATATTAGTACACCTATGACACTCTAAATTGTCACAGGTATATTTTCTAAAACTCTTTTTTATCACCCTGTTTTAACTCCCTCCCCAGCCCCCTACATTGTAATTTTAATAATCTAGTCTCGGCACATACCTTTTTTTTGTAGAAAAACTATAGTACAATAAATAACCAAAAGATCTATTTCCAGATTGTCCCCATTTATGTACCTTTCAGTTCATTTTCTGCTATTAGTTCCTTTGTTACATACATCAAATACATAATGACTGGGAAAATTAGATAACTAACAGTTTTACCTTTATCAGTAATAGGATGCCTTTCTTCGACTAGAGCGACTTTTATTATTAACAGAGTTCCCCTAGATCAAATGTAACAATTTATGAGTAGAAGAATATTTTCTGAACTTTAATGTAATGTAAAATTAGTAAAGAACGTATTTCATGAAAAAATGTTAACTAATAAAGAATTAGAAGTGATCATGTGAATAAATTATTACTATCATGTTTATTAGTTACATTCTGTCTAAATACCGCAGGATGTTCTAATGATATGACTATACTAAAGGATAGTTCTAAACCTTCAACACCTACGAAGGTTAAATACATTAACAAAGCGTGGTACAAAAAATATATACCATGTAATAGTTTATGATAAAGGTCATAAGGCGAAATTATTATATATTAATCACGATATAATTAATTGTTCTAAATCTACCTAAAAAGACTATCAATAATGGTGGTCTTGTTTATATTGGTGAGATTGTACTAGTATGATAGAATAGATTTAACTGTATGACGTAGGGTGGTTGGTTGCTGTCCTTTCTCTTTTTTTATGTAGAGGGAAAGGAGGTGACTCCTATGATGGAATATTTACTGTCTTTGCTACAGGATTTGTTGAAAGTATTTTTGACAATTCTTGTTACCGGTTATGGAAACAAACTGGTGAGTAATATTAGCAAAAAACGTAAAAGAACCTCCCTACGCCGTCGGAAGCAAAAGGGAAGTTCTAGAAAAAGAAAATAACTTTATTTAGTAACTACCCGCCTTACGACAACAGTTACCAGAAGAGATGTATCAAGCATCTCTTCTTTTATTATATACCCAATATATTACTGTAATACTACTGTAGTAATAATTATAACAAATGAACATAAAAAATCAATGAGTAATGGACAAAAGAAAAGACACCCTAAGGTGCCTTCTTCCGACTTGAGCAATCCTATAGTAATGCGATGTCGATTAATAAAATAATTTATATAAATAATTCGCTATATCTTTATGTACCCTAGCTGATATAATGTACAAGGAATTTATTGGCTAATTAATAACGCACACATATATTAGGGAGGTACATAAGTCATGGAATTAATAATTTCTTCATTTGTATTAGTAGTAATATTCTTTATTCTTTCGATAGTTTTAAGTGGTAAAGGTCAGCGAATAGCAAAAGAAGTTTTAAAAGAGCTTATTAATGGTCCTGAGGGGAAAATGTTGGTAGGTTTTTTTGGATCTGCAGCAGTTACAGGAGTAATTTTTGTCATTTGGCTTCTATTAAATTAAGCATTCCAGTTACTCAGTCTGATACAAGGTGCAAGAAAATTACTGGATAATTAAAGGTACATAAGCCATGTTAGAGGTAATTACGGCATTTTTCTTACTAATTCTCCATTCCATTGTTTATCTCTTTTCAAGTGGAGAAACTAAGCAAATAGCAAAAAAACATATAAAAGAAATTCTTAATAGGCCGGATGGAGTAATAATATTAATTGTTGCTGCGGCACTTTTAATCGGGGGGATATATTTATTATCACAATGATTTCAAATACCTTAGCTTAAAACGTATAAGGAAATTAAAAGTATACAAATAGTACAATTATAAATAATGATATTTATAATTGTGTTTTTTTTCATATTTATCATATCTATTATTCTTTCATTATTTTCAAAAGGTGAAACTCAACAAGAAGCAAAAGAAGTTGTAAACGACATTGTTACTGGTTCTAATGGGAAGATACTATTAATCGTTGCTGTGGTATTTGTAATTGGAGGGATATTTATTGTTGGTAGTATTGTAAATGATGGCTATAAATCACCTAAGAATCCAAGTATGCGAAACGATCGTACACCTTTAAATTGTGCTCATTATGGTGGAGAATGGGACACCGGTGGTCTTTTTGGAGAAGCTAAATGTGTTTATAATAAAACTTATGAATCGGATAATAAATAATATATAAAGGCCTTATCTTTTCTATAGGAAGATGAGGATTTTTTATGCATAAAAAAGACACCTAAGGTGCCTTTTTCTAATGTGTTTACATCCTTAATTGATTGTAAATTGATTTGAATACGTGAATTCACCACGATATTTAATTACAGCGACATAATTACCACTTGTATAGCTATCTGTGATAGGTGTTTGCCAAATTTCTGTTCCAGGAATAAATTCTGGTTCTATTGTTTGGAATCGTTCTAGGGTACCATTTGTGTGGATTTTATAAATTTCCATTTGCGCACCAAAATGTTCCCTACCAAAGTGCTGTGTTAAGTAAAATGTATCACCAGTTATTAAATTCCCAATCTTCCAATCAGGTTGGTATGTACTTTCCTCTGAATTTTGTAAATCCATAATGGTTTTGAATCCCCAATCATCATTAAGTGGATCTGAGTAAGCTGCAGCTGCTTGTGAGGTAGGCTTACTCATTTCTACTGCAGTAAACCCACTAAATGTTAACGCTCCAATTAATGCTATTTTTCCTAATTTCATTGTTGTTTCCCCCTACCAAATTTCAGAATTATTTAAAATCATATACAAACAATAATATAATTAGTTGTATTATATTTCAAATATTTTCTAAAAAAATCCAAAAATAAAAAGACACCCTAAGGTGCCTTCCTCTTACTTATGAATCAAATTTATATTTTGTTCACTTTATTCAGTATGGTGATGATGGCCTTTGTATAGCAATAGAACCAAATCACGCTATAAGCATTAGCGGACATCAAAACATTCAAAATCGGTCTTTTATGTCCGCTAATACTTAACGTAAGTTTTGGTTCCGTTGCTACACAGACGACTATATCCTCTCTACTGACTGTGGTTGCATTTTCAAACAACAAAATTATAAAATCTATTTATATAATCTTAATGATTTAAATTCCTCGTATTCCCTCATTCTCTTGTAAAATGTCGCTTTCTTCATGCCAGCCTTATCCATGTACTCAACAGCGTTGATCTTTCCTACCTTCCATTCCTTACTATCCTCTTTCATGTACCAAACATTAGAATTGAAACCTTTGAGATTACTGTTCCCTTAACTACAAAGAAAACGCTAAACTTCATATATACTTCTGAGGATGTTATGTAATACTAATTGGTTTTTATGATAATTATTCGTAAGTGGATAATTCACTACGCGCCTCTTCTATTGTATCCCTAGCAATTCTTAACGATTTTAAACATTTGTCTAATTTCGCTAAATCTGTTTGGCTCGCAGCATCTCCATAGTTGTCTATAACAAATTGCAAGTTATCCATCGCCTTTAAAATAGATGAATGTAGACCCTTTAATTCTGTTGGGGGTTCTACATATCGTACACTTGAGATGAGATAAGACATTTTATAGAAAACATCGCCTACTTCTGAAACCCACGATTTGTTTATAGTACCCTTAATTTCTGCATCAGCCTCTAAAATTCTAAATCGGGTTGCCACATCAGATAGGTCCTTTAAATAATCATCCATTACCCATGCATAATGCTGCTTGTCTAAATGTTTATAATCACTTGTTTCGGCTCCTTGCTTTACTTCTTTTTGATTTCCTATATTTTTTTTATCCGCAGTGAATTCCTCAACTGCTGCTGTAATGGTTTTTATACCTTTTTTGCTACCAACAAGAGCGTCGATAGTTAAAATACTACAGATAAAAATCACAAACATGGCAATCCACTTAGCCCATTTCAGCATAAAAAAACTCCTTACTTAATATATTTCTCCTAAATTATAATACAGGATTAACGTTCATTATAAACAACATGTCTCTTTACCTAATACCTTACCTTCTGTTTTTCCAAAATCGACATCTTTAAGTAAATCTATATCATGTCAAAAACGATGTTTAAATATTGTATCATTAAATTAAAATATAACACTATTATATTTTCCTATCAAAAATATTTTTCCAAACCAAAATCATTCATAGACTCTTCTTTTCACCATTAAACCTAATTTATACATATTGAACTACCCCCACTTTCACTTCGTTTAGAAGTGAGGGATTCCTAAGTAAAGAGTTCTATCGAACTCTAATTGATTAGGCTAACCCCGCAGTCCTTGCGGTTAGAAGCCTTATCGCTTCATTCTTTAGATTGATACTTGCGTTAATATCTCTATCATGATGTGTTTGACAAGAAGGACAGTCCCATTCACGTAGGTTGAGATTTTTAACGTCTTTATTTTGATACCCACAACAAGAACATAATTGGCTGGAAGCAAATGTTTTCGATACGACAATGACTTGTTTGCCATACCATTTTGCTTTGTATTCTAACATGGATCGAAATTGCGACCAAGATACCTCACTAATTGCTTTTGCTAACTTATGATTCTTTAACATATTCGATACTTGCAAATCCTCTATACCGATAACATCGTGGTTTTTGATGATTTCAGTTGAAATTTTGTCCAAGTAATCTTTTCTAGTATTTGATATGTATTCATGAATTCTAGCTACCTTTACTCGTTGTTTATTCCAGCGAAAAGATCCTTTCATTCTTCTAGAAAGCACACGCTGCGCTTTCGCCAACTTATCTTCTAATAATCGGAAAAACTTCGGATTTTCATAGTGTGTTCCATCTGACAAAATAGCGAAATCTTTTAGTCCTACATCTATTCCAATGTAAGAATGTGTTTTCGGAAGTTCTTGTACTTCTGTTTCAACTAATAGTGACACAAAATATCTACCAGAAGGGTTCCGTCTAACTGTAGCATTGATAATACGCCCCTCTACTTCGCGACTTTTGGCAAATCGAACAAGGCCTAGTTTCGGCAACTTTATTTTGTTCCCTACAACGGCAATGTTTTCATTTGTTTGTTTTGTGGTATAAGATTGTACGTTGTTCTTCTTAGATTTAAAGCGCGGTGCGCTGTTTTGTTTTTTGAAAAAGCGCATATAAGCATCCGCAAGGTTGCGAACAGACGACTGAATCGCGATACTATCCACTTCTTTTAGCCAAACAAGCTCTTTCTTCATGGCAGGTAGTTTGGCAGAGCATGTACCATAGGTCAAGCCTTTTCCTGTCTCTTTGTATGCGTGATCCCATAAGGATAGGAAATGATTGAATACAAAGCGAGAACACCCAATCGTTTTGTTGATTAGAATTGCTTGTGCCTGATTTGGATAGATACGAAACTTATAGGCTTTATTAATCATTATTTGATTCACCTCCATTTCGGTATATAACTATTATACACCAAACGTACATTCGATAGGTAGTCGAGTAACAATTTCTGTATGTCGAACAATTAAGATGGCTTCCTGCCATCCCTTGTTCGAAGCCAATTCATCTCCCACCTACTCACTGGGCTGTGACCCTTCACGCTCCTTGAGGAAGGAGTCTTCTTGGCTAAAATAATAAATAAAAAAAAGAGGATCGCCCCATACTAGAGCAGATCCTCTCTTTCACTTCACATACACATAGGCTTCGTTTGCTGTTATATAATATGTTTTACCTTTACTATTGTGCACTCTATATTGTGGTGAATTATTTACAATTACCTTTGTATCAATAATGAATCCTAAACCCATATCTACAGTACCGGCAACATCTTTATCTTGCCAAGATGGAGAATCATAGAAACGTAAATTATTTACTTTTGAAATAACTCTTTTACCAATTACTGTAGCAGGTTCATTTCCTTGGTAACGTATATATGAAGAATCATAATAAATCCATTGGTTATCACCAAGATGTAACCAATTTCCTAATTTACCCCATACTTTATAAGTCTCACCTTTTTGTAGCTTACGAATAACACTATTTTCTGTTGATGGTCCAGAGCGAAGATTTACATTGTATCCTTCAATATATGCAATACCATTCGACTCTACTGTACCAGGTATTTCATTTGTCTTTTGTGGTTTGGTATCCACTGTAACCGTGCTCCCATTATAAACCTTTAACACGTCTGCTCGGAACTTAGCCTCAGATACGCCATGACTACGAAGATAATCCAGTGGATCTTCATGGTCTGTCCCGCCTAATTTATAAGTAATATCCCTATGGGTCCATAATCCTTTAGAGGGATGAATATTTCGTTCTCGCAAGATTTCCCCAATTAATTCTATATATTTTTCATATGAACGCTTAAATTTTAATGGATCACTTGTCTCACACAATTCAACATGAACAAATCTAGCATTTGCTGCTGGACCTGCCCCCCATGCCTGATGTTTTGTAGATGCAATTTGAATTTTTTCATTCCAATCCACTGCGTAGTGAACAAACGCTGAACGCCATGTACGAGACTCATATTTTTGAATATTAATTGCTGGTGCCTCTGGGGTAGCTGTAGAATGTGCCACAACACCTTCATAAGCTCCAACACCATAACGGTATGGTTGTTTTGGTAAATCAGGAATAAATAGAATTCTATCAGCAAATACATTTGTTTCAATTGATACTACTAAAATCATTGCAACAACTATGGATAAAATATGCTTATATTTCTTTTTCATTTTCTATCGGCATCCCTTTTTATAATTTTTGTATGGTCAAATAATCCACTAGCTGACAATCCGATAATCATTCCTTGAAATAAATTCATTTTAATATCTTGAGACAAAAATAAAACACCTAGCGTAATGCCAAGTGTTAAATTAAATAACGGAATATATTTTGTTTGCAGTCCAGTTGTTTTTGCAATTTGTGAAATTCCTACAACAACCCCAATCATTGCTGTAATTTCAATCATTACATACCTCCTCCTTTCAAAAAGAAGGTAAGAGCAGCTCCAATTAGTCCACCAATAATAAGGCGTAGGATCCAAGTTGTATTAGCACTGATTTTGTCTAATTGCTTATTAATATTAATAATGTCCTTTTCATTACCTGTCGTCCGCATTTCTAAACTTTTAATCTCTAATCGTATATCCTTAATATCTTGCCTTATTTCCTGAATATCACCTTTCACCTCTTGTAAACTATCCATTTTGCCACCTCTTTCCCACTTCTTATTTAATTCAACATAAACAAATTACGCACTAAACTACTCCTTTTATTCTTGAATCGATACATAAAAACAACTTAGTATAGAACACTACTGACATTTTCTATTTTCAATCATACTCCAATCCAAAAATTAAATAGCCACTCATACGAGTGACTCTAATTCTTTAACCTTATCTCACATCAAAATGTTCTTCTTTTACCCATGCATTATTTCCAATCACCAAATAACCATCTTTTCGTGCCAAAATTCTATATGGAACAGACCCGTCTACAAAACCTGTATAATTACCGTTAGGACTATCATATGTGTTAATACCACCGCCTGGGGGATATTTTGAATAAGCACTAAACCATTGCACATCAAAATGTTCCAGAGCAGCCCATGCCTCGTTTCCTAGACAAATCATAGGATTTTCATACCACGCTGCATCTATAATAAGGTACGGTGTTTTATCATAAATTACCCTCGTAAAATATCCTCCTTGCGGTTGGCTATATAGATTAATCCCTCCATTATTCGGATATTTATTTACAGCAATCCCCAGACCTACTGGCTGTATTGGTTTATTATTATTGTTGTTAAATACTTTATTTACCTTCTCAATGAATTGATCCAATCTTTCCTCGTCAAGCATACGGTGTGGACAATGTTTCCCACTCCACGATTTATGTGTACGTACATTACTAATTGGAATGTTGAATTGTTTCATTAACTGAGCTATAACAATTGCTGCATTATCTTCCGCCTTATAATATCTATCCCCACCACTTAAAGAATAGCAAATTTCCACTCCGATGGATTTACGATTACCATTTCCGTTACCATCACCAGCATGCCAAGCATTACGATCAAACGGAATACCTTGTACTGCTTCTTTGTCATCTACTGCAACATGGAACGAAACTGCATTATTATTTCCAATCATATAAGAAATTTCATTTTCAGCTGATGCATTATTGTACGTATTATGTACTGTGATGAATTCTGGCTTCATTACATTGGGACATTTTATGGCATATTTACTTGAATCCACTAATTTTTTTCTAATCTCCATTACTGAACATCTCCTTTTTATTCTCTCGTTTTTATTACTAAAATTCTCACTGCATTATTTAGTACATCTAGTAACCTAATCTCCATACGGCCAGCATTTTCTCTAATAAATTCCTTGTCTTCACCTGCTAAAAAAGAAAAAGAGCAACTGTTTATCAGTTGCTCTTCCTTTAATTCCTCTCTACACTCCTACACCATCGTTTTAAACGAATTCATAGAAAAGTATCACACTGCTTCTTCCATTTAATTTGATATTTATAGATTTCAAAATACTATCTCACATTAAAGTGTTCTTCTTTTACCCATGCATTATTTCCAATATCAATATAACCATTTAGTCGTCCAAAAACTCTATATGGAACAGATCCATCTACAAAACCTGTATAATTTCCGTTAGGACTATCATATGTGTTAATACCACCGCCTGGGGGATATTTTGAATAAGCACTAAACCATTGCACATCAAAATGTTCCAGAGCAGCCCATGCCTCGTTTCCTAGACAAATCATAGGATTTTCATACCACGCTGCATCTATAATAAGGTACGGTGTTTTATCATAAATTACCCTCGTAAAATATCCTCCTTGCGGTTGGCTATATAGATTAATCCCTCCATTATTCGGATATTTATTTACAGCAATCCCCAGACCTACTGGTTGAATTGGTTTATCAGTATTGTTACCACCACCAGCTTTACCCAAGTGATCTAACGGATTCACAGCATTACTTTTACTCGCATTCCAACGTCCTTTATGCAATTCAAAATGTAAGTGTTGGCCACTAGAATCCCCCGTGTTTCCCATAACTCCAATAGTTTGTCCTTGTGAAACATAATCACCTTCGTTTACTGTTCGAGAACCACTACGCATATGAGCGTATACAGTTTCCCATGTAACTCCATCAATTGTATGCACAATCATAATACATTCACCATAACTAGATGAAAAATAAGAACGACTAACTTGACCGCTAGCCGCTGCATAAATAGGGTGATAACCTGCTTCAGCAAGGTCTATCCCATGGTGATCTGGTCTGCTGCCTCTAAAACCACTTGTTACTCTCGTTGTATCTGTAGGATAAATAAATTTTGTCATATTAGTCTCCCTTTCTATTTTTACACCATTTAAAAAAGGTACTTAAATGAGCACCTTCGTTCACTGTCTATATTTATTATTTTTTGGATATATTTTAGTTGTTCAAATTTTAAGATGAACAGAACGAAAAGCTATCCTTCATTATTTAACATTAAAATGTTCTTCTTTTACCCATGTATTATTTCCAATATCTATATAACCATTTAATCGTCCAAAAACTCTATATGGAGCAGATCCATCTACAAAACCTGTATAATTTCCGTTAGGACCATCATATGTGTTAATACCACCGCCTGGTGGATATTTTGAATAAGCACTAAACCATTGCACATCGAAATGTTCCAGAGCAGCCCATGCCTCGTTTCCTAGACAAATCATAGGATTTTCATACCACGCTGCATCTATAATAAGGTACGGTGTTTTATCATAAATTACCCTCGTAAAATATCCTCCTTGTGGTTGGCTATATAGATTAATCCCACCGTTATTCGGATATTTATTTACAGCAATCCCCAAGCCCACCGGTTGTATTGGTTTATTGTTATTACCAGCTTCATCAAAATCTACATATTGTTTAACAATTTCAGAGTAGAAGAAATTCCCTCCATTTTTATATCGATAGCCACCATTATATGCAACAGCAATAGGCTGACTATACTTGACCATAGCACCAGTTGTATTACCAAGTGATGGCGCAACAACCGTTTTAGAATACTGATCTGCCACCGGTAATGAATGTTGTTTATTGTTAGAAGCTAACCAGCGAAGGTAAGCTCGTCCAAAATTATATGATTGAACAATGGCACTTAAATCTGTAATGCCATTTTTCTTTGCATCATCAAAAGCTCCTTTTAGATGCTTTACTCCATAATAAATTGAATCTTTAGGATTTTTAATTGTATTCATCGCCCAACCTTGTGATTCACTGGACTGCATAATATCAGGTGTTGTTTCAGAGTTTCCTCCACTCTCCACCATAATAATCCCAAGTACATAGGGAACTAATTCAGACACACCTTGTGCTGAACATTCACTTTCTACCATTGATTGCCAACGTAACACTTGTTGTGGCAGATTCTTTGTTTTAACTGAAGCAGCTAATATACTCATTACTAAATCTCTCCTTATTTTCCTATTATTTTTTCTATAAAACTCTTAATCTACTAAGTACCTCTAACACTTAAATGAAAATTATTTTTTAAAATTACTTCATGTTGCTCACCTTCTTTCACAACAAAAAGAGCAACCATAAAAATAGTTGCCCTTTCGTCAAAATCTTATATTACTACTATAAATCACTTTTTCAATACTTTCTGTACACTGCATGTATCCTACAAAAAGGTAACATTAAAACCCTTCTACAAACTTGACAATCTTTCTTATTTCAGCATGTTTGCGTCGGATATAGCCTGTACTATAATGCAAGTCAAACGCTATTTGTTCTAAGGTCATTCCATCAATATACTTCATTTTGAGTATTTGATGATCTAATCCTGTAAACTTATTAATTAAAATCTTTAAATCAAATACTTCATTCATCCTATGTCCTAATTCATATTCAATAGCTTCAATCCGATCTTCTACTTTAGCCCCTTCCGATTCAGCAGTTAATCGTATATTTTGCAAGTCCCCACTAGTCCAGCGCTTTAATTCTGCTTTTGATTTGTCTAAGTTATATTCTAAATATGCAATTTCTTCTTCTAGTTTCTGATAATCTTTAAGCCAGTCAAACATATAATAATCCCCCTACTTCTCTTTATTTAAATGCTGCTTTTATTTTTATCGTTTTCCGAAAGAAGACTCCTTCCTCAAAAATGTGAAGGTGTGAAACACCAATTTTAGGTGGGAGATGAATGTCGGTTGGCATAAGCCAACATATTTGCTATCATTTACTTGTACAGATTGCTCTTCGAAAACTGAAGATATGAGGTTGGTTGCAGAAAAACGTTGCAACCGTAAAATCTTCAACGTTCTATCGCCCCACGCTTCTCAAAATTGCGAAAACCAAGCTAAAGTAGGTAGTGTGGTGAGTCAGCGTACAAGATACTTATGTTCTCACCGTAGGGACTGCGGATAGAGCCTGCTAAGATAACTGGTGGATACATCGGTGTTCGCAGGAATCTCCCACTTCAAACAGTTCATTAGGACGTTAAGTGGTGAGTAGTTCAACACCAAAGATAAGCTAACCTTTATTATCAATTTAATAAAATTTATAAATATTAATTATGATTTATATTTTTTTAATAAAGTTTTTAATCTCTCACGCTCTTCTTCAATAGTTAACTCATTATTTTTTATAGGCTGCTCTTCTGGAAT
Source organism: Bacillus thuringiensis (assembly GCF_001595725.1). GTDB lineage: Bacteria > Bacillota > Bacilli > Bacillales > Bacillaceae_G > Bacillus_A > Bacillus_A thuringiensis_K. The sequence goes on from NZ_CP014283.1 coordinate 245,854, forward strand.
ATCTTCTTTTTCATGTAACCATTCTGGTACCATTTCATTTCGATTGGTATTCCCTGACCCAAATTGTTTTTTATTCTTACCAAGATCAAACTGTGCATCTAGCATAGCTACATCCTTGAGTGTTTTTACCTTTTTGGCTTCCCAATTTTTAAGAATCCCACGTACATATCTCCACTTTGGTACATTTTCATCAATTGATCTATTTACTGCTTCCCCAATTAGTTCACTACCTAATGATTCACAAAATGCACCAAGCTCTATAATTGCTATTTCACTTAATGAAATTCTATTCTTCATCAAAAATTGATGACTTATTTTAAAATCTTCATTTGTTAATTTTTTTGAGAGTAAACTTTGTTTATTATCATGAATATGATTTATATTTTGTATATTAGTATTTAGTTCTTTCGTACTTTGTATATTAGTATTTAGTAGCTTGTGATTATCCACCGGTAGGTTACCAGCAACAGGTTTTCCAGCAGGTGGGTTTTCCACTGGTGGATAATCATCCACTGGGATTTCGTAAATAATTGTCTCCCATCTAACAATTTTGTTTTTTTCATCTCTAACAGGAAATCTTCTAATATATCCGTACTCTTTTAATTCCTGCATTCCAGCTCTTAAGCTATTAATACCGTCTTTTGCATGTTGCGATAATTCTTCTCTATAAAACACCCAATCATCTGGAAGTGTAAGTATGTAAGCTAATATTCCTTTCGCCTTCCAAGAAAGCCTCTTATCCTTTAGACCGGTATTATTAATAACGGAATAATTATTATCTTTTTTTACTCGGAAAATCCCCATATTATCTACCTCTCATATTTTCAAACCTTTTTTACTTACTTATTGCAACTCTTAACTTCTCCATGACAAAATCTACTTTCCACACTTTTTAAACCAAAGTGCGGTTAAAAAGAACTTAAAGTTCGATTTATTACTAAAAAAAATATCATCTACACTCTTATCAAAAAACTGTGCAATCTTCCTAGCTGTCTCCATTGATGGCGTTCTTTCTTTTTGATCAATCATTCGAATATAGCGTTCAGTTACTCCGCAATAGCTAGCAATTTCTTTATATAAGTTTTTTTTCGGATCGTACATTTTATTTCCCATTATCACACCTCCATAAGAACAATTAGTTCTAAATACAGATTAAAGAACTAATTGTTCTTTGTCAATGCATAAAAGAACTTTTTGTGCTAAAATGAATTCAAAGAGAACAATTAGTTCAATTAGAGAGGTGAACGATGTGATAGGACTTAGAATAAAATCCTTACGAAAAAAAGAGAATTTAACTCAAAAACAACTGGCAGAAAAAATCGGCGTATCCCAAAGAATGATAGGTTACTACGAATCAGAAGAGAGGTTCCCTCCACATGATGTTTTAACTAAATTAGCTGATTGCTTTTCAGTTTCAGCTGACTATTTACTTGGTCGATCTGTTACAGGCGAACCAAACGAACAAGTAACGCCAAAAGATGAGAAAGATATAGCAAAAAGAATGGAAGAAATAAAGAAAGATCTACAAGGCGAAGATGGCTTAATGTTCTCTGGTGAACCTATGAGTCAAGAAGCGGTAGAGTCATTATTAGATGCGATGGAGTACATTGTAAAACAAACAAAAGTAATCAATAAAAAATACGTGCCTAAGAAATATCGTAATCCAGACGATAACTGATGCAAGCTTAGGAGGGAAAACATTGAAATTCGTCATTAGAGATCTAGTCCAACAACTTTGCACCAAATACAACACGAAAAACCCCTATGAGCTTGCAGATTACTTAAAAATACATGTACTAACATGGGATTTACATGAAGAAATAAATGGTTTTTATAAATATGAAAAAAGAAATCGTTTCATTGTTATTAATACTAATTTATCTCCATCTATGCAGAGAACTGTTTGTGCCCATGAATTAGGACACGCGGTTCTACATACTCATGCAAATACACCTTTTCTGCGTAAGAATACATTCTTTTCCGTTGATAAATTAGAGATAGAAGCAAATACGTTTGCTGCGCTTTTGTTAATTGACCAAAAGACCATTCAGCGTGGTGATACAAAAGCATGTATAGCATACAAAAATAATATTCCTGTTGAACTTTTGGAATTTTACAAGCCTTGCTAAAGGAATTAAGATGTTTTAATTGTTGGTTCAAACGCTGACGAGAAAAAGAGAGTGCTCCATCTTTAAAGCAAAAGAAATGAAATAGTATCTATTGTTTAAAAAATCTATACAGTTAAGCAAATAAAAAAATGCACCTCTAATTGTTAATTATGTGTCTAACAATTGGGGTGCACTTCAATAACAGTAGGTCTGTTTCAAAAAATCAATAAGCCCTAATATTGTCTATCCTTCACTGTACGAAAATCAATACACTACTTAAATATTACTTTCCCTGTACAGAAATTCCTAATACATAGTAATCTGGATGTAGAGTAACTACAGACTCCCCAGGTTTTACCCACTGTAGAGGACTTACATTTAATTCTACGCTATGATTATCTTTTTCAAAACGATTGATATAATCCTTATCATTTTTTACAAAACTATCAATTTCTTTTTTTAATTCTGGATTTGGATTTACTAATCTATCAATCTCTTTATCAAGAGTGAAATTCGGATTTATCATATGCATCCAGTTTTTCGCTAACTCAACAGTTGATTTGTCAACGACAAACATGAAATAGAAGTTATCTTCATCCTTCCCAACAAACGAAAATGAACCATGAGAGTCAATCATTCTTGGCAAATTAGGAGTATATAGATCAATTTCTGATGCTACATATCTATATCTGAAATTCGCATTATATTTCTTATTTACTTCAGTAACAAGATTTTGACCTTGTTTAGAAATAGATCGCTCTCTTACAGATGAAATTTCAATTGAATATCTATCAAAGAAAAAATCATCTGTCACTAACGCATTGGGAATACCTATTGGCGTTACCCCTGGTTTTGTCTCTGGCTTTGGCTCTGGTTTTGTTTCTTTTTCAACTGCATTAATAGAGTTATATAAGAACTGACTATACGCTTCACGTGTTACAAACATTTTGGGAGAATACATATTACCTCCAGTACCAATTGTAACCCCATTTTCCTCTAATGCACTAATTGCACCGTAAGACCAAGAATTTTTATCAACATCTGAAAATTTTGTTGTTTTCGTTGCCTTAAATTTAAAAGCATTTGTAAGTGCTTGTGCCATTTGTTCACGAGTTAAAATATCATCTGGACCATACTTCCCATCACCAAACCCATTTACAAATCCTGCTTTAGCAAGTGCTAAGATTTCTTTTTCAAACAAATGTCCTTTAATATCAGTAAAAGGATTTTTGAAGCTAGCATCTGCATCTGCTGGTTTTAGGTACATATAAATCATTCGAGCAACTTGCCCACGAGTTACATTGTCACCAAAGCCAAAGATATTATTTCCGTACCCTTGCACTACTTTACGATTTGTTAAATCATAAATTGCTTTTGTAGACCAGTGATTTGCTGGAACATCTTTAAATGTTGTATCTGCCTGTACATTTGATAAAGATGTTAAAGTTGTTGCTGCAAGTACTACACCTGTTAAAATCATTTTTTTCATTTTCATGCTATTTCCCCTTCTTCTCCTAATTATTTTTACGAATAAAAATATACTTTATTTTCCAACTTAATCATAATAACACAAATACATTATATTTATATATATTTATTTATTGTTTTAATGATAAAAATACTAATACCCCCAGAACACTATAGACTCACAAAAAAACTCTTCTTGCCTATAGAAGAGTTTTTACTACATTTTTACTGTTAAATAGCATTTTCCTTTATTTTAAGTAAATGTCTGCTGTATTCTTTTTAAACTAGCCGAGATATTGTTTTAGTATTTCTAGCCCTATTTTCAACTCTTCTAATGAGTTTGTAGAGGATAGAGCAACTCGTAAATACTGATTAGGCATGGTTTGTGCGGTAATAAAGCGCTCGGAATGAAAAACCCGAATGCCGTTCCTCTCCAAATCTGTTTCTAATTGAAATGCATCATAATGATTTTGAATAGGTAGCCAACGGTAAAAACTAAAAGGATGCCCTACAGCCTTGTTGGAAGAAAAATAGCCTGAATAAATTTCGTTTGCAGACTCCGCTAAAAATTTCTTCTGCTTAACAATTTCATGAGCTTTTCCTGATAACACTAGCTCTGTTATCACCTCTACGTCTAAAGAAGATGTTTTAACATTGACATTAAATATAGCCTTTAAAATATCCTTACGTAAGGCATCCCCGAATACCATATAAGCAACCCTTAACCCTGAACAAATGCACTTAGAAGTTCCACTAATATAAACACTTTGTTCTGGAAGTAAATTAAACATTGGTTGCTCATAATCAGAAATAACCCCTGCTGTCAAAAATGCATGAATATCATCCTCAATCAAAATTATTTGATGCTTTCGAATGATTGCTGCTAACTCTTTTTTTCGAAAATCTGAAATCATAATCGTAGTAGGATTAGAGCAAGAAGGCATTAAAAAAATACCATGAATATCTAATTGACTACATTGCTTATCGAGTTCACTTGGGAGCATTCCAAATTCATCCCCTTGAATGGGTACTAATTGAATATGTAGCATTTTTGCCAATTCGATAAAATTTGAATAGGTATATATATCAGTTGCAATTCGGTTTCCAGGTTTAAACAACGCTGTCAATGTAATTGCTAAAGCATTTTGTGCCCCCGAAACTATTGCTATATGGTCTTGATCCACATTAATGCCGAAAGACTTCATCCAATTGAGACCTGCCGTTTTTTGATGCGGAAGACCAGTTGGATCATTGTAATTTAATAGTTGCTCTAAATACTTTTTATCTACGACTTTTTGAATAGTCTCTGCGACAATACTATTAGTTTGCTCAAATGATGCTACTAATCCAAGATCAATGCAGTTTCTGATTTCCTCTGTAGAAATAGTAATGGAACGAGTTGCATTAGGAGCTACAAAAGTTCCACTCCCTGTGATTGCATAAATTAGGCCTTTAACTTCACATAGTTTGTAAGCTCGGGTAATTGTTGTAAAGTTTAAATCTAAAAAATCTGCTAATTCTCGTTGTGGAGGCAATTTTGTTCCTGGAGCTAAAAAACCATTTACAATATCATGTTCAAGTAGTGCTGCAATAGAGGAATAAAACGGACGCTTTAATAGTTCCTTATTAGGTTTCCAAGACATAGAGTAATTTTCAAATGAATTTACTGGCATGCTTCACCTCTACGATTAAATTTTTATAGTATAGATTTTAAAAGTTAAAATTAAGATTTATAAACTTTGAAAATTATTATAAGGATATAAACTCAGCATTATTTTAAAGTTAGAATAACACACTCCTCTAAAGAAAATTGTAATCCATACAATTTTCTTATTCATTGTATGGATTTTATGTGTTAAATTTGTATGCAATAAAGCTCTTGATTAAGGATGTGAATAATATGAAAAATAGAAATCAAATACGAATCGCATTCCGTGCAGCTTTCCCTTATACAATACCTATTTTTGCTGGTTTTGTATTTTTAGGAATTGCTTATGGAATCTACATGAACTCTCTGGGTTTCAGTGCAATATATCCAATTCTAATGAGCTTAATCATATTCGCAGGATCAATGGAATTTATTGCAGCTAATTTATTACTGGTTGCTTTTAATCCAATTCATGCACTTTTTCTTACTTTAATGGTGAATGCACGGCATTTATTTTATGGTATTTCTATGCTAGATAAGTATAAAGGAACTGGAAAGAAAAAGTTTTATCTTATTTTTGGACTATGTGATGAATCTTTTTCTATTAATTCTACTGTTGATATTCCAAAAGATGTTGATAAGGGTTGGTTTATGTTCTTCGTGACACTGCTTAATCATTTGTATTGGGGTATAGGAGCCGCAATTGGTGGTATTTTTGGTTCCCTTGTACACTTCAATACAAAAGGACTAGATTTCGTTATGACAGCACTTTTCGTTGTGATTTTTGTTGAACAGTGGATGAGGGAGAAAAAGCATTATAGCGCTCTTGTAGGACTGGGATTATCGATATTTAGCCTAATTATTTTTGGTGGAAACAATTTCATCATTCCTGCAATGATTATGATTTTATTAGTACTTACTATCCTAAAAAAACCAATAGAAAACGTAGAGGAGGTTTCCGTGTGACAATGAGTTTACTGCAACAAGTTATAACAGTGGGTATAGTGGTTTTAGGCACAATGATTACAAGGTTCCTTCCCTTCTTAGTGTTCCCATCAGATAAACCTACTCCGCAATATGTCCAGTATCTCGGTAGGGTACTACCTTCAGCTGTCATAAGTCTTTTAGTTATTTATTGTTTTAAGGATCTAAACTTATTATCCGGCAATCATGGTGCTCCAGAATTAATTTCAGTAGGAGTAGTAATAATGCTCCACATATGGAAGAGACAAATGCTTCTCTCCATAGCAGGTGGAACAATTATCTACATGCTGTTAGTACAATTGTTTTTTAATTAAATTTATAATGACAAGTAATTGATCCTATCATCCTTCTATTTTAGAAATAGGATCATTATATTCAATAAACTAAAGAATAAGCAATGAATGCATTAGCATGCGCAATTCTTTTCGATAATACAGTGAGCTTCGAGAAAGATTACTATTAGACTAGTTACAACGCACCAGTGGGCTAAATCTAATTATCAATGTTGTCTCTACTTCTGTAATATTTTGTATTTAACTCCAGCTACAAAAAGTATGAAGAAGGTTGGCAAATATCTTACCTCTTAGTTCAAAGCATATTAATTTTCCTAGGTGAATACAACTTTATTGTTAGGAATTCTCTTTCGTTTTTTCCTTTAAGGGAATCAGAACCTTAGCTCTTCCCAAATTCTCTTAGCGTACGAAATTTGTGTTTTGATGGCGCTACCCTATCGCTATCAAGCTAACAAGACAAAATACTCTCTAAAATGAAAAAGGCGTTATTCTTTCTGAGAAATCATAGGAAAGAATAACGTCTTTATATTAATATTGCAACCCGTATCTAAAAGCGCAATAGCTATGTCCTTTCCTTTCTCCCATACTAACGGAGAAAACTCATCTCTTAACCTTAGGAACTACAGGGATAGCATAATCAATTAGAATCCACGAAGTTTTCGTACTTAGAAATCTCCCACTTAACGACCTTACAGCCTATAAGAATTGAAAGTAGTTTAATTCTCTAACATGGATTGTGGAACAACTTTCTTTCCCACTACTTTAAATTCAATTTCCCCTTTTTCTCCATATATTAGTTCTATAATTGGAATAGTTACCATTAATTTTTCCTTTTTTTTTCTTTCTGTCTCTAAATCAATTATTTTCATATCACAATCCCCTTTATTTATTATAAACAAGGAGAAAGCACTCATTCGAGTGCTTTCTCCTTGTTTATAAGTGGACCTTGTAGGACTCGAACCTACGACCGAACGGTTATGAGCCGTTTGCTCTAACCAGCTGAGCTAAAGGTCCAAAGCATAAAATTTACTTCATAAGGCGTATTCACATATATCATTTTACCATATAATGTATCAATTCACTTTACTTTTTATTTAATATGCACATTTACATCGTGTTAAAAGTGTTTATATTCTGCAATCCTAATCCTTTGTAATTAGTACTATCTTTTAATACCTTTATAGAGGCCTAATTAACAGTAAAAAAATTCATATATCAATCATATTAAAAATGATATAGTTACAACATTGAATTGTTTATATTATCAAATGCTTTTATGCCATATTTCTTTATATCAGAAATTGTAACTAAATTATATGCCTGTTTCATTGTATTAAAGCAATTATCTATCTCTTCTTTTTCCATAATAGGTTTACCGGGACCATTATCTTCTAATTCTAGATGAGCAACTTCCCATGGTAAGTCAAATAGAATCATTTTTTCTAAACTCTTCCCACTATAACAACCTAAAGTATTCATTACACAGTCTAATATTTCCTTTTCTATTTGAGTTAATTGATTTGTACTAACATAACTAACTTCAAGATTGTCGTACTGATATACTTTATATTTATTAAAAATAACTCGATATACCGGGCCATGACTTCCTACTTCACAATCATCTTCAAATAAATATGTTCCAGTAAACACCTTACAAAATCCTTGCGCATAGTATAACAGCTTTTGAAGAGCTAAAGGAGTAATATCATCATTTTTATATAGCAAATAGTTAGCAACTTCCTCGATTTTCGTAGTCTGCGTAGAAGGGATATCACTATTTTCCTGTAGCTTTGCGATTGCTTCTTTAGAAACTCTATATGCTTTTTGAGTAATTAAATCTTTATTTCTTTCCAAAATATCTAGCATAAAAGATTGATCTCTACCTAATCTTTTCAATATATCCGAGTACTGCTTTGTCGGAATATCTCCATTTACATACCTTGTTAGGGTAACCTCTCCCCAACCTAAAAGTAAAGACAATGGACGTTTTCCAATCTTATATTTTTCTAAAACCTCTCTTATTTCAGAAATAGTGACTAACTGTTCCTGTTGTCTATAGGCATGATCTAATTGTTCTAAATTATAATCATGAATGTTAGGAACAAATATTTCAGATTTACACTCCTCGCAATTTGCTTCTTTACCTACGTAATGATATTGCTTCCCTCTAATGACTGTCACTTTTGAAACATCTTTAGTAGAATACCTTACCATATCTCGACAAAACTCACATAAAACCAACATAAAAATCCTCCCTCATTCTAAAACCATTAGTCACTTATCTTTACCTAAAAAGATAAGTGACTGGTTTATTCCTTTTATGAAAAGAAACAACAATCATGTATTTGTTCCTGTCCTTATTTTCAATTAGATTCATCTTAATATATATGTCTACCGACTTCTTTTGTCCCCAATTATCTAACTCATATTGTGGACAAAAGATATACAATTTTTCATGAGCAAAATTTGGATTTTTATTATCAACTGCATAACAAAAATCACGTACTCCTATATTAAGAAGAATCTCTTTCACTTTACTAGCGTTAATATTATTAGCCTCTAAAAATTCACTATTCTCTTTCCTTTTTTCATTTCGAGAAACCGTAAATCGATTATTTTTAATTAATTTTTTAAACTCTAATATGTACTGCTCAATCTCCCCGATTGTAAAATTAGTGTGCTTTTTTGTCTCCCTATTTTGAAAGCTAATATGCATTAAAATTCTTTCCCCTTTCAAATCGTACCTCATATTTACTAGAATTACAATAAAAAAACGTATCAATTGATACGTTTTTTTAAAAATTCACAGTAAAATTCTATTCATCCTTCTTATAATGAGTACATTTATGTCGTCTACAAAACTTCTATATAATTATTTTTGCTGCGATTCGTAAATCTATTATGTATCTATTTTACAACCACAGTTTCATATATCCGTGTATACATTTAACGTAAAAAAACTACATATCCCTCCAATTTCCCTGATAAACAAATCAATTACTCATATGTTTTCTCCCCCTATATAAATTTCCTATCTTAATCTGTTGTTTTATACAGAAATGTATATTTATACCTGTTTAAACCCAAACAAAAAAGGCCTCCTCAAGTCGATTAATTGTGCATAGCAAAATAAGCTAATTACACTAATCGGCTCAAAGAAGCCCTTTCAAAATTAAAGTAAGAAAAAAACTTACTTCTACAACTCAACCACAACACATAAGGTGTGGGAATGAACGGAATCAAATAAACTAACAATATACCTATATATTACAAAATACATAGGTTTATATCAAGATATTTTAAAATATTTCCAAATGCTGATTTTCATTCTTTATTTTCTTCCAAATAAAAAAGCATATAAATACTTTATTCTTTCCAAAACTGTTCCAATAGAATGACAATCACGGTACCCACGAGCAATCCATTCCTTAAAACATATTGTAAGGAAGAAGGAATGCCACTAAATGCGCTTTCTGGAAGAAACATTATTCCTAAACTGATTAATAATGTAATTCCTAATATAGTTAATCGGCGTTGATTTAATTCTTCGCTTAAAATCGATTGAAATGAAATGCCTATTACTTGGACAAATGTTGCTAAAAGTGCAGCATTGGCAATAGGGCCTGGAAGCAAGGATATAAAGCTTACGATTGAGGGAACAAAAGAAATTCCTGCTAATATAAGACTTGCTATAAGGAACGACTTCAACTTTCTTTGTCCTGTTAATTGAATAAATCCTGCTGATGCAGGTAATGGTACAATACCAATTGTAGAAAACAACGACGAGATAATATGTGATATACCTCCGACCCATACACCACGGTTCAATGTTTGCTTTTCACTTTCTTTAGATAAGGGAGCTACTTGTTTTACAGCTGAAATAGCAGCAATTGTATTTGCAACTAAAAGAAATGTAAATAAAGTTGCAGTTAGGGTCATTCCAATATCCAATCTAGGTGTGCCCCAAGCAAATATCTCTGGTAACTTAACTAGCGTTGTATGTGTAGGCATATAAGATGATTCTCCTAAAAGAGTATACAAAAGCCAACCACATGAAATTCCAAGTAACACAGCGTACCTTTTCATCCATCCTGTCCCTTTAATTGATAAGAAAGTAATAAGGGCAAAAACAAAGAGCGCAATAATAGCTGTTGGATAATCAGGATGAGTTGCAGATCCTTGTAATCCCATCATTCCTTTTAGTAACACACCACTAAGTTGAAGTGCTAAAATTAAAAGAAATGTCCCTGTAACTAAAGGAGTAAATAAACGTAAGATTCGATGAACAAGCCCTGTTATACCAAGAACGAAGAGTAATATACCTGCAATAATTAACCCACCTTCTAAAAGTTGCAACACGTCTTTTGCACTTTGTCCCTGATGCATAGCAACTTGTCCCAGTATGACAAATATACTTACCCATGAACCGGCTGGACCATCCGCTATGGGATAGCGATGCCCAAACCATGCTTGTATAAATGAACTTATTCCCACGACTAAAAAAGTTCGCTGCATTAATGTTGAAATATCTTCTACTGATAAATGGAATATGCCACCAATAATGATAGGCAATGCAATTGCATTTGCTAATAGAAACACAAACCACTGTAGAATACTAAAGCTTGTATTAAAGTATTTTTTATTCATATTATTCTCCTTTACTGAAAAAGAATCTCATAGTAAAAATCCATCCTTTCTATACAGTTAGATTAAAAAGGATGGATTTTGTAAATCTATAAAATTACTTTAATTATATAGATGAATTTTCAATTGATTACCATGTACGAAATGGTAAGAATTTCCCATTAAGTGTAATAACGATACGAGGATCGCCACCTTTTGGATCTTCTTGTGTATCCACACCTAAATTGAAGTTAATTGCACTCATTACACCTTCACCAGCTTTTTCTAAGATTAATTCTCTAAGAGTTGGTGCGTATTGTAACATCATTTCATATAATCGATATAAGATTGGGTCAGTAGGAGGCATTTGCATTACTTGACCTCTAAGTGGAACTACTGTTAATGCCTGAATTACTTCTTCATCTAATTCTAATAGTTTACCGATTTTTTCTGCCTCCGGACGTGTCATTGTAGCCTGCCCTAATAATGCTGTTACAACCCAAGTCTCAGAGTTTTCACTTACTTTTGAAATTTCTTCCCATGTTAAACCTTTTGCGATTTTTGCTTCCATAATTTTTTGCGTAGCTTCTTGTCTATTCATATTTAATAACTTCCCTTCATTTAAGTAATGATTAATGTTTCATACCATTTAATGTTTTATATCCATCAACTACTACATCTAATTTACCTGTGTGAGGATCAATAACTAAACCATGTACAGGAACATCTTTTGGAATAAGTGGATGATTTCTTACTAAATCAACATTAGCTTGAGTCGAATCACAGATATCATCGAATCCAAATAGCCATTTTTCAAGGTCAACACCAGCATATTCAATTGCTGCTAAAATTTCTGGTGAAGCTACTCCACGATCTAATATTTTTTGAAGTGTTCCTTTGGGATTAGTTTGGCTTGCACCACATCTATGGTGTCCGATAAGAAAGATTTCATCTGCATTTAGATCATATACTGATGCTACAATACTTTGCATAACACTATCGAAAGGAGCAGCAATCTTACCACCTGCATTTCTGATAACTTTTGCATCTCCATCGTGTATATCTAAAGCTTTTGGAAGTAGCTCAATTAAACGAGCATCCATGCAAGAAACAACAACCATACGTTTCTTAGGCATTTTTGTTGCTTCACGGGGGGCGTATTTCTTATTTTCTACAAATTTTTCATTGAACGATAAAATATCTTGTAATAACATATTTGTAACCTCCTTTAAATCTAGATGTATTTTTTTGTTGCGTCCTCTGTGTTATAAGTAAATATAACTAATAAACAATGCGATGTAAGAGGATAAACTTAGTATAGTGAATTGTATCGATAAGCTGAATAAGTTGGCGAAACACTTTCTGCTTTTCTACTTTCACGATGAAAGGATTGGTTTATATTATTGATCAAACAGATTTTGAGATACTGAAATTATTAGGAGAAAACTCAAGAATACAATGGAAAGAACTAGGTCAAAAAATACATATGACTGGGCAGGCTGTAGGAAATCGAATTAGGAGATTAGAGGATTTAGGGATTATTGAACAATATACAATCGCTATAAACCGAATCAAACTAGGACAAACCGTGACTGCATTTGTTACTTTGTTTGTCACATCAGCTAATCATCAAGAATTTATGGATTTCTTTCAAAAAGAAGAAGAAATATCTGAAGTACATCGTGTAAGTGGTGAAGGATGTTATTTATTAAAAACACATTTTTCTTCTAATGAAGAATTGGATAACTTTCTAGGTCGACTATTAAAATATGGGAATTATCGTGTTAACCTATCAATAGGGAAGTTAAAATAAAGTCTTTTTTCTTCCGAGGGGATAAGTTATTTTCTAATCCTTATTTCTATAGAGATAATAAGAGCCTTACTACAATTTATGTGTAGTAAGGCTCTTTAAATACTTATTAAATGCTATCTAATTGGCAGGGACTACCACATTAAAGGTAACCCCTTTTCATAATTATTGACTTACTTTTGCTATCTCCTTTAAATATCTTTGCATATTTTGATTTACTGCATAGACATAACATCCATTTATTCCGCGAGATAATAATACATAATAAATACGTTTAATATAGGATGTTAACTCCTCATTATTTATATCTGTTCCCTTAATTGGAAGACCGTTTCGATCTTTATATTCTTTTGGATTCACTACAATCTTAGCCTTATTTAAATCATAGTCTCCATTTTCTTCACCTGCGTAATCACAATCAATTTCAGCTCCTAAAATCACTCCAACATAATTTAAATCCGCACCTTGTGTAGTATGTATACATCCTATTTCCTCTATACTATTCTCAAAGTTAATCCAACCTTTTACCTTTGAGTTCCATTTGAATGTCTCACCTGTAACGGGATCTTTTATATCATAGTGATTTTTATCCTTTTGTGTAATCCATTTCCAAGAATATCCTGCGACTACGCGACATAATTCATGTTTTTTATTTAATATTTTCATAGATTCATTCAATTCTGTAATAGAATCCATTACCTTAAAGTCATATCCCTGTAATAACCCTTCTTCATACACTCCAACATTATTTGCTATTTGTAAATATTTACGAAGCCATGCTAAATATTGATCTCCAGATTTTAAACGGAATTGTTTATGTAAAGGATGCCTCTTATAATTCGCTGTCAACTGCTGGAATACATCTGTATCTATATCTGCTGGTCGAATTGTTTGGTATGGATCATAAACCACAGTTAAGTGATACGCAAATGTTTCTATTAATTCCAACTCAGTTGTATAACCATTATCGGTGACTAAATGTTTTAAATCACGTGCTTGTTTACCAAAATATTGTTTTAGACGATGTGCTTCGTCCACAAAAACATATTTATATTTTGTGCCCCTTCTTTTTGCCTGCTTAATAAATTGTGAAGGTGACAGTACTGTAATACTTTGTAGACCTAGTTTGTTCATCAAGCTCTTATATAAATTTAATGAGTGGTTTTGTGGAACAACAAGTGCTATATCCTTATAATTCAATCCCTCTCTCGCTTTACCAGTTTCACTGTCATAAGCAAGCGCATATAAGATGTTTGTTAATACAATTGTTTTACCAGTACCCGGGTCCCCTGTAATCAAATGTCGACTATTTGATGTAGTAAGCATTGTATTAAAAATGTCTTTACAAACCTCAATTTGATTAGCCGATAACTCTTTAAACGGTGAATATTTATAAATAAATTTATTATGTATCTCACCTAAATTCTCACTTGCTACCCCTTCTTTAATTAACCCATTCCAAATTTCTTTAAACATACTTTGAACATCTTCAATGCCGTTATAAGAATGAATCTTTTGGCCCCTTACTTTATTCAGTAAGTTAAATTTATCATCTGCAGATAAATATTCAATTAACAATGTTTCAATATGCTTAATTGAACTTTCATTAAATAATTCACTTTTTATTACAATAACTTCATTGAATGTTTTAGCTTCATCACTTATATGTGCAACAAAACGCTCATATATATCTGTAGACTTACCTACATATAAATTCTTCTTATCCCGCTGAATATAGACTACTGGTATTCCATCTATTTTAGGATCTCTGATACAACCTTGCTCAAACTCTTTTCGCTTCTTTTTAATTATGTAAAATGAAGATAATTTTGCTGCAAATGATAGCATTTGAATAACTCCCTACTTTTTAATTTTAAGAATACTTAAGGATGTGTGGATTTCATACTTTTGAAATACAATCCGTACATCCAAATCATGATCTCAACCATCTGCTTTCTCATAACCATTTTAAAAAACTGTAAAACGATTTTCGCTTTACAGTTCGTTATATTTTTTATTACTCCCAAATGCTTTTTCTACAGGATATTTCTCTGCATTCTTTTCCAACTTAGCATGTACTACTTCTTCTAGATCGATATCTAATTTATCACTTAGCATAAGTAAATAGATCATTACATCGGCCATTTCTTCTTTTATTTCCTGCATTTTCGTCTCTGTTGCTTCTTCACTAGACTTCCATTGAAAAGTCTCAAGCAACTCTGATGCTTCTAAATTTAAGGAAATTGCTAGATCCTTCGCATTATGAAACTGCCCCCAATTTCTCTCATCTCGAAACTTTATTACTGCATTTTGCAAATCTTCCATCACTATTAATCTCCTCTCAATTACTTACTATCACTTTAAAACAAAATTCATTACATCTGGAATTCCATCTAATTAACCTTAATCCAGATATAATCATCTTCATATTTAACATTTAATTTTAATCGAATCCCCTTCATATACTCCTCTAATTGTCTTGTAAAATCCTCATCATTGAATTGATCATATTTATCTATGTCTAGATATAACTTGAATATATTCCCTTTCGTTAAATCAAACTCCCATTTCAAAAAATTAAGTAGCATATTTTCCTTACTCATGTAGTGATTCGCTTCCATATAATCTAGTAATTCATATAGATTATAGTATAACAAGTTATTTGGTTTAAGCTCTTCACATTTGGGACAATATTCTCTATATCTATCTTGTAATTGCATAATCATTTCTGTTCCACATTGTTTACAGTTATACATGTACCATTCCCCTTTACTGGATAACACAATTCGTCTCTCTTATGTTCTTCCTGTCCTTGAAGTTAAAAATTATACTATTTTACTTTAAAAATATTCCTCTTATGCCACTTAAAGTATAATTTATTCTCCGGTTGAATTCCTATCTTAGCTTTTGGTATTAATCCAAATTTCAAATAATCTGTTTCCACTATTAATGAGGAAATATGCAGTCGTCCCTGTCCATCAAATGTGATAAACCCTTTATCATAAAGAGCATCATGATTACAGCACAGTAGTACACCGTTATACGGATCTAAGCGTTCCATACTTGTACTATCTTTCCATGGCTTAGAATGACTTGCTCTTAACAATTCTGGTAAATTTATTCCGCATAATGCACATTTTCCGTTCCAAATCTCCATTAATTCCTCTCTAAATTTTTGCTGTCCAATTCGGATTTTCGCTTTTACTTCGGATTCCGTCTCAGCTATAACCGGAATTAATGTGTTGTTTTCTGTCCTTCTTACCGGATCAACTGCCAACTCTAATTGCTCATCATTTATTTTATAAATGTTTGAATCACCAATTAGTTCCATTAATTTAAGGGCTAATTCTTCATTACATGGATATAAATAACCTTGGTTTCCATTTGCATCTAATTGAAAAGGTGAATATTTAATTGGCAACAGGTGCGATATCTGTTCAAATTTCTCACGTATATTAATTGTTTTTTCTAACTCATGATATTTTAAAGATACCAAATAGCCTTCATCATTCCATTGATCATGGCTTTTCATAATCGATGGTTTATTCGATTCCTTACAATCTTCTTCAGCGATACTAACTGCTACAATATTCCCTTTTACATAATGAAAGATTCGATCCCCCTCTTTTACATCCATCATTCTTTTCCATGAATGTGGTACATTACCGCCTTTATCCTTTTTAGGTGACCAAATAATTTCTAATCCTTTTTCCTCTTGATATGTATGCCCCTGCATAACAATAAAATAATTCATATACTCTCTCCTAAAGCGTTAACTCATTACGCTATTTTCTATTTAATATAATACTAAAAAACTCTCCTATGATTAGCAAATTGTCTGTTTCATTTTCAATACCAAATAACCTTCTCTACAGAAAAATTCTGCAATTCCTTTTACTCAACAATTGAGAAATCCAACTTTATATCCATTTATAAAAACAAAAGAGTTGACTCAAAAGGTCAACTCTTCTATTTTAAATTTTTTATTTCTCTTTTTCTTCTTTTTTTACAATTTCCCGTTCATTTTTAGTGATTAAATCATGAAAATGTTCTTCTTTGTTTTCTTCAATATAATTCATAAGGTCTTTAAGTTCCATTTATATCGCCTCCTGTATTTATTATATCAATAATATATTGAACTACCCCCACTTTCACTTCGTTTAGAAGTGAGGGATTCCTAAGTAAAGAGTTCTATCGAACTCTAATTGATTAGGCTAACCCCGCAGTCCTTGCGGTTAGAAGCCTTATTGCTTCATTCTTTAGATTGATACTTGCGTTAATATCCCTATCATGGTGTGTACGACAAGAAGGACAGTCCCATTCACGTAGGTTTAGATTTTTAACGTCTTTATTTTGATATCCACAACAAGAACATAATTGGCTGGAAGCAAATGTTTTCGATACGACAATGACTTGTTTGCCATACCATTTTGCTTTGTATTCCAACATGGATCGAAATTGCGACCATGATACTTCACTAATTGCTTTTGCTAACTTATGATTCTTTAACATATTCGATACTTGCAAATCCTCTATACCGATAACATCGTGGTTTTTGATGATTTCAGTTGAAATTTTGTCCAAGTAATCTTTTCTAGCATTTGATATGTATTCATGAATTCTAGCTACTTTTACTCGTTGTTTATTCCAGCGGGAAGATCCTTTCATTCTTCTAGAAAGAACAAGCTGTGCTTTCGTCAACTTATCTTCTAATGATCGGAAAAACTTCGGATTTTTATAGATGGTTCCATCTGACAAAATGGCGAAATCTTTTAGTCCCACATCCATTCCAATGTAAGAACTTGTTTTCGGGAGCTCTTGTACTTCTGTTTCGACTAACAATGAAACAAAGTATCTGCCAGAAGGGTTCCGTCTAACTGTAGCATTTACAATACGCCCCTCTACTTCGCGACTTTTGGCAAATCGAACGAGGCCTAGTTTCGGCAACTTTATTTTATTCCCTACAACGGCAATATTTTCATTTGTTTGTTTTGTGGTATAAGATTGTACGTTGTTATTCTTAGATTTAAAGCGCGGTGCGCTGTTTTGTTTTTTGAAAAAGCGCGTATACGCATCTGCAAGGTTGCGAACAGACGACTGAATCGCAATACTATCCACTTCTCTTAGCCAAACAAGCTCTTTCTTCATGGCAGGTAGTTTGGCAGAGCATGTACCATAGGTCAAGCCTTTTCCTGTCTCTTTGTATGCGTGATCCCATAAGGATAGGAAATGATTAAATACAAAGCGAGAACACCCAATCGTTTTGTTGATTAGAATTGCTTGTGCTTGATTTGGATAGATACGAAACTTATAGGCTTTATTCATCATTATTTGATTCACCTCCATTTCGGTATATGACTATTATATACCAAACATACATTCGATAGGTAGTAGAGTAATACTTTCTATATGTCGAACAATTAAGATGGCTTCCTTCCATCCCTTGTTCGAAGCCAATTCATTTCCCACCTACTCACTGGACTGTGACCCTTCACGTTCCTTGAGGAAGGAGTCTTCTTGACTAAAATGATAAATTATAAAAGGACAGCTATCCTTAGATAACTGTCCTTTTATTAAACATGCAATAAATATATTATCCTTATCGTATATTAATTATTCAAACTTAATGTTTATTAAAATGGTAAATATGGTTTTGGATCTACTTGTCCACCTATATACTGATTCTTAATTTCGAAGTGCAAATGGTTCCCAGTAGAATCGCCTGTACTACCTACTTTCCCTATTACTTGACCTTGTTGTACATGTGCCCCTACAGTAGTTAAAATTGAGTCCATATGACCGTATAGTGTCCAAAGTCCGTCTTCATGCCTAATAACCACCGCATTTCCATATCCACCAAATCCTTGACCTCTTACACCAAAACCAGCAAATTCTACAGTTCCTGATTTAGATGCCATTATTGGTGTACCCTTTGCCGCTGAGAAATCAATACCTTTATGTACTGTCCCCCAACGACTTCCATACCATGAGCTAACATTTGGATTTTTGATAGGCATTTGATATTTAGAAGAACTTGAATCTGTTTCATGCGGATTCATCCACTTGTCGCCTTCCCATGTTTTAATCTTTAACCATCCACTAGTTGTCCCATCTATTATTCTAAAATTCTGTGGATTATATACTGCTCCAGCGTTTGCTTTGCCTGAACTAAATGAAGGCTCGTTATACGCATAGAATGATTTGTTTATGAATCTTTCTTCTCCATCTAGATTCAGCCATTTCTCGCCTTCCCATGTTTTAACCTTCAACCATCCACTAGGTGTCCCATCCACAACTCTAAAATTCTGTGGACTATATAATGCTCCAGCGTTTGCTTTTGCTGCATTAAATGAAGCTTCGTTATACGCATAGAATGATTTGTTTATGAATCTTTCTTCTCCATCTGGATTGATCCACTTATAACCTTCATAAGTACCTACCTTCATCCAACCATTTTCTTTTTTTTCTACTACTCCCCAATTTTGTGGGTTAAAAGGTTCTCCATAATTTGCTTTCTTTGCATTAAATGAAGGCTCATTATACGCATAAATTGTTTTGTTGACAGTAATTTGTTCAGCCGTAGGATTCATCCACTTGTCGCCTTCCCACGTCTTAAATTTTAGCCAACCATCTGTTGTTCCATCTACTATTCTAAATGTTTGTCGCCCGTACTTCGCTCCAGCATTTGCAACCTTTGATGAGAAAGAAGGTTCATCATATGCATAGAAATCTCCCATGACACGTTCTTCCCCATTCAAGTTAATCCAAACTGGGCCTTCCCATGTTTCAATCTTCCACCAACCATTATCTCTTTTTTCCACGACTCCTACATTTTGAGCACCATACTCTGATCCGCCATTTGTTTTAGCTGAATTAAAAGATGGTTCCTTATACCCATAGAATGATTGATTCACGTACTCAGAACTATTAGCAGCGTGAGTTACCATACTAAATGTCGAGATAGATAGAATAAAGAATAATAACATTACACCCTTTTTTAGCATATATTCTTTTCTCCCCTTTCAAATAATTTTATATTTCGATTATCACATTAACATATTTTACTTTATTTTTCTATATTTTTACTGTTAAATTTTATCTTTATTTTCCATATTATTTCATCTAAAGCTTTTGATTAGACTTCATTCAAAAATGACACCAAATAAAAAAACAGCTATCTTAGATAACTGTCTTTTCATTAAATCCAATTTAATTATTTTGAAAATCTAGCATATCCTAAGAAATGCTGCTGAGTATATGGACTGCTAATCTTACTTTTAATTACACCTGTTTTCACATCCGCGGCATGAATATATTCATCATTTCCTAAATATATACCTAAATGAGAAGGACCTTGCTTATATGTATTCTGTAAGAATACTAAATCTCCTGGCTGAGGGTCATTTATTTTAGTAACCATGCCCCAGTATCCTGCAACACTTGTTCTCACAATGTTATATCCATTATTTTTAAATACGTAATAAATAAAGCCACTACAATCAAATCCATTTGGTCCTGTCCCAGCTTCAACATACGGCTTTCCAAGTTGTTTTAAAGCTAAATCAATTACTCCAGAAGAACCAGAATCTGTTTGGCTTAGATTCATCCACTTGTCGCCTTCCCATGTTTTAATCTTTAACCATCCACTAGGTGTCCCATCTATTACTCTAAAATTCTGCGGACTATATAATGCTCCGGCATTTGCTTTGCCTGAACTAAATGAAGGCTCGTTATACACATAGAATGATTGATTTATGAATCTTTCTTCTCCATCTAGATTCAGCCATTTCTCGCCTTCCCATGTTTTAATCTTTAACCATCCACTAGGTGTTCCATCTACAACTCTAAAATTCTGTGGATTATATAATGCTCCAGCGTTTGCTTTAGCTGCATTAAATGAAGCTTCGTTATACGCATAGAATGATTTGTTTATGAATCTTTCTTCTCCATCTGGATTAATCCACTTATAACCTTCATAAGTACCTACCTTCATCCAGCCATTTTCTTTTTTTTCTACTACTCCCCAATTTTGTGGGTTATATGGTGCTCCATAATTTGCTTTCGTTGCATTAAATGACGGCTCATTATACGCATAAATCGTTTTGTTGACAGTAATTTGTTCAGACGTAGAATTCATCCACTTGTCGCCTTCCCACGTCTTAAATTTTAGCCAACCATCTGTTGTTCCATCTACTATTCTAAATGTTTGTCGCCCATACTTCGCTCCAGCATTCGCAACCTTTGATGAGAAAGAAGGTTCATCATATGCATAGAAATCTCCCATGACACGTTCTTCCCCATTCAAGTTAATCCAAACTGGACCTTCCCATGTTTCAATCTTCCACCAGCCATTATCTCTTTTTTCTACGACTCCTACATTTTGGGCACCGTACTCTGATCCACCATTTGTTTTAGCTGAAGTAAATGACGGTTCTTTATACCCATAGAATGATTGATTCACGTACTCAGAACTATTAGCAGCTTGAGTTACCATACCAAATGTCGAGATAGATAGAATAAAAAATAATAAGATTCCTATACTTTTCTTAAACATAAAAATATCCTCCCTTTCATTTTGTCTAATATATAATTTTCGAAGCAAAGAATAGATATATCCTATTTCATTATTTTAATCTTCACTTTTTTACGTCCCCATTCACGTGCTTGCTTTTCTGTAGGAAACAGAACATCAATTTTATTGCCTTTAATAGCCCCACCTGTATCTCCAGCAATTGCATCACCGTATCCTTCAACATGAACCTTTGTTCCTAGTTTAATAACTTTAGGATCAACTGCAATTAACTTAATGTTAGGATTTTTTCCTATATCTATTCCAAACGCTGTAATTCTTTCATGTGGTGGACTACCTTCTACGCTGTATGCAGTAGCTTCCACGTAGAATTCTATACCTGTATCTTCCGCACTTAAATTAACCCACTTGTCGCCTTCCCATGTTTTAATCTTTAACCATCCACTAGGTGTCCCATCTATTACTCTAAAATTCTGCGGACTATATAATGCTCCGGCGTTTGCTTTGCCTGAACTAAATGAAGGCTCGTTATACGCATAGAATGATTGATTTATGAATCTTTCTTCTCCATCTAGATTCAGCCATTTCTCGCCTTCCCATGTTTTAATCTTTAACCATCCACTAGGTGTTCCATCTACAACTCTAAAATTCTGTGGATTATATAATGCTCCAGCGTTTGCTTTAGCTGCATTAAATGAAGCTTCGTTATACGCATAGAATGATTTGTTTATGAATCTTTCTTCTCCATCTGGATTAATCCACTTATAACCTTCATAAGTACCTACCTTCATCCAGCCATTTTCTTTTTTTTCTACTACTCCCCAATTTTGTGGGTTATATGGTGCTCCATAATTTGCTTTCGTTGCATTAAATGACGGCTCATTATACGCATAAATCGTTTTGTTGACAGTAATTTGTTCAGACGTAGGATTCATCCACTTGTCGCCTTCCCACGTCTTAAATTTTAGCCAACCATCTGTTGTTCCATCTACTATTCTAAATGTTTGTCGCCCATACTTCGCTCCAGCATTCGCAACCTTTGATGAGAAAGAAGGTTCATCATATGCATAGAAATCTCCCATGACACGTTCTTCCCCATTCAAGTTAATCCAAACTGGACCTTCCCATGTTTCAATCTTCCACCAGCCATTATCTCTTTTTTCTACGACTCCTACATTTTGGGCACCGTACTCTGATCCACCATTTGTTTTAGCTGAAGTAAATGACGGTTCTTTATACCCATAGAATGATTGATTCACGTACTCAGAACTATTAGCAGCTTGAGTTACCATACTAAATGTCGAGATAGATAGAATAAAGAATAATAACATTACACCCCTTTTTAACATATACTCTCTTCACTCCTTTTCGAATAAATTTATATTTCGATTATCACATTAACATATTTTTCTTTATTTTTCTATATTTTTACTATTTAAAACCCATTTGATATTCCTATCTCATTCCTATAATAAGAAAATAGTTTTTTACTCTAATATAAATATTTACAGCTTAATAAAAACAAAAAAATCCCCTGATTTAATACAGAAGATTTTGATGTTATTTCCAATCTATATATTTAAAACTCTAGCGATTTGACGGGCTTTGGAATTCTCAATATAATAATGCATTTCTAATCCTTTTCTTTCTGCACGAAGTACGGTTCCTCTCAATTTTGATAAATGCTGTGAAACCGTAGATTGTGGAAGCTCTAAAATCTCTATTAACTGTGTAACATTACATGTCTTATGATACATTAACTCATTTACAATTTGTAACCGTACTGGATGTACCTTCGCCTTTAATACCTCTACATCTTCTTCCAAGATTGCTTTTCTTTTAACTCTAACATTTCAAATTCCCCTTTATTATTTATTTCTTTTTTCCTATTATTGCTATACATAATTACTTAGGTATGTTTCCCTTTTCGCCTGTTAAAAAAAGATTATTTTTATAGAAATTACAATAATACATACTACTTGAATCTCAATAAATGCAAATTAATAGAATATTCCGTCTTATATTGATAAATGCTATTAAATAGATTTTGATAGAGGAAATTTCTGATATGATACTAATTGCTGAATAATATCTTTGGAGAGGATGAAATTGAACAATGAATGTTCATATACAGGGGAACGAGCAAATAACTCATTTATTAAATGAATGGTATCAAGAAATTAGGGCTAGGCATGTAGACGCCGCTCAATTACTTAAACAAGAAATTGAAAACAGAATTCATAATATAGAAGAAAATCAAACGATATTATTATACTACTCACTACTAGATTTTAGACATCAATATTTAATTGATAGCTTAAGTATTTCTAAAGATAGCTTTAAACAAAGTGATGCTTACAAAACTCCTACAGACGATTTCCTTTCATACTATTATCACTTCTTTAAAGCCATTCATTCCAATGTTACCGGCAATCATAGTCTTGCAAAAATACATTACGATAAAGCAGAATACCTGTTAGAAACAATACCTGATGAGATTGAACATGCTGAATTCCATTATGAGTTAGCCATTTTCTATTGTCATACACATAGATCAATTTTATGTATTAATCATGTAATGAAGGCTAAAGATATATTTTCAAAGCATCCTGGATATGAATTAAAAGTTGCCTTCTGTAATAACTTATATGGATTAGCATGCACTCATTTAAAAGAATGGGAATTAGCTGAGGAACACTTTATCTCTGCTATGGATACATTCCAAAAAGAAAATTTAGAATACAATATTTTAATTGTCCGTCACAATCTAGGGTTTATGTACGCTACTCAGAATCTATCTGAAGTAGCATTACGATATTTATCCGAAGTTAATCAGAAACTACCTAGCGATTATAAAGCTGTATTCATTGAAGCTAGAGAGCATTATAAATTAGGAGAACATGAAATTGCTCAAGAATTAATAAAAAAGGGCCTCCAACTCTCTACTCAATTGGGAATTGAAGGTTATATTCATCACTTTAATATTTTAGAAAAAATAAATCTACATAGCTGTGCTAATGATTTAGAAAAAGCTGTTTTAGAAGGAATTTCTTATTTTGAACGAGAAGAACTATATGAGTATATAAATGAATATACCGAAAAGTTGGCAGTCCAATTTTACAAAGAAGATAATCATCTAAAAGCTAGCTATTACTTTTATGAAGCTAGTAAAGCCAATGAAAAAAACTTTAAAAAAGGAGCATTAAAATGAAAAAATTAGCGATTAGCTTACTTGGTATCTTAATTGTCGTTACAGTAACTTTTGGATCAAGTTCTTCAACAGGCCCTCAAAGTACTGTAAATATTATTAAATATTCACATGGACATACTGGATAATGAAAGGAAGGATTACACCTTCCTTTTTTATATTTTAGAATGATAAACGTATCCCCTATATATCTATAAGAATTTAAGAAATAAATAATTCAAAAGGTAAAATAAAATACTACAATTAAAAACTTCCATTTGTTTCTTTTCGTTGGTTTTCCAGCATGTTGTATATAAAAAAATAAGGCAATACCTGCCATAGTAATTAAAAACATTTGATAGTAATCAGTCATCTGTAATACCCCCTCCATACAAAAAATAAGAAGTCTCTTTTTAAGAGACTTCTTATTTTTAATACAAACGACATACATAGGCTAAACATACACAATAAAGTCAGGATGATGTACTTTATTGCCTTTTTATCATACCATATAATTTATCATTTTTGTTTAATAATTCCACCAAATAAAACTTTATCAACCTTAAAATTTTTTATAATAAAAAACAAAAACAAATACAAATAAAATTAATAATATATTCACTTGATGCAGACGGAATAAGCTCAAAAGATATATAGTTCGGTTACAATATCATTCATGATTTTTTAATTTTTTCCTTCCCTTCTGTTAAGAATACTTCAAAACTTGACTGATTACCTTATGTTAATACTTTATATATGCAAAATTACATACTAACCCTTATTGAAAATAATTCTCATTGTAACTATAATGGTTTCAGGGATTGAAATTTTCACTTTCGTTTCAAATCTCACAATATATTAAAGGAGGAAATACTATTATGAAAAAATTGATTTTAGCAGGGGCACTAGGAATTGCAGTATTTTCAGGTATGAACTTACCAGGGGCTGAGGCATCAAAAGCGAGTGCAGCTACTACGAATTTAGAAATTCAAGAAGTCACAAAATACTACTCTATGAGTTCCTATGAAGTGTCTCAAAAAGAATCATTTAATGTTAAAAAAGGGGACGAACTTACAGTCTTTGTACAAAATTCAGGGTTCCCAATTTCTTATACGGTCTTTGATGCGGATAATCAAGTAATTGGCACATTCAATGCTAATTCCCCATATGGTCGCGTATTTAAAGCGCAAAAAGACGGTAATATTTCTGTACAATTTCAAGCAGGTGTAAATTCTACGTACATGAAGAAGATGAATTTTACAGCTAAATTTGCTGTTTCTAAACTTAACCAATAATAAAAAATGTAACGATCCTCTTTACAAACAAATTAAAAAGGTATATCCCTTCAATGGGATATACCTTTAGTTTTAGTGAATTTTATATTGACCAGATAACTGTTCTTGCGCCATACGAACTAAACGTTTTGTAATTTCTCCACCTACTGAACCATTTGCTCGTGCAGTTGAATCCGGTCCAAGTGTAACACCAAACTCCTGAGCAATTTCATATTTCATTTGTTCAATTGCACTTGCTGCAGCTGCTATTAAGATTTCGTTTGAATTATTATTTTCGCGAATTTGCATTTTTTAAACACCTCCGTTGAATTTGGTAATATCATGCTCTATTTCCAACAAAATATGCAAAAAAATTATTCGTTTAGCTATTTTACATATATACCTAAGCTTTCATCCCTTATGTGGGAATAAATAAAGGTATAGGTCATACCCTATACCTTTACCTTCTTCTATCCTACTTACTTTTAAATTCCCCTATTAACCCCTGTAACTCTTGCGAGAGCCAATTTAAAGAATTTGCTAACTCTGCAATATCTTGTACATATAGTTCTTGTTCTTTCATACTTTTTTCCACATTACTACTGCTATTCACATATGTATTTGCAATGTGTGATAATTCATTTATAAACTGAACAATAGTTTGATTATTTTTTAGAATGTCACTTGAATGGTTCGAAGTCGCTTTAATTTGATTTGTGACAGATTGTGCAGATTCTGAAATCTTTTCAAAGAATGCACCACTACTTTGAACAAGTGTTATTCCTAATTCTACTTCCTTTGAACTCTTCTGTATGGATCTTACAGCTCTCTCTGCTTCAGCCTGGATTTCACCAATTAATTTAGCTATATCCCTTGCAGATGCCTCGGTTCTTTCCGCTAATATACGTACCTCGTCCGTAACATCTGAAAATTCTTCCCCCATCTCTCCAGCACATGAGGATTCAGTAGAAGCATTTAAAGCTAATGAATTTGTTTGATTTGAAATGGTTGTAATTACAGTAAGAATTTCATGAATTTCCTTAGATCGTGCTTCGAATGCATAAATACTAGAAGGTACATCCTGAACTGTATCTTGGATTCTTTTCATTTGATTCACGATTTGCTTAATCAAATCTTTTCCCTCTACAGAATTCTGTTTCATGTCTTCCAAAGCATTGCCAACTTGTTTTGCAGCTCCTTTAATTTCTTTCATCTTACTTTCCATTTCTTGAACAATCCCTAAACATTTTTGCACTACATATTCATGAGAATGTACTCCTAAATTTAATCCTGTAATAGCACTTGCAATTTCTTTAAAGGCTATGCTATTCTCTTTTGTACTTACCGACAATTCCTGTGAAGATGTCGAAACCTGTTCAGCAGTCTGCCTTACTTTATCTATAATCCTATTAAACTTTTTAATAGTGTTATTAAAATAGATATTGGTTATCCCTATATCATCAGATCTTTCATTCAATTTAATACTTAAATCCCCTTCACCAACTTTACGTAACCCTTCTTGTAAATCCTTTAAAGGCGATAGAGAGTTTCGTGAGATAAATATTTGAATTGTAATTGCGATAGTTAATGAAATTATAATAAATAGTAAACCTTGTATCATAAAGTTTTTCTTTGTAAGAGGAATAATAGAAGCTTCCAAATCCGCTGCAACAATTGCAATTATATTTTTATTTTCATCTGTAACTGGCTCTAAAATTGTTACCCAGAACCCTAATTCATCTTCATACACTTCTGTCATTTGTGCCTGTTTTGTTTGTATTACTTTATCGTATGTTTTCATCCAATAAGTAGGCTGCTCATAGTATTCACCTGGTTTTACAGAAACAGTATTTGCTAATTCTGTATCCAAAGCTACTATTTGTAATTCAGCTTTATCATTTAGCTTGGCTCCTGTAACATATGTTTGCCCAACACTTTTCATATCTTTTATAGATTTATCTAATTGCTCTGTCAATTTTTCCTTCTTCACTCTTTGAGCTGTGGGGTCTTTTGCTACATCTCTTACTATTTCTAGATCTAATTGATTTAATACCGCATCACCTGTTTCAAAAGACTGCCTCTCAAATATAGACATCATACTATTTTGAAACATATTAAAACTTAACGCTCCCATACTTCCAACAAGGGTCAGAATTACTAATACCGTTAGTAATACATTTTTTTGAAGCAACGATAGCTTATGCCAATATTTTTTCATTGATTTCACCTTTCTTATTTTCAACAATACAAAAACAAAGTAGTAACATATTAAGAGGTTCTCTTTCTGTTATTAATTTAAACTTTAAAATAGCATACTAATCGTTCAACCAAACGTTCCAATTTTTTTCATTTACAATTGCATCTTTTATATGTCCAGCTGCTCCTGAAAATCTATTAAAAGGAAGTCGTAATACTTCTACTACTTCATCTTTTCTATTTGTACTGATTTCTTCTAAATCGATTATATTAAAGGGTTTGCCTATAATAATTGCTATAATATTTAATGGACTACTAAGAATATTTTAAATTTCATATTTATCGCCTAAAAATTTTCACATTAGATTTGTTGAAGTTCCTTCATTGAGGATTTTTTATACTATCGTTAGTTTTATATATAAACAAGAATTTTTAAGAGCCACATCTTTAGTCATCTTTATCTTGCACAAAAAAATTGGAAAGTTTAATCCAATCTCCTATTTTATAACTTTTTTCCTTATTTTTCTATAGAATTTTGATATCTACCTGTACAAATTAAACTTAGACTCTTTTGGCCTTTACTCTTCAATCGTCTTAAATTCATATGAGATAGCGCAGAAAGTAAATTTTTAATAAAAAACTTTTGTATTAAAAAATGCAAAAATACATACTTTCCCAGAACTATATGCACTTAAATATTCATATAGTAAAATAAACAGTACAAGCTTGTCCTATACAGCATATTTCCTTAACGGGCTTGATATTATATTCATCCTAAAATTGGTGTGACCTTAATATCTCACTTAGCTCTTTAATATTTTGATATTAACAATATAGTTTTAATATATCGCTACACCTACATATAAGCCAAGAATTTAATTACAGAACGGTTTTCATCAATAGTAGACGAAAACATGTCAAACAAAAAGAGACTCAATTATTTATTACTTTTCGTATAGATGTAATAAAAGATTATAGGAGAAATATATATGCTCAAAAAAATAAATAGATTTATGTTTACTTTGCCTACCATTTCTTTTATTTTTCTTATTTTATTAGGATCATTTTTATTTGTAATACCATTAGATCTATTCTTACCTGAAATACAAAAAAACCCAATAACAGAAGCACCTCTTATTCTTCAAGTTTTATTAGGGGTATTAGCAGCACCTATATATGAAACAGTAGTTTTTCAAGTATTTTTATTTTGGCTATTAAGTTGGATCCCTTACATTAAAAATCGCGATTACCTTATCATTTTAATAGCTTCAATTATATTTGGATTAAATCATCGATATGGAATCACTTATATAGTTGGTACAACGATAATTGGTCTTTTATATAACTATGCTTATTGGGTATATAAAAAAAAGAATGAAAAATATCAGGTTACAATGCCTGCTTTTGGGGTTGTTTTTTTGATTCACTTATTACATAATTCTATTGCTTTTATAGCATCAAATTTATAAATATTTTAAAGATAATATAGATTAATGAGTTATGTTTGTACTTGTTAAAGGTAAGAGACACGAAATAAGAATTAAAAAGAGGCTAATTCACTAATACTTCTAAATAATCTTGTTTCAGTTTGTTTATTTGAAGAATAAAAAGAGAGGGCCCTGTCGGGTAGACAGGATTTTCAAAGCGCAGCTAAGCCACCTGAGTCTATATTTGTATGGACTCAGGTTATTTAATTTCTCTTGAAATCTTTGATGGTTATAAAATTGTATATATTTGCGGACTTAACATAGATGAAGAAGTCTTTTTTATGTGCATTATCCTAAAAGTTTTACGTTCGCAACATACTTTCCTTCATTTTTCTAACATCCCATCCTCTTCTTTCAATCGTTTAGTCTTTAGGTTTCATTCTACCTAAACATTACCCTTTTGTTTTCCCACGTTCTTCTTCTAGTTCTTTAATACCTAAAGTTTCGAATCATTTCATTTACCGTCTTACAATTGGATAATAAATGTCTATTTCTTTCTTAACAGTTTTACATCTTCTTTTAAGTATAAACCAACTTCCTTTTCCTTTCATTTTATATAGCAAGTAATTCTAATTTACCCCATAGAAAAATCCCCTCCATAATAAATTGGTTAATGTGTTTTCTTTTTCCTATCTACTATGAGGGGAGAATAGCATACTAAAGATAGCTTCTTTTTTGTAAAAGATCTAAGATTCTAGTGCAGTAATTAATTGCTGACGTTCTTTATCTCTAAAAATTTTAATTTCATGTTTAAATTGATAATTTCCTTCTTCAAATCTAACCCATTCCTTACTTGTCCAATATACAATATCTACATTTGCATCTAAAATTACAGAACATATGTCTACTAATTCTTCTTCATAAAATGGTGCTTCTTTTGCTAGTTCAAAAGCCAGTACTTTTGGATCCTTACTTTTAATTTGAAGTTCCCTTGAAGTTTGTCCTAAATACTGCCATGGAGAATATAGGGATTGCACATGAACATTTCGAGTTTCTTTAAACTGTGATGGAGAATGTATTGTAGCAGCAAATGTAGATTTACTCACTCCTATTGTTGTGCCTAAAGCAATAGCACCAATAATAAGTTTTTTAATCATTTTTTCAGCCCCTTTAATTATTTTGGATATGCTTCATTTTTATACTACGTTCATGTTCGTGTAAATGAAGATAATTTGACATGATTCATCATTTTTTTCAAAAACTGAATATTAATTAATCGTTATAAATTTACCCAAAACAAAAAAGTTTCCAAGAGGAAACTTTTTTGTTTTGGGTATACATTATATGTATAAAAATTAGTTTTAAAAATATTTACTTATTTGTTGATAAAATTGTATATGGATATTTTTCCTACTATTATCTACACACATCTCATACAAAGCCTCACTACAACATAAACAAATTCATCTTATGACCGCGTTTCTTCTTACGAAATTAAGTGATTGTTTCAATAGCTGGTTTGGGAATCATAGAATTACTTTCTTTCTCAGCCCTATTATTCTGTTCTTTTGCCTAAAATTCCAATATCCCCATTACTTCTTTTGTAAATAGTTTAAAATCAGTTAAATGTTTTTCAATAATTTGACGAACAATATCTAAATTCACACTTTGATAATCATGAACAGCAATATTACGAAATCCAACCATTGCCTTTAACTTATTTGCTAGATCAGCGCTAAGTAATCCTGCTGTAACCAATAAATCAAAGGCCTCTCGACTAGATTGGGGTAGTCCTAATTTTTTACCTGCAACAATATGCATTGCTAGATCAATACTCGCTTCACAAGCTCTTTGTATATTCAATATTATTGAATCTTGTTTTGTAAAGTCCTCTAAATTTTCAGGGTCATTTCCATATACATCTTGGATTCTTTTTATACAACGCTCTATTGTAGAAATTTTATTTAAAATAACCTCATTCTTCATATATAGAACCTCTTTTCTTTATATCATCAAATACTATCTGTCGTTCTTCATTCAATTTTGAATACATTTTTAAGGTTTTCATTTCAAAAATGATTTTCCGTTCTTCATCAGAACAAAATATTGTCTTTCCTGTATGTATAATCTGAGCTTGAAAAACTGTAGAAGCTTCGGATAAATCAACTAAATCAACATCTCTATGAACAATGTTAGCTAAATCCTGTGCTAATAAAAAACGTTCATAGTTCCCTAATGTTGTGTCACTTACATAAGCTATATCAATATCGCTATCTTCTCGTTCTCTATTCTCAGCCGTTGATCCAAACACAATTATCCAATAGGGATTCACCGTCTCTTGTAATTTTTCTATAATAGCTGTTATCATGCTTTGAAAAATCATTTAATTAATCCCCCTTATTGTACTTGAATTTTATTATATCATAACCAATCATAAATCCTTTAAACGACTATAAATACGTAAACAAAATTAAGCTTTTTTAGTACTTAACTCCTCACAAAATTAGAAGCTTATTTCTGACCTAAAATTATTATAGTTCAGGAGTAGATATATTGTAGCTTTGGATCATAAATAATTGTTAATAATCCAACACTTGTCTGTTAAATGCCTTTTATATTTTCTTCGTGCAAAAGTAAAAGACTGACAATAACTGTTAGCCTATTTCACAATATACATTCTAATAGTTTGAGGATATATTGCTCTAACAAAGCATTATATATTAATCCACCTTTAATTTTTCTTTTACCTTTGTAGGGAGTTCGTCTTTTTTAACTTCTTCCCAAGATTTCACACCTTTTTTCTCAGAGTAATATATACGTAAAAACGCTTCTTTACGAAGGTTTTTTAACGCTGTAAACTCCATTTCTTTCTCTTTACCATCCTTATCAAATCCAGGTAATTTATATTCGTAAGTCGTATCCCCATTTACATTTTTCTCTTTTAATTTTTCACCATCCTTGGTAATTTGCACATAATATGTATCTGTACCAAGACGATTTAAATTACACCCGGATAACAACACAGTAAACATCACAAAAATGCTACACATAAGCACTATTCGTTTCATATTATTCACCTCATATC
The DNA here is from genome assembly GCF_001595725.1 of Bacillus thuringiensis. GTDB lineage: Bacteria > Bacillota > Bacilli > Bacillales > Bacillaceae_G > Bacillus_A > Bacillus_A thuringiensis_K. The sequence goes on from NZ_CP014283.1 coordinate 278,486, forward strand.
TTTTCTCACAAAAATTATATCCTAATCTATTGGCTGCGAAAATTCATTTCCATTACGCTAACATTACGTTTTTGTAAGGTAGTAAAAACAGCTTAAAATAAAAAGGATATAAATTCATATTTCTATTGAATTCATATCCTTTGTTCTTATTGAGTAAACTATTTTGCCCCATGCTTAATAGGAAGTATTTCTATTATTCTGGGAAAATAAAGCTAGAGTCCTCTCCACTATTAGCGGTATCTTCTTTCGGGAATGTTATAGTAGATCCTTCATTTCCCTTATTTCCTTTATTTATTTCTTGTTCCTCAGGAAATACAATGGAAGAATCATTACCTAAGTTTGGTGAAAAACCAAGTTTAGATAAAATAGCTTTTAAGTCAGGTAAAACACCAATTTTATCAGAAGTTGGATCATTGGATTTCGTTCTGGTGCTAGAATCACTTAAAATATCCCTAAGCTGTCTTGGTGTATATACTCTCCCCTGATTATTTTTTGCAATTCCTTGAATTGATGCTGCAGCACCAGCAATAATAGGTGATGCGCTAGATGTTCCAGCAAAACTAGATGTATATAGATTTGTTATAAATTCACTTGGTTTAGCATCTGTAGTATCTACTGCATTCCCCCATCCATACACATCCACTCTACTACCGTAATTAGAGAAATATGAACGCTTATGAGGAACCCTTGCAGAAGCTGCCCCAACCATAATTGCCCCTGAATCTTTAAAATCAGGACTATTACGATTTAAAACTTGTTTACCATTACGGTCTCTAAATTGATCCAAGTCATTTCCGCCGTTTGCACCTGCTTCAATAATAATAATTCCCTTATTTGTTCCCATACGAATTGCATCAAATATGTCTGGTTTTACTTCCACAGGAAAATAGTTCTTATCTCCATATCCATCGTAAGTTGCTTGTGCCTCTAGTAAAAGAATATCTCCAGCTTGCATATTGTTAACCGCGCTTAAAATAGCATCAGCTGTATTATAATTTCCGTTATCCCTAATCTGAGATACAACCTTTACCTTAGCTTTCGGTGCGATCCCGATTCCACCTATGTTATTATCCTCTGCCGAAACAATTCCTAAGACTGAGGTACCATGATCATGGTGCTCGCTTTTATTCTGTCCAGATATCAGTTCAATCTTTTGATTCACTAAATCCTCATGATTAAATAACCACCCATACTCCATATCTACGAAAGTAGTTCCTTTTCCATCTCCACCTTTTATGCTCCAGGCATAAGGTGCATTAATTCCTAATGGTGCTGGTTCAAGGTAACCTTGTCTTGTAAGTCTAGACTCATCATATGGATTAACAGATAAGTTTGGCAAACGCTCTGCTGGTGGCGCCTCTTCTTCCTGTAAATACGCCGTTTCAACAAGAGATGATTTTTCAAATTTTGTAAGTAATGCTTGTACATCAATATCATCTTGAGTTTCAACAATATAATAGTTTAGCAAATTAGAAGAAATATGATCGGAATCTTTTATTTCTTTACCAAGATTTTTAATTTCTTTAGGATTTAAAGAATTAAAAAGTCGATTTATAGTTACATTTGGATATTCAGCTAAAATTCCAATTAATTCAGGATCTTGTTTTTCTTCTTTAATGAATTTTTCTATTCCATCCTGATGTGGTAAATTCGCTTCATTTTTAAATTTCAAAATTAATTGTTTAGTAACTTGCTTATGTACAGTAGAATTCAATTGCTTATTTGAATAATTGTAAGTAGCCGCATAGGCAACTTCTGATTTTTCATTTGGAAGTAGTCCGCCTACCCCATTAAATGCTGTTAATGCAATTGAAGAAACTAGAATTCCCTTAAAAATTTTCAAAACGTGAACCTCTCTTTATTAATATATATTTATAAAAAAATGTATATTATCTAATTTCTTTTTATACAAACGTTTTATATGTAGGACTATATTTTCAACTCCATTCATTCCTTAATATTTGTTTATACATCATTAATACAACCAATTCATACCAACAACTTTATTAATTCAGTTGCATTGCTGTAACCGGTATAGTTACAACTTATGGAATAGTCAACCTTAAATGCAATTTTGCATGTAAAATCATACATACTTCTACCAACTTACTCCCAATTATTTCAAGAGAAGTTGAACTTCTATCATTTTGAGTAATTGCATATATATAATATAAAACATATAAGGGGGGTTAAAACGTGGTAATCTCAAGACAAGATTCCTGGACTGATGATAACGATTTACTTCTCGCATCAACAGTACTTCAGAATATTCGTAACGGTGGAACACAGTTAGCTGCATTCAAAGAAGTAGCAAAACTACTAGCTAGAACACCCGCAGCTTGTGGATTTCGTTGGAATTCATATGTGAGAAAACAATACCAAGAAGAAATACAACAAGCAAAACAAGACCGAAAAATGGGAAACAACATTCCCCTCTCCCCATCAGAAAAAGAAAAAAAATCTTTGTCTATTACATTAGATGATATTATTCTCTTTCTACAAAATTATAAAGATGTGAATGAATTGACAAAGTTACAAAATCAAATTGAAGATTTAAAAACAGAGAATCAATCTCTTCTACAACGTATAACTATGTATGAAGAAGAGTATCGTATGTTACTGAACCATATCGATAAGACAAGAAATTTAATTGCAGTGGATTAAACAGCATAACTATAATGACTTTCCAGTAGGATCTTCACCTGCCAAAACCGCCATAAATAAAGAAAATCCAGACTATTATTAGTGATAATAAGTAAAATACACATACATAATGTATGTGTATTTTTAATTTGAATATTATTAAAAGAAATATTTAGTCTATGTTACATCTTTTCTAATATTTCTTGTCTTTCACACCATTTCGTTAACTTTTCTAACGCCTTTTTAGATAAACGTTTTGTTTTATAATTACAAAATCTAGATAATGTCGATGGAGAAATACTCATTTCATCTGCTATTTCACGAATGCTTACCTTTTTTTCATTGTGTACTTTCAGTATTTGGTCACGGATCTTTTTCTCTATTTGTTCGACTGATTCTACAGTCTTCTTTATTTCTTTAACAACTGTTACTTCCGGTAACTTCTCTTGTGGTTCCTCTATACTCTTCTTTCCTATTACCCTATCCATTGACTGTAGCATTTCTTCAGGTGGTAAAATCGTTATTCCTAAGTTATTGTAATAATTTTTAAACCAATTACGTTTCCCAATTTGTTGTTCATCCAGTGGATCACTATACTCCCAATGAGAGATTACTTTTTCATTTTCTAAATCCATTAGAACATTTTCTAACTGTTCTCTAATACGATTCGGCTTCCAATCTTTTGGGATATCCATTACTGCTAGTAGTCCTTTGTCCCCACCTATAGAATATGGCTTTTTCAATGATGAATACATTTGTCTAATTCTCCATTGCCATGTTAAGTATCGAATTAACCTTTTATGATATTTGTGTCTATAACTATTGTATTCAAGTGCTTTTTTAGACAATAGGGCTGTTGTATTATTTGATCCATACAAATAATTAGTTAAAAAGCTACCCGGCTTAATACGACAAGATTCAATGCCCATGTATTCATTAGTAACACTATGTCTCCATAAAACAACTGAATCTAATACAAATAATCTTTTGATAACTTCACGCTTTAATTCTAAACGTTCCCCCTCATCATCACGGTCATTTAATACAACGACTTCATTATCATCATTTAAATAGATAAAAATACTTGCTAAAGCTGCAATTCTCTTTGCTATCTTAATTTTATCTTCCGCTCTATAGTATTCTTTATTTTTAACAACTGTTTTTGGAATATTGCACATCTCTAAAACTTGTTCATAAGAAAAGTCAATAAAATCATCTGGAGATTTTGCTTCATTAATCCACTGTATTGTGATTGCATCTAAGCAATCTGCCGTTAAATCATCCATATTACTCATTACGTCATCTACAAGGGTATTCCATCGAGCTGCTTCTTCTATATTGGTAAGTCTTAAATCTTCATCTTTGTGTGAAGAAAGTTGAGCTACACCATTAGAAGACCTCGTTTCAATGGGATATTGTAAGACCTTACTTATTTCATCTTCTTCAAATTGATTCTTTGCAATCCCATCTCTTAATTTATAATAAACAGCAGAGTTATTTACCTCGTAATAATCCTCGTGATTCACTATATTTGGCTTATCTATATTTTGATCATTTTCCAATATCACGGAATTAGAATGTACTACATCTTGAAATTCTTTTTCTATAAATAATTCAATTTCTTTATATATTTCTTCTTTATAAGAATCAATTTTCGCATAAATTTGTACTAATGTAATTCCGGACTCTTGCTTTTTCTCTAACCAAGATACTAATGCAGTAAATGATGGAGAAGCATGGGGTGATGTAAGTACCTTATTATTATTGTTTTCAACATCTTTAAAGTATGCATTCCACTTATTCCATACTAGCTCGTTAGTTTTATAAATTGGCTCAGAGATTAACAATGCATCTCGAAACATTTGTAATAAGTTATCCACTTTCTTTTCCTCCCTAAACCATGGATCACAATAAAATAATTCTCAGTATAAAAATCTTAACTACTATTATATTTAATTTATTGTAACAGATATTTACAAATTTTTGTTTCTTTCTTTCCCTATTCTTCTTTTCTTGCATTTCTTTTGCTCTTTACTTTCCTTAACTCCTCAACTTGCAACAGTTGCTCTTTCTCTTACCTATTTCTACTTACATTCCCTTTTGCGCTTTGTTTGCCTTACATTTCTCAACTTGCAACAGGTTGTTCTTCCTCTTACCTATTCCCCCTTACTTATATTCCTTTTGCGCTTTGTTTGCCTTAACTCTTTAACTTGCAACAGGTTGTTTTTCCTCTTACCTATTCCCTCTTACTTACATTCCTTTTGCGCTTTGTTTGCCTTAACTCTTTAACTTGCAACAGGTTGCTCTTTCTCTTACCTATTTCTTTCAACTTGCACACTTTTTGCGCTTTGCTTTGCTTTCCTTAACTCTTTAACTTGCAACATACTGCTCCTTCTCTTCCTTATTTCTACCTACTTGCATTTCTTTTGCGCTTTGCTTTCCTTAACTCCTTAACTTGCAACATACTGCTCCTTCTCTTCCTTATTTCTACCTACTTGCATTTCTTTTGCGCTTTGCTTTCCTTAACTCCTTAACTTGCAACATACTGCTCCTTCTCTTCCTTATTTCTACCTACTTGCATTTCTTTTGCTCTTTGCTTTCCTTAACTCCTTAACTTGCAATATGCTGCTCTTTCTTTCCCTATTCTTCTTTACTTGCATTCCTTTTGCGCCTTGCTTTCCTAAACTCCTTAACTTGCAACATACTGCTCTTTCTTTTCCTTTTTTCTTCTTCCTATATTTCTTTTGCTCTTTACTTTCCTTAACTCCTCAACTTGCAACAGTTTGCTCTTTCTCTTACCTATTTCCCCTTACTTACATTCCTTTTGCGCTTTGTTTGCCTTATATTTCTCAACTTACAACATGCTGCTCTTTCTCTTACCTATTTCCCCTTACTTACATTCCTTTTGCGCTTTGTTTGCCTTATATTTCTCAACTTACAACATGCTGCTCTTTCTTTTCCCTATTTCTTCTTCCTACATTTCTTTTGCGCCTTGCTTTCCTTAACCCTTCAACTTGCAACAGTTTGTTCTCCTCTTACCTATTTTCCCTTACTTACATTCTTTTTGCGCTTTGTTTGCCTTATATTTCTCAACTTACAACACGTTTGCTCTTTCTCTTACCTATTTCTAATCAACTTGCAACACGTTTGCGGTATCCTTTCCCTATCTCTTTCAACTTGCAACAGTATAATTTATTTCTCAACTAAGTAATTTTAAAAAAATCATGTCATTTTAAAGTTTTTAAGCTATTTATCTCATATTTTTAATAAGTTACATACATAATATGCAACATGTTTGCGGTATCCTTTCCCTAACTTTTCTATCATCTTCACTCTAAACCTTTATATACCAAGGGTTTAAGTGCTTTTCCATTTACTTTTATACATATCATCCAACTTGCAACACGTTTGCGGTATGCATGCCCTTATTTTTCTCACAAGATGCAACACTGTTTGCGGTATCCTTTCCCTACTTTCATTCTATAAATATCAACAAGTCCTTTTATATCAAGGGTAATTATTACAATTCATTTTTAATGATTACGTTTACTAACTTGCAACATGTTTGCGGTATCCTTTCCCTAACTTCCCTACCATTTTCACTATAATCCTTTATATACCAAGGGTTTAGTTGCTTTTTCACTTACTTTTATACATATCAAACAACTTGCAACACGTTTGCGGTATCCTTAACACAAAAAAAAATCATGAAATTCTCTTATCCCTTGATACAACTAGCTTCATAAGCTGTTGCAAGTTACTAATTTTCTTCTTAAAGGAGCACATTTCAGCAATTTTCATTTTGCTATAATCAAAATTGGTATATTTTATAGTATTTTGACATATATTTCTGAATTTGTAGAACGGAGGTGAAAAAGATGGGAAAAGCATTTGTGATACGTAATCAACGTAGCTTAAATGGGAAAACAACAAACGCAGTTTTAGTAACACTCAAATCTTGGCAAAAGTTTGTGGAAACATTTGAGGAGAAATACTACAGCTATAAAGATACATATTTAGAAGATATTCTGCAGCACATGACATACGAAGAGCGTATTGCGGATGTAGAAGGTTTTGTCGAAAAAGCCAAACCATCTTTTTCACGTCGAGCAATGTCTACACTTGCAGAAAAAGCAGGACGAAAACATAAATTATACGGTATTACGAATGCTGATCTTGAAGTGTTCTTGTACTTACATAAAAAATGCTATACAAACGGTGTCATTCCAAATGTAACCATACATATGATGTGGGAAGATTACAAGCAATATAAAGAAGAATTTGCTTATATCCAACACTCTCAATTCTATATCGCATTAAAGAAATTAAACTTACATAACATTATCTCCATCGAAAATGGAGTAGATGGCCGTTATACAATCAAACTCACTCATTTTATGAATGAGGAAACAGAAAAAGCAAATCCGTACGTATATATTAGCCCTGTTGTATTTACAAAGGATTTCTTTAAGCTATCTGTAGCAGCTAAGAAACTATTCTTAGACATCGCAATGCAACAACATACGGAAACAACATTAAAGCGTTCTTTGGACAAGCAGGACGAAAGAGGAAACAAAACTCACTTCGGTGGGATGTATCGTTTCTTACATAAAAAATATCCGCATCAGATCCGTGCGGTTATCGAGGAATTAACAACTGTATTACCATGTACGGGGAATCCCCTATTCAAAATTTGCAAAATGCAAAAAGGTGTAAAGCATACAAAACGATATACGACATTATATCTGTCTATCCATTCAGACTTCTTATGTTCGAAAGAAGCTGGAGAAGAACAACATAGGGATCCATTTACACCAAAAGCTACCTATGCTCGAAAAGCGAAATTTATCGAAGCAGTCCTACAAGAGATGAATATCGGTGAATTGTCTGCAGACATGAATAAATTCATTCATGTATTAAAGCATACTTGTCATCGTCAAATTCGCAGTGTAATTCGCGGACTACGTGACATGGTTGATCGAAAAGAAGGATATCCAACGAAGATTGTATATACGTTGAAGAAACTATTGCATCAAACATCTCAATATCAAATTCTCGATACAGCAGCAAAAGAAGGTATCTACCCTCTTATTGCGCAGCATATACCAAAAGAGAGAAATAGTGACCGTGAGCAAGCTATCTTTAATTTCGGCCTACATTATTCTATGTACTCTCTTCGTAACATTAAAAAGATGTTTAAAAATGTGCATGCATTATTGAAGCAGAAGTTTGCGGTACCAGTAACAGAAGAATCTTATCACCGTAATTATCTAAAATACCAGGAAGAAACGTTATTTAGAAAATATGCATATGATCAGGGAGTGAATCTCCATGCATATATCGCTTTAGAAATTGAAATGCGCGAAAAACTAAAAGTTCGTGGCCATAAAGAACGCACAATTCCAAGTGATGTACGTGAATGGTTTATTGAAGCAATTGATAAACTACCGCAAGAACAACTGCGTGTGATTGAGCTACCAAAACAGTTTAATTTACTAGAGTTTATGCGTACCTTTGAACGTTTAGTACGTGCTGGTGTAACAATAACAGCTCCAGATCAGGTGCTACACGCAATGGAAATAAAATAATAGTAACGAGCTCTCTATTTTTGAAAAAATCGAAATTAGAGGGCTATTCGTAGTTGTTTCATTCATACTCCTTTTCTACTACTCTATTTATAAATACAAAATCAGAAGGACTTCATGTAAAATGAAGTCTTTTTTTATGCACTTCTATACAAATTCTCTTCTAGCACTATATAACTCTCCACATAGTACTAGGGAATATTCTTCTAATGTAATAAAACCTATCTCATAATACCTACAAAAAATCAAAAATAAAATTATAAAAACAGTGGATATGAGGACAAATATACTCGAATGTGAATAGTATTTTTCTGACATCATTGTAACTACTAGTGTTGTTGTATATATCTAATAAAAATCATCAATAATAATGTGAGTTATGTGTAAATAGTGAGTTATGTTAACAATTATCCACATTTTCTGAATAAAATGTGGATAATTGAACGTTAAATACTGCTTATTTAACAAAATAAAGAAAATGAAGCCTATTTCCATAGTTGGATAAATATAAAGTAATTTGTATCAATTCCTTTCCGATTTCATGTAGAAACATATGATTTTCTTTCTGCTTTTTTGTAGAATTGAAAGTCTTATAATTATTGAATCTACGGATACATTTTTTACTATTTATGATTTTTTACGTGCTAACATCAAATTTTCCCTTGTGGGAGTAGAGTTTCCCCCTATTTTTGATAACCTATAATAGTTTTATCTTTATTTCTTTTTAATATATAAGATATATATTTATAATAGATTTTATTATTAGTAGTATGAGTGTTAATAAAATTTCAGATCTAATCAAAAAAATTTAATAATAATGATCTTTAATAATGTCCATAGTATTTTTCTAAATGAAAAAAGCCTAATAGCTGTGCTAGTTATTCACATTATTTTTTAGTTGTAATATCTAAATATAAGCCCTCGTGCCTATTTATTTTAATATCTTTACTACGGTACAAGCGATGATAGTAAATTTTCTCGCATTACATATGTCTTGTAATGTTCTTAATACCATTTGTCCATTATGCATAAATTTAATTTGTTCGGATGTATTTAACTTTTGAATGTTTAGATATTCCATACAATTGCAATCATAGATCGTTTCCTTTAAATAACCCCCTATTGTTTCATGAGAAAAACGAGCACAAATTATGTGCATTTTTCATTTAGTGTACTATTAGCCTCCGATGTTCTATATACAAGTGATTCCTAACTTGAAGGCAACACAAAAAGAACTTCTTCAAGTCGATTAAATATGTACATAGCAAAATAAGCTATATATACACTAATCGGCTCAAAGAAGCCCTTTCATAATTGAAACAAGATGAAACTTGCTCTTACAACTCAACTACAATAAAAAAAGGTGAAGCTCTTGATACAACTTCACCTTTTTTAGTATATAACGAATCATTTAATAATTTAACAGTATGTTTTTAAAGTCTCTATATTTTAGCAAACTTTACAATAAAACCGTACTTTCCTATTTTTTTGAAGAAACAGGATCCATTTTTAATGTTTTTATTCCTTCTTTTAATGTAAATGCATCTGCTCTTAATGTTTTCCAACTATCTTTTGCTGCATTCAGGTTAGGTTTTAAAAATTTAAATTTATTTTGATCTGCCTTTTGGGATGCTTTATCAATATGATTAAGTACTCCTGAATACTGAGAATCTAAATCATGCCATTGTGCTGACATATAGGTAAGAGCATTAATAGCTGATCCAATTGCATTTTGCATTTCAGCAATATTATTATACGCAACCCCAACTACACGATTTAATGTTATTTTATAGTCAACCGTTTGGCGTAATTGAGCTAATAACGGCTCTAACGTACCTAAATTATTTCTTGCAACCCCTATCATTACACCTCCAGCAATCCATGTAGGGATTGAGGGATATGATACAGTTATTATTCCATCCGATTCTACTTGTTTAAAATGTCTTATTTGCTCTAAAACATCATTTAGGCGTTTTTCATCTTCATCTATTCCAGATGCTTGATTTTTTAAAATCGATTGCAAGATATCTTTATGACCTCCAAATGCTCGGACATCTTCTCCAATACTATCTCTTAACTTAGCTAGTTCTTGTATTAAATTCTGTGTATATGCTTGGTTTTGTTTAATCTCACCTTGTAAATCTGTAATGCCTTCTTTTAATGTATCTGCATCTCCTTCATTAATTGCTTCTACTAATGTATCGTAATAATTGTCAAATGTGGTATCATACTCTACAATTCCTGTAAGGGTATCTAAAAGTTGTTTTTTTATGTGCGCATCCCATTTTGTAGCATGCTCTCTTGCATTCTTTTGATCTTGTGCTATTTGACTAGGTAGATTTGTATATCCTTTAATATCAATTCCTTCAAAGTTAACATCTGGATTATTAATTAACAAATAAGAGTAATCATTCATGGATTTTGCAAATACCCCAGCATCTTGCAAAGCTTTTTTCATCTTTTCGCTGTTTACAGAAAGAGATATATCTTCCGTACTCGTTTGTTCTATTTTACTTTCACTTGCAAAAGCAGCTACTGGTGAAACTACAGTAGTTGTTGTCAGGGTTAAAAACGTCGATACAGCAAGTAGTTTATAAGGAAAATTATTATTCACTTTAATTCCTCCTATGAATATATATTGATTTTTAGTTTGCTTTTTCTTGTTTAAAAGCAATGTCTTTGGAAATGAATTCTGCGTCCTTATGAATATCATTCCAACTTTGTTTAGCAGCTTTTAAATCGTCAGGTATTAACGAAAGTTTATGTTCTTGCATTTGATCGATATTATCATATAAATCTTTATAATTAGCCCCCATTTTATTCCATTGTTGCTGAATACTTGTTAGAGACATGATTGCTTGGTCCACTGTCTGATACAAATATGTTAGAGTGTCCTTGGTATTAGTAAGTGAAATAACCGCTTGATTAGCCAGATCAGCTTTCATACTTAATTCTCCGATTTTATTCGAAATTTCATTATAAGAATTCATATGATTAGATGCCTCGACACCAGCAGCTGTTCCTAAACCGATACCAGCGGCTCCTAGAGCTGTAAGACCACCCACAACAGCTGGTGTAGCTGTACCACCCGTCACAACAATTACTACCGCTCCTGCAATCGTTCCAATAACTAAAATAGCAGCTCCTAATCCACCACCAATTGACCAGGCTAATACATTATCAAAATGTGATTTCTGTGTAGAACGTAAATTCTCAATTTCGGCCTGAAGTTGTGGGACTAGTGCTTGTTTTCCAGCTAATATAGCCGTCAATCCGCCCTGTCCATCTGGACCACCAACATTATTTTTAAAATCTACAGTATTTGTATACAACTTTGTTTTAAAAGCCTCTAACATCTTAATGACTTCCGTAACATCATTTGAATTTGTATGAATTGTATCGATTAAATCCCCTATTCCTTCTTTGAGGCTCACCTTATCTTTCTTTTTTACAGTGTCTACTAATGTGTCGTAATAGTTTTGAAATTGCTCATCATAATTTACAATATTACGTGCTGTTTTTTGAATGTTTGGCTTCGCTGTATCTAACCAGTAATTTGCATTGATTCGTGACAGTTCCTGATTTAGGTGAATATTTTTGATTAATTCTCCTCCTCCGGAACCTAAATCAATGTTGGATAAATTTACATTCGGTTGCTTAATCATAGTTTTTGCGTACAAATCCATTACAAGAATATGAGAGCCTGTTTCGGCCAACGCTTTCTTTAATCCATCAGGTCCTAACGCATAATTTTCTATTTTCTGTTCCTGAGCTGTCTGTTCTTGTGCAAGTGCATGAATAGTACTACCATTCGTAGCAGTTATAACCGTTGCTAAAGTGGCTAAAGTTATAACCTTAAATGGAAATTTCATCATTTGATCTCCTCCTTATTTTCAGTTGCAATATAATCTTTTTGATAAACCTATGTTCTTAATATTAGAATTTATAAACTTGTTCTTCGAGTTGAGTTGTTACACTTTTTAATCGTCTTAATGTATCTTTTTGAGACTGAGTGTTATTGGCATCAACTTCAGTCGATAATTTTGTAATACTATTATTTATTAGATCCAAATCCTCTTTGTAACGTTTCATTAGCTCAATTTCTCCATCTACTTGGTTAGCAAATGTATGCAAATCATTTTGCATGAAAAGAATCATTGATTTTTGTAAATCCGCTACAGTTAATTTAGTTGTTAAGTCATATAATTTCTGATTTTGTTTCTCTAAATCATTTAAATATGCACGTTGCTCTGCTGTTAGTTTATTAATTTCAGCAAAAGTATTATATGTTTTTTTTATTTTTTCAGGATCAATCACTTTCATAAGGTCATATTCTTTCGTTTTTGTAACTGCAGCCGCAGCGATTTCGCCTTTTTTACTTTTCTCTATCGCTTCACGTGCTTCTTTTTTGGCAGCTTCAATTTCTATAGCTGATTTTCCCTTTTCTTTTGCTTCTTGTTCTGCTTTCTTCTCTGCGTCTACAATGGCATTGTTTATTTCTTTTCCTTTGTTATACGCTACTACTGCTGTTTGAGCAGCCGGTTCAATGATATCTTTCGATAGACTATAAATTTCTTGGAATACCTTTAGCCCTTGTTCATTTAAAGCCCCAGGTAATAATGCTATTTGCTGTAAATCATTTTGAATTGATTTTTTTGTATCTAGCATTTCATTTTTTAACTTATCTATTTTTCCTGTTCCCTCTGAATTAAGGACACTCTGTGCTTTTGCCACATCAGTATCAAGATTTTTCAACTTCTTATCTACCTGTAGTTTTAGATCTGTTAACTCATTAATTTGACGTTGCACACTTTCTTGGTTTGTTATGGTCATGTCTTGAAGGACTTCCAGTCTATCTGTAAACCCTTCTTTATCTTCCCCATTATCTATAAATCCTTTTAATGTTGGATAATAACTATTAAATTTAGTTACAAATCCTTTACTTTTTGAATTTAATAGAATTAATTTAGGATAAAGTTCGGATGACCACTCTTTCATATCTTGTTTAATTAGAAATTGAGTTGTATTTAAAGATGGAACTTCTTCAAGTTGTACATTCGGACTTGCTAAAGCTCCATCGATAAAGGTTTGTGTTAACTTGGAGTGTGCACCTATTTTTCGTAATGCCGAGGAAATATCTATATTATCTTGTTTTGTTTCTGCCTGAACAATTGGCGTTGCGAGAGTATTGATAGGAATAGTCGCCCCGGTAACAATTGATGTTATTAAAAATCCTGCCATAATTTTGCTCTTCATTCCTTACACCTCTTTACTATTATTTTTTACGATTTTAATCGTATATGCTGTAAAATCTAACGTTAGAATTTCTTCATACACACTTGAGGATAGAATTTTTTCGAAAGAGTAATTGCATCACGTTTTTTATTTGTTTTTGATAGAATATAAGGTCCTTACTTCCCCCCCATTTTAATCACTATGTTTTTTATAAGTAAACTAGAAAATCGTATTTGTAATATTTGATTTTTCTGATATTAAATGCTTTGTTTTTTTAAAATTATATTTAAAAAGTTTTCATACTATTATCACTTCATGAAGCGAAATAATTTTACTACTATAATTAAACATAAAATTTGTTGGTATCATTGAATCTTAATAAATATCATATAAAGAAATGTTTTCACTATAACTTTATGGGATTTTATGTATTATGTACTTTATATGAATATGTACAATTGCATACTCATATAAAGTACTATCCTTGAATAACAGACAAGGCAGTCGCCATACATTCCTATCAACTTAAGAGTTTTTACTCCCCCAAGTGTAAAAAAGTTATTATCTCTAAAATTTAACTAGAAAAGATGATGTTTTTTATCCATCTTTCAATTCAAGATAAATTACAACTATTTTTTAAAGCTTGTTCGAACTGGAGAATACAACCAAATTAATCTAGATAATATAGTGACGAAGTTTTTTCTCAGAAAGAAGGAACTGATTCTAAAAATGAAATAACTTTATTGCTACTCAACAATTCCTTAATCGGTCTTTCCGTCCAGATTTTTTGGGAACTATAAGAATATCCCTTAAGATAAACAGATCCCAAGGGACAAAACATTGCAATTTTTTAAAACGTCGAGACTTTATTTAAAAAAACGACATTAAAAATTTTCTTCAAATCCAGGAGCATAACTTTGCAGCAAACAAAAAGAACCATAAGTTTGCTGTTCCAGAAAACTTATGGTTCATATTACACTTATTTTGAAAATTATTCATGCGAATCTTATACTTATTTTTTTTAGGCTATATTACCTTTAATTAAATTGGAATAGTTGATAAAATCAATCATTCCAAATGTTCATTTAATGTTGAATCTTTTTTAGTCATGTTAAAAAATCCTCTCCAAGTAATAGTGTAACATCAATGTGTGTACATGGTCTTTTTTACATTGTCTACCTAAAGAGGATAATATCGATTATTACTTTGATTAAGTCCTTTTGTTTATATATATTTATTTTTAAACCGTCGTTTACAGCAGATTAACTACTACCTGTCTTTCTATCCACTTATCTAGCTTATTTTTCGTATCATCATTTAATCGTTTTCTTTTACCGGATAACATCCTTGAAAGTGTTGAATACGAAATATCTATTTCTTTCGCTAAATCACGAATACTTTTATTATTCTTCTCTTTATACGTGTTCATCTTTTCAATATAAAACTCAATACTATTAGGGGTTTCTTGATTTACTATACTTATTGGCTTCTCTTCAATTACCGGTGGCTTTTCTTCCATCTCAATGACCAATGGTGCGTGCTGCTTACTTTTCTTAGTAATCAACTCTTGTTGTAATTTAACAAGTTCATTTGTAGGAGAAATGCTTACTTTTAATTTTAACCAGTAGTTTTCAAACCAGTTTTTTCCCTTACATTTTTCTTCATCAATCTCGGGAGAGTATTTCCACTCTTGAATTACTTGGTCGCTCATAAGGTCATCTAAAGTCTTTTCAAAAACTTGTCTTATTAGACTTGGTTTTCTATTCATGCTTATCTCCATTACTTGTAATAACCCTTTAGGACCACCAATACTATAAGAATGTGTTAAATGTTGATAGGATTGTTGAATGCGCCAACGCCAACTTAGATATCTGGTTAATCTTTTGTGATATCTCTGTTGCTTGCTGTTATACTCTAGGGCTTTTTTTGATAATAAACCTGTTAGCTTTTCAGAGCCATAGAGATATTTTGATAAAAAGCTTCCTGGTGTAACGTGCATACTCTCTATTCCTAATGTTTTATCCGTATCAATATCTTTTGCAATGATAATTTCATCCATTACAAATAATCTTCGAATTCTTTGCTTTTTATAAGCTAGGCTTTCATTTGGATCTTCTTCATTTAATATCACGATCTCATTATCTTCATTGACATAAATAAAAATACTAGCAAGAGCAGCTAATCGCTCCATAATCTTTAATCTGTCTTCTTTTCGATAATAAGCCTTACCATTTTTGATTTGTTTCATATTACACATATTTAATACTTGTTCGTAATGTACAGGCACAATAGTCTTATCATTTTCCGCACTCTTTACCCAAAGTTCAGTTACAATATCGAGGCAGTCCGCCGTCAAATCATCCATTACTCTTGTTAAAAAAGTAGAATCAATCAGTGTATTCCATCTTTTTAATTCTTCCCTTTGTAATTTCATATCACCATCATCGTGTGACGATACTACCACTAGACTATTTTGTTTATCCTGTAATTGAGCAATCCGTACATTCTTATCTTGGTCATCTGTAAACTTATTCTTAGCAATAGTGTCTGATAAATGGTACATAAACCCTGCATTACTTCGTTCTATATAATCACTCTTAGCCTCTGAATGTAAAGGTAATTCTTTTACGATAATAGGCAGTTTAATTCCAAACTCCATATATAAGTCATCTCTTAGACATTCAAAAATTTCTTCTCTATGATTTTCTAGTTTTGGAAGAATGTCTATCGCTGATAATCCTAAAGCTTCCTTTTTAGAGACCCATTTTACTAGCCTTTCGAAAGTCTGTGATGAATAATTTGAGTTGTAAATTTCCTGTAGATCTCTTTCTACATCTTGATAGAATTGTTGCCATGTATTTAAAACCTTTTCACTTCCCTCAACTCCAGTTAAAAGAGGGTAAGCTATATATAAGGTGTTTTGAAATAGTACTTTTAACTTCTCCACTAATAATCCTCCTAATTGCTTCTAATACAATTATATCAATTGCTACTAATCATTTATACCATGTTAATTCTAATATATTTTAATGTCGTAAAAAGATAGCATACATAGAATACAACCATTAATTATTATGTATGTGACGATTTTATTTAGTGCTTTTATAGCCTCGGCTTCTCTTTCAAGAGAAATGTGGGGATTTGTACTATTAATAATTTTAATTTCAATTTTGTTTCCTTATATTTTTAACATTTTAACTTTTGCTAGAAATAGATGGACTAAATTAGTTTATTTAAAATTTCGTTTTGAGCAGATTTTAGATGAAAGTGAGAGAGAATGATTAAACGTATAAGGGACTGTGAACTCTTTATTTACAGTGTTTCCAATGTATACTTTTATTATATGAATTGAGGATATCAGGGGGTTCGGAGAGAAGTTAATAATTAAGGGGATTTGAATATAAACTAATAATGAAAAGTTTACATTGGAAAATAAGCAAAAGAACCTGGTTTTTAGGCTTCTTTTGCTTATTTATAATTCCAATAGTCTCTTTTTGTTTACTTCTTCGTTTTGACGATCCTGGAGATTATAGTGTTCAAAATGTGTTTGGTTTTAACTTTATAATTATTGTATTTTTGGGTTTTGAAATTACTAAATATAAAATTGTATATAGTACCGTTCCTAGTATTACTATCAATAAGGACATTGAAATATCTGAAATGATGCTAACCCAATCTTTATTTTGAACATATTTGATAATGTCTTTATAAAATATTAAGTTCATAAGGATAAACATTGGTAGACTCCAAAATAAAACAATATTAAATAAATGGAAACTAATATTCAAGAATTAACTTTCGTATTTGTAATAGCAACAATACACTTAGTTTTTATTAGTTTGTAAAACCCTTTTCACTAAATGGAAGTAAAACATGCAACACCTTTCTCATCTTGCGTACCCTTAGTTCTAAAGAAGCAACACCATTCTCAACTCACGTACTATTTCACTAGAATAAGCAACATTTTTCCCGTGTTGCGTACTTATTTCTCTAAAGAAGCAACATTTTTCCCAAGTCGCGTACCTATCTTATTAGTGAAATCAGCCATAAATGCTGTTATATCAGGTGATCTAAGATGTTAAATCACAAGCAATTTATATATTACACAAAAATCCTTTCCCAAGTCGCGTACCCATTTTCCTGAAAAAGGAGCAACACCTTTCCCAAGTTGCGTACCAAAAATCAATTGAATTATCAATAAAGTATTGATATTAAAGGATTTCTCCTTTTCTCATTAAATAGCATCATACAAGAAAAGAGCAACATTCCTTCCCAAGTCGCGTACCAAAAATAAAAATAACAATTTTCTCTATCCCTTGTCGCTCTAAGGCCCATAAGGTGTTGCCTTTTTTGAAATTCTCTCTTAAAGGGCACATTTTTACAAAATTCGATTTGCTATAATCATAATTGGTATATTTTATAGTATTTTGACATATATTTCTGAATTTGTAGAACGGAGGTGAAAAAGATGGGGAAATCATTTGTGATACGTAATCAACGGAGCTTAAATGGGCAAACAACAAACGCAGTTTTAGTAACACTCAAATCTTGGCAAAAGCTTGTGGAAGCATTTGAGGAGAAGTACTACAGTTATAAAGATACTTATTTAGAAGATATTCTACAGCACATGACATACGAAGATCGTATTGCTGATGTGGATGGATTTGTCGAAAGAGCCAAACCATCTTTTTCACGTCGCGCAATGTCTGCACTTGCAGAAAAAACGGGAAGAAAGCATAAATTATACGGCATTACGAATGCTGATCTCGAAGTGTTCTTATATATACATAAGAAATGCTTTACTAATGGTGTCATTCCCAATGTAACCATACATATGATGTGGGAAGATTACAAACAATATAAAGAAGAATTTGCTTATATCCAACACTCTCAATTCTATATCGCTTTGAAAAAGTTAAGCTTACATAACATTATCTCCATTGAAAATGAAATTGATGGCTGTTACACAATTAAACTCACTCATTTTCTGAATGAGGAAGCAGAAAAAGCTAATCCGTATGTATATATT
Organism: Bacillus thuringiensis; assembly: GCF_001595725.1. GTDB lineage: Bacteria > Bacillota > Bacilli > Bacillales > Bacillaceae_G > Bacillus_A > Bacillus_A thuringiensis_K. The sequence goes on from NZ_CP014283.1 coordinate 296,978, forward strand.
AGTCCTGTTGTATTTACAAAGGCTTTCTTTAAGCTATCTGTAGCGGCTAAGAAGCTATTCTTAGATATCGCAATGCAACAACATACAGAAATAACGTTAAAGCGTTCATTAGATAAGTATGACGAAGGAGGCAATAAAACCCACTTCGGCGGGATGTATCGTTTCTTACATAAAAAATATCCGCATCAAATCCGTGCGGTTATCGATGAATTAACAATTACATTACCATGTACGGGTAGTCCCCTATTCAAAATTTGCAAAATGCAAAAAGGTGTAAAGCATACAAAACGATATACGACATTATATCTGTCTATCCATTCAGACTTTTTATGTACGAAAGAATCTGGAGAAGAACAATACAGGGATCCGTTTACACCAAGAGCTACCTATGCTCGTAAAGCGAAATTCATTGAATCACTTCTACAAGAAATGAATATCGGTGAACTGTCTGCAGACATGAATAAGTTCATTCATGTCTTAAAGCATACTTGTCATTGTCAAATTCGCAGTGTCATTCGTGGGCTTCGTGATATGGTTGATCGAAAAGAAGGATATCCAACGAAAATTGTATATACATTGAAAAAATTATTGCATCAGACATCTCAATATCAAACTCTTGATACAGCAGCGAAAGAAGGTCTCTACCCTCTTATTGCGCAGCACATACCAAAAGAGAGAAATAGTGACCGTGAGCAAGCTATCTTTAATTTTGGTCTACATTATTCTATGTACTCTCTTCATAACATTAAGAAGATGTTTAGAAATGTACATGCACTACTGAAGCAGAAGTTTGCGGTACCAGTGACGGAAGAATCTTATCACCTTAATTATTTAAAGTACCAGGAAGAAACGTTATTTAGAAAATATGCATATGATCAGGGCGTTAATCTTCATGCATATATCGCTTTAGAAATTGAAATGCGTGAAAAACTAAAAGTTCGTGGCCATAAAGAACGCACGATTCCAAGTGATGTACGTGAATGGTTTATCGAGGCAATTGATAAGCTGCCACAAGAAAAACTTCGTGTTATTGAGCTACCAAAGCAGTTTAATTTACTAGAATTTATGCGTACCTTCGAACGTTTAGTACGTGCCGGTGTAACAATAACAGCTCCAGATCAGGTGCTAACCGCAATGGAAATAAAATAATAGCAACAAGCTCTCTATTTTTGAAAAAATCGAAAGTGGAGGGCTATTCGTGTTTGGTTTATTCCGCCCTTTTTTTACTAATCTATTTATAAATACATAACTAGAAGGACTTCATGTAAAATGAAGTCTTTTTTTATGCATTTCTATATAAATCCTCTTCTACCTATAGTAGAATCTCCACACTACACATTAAGTATTCTTTACGTGTAGTAAAATATCCAATTTTATATCTACAAAAAATCAGAAGGATATTAATAAAAATAGTAGATATGAGGACAAATATGATCAAATGTGAATACTATTTTACTAATATTGTTGGGAATACTAGTGCTATTGAATTTATCTAATAAAAATCATCAATAATAATGTGAGTTATGTGTAAATACTGTGTAATGTGAACAAATAGCTACATTCTCTGAACAAAATGTGGATAAACAAAACCCGGATACTTCCCTATTTACCAAAATAAAGAAAAAACACTCTATTTTAAAGGTTGAATAAATATAATATGATTTGTATCAATTTTTTTCCGATTTTATGTAGAAATATATAATTTTCTTTCTGCTTTTTTGTAGAATTGAAATTCTAATAATTATTAAATCTAGGGATACATTTTCTACTATTTATGATTTTTTACGTTCTAATATTAAATTTTTCCTTGTGAGAGTAGATCTCTTCCCCATTTTTGATAGCCTATAAAAGTTTTATCTTTATTTCTTTTTAATATATAAGATATATATTTATAATAGATTTTATTATTACTAATATGATTGTTAATAAGATGTCAGACCTAATTGAAAATATTTGTAAAATCCGTTATAATAATGGTAATTAAACATATCATTACTCCCATGTAAAAGGACAAATCTACGAATCCTTATTAGGACGAGATTTGTCTTTTTTTCATTGAAAATAAAAAACAACATATCAAAAAGGAAAAGGGTTGTTTGTCCGTTTTCCTTTTTGATATGCCAGCAACCGAACGTAGCAAAGGGCGGTAGCAGGTCTTTCACTTATTTTTTGTTATTATATATAATAAGAATTTAGGTGATTATAATGATCAAGGGTATTAGTTTAGAAGTAGCATTAGAAGCATTTTCTGCTTATTTAGCAGAAAATGGACGTAAACAATCTAGGGTTGAACGTTATAATTACGATATTAAAGGTTTTTATAAGTGACTAAGAGTAAATGAGAAACTCCTACATATCAAATCATGGAGTGAACTATCTAAAGAAAATTATTAGGAGTATTTCTATGAGCTAGAAAACAAGACACAGAATATGGCGGTTCTTAAATAAATTGAACATGTCTAAACTTCAGTATATGGTTTTCACCTCTCCTTAATTCCTGATCAATCACTAAGTGATAAGGATTTTATAATCGAAGCAGAAAAAAATTATTAAAACAAACTATACTTTCCACAAAAGGATTAACAGAAAGACAAGTTAAATATCGCCCTCTTATTATGGATAAAAACGCTTTTATAATAGATTTAGTAGTAAACTATGGGTTGTCTACAAGAGCTTGTATCGCCTAATATGAGCCATATACAGTTTGTTAGAAATACCTTAGTGGTTCGTGGTGAGAATGGCATAAATAGATATATCATTATAAAAGGATTATACGAAAATTATCTACAAGTACTATAAAACTATTTCGGAACCTTTAAGAGCTAGAAAGTATACAGATAATCCCTATTTGTGGCATTTAATTTTAATCATGGAACATATAGTTGGGTGTACGAAAAAGATGATCAAAAGGCTTTGTATGAGGTTGCTACACAAAAGATGATTCCACTTGAAGTGAAACGAGCAGGGTTGAATAAACGTATCTTGACGCAGCAGATGCGAAATAAATTCATGGTTCGTCTTATTAAGCAAGGCTCTTAATTACTGTTATCATGAGAGGTTTAGAAGTGTATAAACAAGCGATTAGCTGCTTATTTATCTGTATTAGCCTAGATATTTTGTAATGTCAGTGAGATATCAGCCATCATAGAAGTGTTTCTACTCCAACCTAGGAAGCCAAGATATCAATAGGTTTTGTACGGTTCTCTAGCAGAATCTCAGCAATTGTATTACATAATAGTGTCAACGGACTATCTTTTCCCCACTGTAACCTACAAAACAACAATTTCGAGATAAATAGACTTTTTTCATTTCCTCTTTAATTTCTCTATATGTATTCATCATTATAAAACATGCCTCTTCTTTTCTACATAGAAAAAGAGAGTCCCTTACTATAGGAACCCTCTCTTATGTATATCCTCTATTTTTAATCAATCACAATTTCATGTATATTTAGCTTGTTTAATTTTTCATTATAGAAACTCATTACTTTTTGAGCATGTTGAGCCATTAATCCATCTTGGACAGTAAGTGCTTCAAAATACGGATAAACGAATGTCTGTAACATAACCATTCAGCTTCACGTATTGTTCTAAAATCAATGAGAACTCCTCAACTAATTTACGACAAGATTTGTGCAGCAGTGAACTACCCGCCACTTAACGTCCTAACGGACTGTTTGAAGTGGGGGCTTCTCGGTTAGTCGTTACTTTTGGTAGCTAACGAATTCGTCCTAAGACAGCCGAGCTAACTCCTTTGTTCCAAGGGTTATTTTATTGCTATCTATGCTAACGCCAATAGGCGTATTGCTTCATTTTTGATATTGATAGCTGCGTTATAATCTCTATCGAGATTTACACCGCATATACAAGAATAGACTCGCTCAGACAATGACATATTTTTCACATTTCCACAACTGCTACATGTTTTTGTGGAAGGAAACCATTTGTCTATTTTCACAAGCTGTTTGCCTTGTTCATTTAGTTTATAAGCTAAGAAAGAAGTGAACATACCCCAAGCATTATCAGCGACGCTTTTTCCAAAATGAAGTGCTTGCGATATTCCCTTCATATTTAGATCTTCAATAGCTACAACATCAAAATGAGTAGCTAACTCTTTAGACTTATGATGAAGGAAGTTCTTACGTTGGTTTGCTACTTTTTCATGCAGCTTAGCTACACGGATACGTTGTTTATTCCAACGCCCTGAACCTTTTGTACGTCTTGATAATACTCGTTGAGCATTTGCTAATCGGTCTAACATTTCACGATAGAACTTAGGATAATTGGCTCTCTCATCCTCAGAACTGACGTATAATTGATCCATCGCAAAGTCTAATCCAACAACTGTTTCTACTTCTTTTTGTACGATCTCTTTTTCGTATTCAGTCAAAATGGACACATAGTATTTACCAGTAGGTGTCATAGAAATCGTACATGACTTGATTATATGGCCTTGTGGTATTTCTCTATGCTGTTTGATACGTACCATTTTCAGTTTTGGCAATTTGATATGACCGTTAAGCAACATAATATTTCCGTTCACTACATTCGTTGTATAAGACTTTCTGTCTTTTTTGCTTTTGAATGTTGGGAAGTCATTTTGACCACGAAAGAAATTTTTATAGGCAGTTTGCAAGTTTAGTTGAGCATTTGCCAAAGCTAATGAATCAACTTCTTTTAACCACTCAAATTCTGCTTTGTATTTCGCAGGAGTGGGAAGCTTTTGTTTCTTTAGTTGATTCTTATCATCTTTATGTTTTTCATACGCTTCTTTCCGTTCAGCTAACATTCTGTTATACACGAAACGTACACAACCGAAAGTTTTACGCATAAGATGTGCTTGGTCTTCTGTTGGATACAAACGGAATTTATATGCTTTATTCTGCTTTGTCATATCATTTCACCTCACTTTTCACTTTGATTTTCAATATATGTTTTTACTACGTCTATTGGCGAACCACCAGTAGTTAGCAAGCAAAAACTTCTTGACCAAAACATCTCTTTCCAAAGTTTCTTTTTCACTTGTGGAAAGTCTCTTTTAATAAGTCGAGAACTTGCACTTTTATAAGCATTGATGAATTTTGTCATTTCTGTATTAGGGTGTGCCTTGAACAAAATATGAACGTGGTCTACATCATGATTCCATTCAACTAACGTGATGTTATAGTTTTCAGATAGTCGAACAAACATATCTTTTGCATAGTCTGACATATCATCATCAAACACATTTCTTCTGTATTTCACGACCAACACAAGGTGATAATATAACAAGAATACTGAATGATTATTACTATCTAATTTCATTTATATACCAGCCCTTATAATTTATAAGACTGATTATATCAGAGGTAAAATAAAAAGGAAAACCTTTTGGCTACGCCAAACCGAAATTCATCTCCCACCTACCGTTGGGCTACGCCCTTCACACGCTTGAGGAAGGAGAATTCTTTCCGGAAATTCGTTAAAAAAAACCATAATTTTTCCTCCAGTTATATATATCGAATAGTAGCAAACAAACCTGACATTCTACCGAATATTATAATTTACAAATATAAGTATAACACACCTAAAACACTATAGGATGCCAAACAAAGCCTTAACCATTTGTTCCTCTATAGTTTAAAAAGAAAAAAGACATTGAAACAAACCGTTCAATGTCTTTTTTCTTTTTAAATGTTTGTATACTCAAAGTATAATTTTTCTGGTTTTCCATAAATGTTAATTTCATTTTGATATAGGACAGCTAATGGCTGAAACATCTCAATGCTTTCCACATAGGATAATGAAGCAGTTGCTTCTATTTTTTCTTTAATCTCATTAGGAATGGCTGAGTAAGATAAGTTATTCATTTTACTTCCTAGTTTAGTATCTGTAGCAGCTTCATAATAAATCTCGGTAATTAAAAATTCATCATCTTCCGGATCATACATGTATCCTCGATTAACTGTAATCATATTATATAACTCCTCTCAAGTTTCATATTCTGATTCCTCGTGCTTTTAGCATTGCAACAAGTACTTTCCATATTTAGATTCCCTTTTTCTTCTCTTTCGAATGCCATTATGAATGGATACTTATTATCTTACTTCATCGTAAAATTTTGGAATTTCTAACAATATAAAGGTTTGATTTTATAGATAGTAAGTTCATAACTTTTAACGCGGTAATTAATTTTTTTCTTTTGAAAGTTTTAAATGATTTCCCCTATTGATAATGTTGGCTTATCTAAAGTAATTGCATGTTCATATTTCATCATAAATATCCTCTTTTCTAAATAAAAAGCACGAAATATGTGCGTTTATCCATATTTTTTTATGCTATGTATGCTCTGTAAAAATTCATATACTCTCCCCTCTAAATTAAACAAAAAGCACAAAATATGTGTTTTCTCATTTAGCATACTTTTAGTCCTAAAAGTTTATGTATAAGTGATTCCTAACTCGAAGACAACACAAAAAGGACTTCTTCAAGTCGATTAAAATGTGCATAGCAAAATAAGCTATATATACACTAATCGGCTCAAAGAAGCCCTTTCATAATTGAAACAAGAATACAACTTGTTTCTAAAACTCAACCACAACACATAGGGTGTGGGAATAAACGGAATCAATTAAACAATAAATATAGATTTATATTAAACTATTTTTATATTATATTCAATTATTTTCAATAGAACAGGGATAAGAAGGAAGTTTATATGCAGATCCCACATGTATTGTATAATAATGCCCCTGAATCCCCTGCTATAAATCCCCTCTTATATTCAGTCCCTGGAGTTACTTCATGTACTGTATTTCAAAATATAGCTTTTCTGGCTTTTGATTTTGAACTAAATAACAAAGTATTTCCTTTATATTTTTTTCTTCTACTTCAACACTTTCCATATAGGTCATACTTTCGTTTTCCTGGACCTTTTGAAAAATAGCAACAGGTACTTTAACTGCATCAAATACACCCATGTTACTGCCTAACTTTTTTTCTGATGTACCATCATAGAAAATTTCATTTACTATTACCTCATTATCATCAGGATCGTACATGTACCCTCTTTGTATACGTAGCAATATAGTACTCCTTTCTTGTATATTCCTCCAATAAAATAATTATATTTGTATATAATGTTATTTTATTAACAGGTGTCAAAGAATATTATTTCGCAAAATCTGTGCTTTGTATAGAGGTAGATACAGGATTATTAATTTTGTTAAGTTTTTTTGAATACTCCAAGCTAATTATAAAATAAACAAGCCACCCTTAAAGCGAAAGCTTGTATGGTGGCTTAGTTTTCTATAAATAGCTTTGTATCTAATTGTTTGATCTCCCCTTCTGCAAGAGGTTGATAAAAAGCGTGTTGTAATCCTTGAAAATGTAAAGATTCCCCTATGCATAACAATACTTTACCAGGAATTAAATCAAGTAATAGTTCATTATTAATTTGCTTTGCTTGTTTTTTAGTAGAAACATAAATAACTAAGATTGTAGGGTTATTCCCTAAGTCCTGCATAATAACATCTTTTCCTGACTCTACAAAAGTCTTCCATCTAGCAATTATTCGTTTTAATCGATCCTTTTGATCAGATAATAAGGTGGAGTATACAACAAAGTTAAATTTACGTTCTTTTCCTCCATTTATTATAAAACTTAAAGAAGGGGTAAAAACCCCTTTACTAATAGATGGATGCATAATATGACCTAAAAATGAAGGAGCGTAGCGTAAATGACAAAGTAGGTCTATGTCATGCCAATAACGCAGGTGAACATATTTACCATGATTGTCAAGACGCTCTGGGGCAAAGAAGAACATATTTCCTTGCCAGTATTTTAGTAGTTTAAATCCATTATTGGATAAGGTATATGTTTCTTCAAAGATTTCCATATCAAAAATTTCTACTTGCCATTTTTCGATAAATTGATAGTAAAGTAATCCTTGAAGTGCATTGTTAATTTTCTTCCGCGAAAATTTATTCTTGAATAGATATAATAAATGATTAAACCGAACGGATGTATGAACACCAATAAAATTGAGTATAGCATATTGTTCCTCTGTTAAAAGCTGCTTAAACTTAACTAATTCGTCATAAGAGTGGAATATATAGGTTTTATCCAAATCATGTATCCGATATATTTGAAGTCCTTGTATATCCTCACTTGATAAATGAGGAATAGAAGGAATATAAGTAGACATTTGTTTCTCTATTGTACGCATAATCATCCATTAAAATTGGTAAATTGACGAATTAGATTTTTTACTTTGGCCTTGCGGATAATTTAGGATACGTACAGTTCCTCTTCTATTTTTAGCATCAATATTAAGCAGCTCACATGTAACAATTGTTTGGTTTACTGCGTCATCCACAGTTGGATTTGCCAGATTACGACCCTTTAGCCCTTTAAACTGAATACCTGGTGCAACTTCTACGAAAATCCCAGCAATAGCATCTACACCTACAATTTTACCTACAAAGCGGTCACGTCGTTTGTTTAATTCTAATAGTTTTTCCATTGGATCCGTTTCAAGTTTCTTTTTATTTCCTCTAAACTCATAGCGCCCATCCTTTTCCACTACTTTATCGATGATAAGCTCTACAACATCGCCAATAATAATATCCGCCGAACGAATGAATGAGACCATTGCGAGTATCTTACTCCTACTGTTACACCATGAACTTCAACCAGAATAGTTTGTGCAGATGGAATATGTCCAGAAACTGTTCCTGTGTATACTTTATTCCCCTCTTGCTCTACTATTTCTTCATATAATTTTCTTTGCAGTGCAAGTTCTCCTGCAGTGATAGATACAACAGCAAAGTTCCCTTCCTCAGTTCTTTGGAAATGCTCAATAATAACGGGTTTTGTTTTACCTATCAGCCATTGAGGATTTTTAGGAATATTTATACCTGCCTCTGTAAGTGGACAATATGCTGTCGTATGAGTACCAATTTGCATTGTGAGCACTTGTATCCGCTCAGATGTCCCGTTTTTAGTTGGGAATAATTTTTCAGATACTATGGTAATTAAGCCTTTCCCTACAGTACGTTCACGTTTCATACGAGCTAATTCTTCTAATTCATGTTCACGTATTCTTTCAAATTGATTGAAAGTTGATTCTATAAAGATGTCCTCTAGCGTGTTATCCGGTTCAAATGCCATCCCTAGTTCTTTTGTAATATGAGTATTTACCTTATCTTCAAACATTATATTTTCCTCCTAGAACGTAAAAAAGGACACACCTGTACCGTTGGAATGGTACAGGTGTGTCCTTCACGTAAATCATGTTTTATTTGTATAATTATTAATTAAAATATAACGTTTTTATGTAATTTGTGCAAGTATTATTTTTTGAAAAGGGAAAAGTTAAAATACTATATCTAACCTTTCCTCCTAATTTAAGCTAGATTTTCCCTAAAAATATAATCTTGAATAAAAAGTTATTTTAGGTTTCTATAGGTATTAATCAAAAAAATTATCCAATTCCTTACTCATTACATTAGATGTATTTTTCTTTTGTTGCTGGTTTTTATTAAGTAGTGACTTCGTATTGTTATACGTATTCTTTTGTTTGGCTTTTAAGCCTTTTTGGCGTTCTTTATAGTTCATATGTTTATCTTCATGCTGCTCTTCATTATTTCTAGTGTTCTCTACCAAATTCTTTTCTAAGTTTTGATGAACAGTAATGCTAATGGATTCGTAAACTTTTGCAACTTCTTCATCAAGTTTATTTTCTTTAGTAGGATTAACTGTTTTTGTAGCTGGTTTCAAATTAGTTTTCATATCTGTTTTTGCTTCCTCTAATACTGTAGTTATAAGTCCCTCTGTTAGAAGCTTTTTTTGCAATGAATCAGTCTCAACAGGAATTCCTAAATGAATTGGGTAATCTATATCCCTTTTTGCTTCCAACATAATATTAGATACCTCTTTCTTCCGTTCTGCTAGCTCCATATTTTTTTTAGGACTTACAATTTCCATATGTGTCTCTTTTGTTATATTCGGCAGCTCGCCATTCCGTTGTAGGGCATCTTGTAATCTTGAAGCACGTGTATAATCGATTTTAAATGCGTTCTGTAGTGCATGTATAGAAGCATTCCCTGATTCCTTAAAAAAGGCTACTACATCATCATATAGGATGTCTTTAAAGAAGCCTGTTTCCTCTTGCTTTGCTTCTGTCTCTTCGTTTGGAATGCTATTTTCTCGTGAAGTCGTATTATCTAAATCTGTATTAGATGAAAGAGTAGTATTGATTTGAGAATCCTTTGATAATATCGACGTACTATTATTTTTTGAAATTAAAACTTTACGAGGGCTATTCCCAGTGTAAGTGCTCACAACATGATTGTGTTCTAACTTCTCAATAAATTGTACAGCCTTTATATGGCTGATTCTGAATTTTCTTTGCAAAAGAGATGGTGAGATTTGTTGTGATTCAATAACGAATGCCTTAATTTCTTCATACAACTTATTTTCAGTTTCTTCAATAACATTTCCCTGTTGACTGACATCCTTAAAATAATCAGGAAAAGTTACATTTTCTACGGTGTTTGTTTCTATGGAATTATTTTGTTCTATTTTATCACCATGCATAGGTGGAAATGATTCTATCTGTTTTATATTATTTGCATCTACATGTTTCATAGGATTTGATTTTGCGATAGATTCTTCAATGAGTCGAAGACGTTCAGTTTCCCAATATTGTCCAGACTTGATCTCTACTTGAATGATTGCTTGAGCAAATTCCTCTTTGGGTACAAAGTTACTAGTAATTTGTTGTACAGGTTGCACATGATTGTCTTGTACAATACGCGCAGCACAAATGAAGGCACCTTGTGCCATGATATCTCCTGGTGACATAACGACTTCTTTTAATTTTTGATATGTCGAACCTAAGCGACTAACGGGATTCTCTTGCATAGGAGAAATCCCTTGTTCAGATTCGGATTCTTTAAATTCCTCTGTTTCACCAAACATGTCAGAGAAAATTTTCGCATCATATGGTGTTACATCACCAAATATCATCTTGTTACGGAACGAACCTAGTAAAGTAAACATATACTGCTCTGTGAAATCCAAAGCTAATTGAGATAGTGTTTGACTTGCAATTGTCAGAATGACTTTATATTTACGAGATTGTGCAGGGAACTCTTTGAACGGGCGCACAAATGTGTAGCATCCTAGCCCGAGAGGGCTGGGGTAGCTACTAACCCTTACGGGTCGCGATAGGTAAAGCTTTGAAGTTATCTCTACTTTTCCCCCGCCCCACACCGTGCGTGCGACTTTCACCGCACACGGCGTTCCATCGGTTCAGATTGATAATCCCTAACAAATTTAGTTAGTATCATCCTTATTCTTTGCCTCGCGATTAAGATAAGGTGAACAATGAGATATATTTCAAATGTGTAGCAGCTCACGGTATTTCTTTAGTTTCGGTAGTTTGTATAAGATACTGCCTTCTAAGTCCTTTTGATGTATAAGCTTATGGCATCTTATGCACATGGTGGCAAGATTGCTGAGTTTGTTGATTTTCTCTAAAGGTAGTCGATTATTAACGTGATGGCAATGTATGTTAGTTGGAATCAACCCTGTCTTACATATTCGGCACTTTCCTTTGTCGCGATTATATGCATAATCGCGATTAAGTATATATTCAAAGTTATAGAGTCGTTTATTCTTAGTTTGTCTAAGCATCTGATACAAGACCATTTGGTTGATTTGGTCGTTCGAATAAATGGTTGGTCTCATTTTCTTATCGACCTTGCCATGTCTTCTCGAATAAATTATCCTTCCTATCTGTGTATAGGGGGTCGTATCATAATTGTATAGGAGTGCTTTAGTACTAGGTGTAAAACTCATTTTGGTTAATCCTATCTTAACTCCATCGACTTCAACGAAGGGAACTTTGGTTTTATGCCCTTTATGCCTATCTTTACGATTATTAAGATTTTCAGCTGGAGTAAGTATTTTTTCGAATACTCCTCCACCATGTTTGTTCTTAATAGACTTGTAGAATGTATAGCGTATTTTGTCATCGCATCTAACGAAAATTCTAGCAGAATTTCCTATACGGAAATAATTACTAATACCAAAAATTTTGGCGTTAATAAGTTCTATTTGGGCGGCAACATCGTGAGAGTTGGTTGTTTTCCGAACATTGTATGTATCTCGAAGAATTTCTCTCATTTTAGAGTTTAATTTCTTTTTGTTCGGTATAGCTTTTCCTGCAATACGGTTTTTCAGTCTCATCTTTTCAGCTCTGATGTCGAATCCTAGGAATTGGGCTGGCTTCTCTCTCATATCGGTAATAAATGTTTTCTCCTTTGATAATTCTAATTTGAGTATATGTTTGTAATACTTATCGATTTTAGTCAAGAGTGTTCTTGCCTGTGCTTTATCCTCGCATAGAATTATCCAGTCGTCTGCGTATCTAACAAGAAAACATTTCTTATGTTTTCTAACTACTTTTCTAAGTCCTGTACTGAAAGCGTGTTTAACAGTATAACGCGCGTAGTGTTCTTCGAACTCTTTAGCTATCATCCAGTCAAAGTTATTTAAGTATATGTTCGCTAACAGGGGAGATATAATTCCACCTTGTGGAGTTCCCAACTCCGTAGGGAAAAGTTGATTATCTTCTAGTACACCTGCTTTTAACATTTTCTTAATAATAGTTAGGAATCTCTTATCCTTTATGCCCATATTCCACATTATTTCAACAAGTTTATTATGGTTAATATGGTCAAAGAAACTTTTGATGTCACCTTCGATGGCTACGTACGTTTTTGACCTAGAAATGGTATTCAAGATTCTGCCTATTGCATAGTGACATGAACGATAGGGACGAAAACCATAACTATGGTTGAAAAACTTCGCCTCTGCTATGGGTTCTAACACCATTCTTGCTGTTTCTTGGATTATCCTATCTATCATGGCTGGGATTCCTAGAGGACGCTTTTTACCATTGCCCTTGTCAATGTAATGCCTTCGAACGGGTTTAGGTTTGTAGTTGTCTATGTGTTCCCAAATGAGTTTGATAAGCTGTTCCGTTTCCATTTGTAGGTAGTAGTTCACGTCTTTCTTGTCAATTCCGACCGTTTTACTCCCACGATTGCTTTAAATGTTGTGAATTGCCGTTTTAATAGTCTGCTTGTTTTTCATTAGTTCTATCATGCCATGAAAAGAAGAGTTATCTTCTTTGGCCTTTTTGTATATTAGGTCTAACTTATCTTGGAGCTGTGCTTCATTATCTATCAAATGTCCTTTAATCCTCATTACATCTCCCCATTATTCAAGCGATTGTAACGATGTGCTGTTTAATTCCCACTCTAGAAGAGGTTCATATAGACATTTGAAATATCCATTGTTATTCTGAATCGACTGGTCCCCTTCGCTCCACGGACATTACTCCGCTTCCTCACTACTACGAGACCGCTGCCACTTGCATTGTTTCAAGCAGGATCACACTCCCTAAGGCAATGCAAGCTTCCCAAGTTCCATTTGTTCTATCCCTTATTTTACATTCCTTTAGGTGCCCACTTTAAGCCGACGGTACTCACCAGTCTTGAGTAGCTCTAACATACTGGTTCAGCATAATCGGTAATTACGAAACCGATTATGTGCAAGGATTAGAATTTCGAACCTCTCCTTGTTCCCGTTATTCCTTCCGATTGCTCACGTTAAGAAGGGATTCCCTCACGACGCTTCAAGACATGGATTCCTTCCGTCACCATTGGGATGTTTTTAAAGACCACCGCACCATATAGGCATTAGTGAGTTGTGCCATCAGGTTACGACCTTACCTAACTTCAGACCCTAACTCGTGTGTAAGTTAGCGCATGTAGGGGTATCATGGCTAGGATTAATGAGCTATTATCCTAGAATGGGAGTTTCACCCATAAAATTCGAACAAATAGTTAGGCTGTGTAAGAGTCAGCCCCTCCATTTCACGCCGCTACGTTTATAGGAGAACTTGGCGTACCATAATCCGGGAACTCATCCACAATAATGTGATGATAAGGCGAGACGTTTGGTTCCCTACGGAATACCGCATTCTGCATACTCAGCAATACAAATTTTCCCAATACGTTTGAAAGGTCTGCTAATTCCCCTTTCGCAGTATTAACAAGTAGAATGCCACCCTGCTCTAAGTAGGGTAAGTACCCAGCGCCTTATCATATTTCTATGATAGGTTTCCAAGTACTCCCCCCCCCCGAACCGTACGTACTCGTCTCCAAGTATACGGCTCTCCATTTATCAATCCAACTTACCTGAGTGTAAATCTATGTGACATTGATGGCAGAGTGCCATGGTTTTTCTTTTTCTAGCGATCATCATTTTCTCCCACATTTTCTTACCTTTTAGGTCTTTTAACTTTCTTATGTGGTGTATTTCGATAGCTAGGTTCTTTTTGCCACACATTTCACATTCTTCGGCTAATAATCGTTCAATGAGACTTGTTCGTCCAGACATTTTTAAGGTGTTTGGGAGAATATCGACTTCTGTTTTGGTATCTATACTAATGTGTCTCCGAAATCCTTGGTCATAAAGATATCTTATCTTTTCACCGTTTTTAGTTTTGTATCGTATACCAAATTTCCCATTAGTTCTATATTTGTTGAGTATTTGTTTAACACTTTTTTTGTACTTGCTAGCGAACGTTTTATACATACTATATTCCATTATGTATTTGTATTTATTTATAACACTTACGTTGTTCGCCAACTTGTAGTATTCATATAGACCACGAATTTCTGCGTTGTAGATACTTAAAATCTCTAAGTCGTCATTATCTTTTAGATAGGTTCTGTGTCTAGGTTTCCAAGTACCTGTATTTTTATCAATTGCTAGTGCGTCTTTTTGAAATAGGTTCTTTATCCATTTGTTTTTGGGTACGTATAGTTTAGGCGTGAAAGAGAATACCCTTTTTGTCCTTCTATGGGTTGTTTTTGCTATTGCTTCTTCTCTTGAGATTGTAATATCGTAACCGAGAAATTGTACTAATTTTTCACTATGGGTTATGAGAGTCTTTTCCTGTGACAACTCGAGTTCAAGGGTTTCTTTAAGAAAAATCGTAAGATTTTCTTTGACTTGAATAGCGTCTTCTTTACTACCTATTATTCCTATGAGGAAATCATCTGCGTACCTGGTATATACAATTTTTTTGTAGTTTTCGTCCATAGGTTCTTTTGAATGTATAGAGAGCTGTTCTTTGTGTAGTTTGTTCCACTGTAGTTTAGCTTCTCTTTTTTCGTCCTCTGACATTTGTCCCCATTGTTCCTCATGTTTTTTTCGTAGTCGGTATTTCTTATCTGAAAGGTACGCATAATCACGATTTGTCTTTCTTCTTGCTCCTTTATCAAATTGTTGTTTATAGATCTTCATAAATTTGTCTAGTTCGTTCAGATAAATATTTGATAGTATGGGACTGATTATGCCTCCTTGAGGGGTGCCAGAGAATGTGTTGTTATATGTCCATTCTTCAAGATAACCTGCTCTGAGAAACTTCCAAATTAACCTTATAAATTTTTCATCATCAATCCTTCTTTTAAGGATATTTATAAGTGAGTGGTGGTTTATGTTATCGAAGAAACCTTTTATGTCCCCCTCAACAAACCATCGTACTCCTCTATATGTCTTTTGAATTTGAATTAACGCAGTATGACAGCTCTTTTTAGGTCTGAACCCATGTGAATCATCGGAGAACGTAGATTCATATATACTCTCAAGGATACTTCTTATTATTTCTTGTATGATTTTATCATCCATAGAAGGGATGCCTAGTGGTCTTTTACCACCATTAGCTTTCTTCCTATAAATCCGTCTAGCTGGATAAGGTTTGTAGGTCTCGTGTTTAATTTTGTCTATAAGAGTGTTAATTCTTTCAATACTCATTCCATCGATATTCTTTCCATCCATACCTTTGGTCATGTTGCCTTCTTTGGCGTATATCTTAGAATATGCCGTATAATAAAATTCTGGATTATACAGGTTTCTGTATAGTCTCTTGAACTTGTAATCTGTATTACTAGCCATGGTACGTAGGCTGTTTAATACCTCATTTGGATTTCTCATAGAGCCTCACGCTCCTTCCTAGTTTGTATTAAACTGATAAACTGTTTCCCTTCGCCCTGTAATAGGCTTTCCCTATCTCTGACTACTACGGAAACTCCGTTACCTTATTGGATATTCATAAGCCACATACCTTGTTTTACACTTGGTATCATCCTTAATAGCCAGTTTGTGTTGGCGTTCCAACTTAGGTAATCCCCATTTAGTACATTTAGAGATGAGCTTGCTATAGTGTCGGATGCGACTTTCGTCCTTTTCCACCTACAGTGGATAGTTAGTAATGGGTCTCTGAAACTTGAGTCTAAAGTAGTAGAACTCGTTCTTCTAAAACATTTAATATCCACTTAATTAAATGGTCATTACTACATAACGTTACTAGTTACCTTTCGTCATGGGGTTCGATATCCCCCTTTGGACTATCGTTTAAGCAGTTTAGCTTTCATCCTTGTCTATACGTTTCATCTGGCCATTCAGTCGTAATTTGGTAACTAATTAACTTATGGCTTTACCAACATGCTACACTCCCCGTTCAGTTTCCTTCACGGATAAGTTGGTTGATGATAGGCTTTTGTGAGACCTGAGCCTACAACTTTGCTAGAGTTGAATCTCTAAATGCCCGTATGGGCGCACATGGACATCGAAATCAAAATCAGATTTCCCAAATAAAACACGTCGTATTAAAACGTTTGAAGCTAAATCTTTTAAGATGTTGCGTAAACCTTTTACATATTCTTCTTCTCTGTCATAATGCATCGGTTGTCCGCGGTATTTTCCAGATTTATAAACTGCTGGTTCACCTTGAAAATCCAGCTTTTCACGAATGGTATTATATAGCAATAGGTAAGGTTTTGAGGCAATCTCCACCTTTTCCCCTGCTCCACACCGTACGTGCGATTTTCACCGCATACGGCGTTCCATCATTAAATTAACTAATCAATAATATCCAAATTACATTTCTGACGAAACATATTGAGTTTTCTCAATTGTTTTCCATCCAATTGAAGTAAGTTTTTATATTTAACAATCGTCTCTTTCTTTGTAGCATGTATAAGTGTATGAACTAATTTATGAACAATCACAAGGTTTTTAAAATCATCTTTTCCTCCTAATTTTCTGGGGGTTACATGATGACAATGTACTTCTTCAGCTTCTAGGAATGTTCCCAAAATTGAGCATTTCCCTAACTGCATAGAGTATCTAGAGATTCGATTATCCTCGTACTCCAAGTTGTCATTTCTTTGTGTGAACATCATTTTATTGATTTCGTGTTCTACATTTTGTTTAATTCTCTTGTGATTTTTTCTTCCCTCCGTGGTGTAATTACAGATGTTTTGACTGAAATTCATTGCATTTTCAGTTCGAATATCTGCTATTGGATATAAATAGACTCCCATTATTTTGTATGTTTTATAGTTGTTTTTATGAAGTCGTTTATATAAAACCGAAGGGTTTATTGGTTTTTCAAATACATGGTTTTTAAGTCGATTATATAAGGTTCGTGATAGACGATAGGCTATTAGGCGAAAATTATAATTTACATGCGTAGCTGTTCGGTAGTAGTTTTTGATTCCTAATATATATTGATTATATTTGTTGACAGATATTACAGTTGGTTTATGTTGAATTTCTTTGATTAACTTTTTGGTTTTATCTAAAATAGTTTTTATTTGTTTACTTGAAACGTGAGTATTAGCAACAAATTTATTCTTCTTTTTAACTGCTTTTAAGTTGAATCCTAGAAATTCTGATTTACCCTTTGTAATATTTGTTATCTTTGACTTTTCTCTTGATATATTAAGCTGTAGGTGATTTTCAAGGTATTCTTTGACCGCATGGAATATCTTCTTTGCAGATTCGTGAGAATCTGTAAAGATTTTAAAGTCATCTGCATATCGTACGATAAACATTTCTTTTAACTTTGTAGCCTTCAGTGCTCTATATTTGTGAAGGCTTGTATACTTGTGTTTCGTATCCATGTTTTCCCATTGGTTCGAGATCCACCAGTCTAGATCATTCAGTACAACGTTCGATAGTAGTGGTGATAAAATACCACCTTGCGGTGTTCCTTTTGAAGGTATACCTACGCCTTCTATTGGTGATTTAAGCATTTTTGAAATAATGCTTAGCACCCTGTTATCTTTTATTCCAATGTTGTATAGCTGTTTTATTAGCTTGGTGTGGTTTACATTGTCAAAGAATCCTTTTATATCTACATCTACTATATGATGTTTATTCCCTTTATTTATAAGAGATTGACATCTAGCTATTGCATGTTTTGTCGCTCGATTAGGTCTAAATCCATAGGAATGATTGTAGAATTTTGCTTCACATATTGGTTCGAGAACTTGTTTAAACATTTGTTGGATTAGTCTGTCTCTCATTGTAGGAATACCTAAAGGTCTTGTTTTACCGTTTTCTTTAGGTATCGCTACCCTTCTTACTTTTTGAGGTTTATAATCATTTAAAGCTGTTCTAATGTCCTTTATGAAGTTTTCTACATTTTTCATTTTGTAATTATCTATGGTTATTCCATCTGTACCTTTTGTCTTTGAGCCTGTATTGGCTTTGATATTGCGGTATGCGAGTAGTATATTTTCTTTTGATGTTATAATTTCATATAATCCTATTCCTTTTGTGCAGTTATATTTACTGCGCTCATATAGCGTGTCAAAGGTGGATTGCATACCGTAGTACTCATTGTTTCTCAGTGTAGCGTTCATCGATGGATATATTGCTCCTTCCTTTTGGAAAGTCCCATCATCATACTCGACCTTATGAACTTCATTTGGTTACTATTGCTTAATTTCTTTAATGACTCGGGGTTATCCCTCCACTATGTTTCCATAATTTCATCGGTACTGTACCCCTGCTTTCACGAGAGTAAATCAATTTCGGCTTTATACCTTATATGAACCAACCCCAAGATAGTGGTTTAAATGGTTGTCTCTCGCTTCCCACGTTCCGATTTAACTAGCTGTACATCTAATTTTAGGTGGATACTATAGGCCTGTAAGTTCTCTATGTTCATTGTTACATAGTACGAATTTCATAGGTTCGATTCTTACTTTTCGTTGACTTACTCCATACAAGGGATACAGTTTTCACTGTATTCGAATTTTAGACCCGTACATTCGTATCTTCGTCAGACCAGTTGGTCATTCTCACCATGATTAGTTTATAGCCAACCGCATTATCAATTGCCATATACATGTTGTCATGTACTTAGGCTTTCTTCATGCGTCTTCACCTAGCTTCATACAGTGCAGTCTATCAACTTTCTCTGCATGTAGGAGTATTATTGGGAGTGTTTCAGCTCAACATGAAGGCTTTCATTCCACTCACTCGTTAAATCAGTTATTACTATCTGTGTTAATCTAGATAGTCTTCTCATTTCATAGTTATTAACTATTTATAGAGAAACGTGTCGCACCAAACCATTCGTCAATCCCTTTTATAATTTTATATTCATTTTTTTGGTCACGTGAAGCAGCTCCACTTTGAACAAAACCATATAATTTTTCGACCTGTACCTTTAATAGTTTATGCATACGGTGAACACGTTCTACATCGTCGTAGGGTAAGCGCCCAACGCCTTTTTACATTACTGTGATAGGTTTTCAAACGCTCCCCTCCGAACCGTACGTACATGTTTCCATGTATACGGCTCTCCACTTATCCTCTGAATTTCAATCTAACCTTCCAGCGTGCAGGTCAACATGACACTTTTTACACAATGCTAGTGTTTTGCGGTTGCGAGCTATCATGATTCTTTCCCAAAGTTGTTTTCCTTTTAGTTCTTTGAGTTTTTTAACATGATGCATTTCGATAGCGGTGTTTTCAGTTTGACACCACTCACATTTACTAGCCTGAAGGCGTCTGATTAGACTATTGCGTCCTGCATATATCATAGTATTTGGAACGATATCTATTTCTTTATTAGTAGTTGGATTTTCATAAACCCTTTTCAAAGGTTCATTATAGAAATATCTATGCCTCTGACCAGTTTTAGTCGTGTAAGAAATTCTAAAATTGCCTTCATGATTAAACTTTTTCATTATTTTGCTGACTGATAGTTTGTATTTGTTTGCAAAAGTTTTTACCATGCTGAATTTCATAATGTAGCGAAACTTCTGTAGGCTGTGTACATTTTTTGCTAGTTTATAATAATTATATAAACCTCTAATTTCACTATTGTATATACTTAGAATTTCTAAATTGTCGGAGTTTATTAATTCGGCCCTATGAATAGACTTCCAACTACTATCTTTTTCGATTTTAAGAACTTTGAGCTCCTTAAGTTTTCCAATCCATTTTTCCTTAGGCATGTAAATTTCGCACTTGTTTGATGCATACCTTTTGGCTATTCTACTGTTTGAGCCTTTGTATACAGCCTGAAGGTTACTTATAGTTACATCGTATCCAAGGAATCTCGTTTTCATTTTGCCATGTGTAATGAGTGTTTTCTCTGATGATAGTTCAAGATTTAGTTTATTCTTTAGAAAAGCCGTAAGGTCTTTCTTTACTTCTTCTGCGTCCTGTTTTGAACCAATTATCCCTATTAGGAAATCGTCGGCATATCGTACATATTGAATTCTCTTAAAGCTAGAATCCATTAATTCTACTGAACTCATTGTACGTATATCTTTTTGAAGCCTTTTCACTTCACTTGTAATCTCAGTTAATTCATTGTGTGAAGCCAGTACTTTTCTATCTGCGAATTTCTTTCTTAAATACCAAAGTCGCTTATATTTTTGGGTATATACTATGTTGTTTTGTCGGCGTGTGCCTTTATCAAATAGTGTTTTATACTCTTCGATATACTTATCAAGTTCATTTAGATAAATATTTGATAGAATTGGGCTGATTATTCCTCCCTGTAGAGTGCCACTATAAGTATTATTGAATTTCCAATCCTCTAAATAACCCGCTCTAAGAAATTTCCAGATTAAATTAATGAATTTTTCATCTTTAATTTTTCTTTTTAGCAGTTTAATCAAAATGTGATGGTCAATATTGTCGAAGAAGCCTTTGATATCACCTTCTACCCACCACTTAACTCCTTTGAAGATTTTAGTTGCTTGTGTTAGTGCTGTATGACAACTGCGATTACGTCTAAATCCATGAGAATTGTTAGAAAAGGTCGGTTCGAAAACAGCTTCTAGGATGTTTCTTACGATTTCTTGAACTAATTTATCATCTATAGAGGGTATCCCTAAAGGCCTCTTTCCCCTTATTGATATATACTCTGCGAGATGGAGCTGGTTGGTAACTTTGGTTTTTAATTCTTTCAATAATTTTATCGATACGTTCCAAACTCATACCATCAATGGTATGCCCATCTGTTCCTCTAGTCATGTTCCCTTCTTTTGCATATATTTTTTGATATGCTGCAAAGTAGAACTCCTGGTTATATAGATTTCGATACAGACGTTCAAATTTATAAGCTGGGTTAGTTGTTTTTTTATTCAGATTGTCTAATACTGCATTTGGATTTCTCATTGTGTCTCACACACCGTCCAATTTTGTTTTAGACCGGATAAGTTGCCTTCCTTCGCCATGTACTAGGCTTTCCCTAGCTCGGACTACTATGAAGGCTCCGTTGCCTTATTGGGTATTCAGAAGTCACACACCTTGTTAGTAACTTGGTCTCATTCTTCATAGCCAAATTCGCAAGTATGCCGGTGGCATCCCAACTTAGGCAATCCCCATTTAGATAGATAAAGAATAGCTTTCATAATGTCGGATGTGACGTTTGACCTTTTTTTCCACTTACTGTGGCTGGGAGGGAGAGACTCACTGATAGTTTATATGTACGACCTAAACTATCCTCTTTATAACCTTGTTCCCTAGTAATGTATCAACTACCTTTCATTACTCGTATCGCTGACCACCCTTGGTCTATCATTCAAGCAGTGTAGCCTTCATCCTTATTTATGAGTTTTACCTTGCCATTCAGTCGTGATCTTAGTAGTTGACCAACTTATGACTTTATCACCATGCTGTTTTCCCCTTTAGGTTTCCCTTCTAGGTGAGGTGATTGGTAATAGGTCTTTCGTGAGTTAACCTAGATTAGTGCTATTTAATCAATTCTAAATCTACCCGTATGGGCGCACATACATCTCAATCAAATCGTCGAAGGTAACATCTTTTTGTGGGTTATGAAGCTTTAATAAATAGATATGTTGTTTAAGATGGTTACGCTGCGCTTGTTCAAAGAATGCATTGTTAGATTCAGACAAACCTTGAATAACCATAGCGAAAACTTCTGCTACTTTATCAACCGGTCCACGCAGAATGTTTATATTTTTGGTATCAGGATTGGTTGGATCAATGTAGTAAACCGAGCTTGCTGGGATCTTATGTGCTTGTACCAATTTAAATACTTTTTGACATAAATCATTACTCGGTTCAATAACAGTCACACCATTTAAAAATGTTCCTTTTACTTCTTCTGTATCATAATCATTCTTTTTATACGCTGTTTCAAACTTATTTATAAAACGTACCATCCAGTGTAAATCTTGATTAATCATGGGAATAATTAAACTTGATGTTTTACCAGAACCGATTGGACCAATAATGATTCCATTTAGCGTTCTATCTTTCCCCTTAATACGAACCATCTCTTTATGCTCAATATGCGGTCCAATTTCTACATCAGGGTATATTTGTTCTTCTTGGCTATTAAACCATTTTTGTAACTTGTGATTTTTATATTCGTATTTTTGGACCCACTTTAATATTTCTTCTCGGTAACGAACAATATGGCCACTATACCAAAGTGTAAATAAAATCATAAATACTGTAGGTAAAAAGACAAAAATCATAGTGAGTGTGTGAAAATTTCCTGTTAAAACATGACCTATGGCCTCATACTCACCAAAATTAACATGTTTTGATTTATCTGTAAGATACGGAATAACCTTTGCATGGATCGGAGCAGTTGCAAACCATAAAAATTGAATATCAACTGCAATATGAGAAGCAATCAAAATTATTAACTTTCCATTTTTTACATGCAAAGCAGGGATACGGCTGTAAAACCTAAAGCTAAATTCTCCTAATAGTAAAGAGAAGAACATTAAAATAAGCGGTACATATGTAATTTCTATAGGATAAGAAGGTGGTTCAAATGCATAGTAAAGTAACTTGATGTAGTTTACTAAACCGAATCCAAACGAAAGAATAAATCCGCTAATTAATCCGATTGTAGTAAATAGCGGTAATCGTTGTTTAAATGTCTCCATATAGGCTCACCTACCTTTTACAGATATAATTGAGCTTTATGTTTAAACTTGAATCGATTATTGAATTCTGGTTGAAATAGTTCCTTTGATTTTTCAAAAAAGAATTTCGCTGCGTCTTCAGTTTGTTTTAAATATAAATCAATACTATCTCTTTCACAGAGCTGGTTATATTCTTCCTGAGAAAGTACCGCAATATTTACTTCTATTTTTTTATTCGTTGCCGTTTCAATGATTACATCATACCAATAGTAATTCGGTTTTCCTGGGATTTAGATATCTTGTAAGGAAACACTAAACGTTGCCCCCTCCTCTGTCATATGTTTGAGGACTAGTTCAGGGTTTTTAAACGCTTCTCTAGCAGAGAGCACTCCCTCTGTAGTAGTAGTTGCATATTGTAAATCCATTTTGATTTTCCACTTTTATCCATATAAAAAAAGGCAAGCGACACCCACTGTAAAAACAGCGTGTGTCGCTTGCCTTAATTTCATATGTTCTGATTTGATTTTAGTTTTAATTATATGTTCAAACGCTATTCTAACACCTCAAAAAATAAAAATCAATAAAATTATATAGAAGTATATAAAAAACAATGGATTAATATAATTCTACAAGCTTGCGTCTTTTCGGGTGTATGTTATTTGCAGTACGTGCCATGATTTGTTCATCCGCTTCGATAGTAACACTTTCATTTTGGAGCGATAGAAGTAGTACATTGTCATAAGTGTCCATTAAAAGTATATCTCTAGCCATTTTGCGCTTTGGATAGATCACAACAAGTGGCACCCCCTCATCACCTTCTCTTCTTGAAAACACAACATCGTCTAATCTAGCAATCATTCGGTAATCATTTTCATTGCCAAAAATAAAGAAGAAATCTTGCATAGCATCTTTATCTCTCCTATATGTTCGTCTAAGACCACCATCTATTGTTTCCTTAAATGTTTGAACTTTTTCAACAAATGCGTAGCGCCAATCAGCATCTCCTACTGTACGTTGAGATAAAGGCAAAAGAATATCTTGTTCCAAGTTTTGATTATCGTCTGTTCCTAGAATGATATCTGAAATAACATCTCCAGCATCTTTCAATGAGCAAATGTGTACATTTAGATTTGGTATATTCATTAATAGTTCATGATACTTCCGCATAGAAAATAATAGATTTTTCATACGTACGTATGGCGGTTCTGCATCTTCTGCAAGGAACATTGATTTGTCGTACATAACAAAGACAACCGTTACATCTTCATTGTTTTTTTTTGTATATTCTATGTACTTCTCTACTTTTTCAACTAAGGTAGAATTGGTTTCTTTACACATATCCATCTCAATATGGATATTTTTATCTTGATATGAAATATGTTCATCAGGAATCAAGGCCAATTGGTTGTCCTCAATTTTCACATTTTTTTTCTGGTAAAAAGAACGAATATCCAATTCATATAATATTTCATTGGTTTGTGTCTTCTTTGTAGTCGCTAAAAGAGTACGGATCATGACCTCACGTGAACACATTGTGTGAAAAGAAGTTGCTCTTGAGTAACGTCTTTTTGAACTTTTTTCAGAAATTCTTCCTATTTCCATTAAGAATTCAATTGTCTTTTCTTTTAAGGAAAATAAAGCACGTTTCGTAATACTGTCAGCCTTTTTATCTATTCTTTTAGTTAGCATAGCTCCATATTGTGAGTAACGGTCAAGCTTTGTAAATATGCTAGCTTCAGAATATTCTCTTCCCTCAAATGCACTATATAACTGAGTGATTTGTCTTGTTGTAAGTGCTCTTTTGTAATATAAAACTGTAAAGACAAATATGTCAGCTTCTTTTAAGTGAAAATATTTTTTGGTACCTGATCTTCTATATTTATACACTTTTCCGGACAATGCATACACCTCTTATATTGAATTAAACTTAAATTAAATACTTATTATTTTTAATATACTATTACATTGATGTGGTAGTTGTAAAACAAGAAAAAATGAATAAGAGATTTTAATCTTTAGAGATACCTCATTTTGTACATCGAAGTTGAGATGATAACTACTCTTATAAATCTCTTATAAATTATTGATTTATAAGGCTCTATTAAATCCTTTGTTTTGTTAGGACGAGCTACTACTAAACATCTAACAATAGTTATAATGAAATTCCATTTGTAAAATAATGTTATGATGTCCTAACATTTATTAGATAGTAAAAATACATTTTAAGTGATTAAAATTATTCAAGAATTATAAAAAGGCTTATTGATAATAAAGAGTAATTTTCTCTATCTTTAACTCGAAATTCAACTTTTTATATGTGATGAAGCGCTCTTTCCAAATTCTGACATTGACTCAATTTAAAATTCCAACTTTTTCTTTTAGTTGTTTTTATTGTATAGAATTATAAATTCACTTAGACAAATATTATTAATTGTTTCTACCAAATCAAAAATAAGTTAGAAATATGTCTACTGGTACTTAACATATAGGTTTTAGTCACTAAAACTACTTCCCCTTTTGCTTTGTTGAGAAGGATTAATCCTAACTGCAATGATAAAATTAACCAATTGTTAATTTTATGTAAGGTTATAATTGTTATCATCATTCCTCATGCATTACAAGAATTTTTATTGTAATGTAAGTATCACTTTGATGTTAATAAGATGAGATTTCACTTTTAATAATCTAGTTTGAACAAATGTTTCTTTTTCATAGTAGTGATGTGATTGTTAGCCTACTACTTTTAGAATGTCAAAGTTGATTTATCCTTGTATTCCCTTTTTAATATGTTGAACATTGAGGGTATTGATGCTGTTCATATGAAATTAACAACCTCTTCTACTGGCTTTCAAGGAATGAATGAAATTGACAAGGAATTGAATTCAAATGAGGAACAGAGGATAATTTTTCTTATAACATATATAATAATGTGAACTAACAAGTACTAAGTGAAGAACAGTGCATTAACATAACATTAACAATGAGCGGTATTATAAGTGATAAATACTTTTAAAACAGCTAGGTAATAAAGAAAACCTTAGTGTGAATTGCTATAAGAACGTTTTGAAATCTCCCTAGTAATATACGATATTAGAAAATTCTGTTAATGAAAGTCGAATTCTATAAGCTGTACAAATACGTTTTATATACAAGTTTTATATAAGGGTCTTATATAAAAATTTATGCTAATTGAATAAGTATTTTTTCATTTTAACATTGATATAAAAGTATTTTTTTATACACCTTATATATAAAACTTATATGTAAGATGTATAAGTTTTTATTGGTTTTTGATGTTAAAAAAATAGGTGGTTTTTAATCTGTTTTTTTTAATATTAATCTGGATTTTATAATAATCTTTGTCGAAATGTAAATTACATGAAATTTAAAATTGATATAACATGTATACGCATTATATATACGTCGTACACTTAACCCCTTATAAAATATAGATTAATTCTAATTTTGTCTTTATAAGTCTTATATATAAGTCCTGTATATAGGTTTTATTTATAATGACTTGATATACGACGTGTAATGATGTACTATGTTCCTAGGAATAATTAACCAGTGTTTTAAGGGGGGGACAACTTGAACGAAGTTTTAAGTGAAAAATATCAAACAATCAAGTTTGCAGATGAAGTAGTAAACATGTTTGCTGATATACTTGAACAAGATGAGATACTCTATAGTGTATTTCTATACATAGGAAACATAGTAAATAAACAATTTCAAGAGACGAAGTACATGAGGGGCATATCTATTAATGAAATAGTGGAAAATGTAGTTATTGATAGGAGAGTAAAGAAAAAAAAGGGAAAATCCTATTCATTAGAGGTTGAACGTACAAATATATCTAGACGTTCAGCTGAAATAAGTGTGAGTACGCTATCATCAATGTCTTTAATCTATGAAAAAACTATGCACCCATATAAATTTTTAATCTCAACTTATAGAGGGCAACAAGTACTGATTGAGTTAGGTAAAAGAAAAAAGATAAATAAGGAGAGATAAAATAATGGCAAAAAACTTCTTAAAGAATGAAGTGGCAGTTAAAATGACGATGGTTGGTTTTGGTCAAGCTGGTACTAGAATGGTAGATAAATTTGCAGAATATACACATACAGATGGCACAGCAGTATATAATTGCTTAGCACTAAATAGTAATGATGGGGATCTAGCTGAATTAAAAAATGTACCAAAAAGTAATCAAGTTTCACTGAAATTAGGTGGTTTAGGTAAGAACCCTGAGCGTGCAGTAAAAGTCCTTGATTCAAATGAGGAAGCAAAAGAAAAGCTAAAAGAATTTATTACTGAACGTGTAAGACCTTCGGATGAACTTGTTTTATTTTTTGCAGGTTTAGGTGGAGGAACTGGAACTTCTACAATCATTAAGGCCATTGAAGAATTTTCGGCTTTTCACAACAAGCCCGTAATCAGACAAGAATTACAAAAGGTTGCGCAGCTATATCCAATGGCTGAAATTAAGGCGAATCAAGCAAAGTTTGCAAGAATAGCCTTTGAAAATGCTATTGAGCGCAAAGACTTTATTAAAATGGGGATTGTTGTAACTCTTCCCGTCCGAGCGGATGGGCCTGATGTATTACGACAAGTAAATAAATTTTCACAGGAAATTTGGAAATTAGCAAATGATAAATCAAGAGGTGTAGCATTTGTAGTATTTGCCGATAACCAGCATTTTTACGATGAATTTAAGGAATTGAATGAAAATGAGAAAAAAGGTGTCGCTAATTCACGAGATTATGCAAATCAACGTATTAGTGAAATTATTCATGAGTTAAATACCGCTGCTAATGGATCTGGTACATCTGTAATACTAGATTCTCAAGACTTTAAACGTATTTTACTTGAGAAAACGGGCTGTTTAGTAATTAATAAGGTTTCACGTAATATGAATCAAATAGAAAATAGCCATGCAATTATAGAAATGTTTCAAGAATCATTAAGAGGAAGCTCTTTCCATCCCCCAATTGATTTGATGAAGAAGAACGATGATGGTTCTGTTGAAGCATCAAAAGTACATCATTTTGGTATGCTTGCTATCCTAGATGAGCAAAAGAATATTAATGATTCCTTTATGGATGACGCTAAGGTAGAAGTTTCAAATAATTTACCTATAAATGGCACAGTCTTTAATGGATATTTGGTAAGTAAGAATGATTTCTTAGGAAGTGTATATACCTTCTATAAAACTGATGCATTACCATCAAGATTATCTAAAGGTTTAGTTGAAGAATTTAATGAGTTTAAAGAAAGACAGAGCCAAATTCAGTATAAAAAGTCTCAAATTAGTACGATTGAGAGTATAGATGAGGATGAGGATTTAGGTTTTGCATTTGGAGATTTTATCGATATGGGTAGTGACGAGGAAAATAATAATGCTGGAGCAAATGAAGATGAAGATCTAGCAGATTTTCTAGATCCAGATAAGATGTTTGGTACTACAAAATAATAAAAAAGTCTGGACTAAGTTCCAGACTTTTTTATTATTCTACTGAATTCATAAGAGATTTTATATGCTCAATAATATTATCTTGTATGTACTGCTCTATGAAGAGTTGTTTTTTACTCAAATCTTCCTCTTTTTTAAACCAGCCTGCTTTTCTAGTACGCTCTTCCTCAGGTTTATTATTCCATAAGCTCTCTGCTTGTTTTCTTAATTCCTGGCGTGCTCTATGCTCAATAATAAAATTATCAAGCCTATCTTGGCGTTGGCGTAATTTTAGCGTTTCTACATCTTCTGGTTGTGGTAACTGCTTTAATATACTCTCTACCTTCTCTTCATAATGAGATTCAATATGTTTTATTTTTTCTTCTAACTGTTTAGTTACCATTTTTTCAATAATTTCTGCAGTAGCTTGAAGGTTTAATTCAGTGGATACCTCATTTGTTTGATGTTCTGGTGACACTGGTCTTAAATCAAACTGGTGTGGTAAAAGGTCAATAATTGCATCTAAAGACCATTTCTCATCCCTTTTCTGCTTTATAAATAGAGCAATTTCAAGATCTAAAGCATTATAGAGTTTTTCATTTGTATTTTGAGTTCTTAAAGTTTCATGAAGTCCCTTTTCTTCTAGGATATTGAACCAATTATAAACTGTATTATGATGACGTCCCACTAGTTTTGAGAATTCTGTTATCCGCCATGCTTTTTCGAAAACATTATCATCTAATATATCATCATCGTTAATTTGATGGTCTTGTTTTTCATTTTTTTGCTCAATCATTGTAACTACCTCCTCAAAAATCAACTCATAAATAACTAATTATAATTAACATGTGATCTGAAATTAACATGTTAGCCAGTATTTCGATAATATTTACGAAAATCCCTACTAATTCAGTGAATTACATGAAATGTGAAATTGACATGTAAACATACACTTGTTAACAAAACATTAACGTTCAGCATAAAATTTGGTTGAATTAGCAACTTTAGTACCAATTATATATTTCAAATTGGTAATGTTTTGTTAATAGGAATATATATATTATGTTAGTAGCACTACTGATAGTTGCTATGAGATTAACAAATTAGGCTACTTAATATTAATGATAAGGAAATAAAGCTATTTTGTAAATAAGTTATAAGGATATAATCCAGGTATATAACGGAAAATACACATAGTAACGTCCAAAATGTAATTATCACGTATAAAAACTAGTAAAAAGTAAAATAATATTAATGTAGATTTAGTATTGTTCAATAAACAAAACAGTATTTAAGGATATAGGAGCACAATCATAATACTTTGAGAGGTTCGCTCTTACTCCCCATTTACTTGCTACGGATCTACTTATGTATATTAATTTAGTATAGAATGTACAATTTAAGTTGTATATTGCATGTCATGATAGAAATTTATATAGTCAGTATCAACAAAATGAACTTTATCGGTATTTAAGAACAAACTGAGCCTGCGAATTGACATTGATATAAAAGGTGACATTGACATGAAACTGACACTAAGACATTCTTCTAACAACACACAAGCGCCTATTGTTAATGTTTTGTTAACTATAATAGGTATATTAACCCTATGTTTACATGTTGATCTAAAAAGATTACCTTTTAACATGAAATGTGAATCGTAAACGAAGGATTTTATGGGTAATTTTAAGGAAGTTTTTAAGATACTAAAGTTTGACTTAGAATACTAGAATAATCCTGGTGGTGTTTTTTGTAGATATCCGATCTCTAGTACATGCTTGCATATAATAATAAGATCATAAATAAGATGATGAGATTGATATGTTAACCAAAATTAGATAAGTATACTTCGAATATCCATAAAGATAACATTGACATGAAATAAGAAATCGCTATGAGATCAATATAACATTAACAAAAACTATTCAAACTAAGGACGGATCATCCTAATTGTTAATGTCATGTTGATCAGAGATAGAAACTACCATTTTGACTTAGAGATGCTAGTTATTCTAATGGGTGTTATGACTTAAACCTCCTTAAAAAGTTAATAAAAGTAATTGGTAATAAAATATAGCATGCGCTGGTTTGCTAGTTGTTACATCCTATTAACTAATAATAATAAATGTAGATCTACCAAATGGTTTTACGTTAATTCACATCTGAGTACCATCGGATTGATATAATGTGTAAAATACTGATATGAAATTAACTTCTACACATTTTTATTTCGTTTCATATCAATGTCAATTGATATGTCAATTTCAATCAGGAGTATTAGTGTCGGATAATTGTTTATATAACATTAACATATCTGAGTTGTGTACATCTTGTGTTAATAAATTAAATAGAGATAGATTTTCTTTGAAACCTTCTTGATCATGGAGATTTATAAAAAGAATGGTGTACCATATTTGAAATTTAGTTATAAATAGCAGTTGTAATGTTCAGGTATATGACTTATTTAGTTGGGCATACTATAAGTATGAGTTTTTTTATGATAAAAAAGTACAGATAATATCTTTACAATCTATAATTATAGATTGTAGTTTTTATAGTATCTGAGTGAAAGAAATGGTTTTGAAATTTAGCTATAATAGAAATGATTTTGTGCGTCATTCAATTTTAAGCATGCGCAAACTAAAAGTCATTTTAATTCTTACAAGAAAAACATGTTATGGATGTATATTCATCATTAGCGTTCCTTTTTGTCTAATAACTAAAATAGGAATCCAAAAGCTATTTTATAATCTTTGTTTGCGAAATATGTAATTAGTAAGTTGGCTTAGGTATGAACTGGCTGGGTTAGTTTAACTTATATTTATCTCTCAATATAGGATTTCATGTCAATGTCAGTTGATGTGTTAATATCAATGAACGTGTTTATACCGCTTGATTGTTTACATAACATTAATATGTATTAGTCGTTTGCTGTTAGTTATGTTATGAGTACTATAAAGATTGTTTTGTATCTAAAGTTCTCTAAGGTAAGGAATATATCAAATGAATGTTTTTTACTTTTGATATTTAGTTGTAAATATAAATCGAAATTTTGGTATGAAAATCCTGTACTTAGATATACTAATAGTATTACCTGAATTAGGTGATTAAATGACATATGCAGAAAAAGAAAAAGGTTAATCAATTAGAAGCATTATTTTTGTGAGCTTAATTAATAATTGCGAAGTAGTATTGACATTTAGATATTATAGAGATAATCTTATACATAAGTTTAATTGTTTAAAACTTAATATACGAATTGAGAGATATTTAATTCTTGCTAAACGGACACACCGAGGGCATATACCTGCCATTGGTGTGTCTTTTTTTATTTAATAACTAGAAAATGATAAGGAGAGTATTAAAGAATGAATGAAATTATTAGTGAAAGCAAAAGAAGATTTGATAAATATTGTAAAGATAATCAAGTTTTTGAGGAGAGAATTAATTCTCTTATTAACTACTATTTTTTACTGCTTGCTGATCGTGTAAACATTTTACAAGATAGAGAATTTAATAACGAGGTCGAAGAGAAGCAATTTAAAAGCAGTCTCAAAAGGTTTGAAACATTATTCCCAGCTGCTGCTAAGAATGCATTTCTAAAAGGATATCAGCTTGGTTTAGAGTTTTTCAAACATCCAGAGACAGTGATTCCGGATTCTCTATTTACAAATCCTAATTTTGTACAAGATATTCCTTTTGCAATTGTAAATGCAGCAGAATTTAGCATTTATGAATTAGTTCGAACGGATGAGACACAAGAATTTAGTGTATTTGCTGTTCGAACGTATGAAGGCATTAAACACATAATGGAGCAAGTATTTTGTGAAATTGCACTTGAGCATGAACGTGAGGAAAGAGGATTGAAAGTAGTAGAAGGAAAAACAACTACATTTACAAATGTTCCAGTAGACCGTTTATTTACAATTACTCCATCTGTAGCTGCTAATGTTGTGCATGCAGACGGTCGATGTGAAATTTGGAGTCTAAACTGGAATACGAAATTAACTTTAGATAACCCTTTTATTGAATTAGCACAAGTAACCATTGTTTACAAAGATAAGACAGAGATACAAAAAAATCTTCGAGATGGATTTATATATGAACAAAGTTTATTTAGTGCGGTACCGTTAGAAGAAATCGAGGATCGTTTAGAGATTAGAGTCAAATATAACCTTATTGATAATATGCCATGCAATTTGGATGGATTTGAAATAGAATCGCTTCTCACCGAACTATTAACAAAAATACAAAATGCAACAAAAGTGCCTTTTGAAAACATGCTATTACTTTAAAGCGATTTTCTATCAAAGAATGGATTAATTAATAAAGATAAGAGTTATAAAATCATAAAACAAGAGTATGTTAGAAAAGTCAAAGAGGATTTAACGAAAATTGCAAAATGGCAAGTTACAACAAAAGCTAGACTTGTTACGACAACACATTTTCGTTTATATACAATTTGGCAGAAAAATAGCACAGGCTATCAATTGAAAAAAATAGACGATTGTATTGATCCATATGCCAAGATGAACCTCATTCAATGGATGATTGCTTCATTTTGTACGACTGGTCGTATTAAGTACGATAAGAAACCAAAAGAGTGGGTAAGCTATGAATGGATTACTTTAAGGTAAATAAAAAAGACAGAAAATAATAAAATGTACCCTATAGAATTGACACTCAAAAAAAGTCTATTCTATAGGGTACATTTTACATTGTATGTATTTTTTCTCTTTGTGTAGTTTTTCAACAAAAAGAGCGCTTTTAAAGGCGTCCAATGAACAAGATTTATATAAAAAAGGTGCACAAGATAGGTATGTATGCTTCTTAAAATTGGTGCAGATTTAATACAAAATCCTTATTTGAAAACAAGAAGCCCTAGAGTTAGGGCTCTAGGGCTTCTTGTTTTGGTATTCTCACATGGTTTTTCAAAAAGAATAGAACATATTGAAGATAACATGTGAATGTTTCATAAATGTATCAAAAAAGTGAACAAAATTGCTATTGCAGAAGAAGCAGAAATGAAGTTTCTAATACGTAAGTATGTAAAAGGTATTATTTCTAGTGGATAAAATGCGCATGGGACACCTAATCATTATTTTATCAGAGGAAAAGAATATGTTATGAACTTGGTTGAATGAAAAAATGAAAATTTTACTTTTAGAGTGAAACTAAACAAAAACGCTATTTGAATAAAAGAAGTTAGATAAGGATGAAGAATAGTCATCTCTTATGCTGGGGAGGTTAACGGATATCCAAATTAAATAAGGGTGATTATGTGTTAAAAGGTAAAGTGATTAGTTTGTTTTTTGGAATTGTAATGGTAGTTTTATTTTTAAGTCCGTTAGATATCAAAGCGGTTAATAGTAATGAACAAGAGTTTTATGATTCTTATAATACTTTATTAGCACCATATGCAAGTCAAGTTATCAGAAGGAAGCTTGGACCAGATCATCAGTATAGTTTAACGGACACAAAAATTATAAAAATTGAACGTTTCCCAGAAGAAAACTTTAATTTTATTGTTACAGTTCAATATAAAACTTATATAGGAGCTCATAACCCTCCGAATGGCATAGAAACTATTACTTTTAATATAGATCCAAGTGGAGTAAAGGTTATAAATTTTGTTCATAAAGATACTTAAAGAAGAAGTAATATTCTTTATACATTGATGAAAAGGATATTTGAATTAAAAAATGTAATAAAAATTTCATTTTGTATTAAGTTGGAATATAAAAAGAGCACTTAGTAAAGTGCTCTCGTGACGAGCCTTATTTTATAACGACTATTTTATAAAGAAAGGAACTCAGAATATTATATGTGCGCCAGTCAATTGAGTACCTTGTACAAATAAAGAGCAGCTAGCAAAAGCTAACTGCTCAGGTAATGGAATATGGTTCGAAATGGGTTGTCTACAGTATTGACGGAATATTGGTTTTTATTCGTGAAGAATTACGTTTAACTTAATGCATAGCCAACAGTCAAAGTTAGTGTTAAAAACACTGATAATAAAAGTGTTAGTAGAACGGTTGCTATGCTTCTAAGCATCGCAATCCAATTATTTATTTTAGAAAATCCTTTCATACCAGCAAAAAAAGTTCCTATTGTTAAAACTAGTAAAAAAATAAAGGGTGGATAGGTAGTGAATTCATAATAAAGATTTTAACGATTAGGCATATTTAAGAATCTCGAACATAAGATGGTAATGACAACGAGAAGAATTCATTGTGTTCGCTACTCGCGTTAATACGTTTCGAAAAGGCACCTATTTAGGTGCTTTTTTGTTTGCATCTTTCGAGATGGACGAGCATATATTGGAATGTGTGGATGGAAACCACTTTATATATCAGAACACCTATCAATTATGGGTGTTCTCTTATTATGTAAAAATTTTACAAGTTGTGTGAGAGTTGAAAAATAGTATATTATCTTTCTCAATGTACATATTAATAAAAGTTTTTAATATCATACATAAAAGGCGGGATAATATGAGTGAAAATAAAAAAAATGAAGAATTGAATAAGATAAAGAAATATTATTTTAATGAGGACAATCAACCAGTAGCTGGTATAGAGTTAATTTTGCCGCCGGATATAGGAATCATGTTAGACCCGAAATCAGTTAATGATGAAAGTAGAGATATTGATAATGAATAAGTTTAATTTAAGCATCCATTCGGGTGCTTTTTTCTTTGTTATATAGAAATTACACATGATCCCCCTTTAATACATGACTTAGGCATAGTTGGGAATGAGATATCATATAATGATACTGAACGGTTTCCAACATGATCCCCTATATTTTTTTTAAGCGAGAGCACTTATTGGGGGAGTGCTCTCTTTCGTTTGCACATAAGGAGGCTTTCATCATACAATATCAGGTCAATATAGATAAACCGTTACTCAATTAAAGAGCTCTATAAATAGGTATAGAGCTTTTTTATTGCACATAAGGAGTTCCCAAACATACAATATCGAGTCAATGCCAATCAACTTATTCCTTTTCCGAGAGCTATATATATTCCGCTATAAAGCCCTTTTAGGTTGCGCCATTAGAACGGGCAAGGCATTGTCGTATATTTTATACTCAGAAGCTTAGGGCACTTTATAGTGTTCTTTTTTATTGAACAAAATGGACATTTGAATAGAAAACATATCCTTAAAATAACCTTAATTTTACTATGAATTTAATAATAACCGAAAACTAAATGGTATAATTTTCTAAAGAAATTCAAATAAAGTTTATTTTAGAAAAGGGGTAGAGGAAAAATGTTTCAGAAACTTAAATTTTATTTAATGAGCATATTAATTAGTGCATTTTTAGGTGGGATTATCATAGGTGCTAATTTCTTGGTACATAACATATATAATTTAGTTGCAGGTAAAGAATATCAATTTAATATGTGGTCTTCTATTATTATATTTAGTGTTGTATTTATTTCGGGTTTCTCGTACATGTTGAAGAAGGGACCAGATATACTTGTTAATGATTAAACCAATATCAATTATCGTAGGCGCTGCCGTGATCTGGGTAGCGTCTTGTTTGTTGTTAAGGAAAGATATGGGATGAGATAGACTTGCAAATTGAAATATTATTAGTCTGAAACATAGACTAGTAAACAAGCTATGTCTACCGTTTCATCATAGAATGTGATGAATTCTATTTTTAGAGGAGGGAATCATATCTATGGGATGGGATAATAATTTTGGGCATTCTCGAGATTGTAATAGATTTTGGGATGATTTAGTATTTTGCGGATGCGGTCGTAGACGTAGGAGAAACGATTTTAACGACTGTCATTGTAGACGCGATTGCGATTGTGATGAGTGTCGTCGTAGACGTGATCATGATCATGGTGAACATCGAGATTGGTAAAGTCTTTTGAAGGAGTGCATATCTTAATAGCACCCTTTTTAATTTTATAAAGAATTCACTTTAAACATTTCTTATAACTAAGAATACTTATGTAAATATGGGAAACATATTTGATTCTTGGAATGAGGGGATCAATGTGGATATAACGTAAAGTATTGCAAGAATAGTTGTTAATGGGATAGATCTTCCGTTTACTTCAGTTATAACAACTGCATGGATTAATGGACCTGCAAATGATTTAATTGTTACGACTAGGCAAAGAGTGAATGAGCTTTATCGTGTTATGTGGTCGCGGGTGCCAGTTATGCTAAAAATGTATTTCATTCAGGGGGCGGACATAGTAAGATTTGCTAGAGTTGCAGGAGTTGATGAAAGTATAACGGGAGAATATATATATCATTTTAATTGGTGATAAGACAAACTTTAAGTAACCTAACAGCTGCTTTTTTATTTTACAAAAAAAGAACCTGTAAACCTGCAGATTCTCCTGATAATGATTTATGGAGCAAGACCCGAAAATATAATATAATAATTCGAAAATGAGTTCAAGTAAATAAAAAGAACCCGCTGGAGTTCGGGTCCTTTCAGAAGTGATGATGTATTCTCGGCTTGGGAACTGAGAAAAACACAAAAATATAATACATCGAGTTTTAGAGAATTTCAATATTAAATTAAATATTATCGTGGAGGGAGTTAAATCATTTGATGAAGAAAACAAGGTAGTGATAAAGCATATGAATTTTAAAAAAAAT
The DNA here is from genome assembly GCF_001595725.1 of Bacillus thuringiensis. Taxonomy (GTDB): domain Bacteria; phylum Bacillota; class Bacilli; order Bacillales; family Bacillaceae_G; genus Bacillus_A; species Bacillus_A thuringiensis_K. The sequence continues at coordinate 334,341 of NZ_CP014283.1, forward strand.
GAGCGGGATATCTTAAGGAAACATAAAATTATTTAAATTTTTGTATGAATTCATTAATATAGAATTATATTTATTGTTTAATTGATTCCGTTTATTTCCAAACCTTATTGTGTTGTGGTTGAGTTGTAGAAGCAAGTTGCGTCTTGTTTCATTTATGAAAGGGCTTCTTTGAGCCGATTAGTGTATATATAGCTTATTTTGCTATGCATATTTTTAATCGACTTGAAGAAGCCCTTTTTGTATTGTCTTCAAGTTAGGAATTACTTGTAAAAAGGTCTTTATATTTAAGTATACAAATAAAAAAAGGGGGGATCTATTTATATCATGTCTATTTCCATGGATGTATACGAGATTTCCTTTTTTATCATTTTAGCCAAGAAGACTCCTTCCTCAAGGAGCGTGAAGGGGCACAGCCCAGTGAGTAGGTGGGAGATGAATTGGCTTCGAACAAGGGATGGCAGGAAGCCATCTTAATTGTTCGACATACAGAAAGTGTTACTCCACTACCTATCGAATGTACGTTTGGTATATAATAGTCATATACCGAAATGGAGGTGAATCAAATAATGATGAATAAAGCCTATAAGTTTCGTATCTATCCAAATCAGGCACAAGCAATTCTAATCAACAAAACGATTGGGTGTTCTCGCTTTGTATTCAATCATTTCCTATCTTTATGGGATCAAGCATACAAAGAGACAGGAAAAGGCTTGACCTATGGTACATGCTCTGCCAAACTACCTGCCATGAAGAAAGAGCTTGTTTGGCTAAAAGAAGTGGATAGTATTGCGATGCAGTCGTCTGTTCGTAACCTTGCGGATGCGTATACACGCTTTTTAAAAAAACAAAACAGCGCACCGCGCTTTAAATCTAAGAAGAACAACGTACAATCTTATACCACAAAACAAACAAATGAAAATATTTCCGTTGTAGGGAACAAAATAAAGTTGCCGAAACTAGGCCTTGTTCGATTTGCCAAAAGTCGCGAAGTAGAGGGGCGTATTGTAAATGCTACAGTTAAACGGAACCCTTCTGGTAGATATTTTGTGTCACTATTAGTTGAAACAGAAGTACAAGAACTTCCGAAAACACATTCTTACATTGGAATAGATGTAGGACTAAAAGATTTCGCCATTTTGTCAGATGGAACACACTATGAAAATCCGAAGTTTTTCCGATCATTAGAAGATAAGTTGGCGAAAGCACAGCGTGTGCTTTCTAGAAGGATGAAAGGATCTTCTTGCTGGAATAAACAACGAGTAAAGGTAGCTAGAATTCATGAATACATATCCAATGCTAGAAAAGATTACTTGGACAAAATTTCAACTGAAATCATCAAAAACCACGATGTTATCGGTATAGAGGATTTGCAAGTATCGAATATGTTAAAGAATCATAAGTTAGCAAAAGCAATTAGTGAGGTATCTTGGTCGCAATTTCGATCCATGTTAGAATACAAAGCAAAATGGTATGGCAAACAAATCATTGTCGTATCGAAAACATTTGCTTCCAGCCAATTATGTTCTTGTTGTGGATATCAAAATAAAGACGTTAAAAATCTAAACCTACGTGAATGAGACTGTCCTTCTTGTCGTACAAACCATGATAGGGATATTAACACAAGTATCAATCTAAAGAATGAAGCAATAAGGCTTCTAACCGCAAGGACTGCGGGGTTAGCCTAATCAATTAGAGTTCGATAGAACTCTTTACTTAGGAATCCCTCACTTCTAAACGAAGTGAGAGTGGGGGTAGTTCAATGGAGAGATGCTTTAGAGGGAAAAGTTATCGCTTTACTGCAATCCGTGATTTTCTAGAAATGGAAGCCGATTCTACACAGCTATCATGTAAAAACTGCAGATGTGGATTGTCTTTTTAAGAAAGATGATCTTGCAATGATTGTGCATCATGATGGAGTGTTAGAAGTGGTTAAGCGTGCAGAAAAAAGTAAACTTTCTGAAGGTAAATTTAAAAAGATAGAGTTTGTAATTCTATCTTTTTCTTATATTCAATTACTACAGAGGATTTAAATTCACTAAAAGAAAGGTAGAAGAGAATATGAATACATCTATGAAAAAAATCTAGTAAATTTATGAGTTGATTTTGCTTTCAAGCGCTTGTTTGGAGTAGAAGGAAGCGAGGATATACTCATTGGTTTTCTTAATGCGGTATTACAATCCTCTTTAGATGAGGAAATTATTTCTTTGCATTTAGATGATCCACATCTTCCAAGGGAACAAAAGGATGATAAATTGTCTATTTTAGATTTACGAGCTACCCTTAATAGTGGTATAAAATTAAATATAGAGATACAGGTTCGTGACAAAAAAGACATGATCGAGCGATCTTTGTTCTACTGGGCTGGCATGTATTATTCTCAAATGACTCAGGGGATGAAGTATACAGAATTAAGACCAACTATTTGTATTAATATAGTGGATTTCATTCTGTTTCCAGGAGAAGAGGACTTTCATAATGTCGGTGTAGTCATGAACAAAAAATCGGAGCACATAATTTCAGAGAATATGCAATTGCATTTTCTTGAGATTCCAAAGGTTATTCGAGAATGGCAAGAAGATCGAATGGATCCACGGGAGGATATATTAGCACGTTGGCTATTATTATTTCCTGCATATGAAGATGAGAAATTAACAACAATCCTGGAGGGAATCGCGATGGAAAAAGATCCAGTTTTGAAAAAGGCAATGGAGGATTGGGAGCGTTTAAGTAGTGATAAGGACTTTTTACGCTTATATGAGGCGGGAGAGAAGGCAATAAAAGATAGAATATCAGAAATAGAGACGGCAGAAGAAAAAGCAGCAAAAGAAGCTAGAATAGCAACTAAGATAGAGATGATTCACAATTTAATTAAAGTAGGTGTACCTATAGAGAAGATAGCGGAAGCCACTGAATTAAGTGTAGGAGAGGTTAATGAAATTTTAAAAAATAAAGAGTAAATATAAATGATAAAAAACAGGTAATTGTGATTACGAACAATTACCTGTTTTTTATTCCTTTTGTTTGATGCCCATTTTTTGATTACAACAATATTTTTTCTTGTTTTAGAGTTTCCTCTAATTCATAAAGAAATTTATTGTGTTGTTATTATATAAGAAAAGAAGACATCGATTAAAATGTCTTCTTTTACTTGTACACTTAGTGTTAAGAAGGTATTGTATTGCTTAAAAACCATAAAAAAATATAACAATCATCGAGTAAGTCTATTAGAATCAATAAATAGAGTTTTTTATATGCAACATTACATATATATAGATTTAATTATATTTTATCTATATAATTAAATTGTCTGTTTCTTGTTTTAATTCGTTTGTTTATTTTGGAGCGCTCCAGCAATGGAGCCTTTTTTTATGCAATAAAACATTTTCTTTGCATTACTTAGTTAATCTATATTAACTTTATCTTCTTAAACAATATCTATATTTTACCAAAAAAATTATAGAGATAACCAGTTTTTTCAATAATTTAGTGGATTAATAGTTTTTAGGTTATTTTTTAATTATTATAGGGAATTTTATTATGCAATGAAGAGTAAGAAATCAAGAATCATAAAAAATTTATAGTATCTTGGGAAATAATATATTATTATTTACGTATTTATATGTTATAATTTAATTCTCTAAAACTACTAAAAAGGACTGCCTAATGGTGGTCTTTTTTATATTAGTAAGATTTTACTAGTATAATAGAATTAACTGTATATTGTGAGGGTAATTGGTAGTCCCTTCTTTCCATTTGGAAGGAAAGGGGATGATACACCTATGGAGTTTTTGTTTTGGCTTCTGAAAGAATTTGTGAAAGCTATTGTACGTGAAGTTTCTGCGTATGTTTTTAGGAAACAAACTCTAGAAAAAGATAACAAAAAACCCCACTCCTCGTCGCCATCGGAAGCAAAAGGATGGGTTCCGTAAAAAACAAATGATATAACCACGTCCCTGAAGGTAGCAGTTATGAGAAGAGATGTTAGCGCATCTTTTCTTTTATTGTATAAACAAGCTATTACTGTAATACTACTACAGTAGTTATATCAAACGTACATAAAAAATCAATGAACATATAAATAGATATAATGTACAAAAGAAAAGATACCCAAAGGTGCCTTCTTACGATTTTAACCATCGTAATATGGTATTAGATGTCAATCCAAGTATTATTTTACCACGTTAAATAATGTTGGCTGTTGAGAAAAAAGGCACTCGAAAGAGTGCCTTTTTTCTATTCTACTTTTAATTTAATTTCTTTACCTGTCATGCCGCCACTAGCTTTTAAGAAAAGGCCTTCAGCATCTTTTGGTATATCAAATACAATTTTACCTGTTTGTGTTAGACCAGGATTCAATTGTTTTAAGAAGAAGTCAGTTTTCCCACCATTAGTTAAGTCAAATGATGTTTGACCTTGTGTTGAATATGTGAATTCACGACCTTTGTTATCTACTAATTTAAAACTATTAGCATCAACAGTAATAGCGTCTTTTTGATTATTAGTAAGTGTAACTTCTAAAATTTTAAAGACACCTTGTGCTTGTTCTTTTGTATATTCATTACCCACAGAATCTACTGTTTCCATAGATCCTACAGCGATTTTAACATCAGAAGATACACCTTCTTTTGATACTGCTTTAGTGTCTGTTGAAGTTTTTTCTGTTGAGTCTCCACCACCAGCGACCATAGCAATTATTCCGATTACAAATAAAGCTATAATGCCTAGGCATCCAAATTTAAATATTTTTCCCACGTTTGTTCCTCCAATTATGTAAAATATAAGATTGCCAAGCTAATAATAACAAACTATATATAAAGATATTGTAATATTATGTCGAAAGGAAATAAAAAAGATAGTTTAGAATTTTCAGGCTGAACTTCCGTCTTATGACCTATTATTCCTCGCATCTTGGCAGTACTTCTTACTCATAAAAAAAGACACCCAAAGGTGCCTTCTTCCTACTTAACCCACTTTAATTTTTGGACTCTCATCCTTACCGAATGGAAAGTAGAGATGCTTCAATTATGTACCGATCTGGAGCGTCTCCTATATAGTCAAAAGGATAACAAGTTGTTAGTGTTAATGTTGGCTCACTTTTTTCTACAATAACTGTTCGGTCTTCTGAATCTGTTATCCAATGCTTGTTAATTTTATATGTATATGTTTTATTTTCATATTCCACGATAAGTTGGTCATTTTCCTTTAGTTGACCAAGCTCGGTAAAAACAGTATCTCTATGTCCACTTAAAACTGTATGACCATTTCCAGATGGTGTAGTAGTTAAGTCACTAACAAACATACCTACACCCTTTTTTAGTACTTTATCATCAGCTCCCCAATATACAGAGTATTTCTTTTGTATTTTAGGGATAATTAAATATGCTACTTTATCTCCTAACTGATGGTTTACATTTGAAGCGGGAATTTGTACAGGTTCTTTAGGTTGTAGTGAAGTTTCAGTTTCAGTTTGATTGATGTTTTGCGCTTCATTTTCTTTAGAAGGTGTGGAGGTCTCATATTGTTTAGCCTCGTTAGTTGTTAATGACTCTGCTGATTGTCTAGCACTATACCATTCTAGAAAATAATAGGAAAAGATAGTAAGTCCAATAACAGTTAAACATAAGCCTATCCATTGTTTTTTATTCACTTTTATCACTCCATTTGAAAACGACAGGATTTCTCCTGCCGTTTTAAGGAACTATTTTATGCGTTTGTCTTTTTACGACGGAACATTAATACAGATCCAGCTAATGCTAATCCTAAGCTTGCTAACATCATTGTAACACCATTTGATGCTGTATTAGGTAATTTTTCACCTTGTTTTTTCGTTTCTTTTTTCACAACTGTATTAGTATTTTTCTTTGTTTCTTTTGCAGTTGTTTGAGGCTTAGTTTGTTCTTGTTTATTATTTGTTGTTTGGTTGTTTTGTTTTGAATTCTCTTGCTTAGTGTTCTCTTGTTTAGCAGGTTCTTGCTTAGTTTGTTCTTGAGGTTTGTTTTCATCTTTTTTAGTAGTTTGCTTGCTAGCTAAAAATTGATCGTAGTCCCCTTTTTTCACTTCACAAGGTAAGCCGTCATTGTCACGATCTAAGTCATGAGGATCATTAGTTGCGCTGTATCCATTGCTGTGCCAGAATTCCATAACTTCTTGTTTGTTTTTAAAGTGACCGCAATTCTTGTCGTTTGGATTTTTTTCTGCAAATGCAGCAGAACTGTACCCCACTGTTAATAATGTAACCGCTGTTGCTGAAGCTAATAATTTTTTCATAATTTTCTCCATCTCCCTAAATGGTATGTATTTACATTGAAATATTTTACATTTAAAAAATTAAAAATACAATAATAATTTGTAGATAAATGTAAGATTTCTAGATAATAATAACAAATTGTCAATTCGTATATTGTCATATTATGTCGAAGGAAAATAAAAAAAAGACAACCTAAAATACCTTCTCCTGACGTGAACCAGCTTAATATTAATAATATGTATTTGGACTATCATCTAAATATTTTTTTAACATGTAAAGAGAAAAAGTGGCATTAATTCTAGAATGATAACACTAGCTGAATGGAATGAAATAAGCCAGTCGACGTTCTTCAAACTGGTCAAAGATGGTATGAATTTATATGAAACAGCAAAGAAGGGAAAAGGGTACGCAGTGCATTTGGAATTAGCAAGAAAGAACGGGATTAAGAATACTACTTTTTACTCAAGGGTTAAAAGAAGGATGAAGCTGCTACGAAGCCATTCGTAGGTCGTAAGGGAGTACAGTAAATTATCTAGGATACGATATGAGCGAATAAGACAGGTTAATAGAAAAATGGATTCAGAGTAATATAGTTAAGTCTACTAATGAATGCGACTTATTTGAAGAGAGTTACGAGGAACTAAAACAGTTATTAAAAGGAGATGAAGATGTTATCTACTAGGAATAAAGCTCCAAGCAAAATTAAAGAATCAACTAAAACCAGGAACCGGTTTATCTGTGGCTTTCCAAATTTCTTTATTAAGCTAAAAACTGCACTCATTCCGAAACAAATATATAACAAAATCATTATTGTCCCTGATATATTGATAATTTAATTATATACTGAAAAATATGTACATATAAATTTTTAAAAAGTACTTATTTAAATAAAAAATGGTCCTTACATTACGTAAGAACCCCATAATCGAAGAAAAAAGTCGTATGTGAAACCATGTGGGAATTACAATAATATTTTAACACCTAAACATATAGTTGTCTATACATGATCGAACAAAATAGTTATTTAAACCAAGAAGCTCTAGATTTAGGGATCTAGAGCTTCTTGTGTTGGTATAATCCACACGGTTTATGAAAAGAAAAGAACTTACTGAAGATAACACATGAATGTTTCATAAATGTATCAAAAAAGTGAACAAAATAGTTATTTGATAGAATTTTGATAAAAAGCGATGATCATTAAATCACTCCATGATTAATGACAATCGCTTAAGTATTGAAAAGTTATTCAGTTATTTGAAATATAGTTTCATTAGGTCTGGAGAATCCATATAGTTTCCTTGCGAATTTTAAAATACCTTCCTCGCTTGCTGTTAAAGTTTTAATATCGTTTTCAAAATAACGTCCTATAAGTTCTAACTCAGACAATTTCTTCTTTTCTTTATTAAGTGTAATTTGTTTTTCTTGAATCATTTGCTCTTGCTTATAAATGCAGATTTGAATGGAAATAACCATAGGTAGCATAAAAGCAAGTGCTAATAAAAGGCGACGTCTTAGCTTTTTATTCGTTTGTTGATTCTTATTAGGATTAATTTTATTTTTTGAGATTGATTGTTGTGGTGATAAATTTGGGACACTTCCCATTTTAAAGCCTCCATTACTTATGTATAGAATTTAAATTGTTTACAAGTATTATATATGCTAAATAGATAATTTTGAACCTATTTGGATAAAGGGAGGTTTTATGAAATTTAAATAAAAACGTTATTTGAATTGAAAAGAACACCATATACTCTAATGGCGCTCTTAGACCAAGAACTATAGTTTAATTTTTTATAGTCGGTATAAGTATATGGAAGTTGAAAATAAAGAGTGAATACATTTGAAACAAAATCCTTATTTAACAACAAATAAAAAAGAGCGCTAATCAAGAGCACCCTTTATACGTCATTATAACGAAAGTGACAAACTCACATTATACAGAAAGGTATTATTAAAGTATGTAAAAGTATGAAATTGGTGAATGGGTTGAAACAAAATCTTTATTTTAAAGCGCTCTGTCCCAAAATATAAGTTGAAAGAGGAAACATGACATTATATGCATGCTGTTTTAGAGTGGTGTGTGTTTAAAGCTTGATTTTCATAAAAAATAAAGCACACATATAAGTGTGCTCTTATGAACGCTTTAGATTTGTATGACTAGATAGTCACCATACAATAAAATATGCTTGTTTGATATAAATGTGAGTCAAATCTATAACATATATTTTGGTGTGTAGAAAGAACATTAAATGTTAATTAGCCAAGCATATTGTTTTTATTAACGAATCTGTGCAACTGTTAACGCTGCAGAACGAATATCTACGGTACCAATTACTTCAACGGGTACAATTTGAATTAAATCACCAGGGTTTAAGTTAATTAGAATGACACCACTGGATACATCGACTTCACCAGTTCCGAAAATATTAGAACGGACTGCGGTTCCAGATCCTGCAATAATATTAGTTGATGTGTTTAGCGTCAAGAAAAAGCGCGCTGCTTCTGGGGCTACAGGAACGTTATCGAGGCTGATTGTTAATGTATAACTGATTTGATAAATACCAGCTACTTGAATTCTAATACCAGTTCCAGTACTAATTGTATCATTGATTACAGGGACAGTAATATTAGGATTTGGGCCCGTACTAGGTAGTAGTAGTGGCGTGAATAGTGTTGCGAATTGAGGTGAAGTAGCATTAAAAGCAAAACCGAGAGCTGGTAGTGTACTAGGGGCTTGTGCTCCACAATTAAAGTTTGTGAGTTTAAGACTAGATGAACGCATATTTTCACTCCTTTCTTTCATTTAGATTGCGTGAGTAAGAATCTCACGTTTTGGACAAGCGTAATACAATATATGAAAATTTATAGTGAATAGTGCAGAGTTGTACTGTTATGGATAAAACTAACTGCCTGTTGTACAAAAGGAAACATAATAAAAAGAGCACGCATATAAGCATGCTCTTTAACAAGAAAGGTAGATTTCTATAAGTGGATTGCCTCCATACAATAACATATGCTTGTCCAATTTAAACGTGAAAGGTTTTTAGCAAAAACGCTATTTTGTGCTTAACAAATGACAAAGCAGCTAGCTAATCTAGCTAACCGCTCCATCGTAATGCGCTGAGGAGTTTTACTAAGCATACATATTATGAGTTGTAACTACAAGCTACAACTATAGTATGAACAGAATCGAAAATATAATACAAAAAGAAAACTAAATAATATTTCATTTTGTATTAATTTGGAATACAAAAAAGAGCACTTAATAAAGTGCTCTCGTGACGAGAATCATTTTGTAACGACTTTTTATAAAGAAAGGAACACAGAATATTTTATGAAGTTATTTTCGGTTAAGTGTGTATCTTTCATAAAAAATTTTATTTTATAGAAAATGAAAAAGAGCATCGTTTGTAGATGCTCTTTGACCAAAACTTTCAGGAGAAAACAAGTAATGTGAGTTCACTCACTATAAGGTATGCATAATATTCTTTTCTTGTGTAGTGAATATAAAAAAGAGCACCTTTATATGGCGCTCATACGATAGGAGGTAACTTTTTGAGCTAAATACTGAGGTTAAATTTATATGTTTTATCAAGAAAAAAGAACAAAATTTCATTATTAGTTCAATATAAAAGAGCAGCTAGAAAAAGCTAACTACTCTCACAAGCACTGCCAAAAGGAACTACTTTGGAGAAAAAGTAGGTTGTACTTAGTGTTACCGTAATATTGGAATTTATTCGAGAAAATGAAAAGTTGAATTACTAAATAAAGTCCATATAAAGAGCAGCTAGAAAAAGCTAACTGCTCGAGCAAGGAAATTGGAGAAAAAGATTACCGTGTCATCTATATTATTGATGAAATATTGAGTTTTATTCAGGCGTAGAAGGTCTTTTCCGAAAGAAACAGCTAGGATTTCTCTTAGCATAGTCATAGGGTATTCGTCTATGGTCGAATTTACTTATATTGTAACTTGATTAACAAATGAATGAGATTTTAACTTTGCTAAGTTTTTCACTAGAAAATTACATTTATTAAATAAGAGTAAATTTAGTTTTAAACAAAATCCTTATTTAACAACAAATAAAAAGAGCGCTAATTGAGAGCGCTCCTTATACCTCATTATAACGAAAGTGACGAACTCACATTATACAGAAAGGTAGTATTAAAGTATGTAAAAGTATGAAATTGGTGAATGGGTTCAAACAAAATCTTTGTTTAGTTAAAAAGAGGTCCTAGGAAACTAGGACCAAAAGCGAAGTATCATCTTTAAAGTGAAAGTAAAAAGATTGATATGGGCTTATTCTATCACAAATCGAAATTTTAAAAAATTAAAATAAAATCGTTATTTTAATTAGTTCAGCCCCTTGAAGGGCGCTCCAAGGGGCTAAGATTCGAGAACTTGTAAACTCTTGTTTAATTACATGAAAACTCCCAAAGGAGAATCTATGATGTTTTAACACTCAACTAACTATTTTGACAAATATATATTGATAAAAGAAACCCCGATTGTCCGCGGGGCTTCTAAGGGTAAGTGCCAAGTAATGACGTACTCGACTAATTAACCATATCATGAATTTTTTGGTAAAAATACTGGTAAATGTGTCCAATTTTATGGTCGTTAATTTGAACAAAAACGCTATTTTAATAAGAGTTGGTTCTCGCTCGAAAGCAAGGGTTGCATAGGAAGTTCCAAAATGTTCTTTCTAGATGTATTAATGGTTAGGGAAACATAAATCTGGAAATAAAACTTGATATTCTGGGATTAATCGAAGGTCAACAGTTGTACTTGCAAAGAATTTATATTTTGTTTCTAATTCAGCTAGAGTAACTAGGTGATGCGTACCTAAGCCCTTCTGTATGCTATGTTTAGAAAGGGTTGGACCGATTTGTAATTTTCGATTTTTCATAGCTGTGTTCCATGGACTGTAAAAGAATTTTAAAACGAAAGCAGGGTACATGTAAACGATAAATGAATGATTTGACCAATGCCTTCCAGCTATATAGTTACCATGCGAATAATTGTGGATTAGTCTACCTCCGTAGTAAGGGGCAGGTGGAGTAGGATGGAGTATTCTCCCATGATAACGCTGTTTGACAAGGGGAATTCCGTATCTCGGATTGGAATAACCATGTGTAGGGTCATCTACCATCAGAATAGTCCTAATAGCATACATGTTTTTCCTTAAAGTGACAAGAGATGAGAAAAAGGCTTCCTTATCAAAACAGCAAAGAAATTCAGTGGTATTTAAAACCATTTTCCACCCCTTAATTTCTTTTTCTATTTCCATTATCTCTTTATCAACTAATATAGCATCAAACTCTAATACTTTTGAATCTCGGATTTCCCAATGAGGCGCAAATAATTTACATATTTCTACTGAACGATCAGTAGATCCTCGATTAATAAGAATACCGTGATCAAATAGTTTTGTGTGGTGCATTAGCCACCATGGGAGTAGATACTCTTCATTGTAAAAATGGGAAATTAAAGTTGTCTTAATAAAAACCCCTCCTTATAAACATGGATAAAATAATTCTTGCTCTAGTATAATGATTATCCTAGTAAATATGCATGTCGTGAGTATATTTGAGCAAAATGTTTATTTACAAATATAAAGAGCGCATTGGGAGGAAGGCGCTTTATAACCAAGTCTTTTTTAGAAAAAAGGTTCACATCATATTGTATGTATGTTTCATAGATAGGTGTGGTTTTATACAACAATCTGTATTTCATAACAAGAAAAAAAGAGCACATGTTTATATGTGTTCTAAGATAATCCTTTTAATATCTATTCAATTGTTTCTTTTGTATCAGGTGTATCAAATTTATCCCTTTTTTGAAGCGATAAAAAGTGTTGAGAGATTTGAAGTGACCCCTAAAAGTTAGACACGGTTATTTCATTAGGCAGCTTGATAAAAGTGAGTCCGGTATTGTACCGGGCTCATTTTTAATTTTGCCTTAATCCGTTTCGTATTATAATAATCTATATATTTTTCTAATTCTATTTTAAAGTGCTCTACATTTTCAAATTCTTTTATGTAGAGGAACTCAGACTTCATAATCCCAAAGAAATTCTCTATTACTGCGTTGTCGTAACAGTTGCCTTTTCGAGACATACTCTGGACGATAGCTCTTGATTCAAGTGTACGGACGTACTGTCTCATTTGATAATGCCATCCTTGATCCGAATGCATCAGTAGCTGGTGGGTTTCAGGTAAACGTTCCAATGCTTTCTCTAACATGTCTGAAACAAGCGAATACGTCGGTCTAGAACCAATTGTATAGGTAATAATTTCACCATTATACAAATCTAATACAGGTGATACATACAGTTTTTCTCCAAACAATTTAAACTCTGTGATGTCTGTTACCCACTTTTGATTCGGTGCATCTGTATGAAAATTACGCTCTAAAATATTAGGTGCAATTCTACCGACTTTTCCTTTATAGGATTTATATTTCTTCATACGCACAACACACTTTAACCCAAGCTCTTTCATAATGCGCTGAACCTTCTTGTGGTTCACTTTCTGACCACGATTCGTTAATTCATCACGAATGCGACGGTAACCATAACGACCTTCATTTTCTTTACTAAATCATAATACGTGCTTCGAGGAATAGTAGCTAGCTCCATGAGTGCCTTCACCGAATATTTATGCCTTAATTCATAGACTACTTGCGCTTTGTCTTGTTTTGTGATTTTTCCTTGTTTTGAACTAAGGCATTTAACTTTTTTAAGTACTCATTTTCCATCTCAAGCTGTTTAATACGTGCTTCAAGTGCTTCAACTGACCCTTCAGCTAAAGGTTGTTTTAATTGTTTATTTGAATCTTTTTTCATGGATGGACGCCCCTTTTTCTTAGATTGAAGGGCATCAATTCCTTGTGTTTCGAGCTGTTTTTTCCAAACAGAAATCGTTGAAGGGGCAGGAATATTAAAGATAGCTGCCGTCTCAAATAAGGACATACCGTTTTCAATCATAAAGTTTAGTACGTCTAGTTTAAATTGTTGTGTGTAATTTGTACATCGTTTTAGAAAAGCTTCCAGACCATTCTGTTTATATTGGTTTACCCAATTCAAAATGATTGTGTCACTTATACCGAGCGATCTACCCATTTCTCGATAACTTTCATTTCCGTTCAAATAACGTAGAACGATTTGTATTTTTTCATCCGCTGTAAATTTAGCCATAGAAAAACTGCACCTCCAATTGTTAGACTGTGTCTAACAATTGGGGTGCAGTTCACATGCATAAGTGCTCTTTAAGATAGGAGGTAACACTTTGAGCTGGATGTTTCGGTTAAAATTATATGATGCAGAAAAGAAATAAGACCTAAAATTTATTTTCAACTCAATATAAAAGAGCAGCTAGCAAAAGCTAACTGCAATGAGAAATTACATGGGTGATTATAGTATGGACAAAAATATCAAGTAGAACCAATTTTTGATTTTAAGGGTTTTGAGATTCAAAAGATTTGTGATCAGTGTAATGAGGTGGAAGAAGAGTGTTATTGTGATGCTGAGGCATATGAAAGGTGATTATTAAAAAGAATATTGCTTATACTAGTAAAAAAAATAAGAGGACCTGAAATGGAGAACAGGCCCTTTTACAAAAGTACATAAGAGGAAAACAATGTCTACTAATATAGTATCAATGAAGGTGATGTAATTCTAGGTACTAAATATTGAGAAATAGATATTAAAAATGTTGTTCGTGTAGCGTATGTAAATATCATAAAGAAAGTAGAGGATGGAAATAAGAATATGAGTAGTGGTACTAGATATAAATCGGGTTTCATCATTTTGATATATTTTGTTATGACACAATTTGTGGGGATAATAGGTGTACAATTGCTAGCGAAGACAGGTTGGTATGATATTCAGGGAAACCAACAGCAAGCAATTCAACAACTTCTTGTGCATTGGGAACTAATTGGGTTTTCACTTATGCTAATAATCATTTTTCCTATATATAGTAAAGAATTAATAAATGATCCAAAGTTATCGATTAAATTATCAAGAAATTCATTCATATGGATTTTAGTTGGGATCATATTCGTATTTCTTGCGCAGATGGTTGGTAGTGTATTAGATAAGAGTGTATTTCAGCTAACTACGCAATCAGCAAATACGTCTAGTACAGTCGCTGCAGCAGCAATATCTCCTGTGGCACTTGTTTCAATTGTTCTTCTTGCACCGTTAGTAGAAGAGTTTGTTTTTCGTTATGCGGCTATAAATATTTTAACTCAAAAGTTTAAACAAACTTGGAGAATATTAATAAGCTCATTGTTCTTTTCTATTATGCATTTTGATTTTCCATTTATATTTGGATATTTTTTAATTGGACTTGTACTTGCTGTAGTATATGTGCGTACTAATAGGTTACTGGTATCATTTGTTGTACATGCAATTATGAATTTAATAGTTGTTATGTTTCAAGTTCTATGATGGAAAATATATTGGTAAGTGGTGTTATTTTCATTAACACCACTTATAGTTTTATAGCATGAAGTTTGTAATGAAATAGCCAAATTCATAACCTGTTCTTATTAATCCAGCTCCTAATATTATATATAGAGAATATTTGATAAAAAGATTTTTGTTTAAGAATTCTTTTAGATTATTCATGCTGAATCTTCCATTTCAATTTTATTAATTAGATCGTGATGTGGCGATACCTTAAGTAAGCTTAAAATTATTGTATCGTTGTGTATACTTAAACTTTAATTTGTTTCATTAAAGCTCTAGCTGCTAAAAATAACATGAAGCTATTAAGAACTAAACCTCCTAAATTTATATAAAAGAAATTTGTTTTTGTAAAATTGTATATACCAGCTACTACAAAACTAAAAAAGATAAATGAAGCTATTATAAGGGATACTGTTTTTTTCTTATTTGTGTATGAATACATTATTATCATCCTTAAATATTATATATAGATACAATTATACCATAGAGTAGTGTATGGGATCCTGCCAACAAAACTCGGATTTCTTACTTTATCAAGACCTAAATTCAAAGAAACCTAAAATATAAGAGTCCTAACATATTATATATGACTAATATGTTAGGCTTTTTTATTTTTTGTAATGAGTTTTGGACCTGAGTTTGCGTAATATTTTTCTTTATTTGGATAGAAGTAAATAAAGCACCATAAACGGTCGTTTATGGTGCTTAGTTGGTTACACTAATTCACTAAATATATCATCTTTTATTTATTATATATATTTCGAAAAAATTACCATTTACACAAAATCAGTATTAGTGTATTATTCGTCTAGTACACTAATACTGAGGAGGGAATAAATGGAAAATGAGTTTTCTCCTAATATCCCGATTTATATTCAGGTAATGGAATACATAAAAAAGGAAATTGTAACAGGTCGTTTAGCACCGGGTGATAAAATCCCAGCTGTACGTGAACTAGCCAGTGAATTACAAGTGAATCCCAATACGATTCAACGCACATTTCAAGAGCTAGAACGAGAAGGTATTGCTGTGACACGAAGAGGAACAGGGAGATTTGTAACGAGTGAAGGAGAAAAGATTACTGAATTACGCAAAGAAATGGCAACAGAGTTGCTTGATAATTTTATAAATGGAATGGACAATTTAGGTTTTACGAAAGAAGAAATTCTTACAATCCTCCATTCTTCATTAGAAAAGAAAAGGAAGGAAAACGAATGACAGAGTTATTAAAAATTGAAAATCTGTGGAAAAGATATAACTTAAAAACAGTGCTTCAAGATTTAAGTGCAACAATTTCTGAAGGGAAAATTATTGGTCTTGTTGGTGATAATGGTAGCGGAAAAACGACATTATTAAAAATGATTGCTGGTTTGCGTTATCCATCTAAAGGAACTATCACAATTGAAGGTCAGAAGGTAGGAATAGAAACAAAGAAAATTGTTTCATTTATGCCTGATAGTCCTATTTTTGACGAGTGGATGACGATAAAAGCTGCTGTAGCTTTCTATCGAAATTTTTATCCTGATTTTGATTTAAACCAAGCAATGGAATTAATAACTGAATTTAAAATGCCATTAGAAGAGCATATAGTTGCTTTATCAAAAGGTGAAGTGGAAAAATTACAACTTATCTTAACTTTCTCCAGGAAAGCAAAGTTATATATATTAGATGAGCCATTGGGTGGAATTGATCTTGTTTCTAGAAAACATGTACTAGATTTAATTCTTAAATTTTACCGAGAAGATTGTACCATTCTCATTTCAACTCATTTAATAGAAGAAATCGAAAGTATATTTGATGAGGTAATCTTTTTAAAAGACGGAAATATTGTATTACATGAAAACGTGGAGGAAATTCGTTTTCATCAAGGGAAAGCAGTACATGAGTTGTTTAGGGAGGTTTTTGAGAAATGAATCCACTTTTTCTCTATTTATATAAGTGCAATAGAAAAAAAATAGCTGTCTTTTATTCTGGTTTTATTATTATTTCTTTACTTCTTTTATTTAGTACGATAGGACTCTCAAGGGTACTACCTCCGTTTATAAAGGATTTAGTCTTACTCATATTCCTGATGATAATTGGTATAGCTGCATTTTTACTTCTTTTAATAGCGCTGCCTTCTTTCAATAAAATATTAAAAAATTCTATGATTCGTTATACAGCCATCCCAACCCAGAAATATATATATGCGAATTTATTATTTTTCACAGTAATGTTTATTATTTTATTAGGTATAGGCTTAATTTTTTCATATTATTTTTCACAAAGTCTTGATGATGGAAAAGTAATTGGTTATGATCCCAGTCTTTATGGTGGGGAAATAACCGGAGAATTCCGACAAGAATATCACAAGTTGTATAGTTACGGAATCTTCCAACACATATTTGCTTTTCTTTTATGGGGAATCGATTTCATGAGTATCCTTATTTCTTGTTATTTTATCATGGCAATTATACGGCTGTTTCCAGTGAAGTCATGGATGAGTAAAATAATTTTATTCATCATTTTCGTTGCTATTTTTTCAACAATACAAACAATGATAGTGAATGTGTTAAGTAAATTAGAGAAATATGCAGTTACTATTAATAGTTCTGGGTTCATGGATAAGAATAATTTTTTTGATACATCATTTTACCCTATTGAAGATTTCACTATTTTTGGTCTATGTTTTACTTGCTTGTTAATAATTGTACTCGTAGAGATTACAGGTCGCATTATCAATAAGAAATTAGAGATATAAAAAATTCACATTACAAGCAAAAAATATTTTAGGAGGAAAACATGAGAACATCTAATCCAATGTTAAAAAAAGACAAATTTCATGAAGAGAAGACAAACGCTTCCACGATGACTATAGGTGGAACAATAGGAAAAACATTTATTATGCTTATCTTACTTCTTGCAGCATCTGTCTATTCATACTTACAAATGATGCAAGGTTCAATGAAAACATCAGTATTAATTGGAGTAGCAATAGTTAATATAGTAGTTGCATTTTTAGCTATATTTATCCCTCGTATATCACCAATTTGTGCACCGATTTATGCTGTGGTAAAAGGGATTGTATTAGGAAGTATTTCTGCATATTATACAATGCGTTTTGGAAATTCTATTCTTTTAACTGCTGTATTATTAACCATTTCGATTTTATTTGCAATGTTAGTATTATATGCTACTCGTATGATAAAAGTAACTGAAAAGTTCCGTACTGTTTTAACAGCTGCAACACTTGGCATTTTAATTATGTATTTGATTGTCTTCTTACTAAACACCTTTGTTTTGACTGTTCCTTACATTCACCAAGGTGGGACAATCAGTATCATTATTAGTACCGTTGTGATTGTCGTTGCTGCATTAAATCTATTACTGGATTTTGATTCGATTGAAAATGGTGCACGTAGTGGGGCGGCAAAACATATGGAGTGGTATAGCGCAATAGGGCTCATGATGACATTAGTATGGTTATACCTTGAAATTCTCCGTTTTGTTTCTTACTTTATGAAAAATGAAGAATAGAAAAAATCCTGCATGTTTCAAACATGCAGGATTTTTTTATCTAGTAGTGTCAATTTGAACATGAGAAAGTATCAAGATGCTTTACAACGGTTTCAACCATTGCATGTAAATTTTCAGTATCCCTTATAATATTCTTTCGACTACCACAAATAAATTAACATTAAAGAACTGATTCCTACTTAGCGTACGAAATTTGCGTTTTATTGGTGTTAGCCCATGTACATCAACTTAAGGAATGTAAAAACCCCCAAAACAAAAAATGAGCTGACTTCTCAAAATAACTAACTGTAGAGAAAGAGAATTTTCATTTAGGGGTACTTTTATGCTAAAAAAAAGGCTTATAAAGTTGAGGGGCTCAAAAATTAAATTAGGATAATCCGTAAGTATATGCTAGGCTTGGTTTACCATTTGATTTACTGTTTTCATGTCCTTTACGAGTGGGGGGGCTTTGTTTCACGGAAAAAAGAAAAGCAGACTCTCATAAAACAGCCTGCCTTCCCTGCTTTGTAAAATTAAGAAGCTTTACGTACGTTTGAAGCTTGAAGTCCACGTTGACCTTGCTCCAAATCAAAAGTCACTGCTTGACCTTCTTCTAAAGTTTTGTAACCTTCGCCTTGAATCGCTGAGAAATGAACGAATACATCGTCTCCACCTTCACGTTCGATGAATCCGAAGCCTTTTTCGCCATTAAACCATTTTACATTACCTTTTTCCATTTGTATTGCCTCCTAGTGTGTAAACACACACAATGTAATACTATCCTTGCTCTCAGTGATCATAAAGGTGAAAAGTTACAAATCCTTTACACCGAACAAAAATAATTCATTTTAATAATAACATTTTTTGTAATAAATGTCAAGGTGAAGAAAAGGCATTAAGCTCACTATTTCTTTATGATAATCATTGACGTATATGGTGTGTGTAGCAATGGAACAAAATCACGCAACAAACACTAGCGAACATTCATTTTAAGGGTTATTTCGTATATTAGTGGACATAAAATAGCTATTTTATGTCCACTAATGCTTATTGCTTTATCCTGTTCCATTGCTATACATACCCCTGTTAGAAAATGAAACTTTATTCGATAGCCGTAAGTTTCGTGAAATGTGTGACATGGGTCGGTTGATTGAAGATCAATTTTTATCTTTGCTTTCCTATGTTGCAGATCAAGAGCGTAAAAAAATCCATTAGCGACGAGCAGAAGGGATTGCTGAAGCTAATTTAGGACGTCCTCAGGTGAACCTTTCAACCCTAAGCAAACAACAAATGCATATGATAGAAGAGACTTATTTTAAATGGAAAAGTGGCGAAATAACAGCTACTATGTTTATGCAAATGTTAGAGTTAAAGAAAAACATGTTTCATAAAATAATGACGGAATATGAGGAAATAAAGTAGGATCTCTCTTATTAGAAATCCTACTTTTTCTTTGGTTGTAAGAATCTTGATGTTTTTGTATCAGAATAGTATTGTGTATATCAAAAAAAATAAAAGACAACTCCAATTAAGAGTTGTCTTTTTGTGTAATAAAATCCCCAAAATATGAAAATATACAAACGAATATAATACGTTATGGTTGATATTATAACAAAACCGAAGAGTATTGAAAATAAAAAGAATGTTGTAATGATTTTTTAAGGTTTTAGTTAAAAAAGCCTCGAAAATAAACCTTTTATAAAGGTTTCCTTAAAATATGATTATTGTATTTCGAGGGGTTCCTTATAAATCTTAGCTATATATTTTACAAAATCAATGACGGGATAGTGTATGAGTGAACGGTGCTGCGTAAAACGAACCCCTTCGTTTTCCATTTTTGAAATGAGTTGTTCAATTTCCAACTCTTTTTGTTGTATTCTATTATAATTTTGATATACAATGTTTTTCCATTGATAGGAAGAGCCGTGAAAATAACTCTCTCCTTTTACCCTGTGACTAAATATAATTTCTATTTTTTCTCTACGTTGTTTTTCCTTCATATGCGCTTCCGTTGACTGCATGTTTATCGCCTCTTCCCTTTTTTGTTGTATAACAAAATTTGGTCTAACTCACCATACATAGACAATGTACATTGTTCTAGTTGGGATTTGTCGTTTAAGGCTATCTCATCCACTGTATTTGGTTTTCAAGTGCTTAATCTAATATATTGGATTTACATCTAAATAAGTTGTTAGTGTGTATAAAACACTATCTATCTTTATTATAAAACGATTCTTTATAAGCATGCACCTTTTTACACTCAAGAAGATTTATAACATGACGAGTATCTTCATCCATGAATGTTATTCTGTATTTACTGAGGTTAGTTTCTTTATCTAGGCTAACTAACATATTGTATGCCTCAGTATCTATTTTATAAAAAAGAAAATAGATGTAACGGTCCCCCTTTTAATAAAAAGATCCTATAAAAATATAGCGCTCTTAAAAAGTTTTGTTACAAATTTATTATGTTTGACTTAAAAAAGGAACGTAATATTTATTTGTAGAAAATTTTAAGAGTAAAAATAGAATGACTATCTGTGATAAGAAATGGGGGGACTTTTATGCTAACAAATGATTTAGATTTCCGATTAGAACCACGTTTAAAAGAACTGTATGAACAACATAAAATAAGAGCGCAGAAGATAGACTGGGGTTATCATGAGTTTTTACCATGGGATAAGGGAATGGACTTTAAAAGAGTTCCTTGGGATGAAAGTCAAGTTACTCTTCCTTCTGGTGTAATTACAGCCATTGAAACAGCTTTATTAACAGAAGTGAATTTACCATGGTTTACAACGTATTTATCTGTGACTTTTAAAGGGTCCCTTTCTGTTATTACAGACTTTATTCATACTTGGACCTCAGAAGAGGATCAACATTCGAATTTATTGGAGACATATTTACTACTCACTCGAAGTGTGAACCCTAAACGTATACATGAATTAAGAAAGTCAGTCGTTGAGGGTGGATTTGAGCCTGATTTTCATACACCAATCGAAGCCATGACGTATACGACGCTACAAGAACTTGCAACGATGGTGTTTTACAATAATGTTGCTAAGGTTGCAAGTAAGCATGATCCAGATCTTGCTACATTATTACGCCGTCTTGCAAAAGATGAAACTCTTCATTATGCGTTTTATCGAGACGTTATTCGAATACATTTAGAATTGGAACCAAATTATTGCTATCATATTGCCAATGTGATTAAGAATTTTAAAATGCCAGGTGCCGTCATGCCTGATTTTGAAAATAGAATGGCTGTGATTGCAAAAGAAGCGAACTATGGACCACTACAATATTTTGATCAAGTACTTGATGTAGTGATTGAATATTGGCGGTTAAAAGCCTTACGACCAATTGCACCTTTAGCTGAAAAAGCAAGAATTGAGATTTTGGAGTACCACACAAGATTGAAAAAAATAAGGGATCGATTTGGTCGTTTTCAAGGGGGAAAATGATCTACGTTAATGAGTAGAGGTTTCAGAATATGCGAGGGGAAATTCCCTTTCCCTTTATGGGAAATCTGACACACTCCCTATGTTTTTTGTGCTATTTTTATTCGATTTGATATTTAAAGAAAAAGTAATTGACAACAAAAATAATTTTATGATATTATGAAATATTTGATAAAAAATCACATATATGGTAACCTTAAGAAGGTTACCATATATGGAGGTGGATTATATGTTTCAAATTGGCGATAACATTGTTTATCCAATGCACGGAGCAGGTATAATTGAAGCCATAGAAGAAAAAGAATTCTCAGGAAAAAAACAACAGTATTTTGTCATAAAAATGTCGATCAGTAAGATGCAAGTCATGATTCCTACGGGTAAAATAGTGAATTCGAATATACGCCCAGTTACTGATATACTTGCATTAAAGCACATTATACACATTTTTCACCATGAAGAATCCTGTAAATTACTGCCGTGGAAACAAAGGCATAAAGTGAACACGGACAAAATAAAAACGGGTGAAATACAAGAAGGTGCTGAAGTTGTACGGGATTTAATGCGTATGAAGAAAGAAAAAGCACTCAATACAAGCGAAAAAAAATTGCTGGATGATGCATATAGATTTTTGGTCAGTGAACTAGAATTAATTAAAGGAATCACTGAAAATCAAATAAAAAGTTTCTGTTAAGGTTCATTATAAATAATGTATTATATCCTCTGAAAACATTCTAAATTTTTCGGGAATATGATGAGTATTAAAAGCAAATCATTTCAAAGACATTCAATTTCTTCAACTCACTTTTAGAGTAGGAACCTCTTTTGTTATTACTTCAATCTAATCCATTTTTATTATAAAATTTTTTTACGAACGTTCGAAGTTTCATCAAATAACTCGATTAAATAGTCACTTGATTTTTGCAATCCTGATTCACACTGGCACGGACAAGGAGCCGTAAGGATGAAAGAGAGGTAGGGCTTTCATTGTTTTAGGTAATATACTATCTAAGTCATTATTTCTAGAAGAAAAAACAATCAATCTCACTGCTATCTTTAAGAGTTCCTTACATCTACTGAGACAGTGAATAGTAATTATTTATCTTCTTTACGTAAAATTGATAAACGAACTGGTAACACCATATGGTCAACTACAAAAATGGTTTCCAGACCAGGAAACCATTTTTAATTTCATTTACATAACAATAGTAAATTAAGCAGTAAGAAGGAGTGCACACATGAAAAAAATGTTAACAAAAGAATTGAGTAATGAATTAAAGAAGCGGGAAGGGATCATTTCTATTAAAGTTGAGCCTTATGAAAAAATCGAAGTTGGTGGAATTCGTGTAGATGGACCAGCTGTGATTCTAATTAATCAAGAATAGCTAAAAATAGTTGCATGCAAGAGGAAAGGATCTGCCTTTAAGAGGAAGGAGGGTCCTTTTTGTTTGCTGCAAATTTTATTTAATGTGTTGGGCTTAAAAGGAAGGAGAGGGTCGGGATTATCATGGTGGAAAGCTTAATATTGATAGGATTTCTTTTTACGTTATATAAGTTAGTTGAAAAAAAAAGAAACTAATTCATATAACGATATATTGTTTCCTTTATAAGGGCAAGACTTATTTGAAAGTGATATGGATAATTTAAAGGAGGAATTTAGATGGATGCAAGGAAAGAACGCATTAAATGCGAAAAAATGTCAAAGTATTATGATCGTATTTATTCAGTTTCGTTTATCCTATTAATTATACTTGTTTGTAGTAGTGTGATAATCATAGGAGCTACAGGAGGAAAATATGGAGTGTTTTTATTGTTAGCAATTTTACTTAATGCACGTATTACGAAAGAATCTCAAAAAAAGTATGAGCACTATTCTAATAAAGGGCGTATTTAAATTCATACATATCTAAAAGGAACAACCTAGATGTACAATCAAAATATTCATATATCATCACCTATTAACTAGTAAAAGTAACTTCATTTAAATAATTTTTAGGAAGTCAGAAATAGAAACAGTACCTTATTAAAATGTTATTTCCGTTCCTATAATGAATTATCCTTCTAGCATATTTATAAGATTTATATCCTATATTAGGAGAAAGAATACAAATTAGAAAGGAGACTTATAGAATGAGTTATTCGGAAGGAAATGACTTGAGTGAACAATATACGGTAAGTACATCTAATCCCTACGTATACCAGACATTACAATCAGTAATTGGTAAATATGTGGTTATTGAAACTGTAAGAGGTAATGTAAGGGGACAGTTAAAAGATGTGAAACCAGATCATTTGCTCATTGAAGATACGGCGCCATATATTGTACGCATTCAACAAATTGTATGGATTATGCCAAAGCAATAATCAAATTTATAAAAAATTAATGTCATAGTCCACCAAGTAAAAACACAGGGTTTTATTTCTGTGTTTCTTCAAATTTCCGTTTTTGAATATATGCTTGAGCATGAATAAGTTCTTCCTGAAGCTCTTTTAATTCTTTTATAGATTCGGATTCAATAGCCATGTAAGTAGTAACTAAACTAATCATCATATCCATCTTCTCTACTATATTTTGAATGATTTGTTCAGATTGCTCTTTTTTAGGATGTTGTATTGCTATTAATACATTTTCTATATAATTGTTCTTTCTTTGCTGGATATCATAAATAAACTGTTTTGTGTTTGAATTCATTTGCCATTCCTCCATTTTGGATATACTTCTATCCTATCATATTTTAATGGAAAATATTAGATTACCCTGAATATACACCTGTCTCGCACATCTCCCTAAATATACAAACTAATCCCTTAACGTAAAGGAAGATAAGCAAAACACTTCAATTTTGTGCCTGAAAGTACAATTTTCTTTTTTTATGTGGTGCCCTTGTTGCAAAGTAGAGCTGCAGCATCGCTCTATCAAATGGGCCGTTCTTACTTACAACGTTCATCGGTCAAAGGGAGTATTGCAAATGATTTTGGTGAAGAATTCAATTATACTTGGAATGAAATTAAGAAATTGGTGAAAAGAGTGGTTCTAAACGGAGTCACTCTTTTGTTGTATAATTTTTGACTCTTAATAGATTAAATGTATTGTAAAGAAGAACAAAGTGATAGTGAACGCAATAAATTTATACCATTTTGCTTAGGAGGTGTAACTGTGAAAACTATAGAAATTGAAATAGTTAGATCCAGGAGTCGTCAGAATTTAAAAAAGGACTTAGATAAAGTTGTAAAAAAGTTTCGTTCAAAAGGTTTAGAGGTTGTAGTACACTATCGAACACAAGCAATTGTAAATGGAATTGAATATTCAGCTTCAATCATTGGATGTAAATCAGAATGATTGAAGCTGAACGAATAAAAGAAGGATTAGAAGAGACTAAAACTAGAAAAAGAAAAACTTTCAATTACACTACGTATATATGATAGTAACAAATATTCCATCAAAAAGAAAAAACGGAAATAATTAGAATGTAACAAACCTCTTTTTATTGAGCTATTAACAAACGAAAACTTGAAGAAAAACAAAAGTAAAAACACTTTGTGTTTCTTCAAGTTATATTATTTCATTGAAATACACTATCTAATTTCTGGAACGACTTTTCTTTTTGCTTATCTTTACAGAAAAAAGATTGCATACCAAAGTGATATTAGACTGGTGCATCCAACTACAAAGAATACATATTTTAAAAATTTCATAAGACTCCTATTAATCACTCTTATGGGAATTACAATCGTGGTAATCTATTTATATTTTTATGGTTTCGGTTTATGAATATAAACTAAAATCATATCCAAGTATAAGAGACAATGGTTCACCTGGGAAGTATGCGTATTATGGTGGGAATGGGACACAGGTGGTCTTTTTGGAGAAGCTAAATGTGTTTATAATAAAACTGATGAATCGGATAATAAATAATATATAAAGGCTTTATCTTTTCTATAGGAAGATGAGGCTTTTTTATGCATAAAGAAAAGACACCCAAAGGTGCCTTCCTGCGACTTGAACCACTTTAATTTTAATAACATTATTTTACAACCGCAAATATATCTTTAATCTTTCATATGATATTTTATTATTTTTTTCAGTTAATTGCATGTAACTGGTGAAAAATAGGCTATGTCTTGTAAATGCCTTTTCTCCATACCCACTCAATAGGACCATAGCGGAAATATTTACTCCAAATTTTGCTGAATAGTATTTGTACAAAGATAATTAAAAGCCCGAAGATACATAGTTGCCAGTAATATACATGTGAGACATCTTTAAAATATAACGAAAGTATGACAAGAGTTAGTATACATTGGCTAATGTAATTCGTTAAAGCATACTTGCCTACGTTCATAAAGGGGTGCAGACATTTTATATATTTTTTATTCTCACAAACTCTAAGTAGAGTACAAATATAGAATATAGCTAGTGCTTTCCCTCCAAATAGAGTCCATAGTTGTACATCGATAGAGTAATAGATATCCGTTTTTATAAAGTAGTAGATAATAGGATAAGAGAGAAGACATGAAATGCATAACGAACTCCACTGTAAAAATCTAATTTTCTTTATTAATTCCGGTACCCTTTTAAAAATATTTTTCTTACCAGCCCATAAGCCGATTAAAAATAATCCTATATATTCTGGAATTCCAATTAGTAGTTGTTGGGGCTCCTCTATCATCAGAAAAAACAAACGTGCTTTTACTTGATATAAATAATGTGTAAATAGATTTACCGTGTGGTTGGTAGTGTTGCCTGTAAAAATATATTGATAGTAAGTTGGTACTTCAGGAATAGAAGAACTTGCTCGTGAAAATACAATAACATGTAATACATAACTAACCGTTAGGAAACTACAACCAGCTATAAAAATAAGCTGAGTAGATCGCTTATAAAAGAACAATAGAATAAATCCAGCTATAGCATACGCATGTAGAATATCTCCAAACCATAGAAAGGTGAAGTGGAGTAAACCGAAGACTAGTAAAATACACAGTCTCCGGGTAAATAACTTATACATAGGATATCCTTTTGCTTCTGTATTTTTCATAAAGATATAAAATCCTACTCCAAATAAGAATGCGAAAATAGTGTAGAACTTTGCTTGTATAAACAAATCTACTAAAAATCGAATCGCTTTATCTGTACCGGTGTAACCTGCTTGATTAAAGGGATCTAGTCCTGTCATAGTGGGTAGATTCGCAAAAAGGATACATAGTATGGCGATACCTCTTAGTATGTCTAAAGAATGAATACGGGCGTTTTGTTGCATGTTAATTCTCCTTTCTTACAAAGAAAAACGAGCACTAAACTAGCTAGCACTCGAATTACGTCTTGCAAAGAAACCATCATATGTAGCAGCTGAAACGGCTCCTTCTAGACGTTCAACTTCTTCACCTCTGTTATAAGCTACGACAATTGGAGTACCTGGAATGTCGAACTCTTGAAAGGCACTTTGATTTTCTGGTGTAGAGATATCAATACGATAGATGGTTCTATCATGCTTTTTTGACATACGATTGATATTCGGTGCAGCTTTTTTACAAAAATGACAGGTTGGTTGATAGTAATACGCAATGAACTCTTCATGGGATTGTATTTTTTGCTTTAATTCTTCTTTTGAAATATCTTTTATATTTTCAGGTGATCCTTTTACATCTGCAGCAGATACAATTGTTTTTTCTGGTGTTATAGTTTCTGTTTTGACTGATTCATCTTTAGTTAAAGTAAAGATTGCGATACAAGCAACGCATAAAGTTGTGATAACTGCTCCAATTTTGTAGACTTTTTTCATAGTAAATTCCTCCTTAAAATAAAAAAAGGACAAACCTCGCCCGAGTTATCAGGGCGTAAGGTTTGTCCTTCACGCTACGTACAATAGTGTATAAACAATGAAAACAAATTTTCTATCTATATAATACCATAAAATTCATATAGAATGCTATAAGGATTTTAAAGGAAAAGGAATAACTTAGTTTGTATAATTTCATGTACCAAATTGTATACAAAAATTATAAACACCGTAATAAGGGGATTCTCTGTGTTGTATCCAATTGTTGGGTGTTTTTGCTCCCTCGAAAAGGGGGAATAAGAAAAGTACCCAATTTCAAGAATGGGTACTTTTTTTAAGGTATATTCATATTCCTTAACTCATCTATAAAACGTATTACTTTTCATTCTTACTTTAAGAAACATTCGACTCATTTTCTTTATTTTATATTTTCTTTGAATTCTATAGTTGCAACAACTTGGGCATGATCAGATTGTGTTTTATTTTCAATATCATCACATTTTAAATGATGGTCGAGTAATTTATATGCGCTTACTCGACCAAGGTGCTGTTCGTTTTTCCCATTAAGTACATTAGATACAAAAATATAGTCAAATACGTTTCCTAATTTTTTATAATAATGTGTGGGCAATCTTTTTTGTCCACTTTGATTTGGAGCTAAGTCAAAAGCATCGTAAAGTTTATAATTATATACAATCTTTTGTTCGTCATCATCAATTGGTTTACCGTTGATTTTTAAAAGCCTTTCCCTATTAGTTAATGCTTCTATGGGAATAGAGTGTTCATCATCGTTTAAATCACCAAGCAAGATAACTGGAACTTCTTTATGAGTGTGTAGGGTTTCAGATATCTCATGATATAAGACCGCTGCTTCTGCTCCTCGTTGTAGTAATGATATTATATGTCCTATCGACCTTGCTCGTAAAGTAGCTAATATCTTATTATCCAATGCATCATCAGGATTTAAATGTAAATCTCTAACTGCTGGGTTTTTGGATTTCAAATGCGAAACATAAAAAATAATATCACCAGAACCATCAATATGTATCGTAGCCTTTATTGGAATACGACTGAATTTAAAATCTGCATTAACAGGTATTTCCTCCATAATGGAATCTGGTACTTTAACAGGATTTACTGAAATTATTGGATATTTTGACGCTATTGCAACTACAGGTTTTATAAATACTAATGGATTATCTATATCTGTAACAGGGGTTTCTACTGTTTCAAAATGAATAAACCCTAATTCCTCAACTAAGCTTTTCAAAATAGCTGAGCTAAATACTTCTTGAAAACCAATAACATCGCATTTCATTTTTAATATTTGTTCTTTAATCCATTCCTTCTTCATCAACCATTCAGCATCTGAATATTTGTTACCAGGCTCATACCATTTGAAAGGAGGTTCAGCAAATTGGTATAAGTTAAACGTTCCACAGCGAATCTGCACAGTGTTTCTCCTTCTTTCTATATGTATTATACAGAATACCAATTAAGTTAAAATAAGCGGATGTTTCGTCATGAATGGCAAACAATAACCTTTATATGTTTATTACACATAATGAAATAAATCTTAAGAGATATTTTACTATAAATTAGATTATCTCCTAATTAGCAATGTATTATGCAATCCATTGCTAAGAAAAGGAGCTGAATACATAAGAGTAACCAATTCTAATTATTTTTCTCCATAATTTTAAGAGAACTGTTTCATTAAAATGTCTATATTAATTTTGAAATAATGATAATCTCTTTTTTCTTAATTTGGAGAGAATCAGTGAGATTTTATTTATATGTGATACAACATAAAAGTTAATTGAAATAACCTGAAGTGTCGTTATAGAACCATTTCAATGATAAAGATTGAAAATTGTATCTAAGCTAATCAATGAGGTAACAAACAAGTACTAGCTAGTTCAATTGAATACTAATTAAAAAAAGAAAAAACACATATATTGGTATTTTTGGAAAGGAGGATAGATTAGATGTCAATGAACGATAATTTAGAGGATGAACATAATAGAATGAATCTTTCTGGATTCCAATTTAATGGAGAAATGAAATTTGTACTTCTTAAAGTTGCAGATGTCTTAATTCCCCTACAAAAATGGATTAACTCTAAACCGTCTCCTAATCAGGTACCGGACACAGAGGAATACCTTCCTTGGAGACACGGTAAAGGCCCCTTAAATTCAGAAAAATTTAATCTGATTCAATTTTTGGAGGGTTTACTACGTGAGACCTCGTTTGACTTGTCACTGATGAACCGTTGGAAGAGGCTTCAACAAGCTCCTTTCTCTGCAACTCCAATTCAACATCCTAAATCATGGAGAAAAGCCCGTGGTTTAGAAGAAGATGCAATCTTCGGTATTACAGAGTCTAGAGGCGTACTTCTTGATAAAGATAAAAACCCTATTATACGTTCTGAATTTTATCAAAAAGGGACATCTTTGCTTCTTAAAGCCGCTCAATTTAGTATCCCAGAGACGTCTGGTGGCTGGGAAAAGTTCGTAGCATTGCTTGTAAATAATTCTCATCCCTCTTGGTCTCCTCTGGAATTTCCAACATCTGTTTCATTCTTATTTCAGTTTACGCGTGATATTTTGTATCGCATGATGGGAATGCGTAATACCGCTGAAGAACCATGGTCAACAGCATTACTGGTTGAGCTTGATGAAACTCGTAGAGTTGGAAATCATTTTACAAGTTACGATACAGAGGAAGCTGTGAAACTGTTTGAGAATGTATTGGCTAAATATAGTAACCTACAGGAGGAAAATGAATAAAAGTTGCTGATTTTGTAGTCATTGGCACAGGAGGTGGAGGAGGTACTCTTGCATGGATGCTTGCACGTGCTGGATATAGTGTTGTTGTTCTTGAGCAAGGTGCTGATTGGGCTGAGGCCCTTCCTGAAGGTGAAAAGCAGTTTGATCAGGTATTTCATGATGAGTATCGCTTTGGTTTAGAGAAACCTCTTCCGGTAAGGCGGCCTAGAGGAGATTATAGTACATTCCGTAAAGATGATAAATCGGTGGCCAAACCATTTGAAGGAGGCTGGACGGCAACTGATATGGGGGGAGGATCACTCCTTTGGGGATGTTGGGGTATTCGACCATTACCAGTAGATCTGAGATTACAATCACTTTTTAAAGAACTTGGTCAAAGTGACAAGATTAGTGAATGGGGCTATTCTGTAGCAGATTGGCCTATTAGTTACAACGAACTTGAGCCAGTTCTAAATATAGCTGAAGCCATCTTATCAGTCGGCGGTGACCATCAGGGTATCAATAAGTCCATCAAGGAATCTCCATGGTTCAAAGCCTTTTCGGCAGAGACTAGCATGAACACATGGAGAAATACACTACCTTCGACGCCATTTCCGTCAAAAGAATACCCTCAAAGGCCAATTGGCTCCTTTTTCTTTAAGGCAATGAATGCAATAGGGATGAATCCCACAATGATACCATCGGCTATGGTCAATCCTGATATTAAGGAGTACTGTACCCAGGATATGATTGACAAGATGATTAAAAATTGGGGGGATAATCCAAAACCAGAATTCTGGAATCAATCTCCTAAAGAGATATGGTCTGATACTGTTCGTGATGCATGTAACATATGTGGATTTTGTGGAGAATATGTTTGCTGGGGTTCACGTCAGCCAAAATATGGAACTCTTTCTACAACACTTCATGAGTTGCGAAATTTACGTGAAGTTGCAGAAATTCGACCGGATTCAAAAGTTTAAGAATTTTTTTATGATCAACGTCTCCGTAGAGCAACAGGGGTTCGTTATCTTGATGTTTCTGATCCCAACAATCCAAAAGATATGTTCCAACAAGCTCATAATGTGGTGTTATGTGCCGGAGCTGTTCAAAGCGCAAGAATTCTACTTATGTCGGGACCACCAGGAGGGCTTGGTAATGGAAACGGACTTGTTGGTAGAAATGCTATGTTCCATACGTTTGGCTTAGGCAGTAGGTTCACCCTACCAGAACAGTTTACTGGATTTCTCCACAGCGAGTTTGGTCATACAGGGACTGTTCTTAGTTTTAATGATTATTTTGTTTCTGATGAAATGGGAAATGGTGGAAATATTGAGCTGTGGCTGGGATTGCAAGAAAAAATCCTCTTGAAAATGCTGACGCTTATATAGGAGACAGAAAATATGGGCTTGATTTATTAAAAAACATGGAGCAGTATCCGCGTACTGTTGATTTACGGGTAACAGGTGATGATCTGCCTTATCCTTCTAATATGGTGGAAAGTTCTTCACAGAAACTTATTATGTGAAAATTGAAGGTCAAGGAACAAAAGAAAGAGACGCATTCAAATACACCTTAAAAGGATTTAAAGAAAATGGAGAAGAGAAAACAATCCAATTTGTTACAAATGATGATAAGCCAATTAAAGAAGGAACCTATTTAAAAATTACGGCAGATGAAGATAAAGATGCTAATAAAAAACACCTGATAAAATTTCATTAATTAACGGTTATGAAGAAGTTAAAAGTGAAGATGTACCAGAAAAAATAAAAGAGAAACTAAAATAAAGTGTGTATAGGGCCGTAAAATTAATTTCAGAATGGTATTTTATCATTTTGAATGCCCGATAGTACCAATTTAATTTTAAAAGACTAATAGTCAAGTAAGAGCCGATTCCCCTTATCATATAGGAAATCGGCTCTTACTTTATCCAATTTTACTTAACGTACGAAATTCGCGTTTTGTTGGTGCTACCCCATCGCTATCAAGCTAATATTTTATAGTACCCCAAAAACGAAAAATCTATCCGTTATTGTCTATTGATAATGATGCGTTATGTTAACTTTACATGTATAGAACATACATTTTTTAATTAATAAAGACACTGGTACAGGAGACAGATTCTTTCTTACATTTAATATACTAAATGCAAAAAAGGAGCTTGATTATTTATGCCATCAAAAAAAAGAAATTGTTTTAATCCTTGCGAATTTCCTTATTCATTATTTCCTTGTGCATTTCCTTGTGCAGTTCCAGAGCCTATAAAACCAATAGACCCTACTAAATTTGATTATATCGTGATTGGTGCCGGAACTGCCGGAGGGGTAATCGCCAAAGAATTAACGGATGACAAAAGTACTTCTGTACTAGTGCTAGAAGCAGGAACAAATATGACGAATGAGCTAAGTAACCCTAGCGTTATTGCGGCCATTAATACAACTCGAGGTAACAGGTTTAGCTTTAATGTTACTTCTGAATTAGAATCGACTATTGCACGTACACTTATTGCAACAAATGGTCGCGCCATAGGGGGAAGTTCAGAAATTAGTGACATGTACGCCGTACGTGGGAGTAAAGAGTTGTATAACCAGTGGGCAAGTCTTGTTGGTAATCAATGGAGTTACGACAAGATTAGCTCCTTATTTGTAAAAAATGAAACCTATACAGGATCGACACAAGACCCTGATGAACGAGGATCACAAGGGCCAATCTTTATTAGGCAACAGAGTATTCCCCCTAATGGATTAATCAATACGTTAGTTCAAGCAACAAACACTGTATTGGGAACGCCGATTGCTGTGGACTATAATACCGGCATAAGGGATTGTACATTTTATAAATCGCAAATTATTCAAAAAGAAATTAGCCCCGGTCAATTTGTCCGATCCTCAACGGCAACAGGTTATTTAAATGACCATATTGTCAGTCAAGGAAACCAGTTCCATCCAGATGAATTTGGAGTTGATGGAAGAAAGTTAGTTATTTTAGCTAAAACAACCGTTAACAAAATTTTATTTAAGAAAAAAAATGGACTGAACATTGCGGTTGGTGTTGAATTTGTCAAGGATGGTGTTTCACATAGAAGGTTTGCAAGAAAAGGCATTATCGTCTCTGCAGGATTTTTTTCCTCAGTCATTCTACAACGTTCAGGAATCGGTAAATCGGATGATTTGGCTAAAGCAGGTATACCAACATTTATAGAGAGTCCAAATGTGGGTCACAATCTTCAAACTCATGGTTATGTTGGATTAGGAGTTGAAATAGATACCTCTCAAATTCTTCCGATATTTTTTGCTGATCCCAACTTTCCACTTATCTTAGGTGCTTTCCAAGCAGAGAATCCAATGAATCTACTAGAAAGTCGTCGTCTCCAACTGATAGGGGCTCCTATCCCATTTTTTATCCCTGCTCCGGATGTGATCAGCAATGGTTGGAGTTTAGATTTAACTTTCCAAACTACTCCAAGTATCATGAGTTTTGGTATTGTAGACGTGAATACAAAAAGCAGGGGTACAGTGCTAGTGGAACATAGCGATCCAGAGGCTTATCCATCTCTTAACTTCAATCCGTTGGAAGATCCCAATGATCTAACGTATATGGTCGATCAATATAAGAGAATTTATAATATTATTGTAGAGGCTAGAGATCCACTGAAATACCCAAATAACGGAATCGGGAAAGTTGTATATCCTCCCGAAAGTATATTCCAGCTACCTGACAATGATCCCAACAAACAACAGCAGCTTGAGAATTATGTCAAAGCCTCTTACACGAACTTCTCTTTAGGCGGTCAGTGTCGGATGGGACAGACGATTCAAGGAGGGGTTGTCGATGGATTCCTCAATGTGTTTGGTACCAAAAATCTTAAGGTTGCCGATTTGTCCATTTCGCCTATTATTCCAGATGGTCAGCCGTCCGCCGCTGCTCAGATGATCGGACTAAATGCGGTACGGTTTATAAAAGAGGACCCCTCTCCATATGTAATGACAGATAAGGAACTTGAAGATTACGAAAATGAGATTAAAAAAATATAAATTAAATATTTATTCATTGGTTTTATTCTTATTTTTTGATCTAAAGATTGCGTTTTGGTTAGAATGCGGCTTGCCTTGTGGGGACGAACCCCATCGCTATCAAACTAATAAAAAGAAATATCTTCAAAATGAAAAAATACGTTATTCTTTCTATAGAATCATAGGAAAGGATGGCGTTTTTGTATGTCTATTTCTGTATCTGATGAATTACAACTATTTGCTCAAGAAATTCAAAACCTTTTATCCCCTAATACCTTACGAAATCTTGCCAGAAATGTTGGCTTTGTGCAACGAACCAGTAAGTACCAAGCAAAAGATTTAGTAGCTTTATGTGTATGGGTGAGCCAAAATATAGCTATGACTTCTTTAACTCAGTTATCTAGCTGTTTAGAAGCATCAACAGAAGTACTCATCAGTCCAGAGGGACTGAATCAACGGTTTAATAAGGCGGCTGTCCTACTTTTACAACACCTACTAGCCGAACTATTAAGAAAAAAATTGGCCGCATCTATGCCAATTTCTTCTCCATACACTTCTGTTTTCAAGCGTATTCGTATTTTAGATTCAACTGCATTTCAACTCCCGGATGTATTTTCATCGGTTTATCCAGGTGCAGGAGGATGCAGCCATACAGCTGGGATAAAAATTCAACTTGAGTATGATTTGTTAAGTGGACAGTTCCTACATATTCATACAGGTCCAGGTAAACAACATGATCGCACTTATGGCTCTCTGTGCGCTCCAACTGTGACGGCGAATGATTTATGTATCCGAGATTTAGGTTATTTTCATTTGAAAGATCTTCAACATATACAAGAGAAAAAGGATTATTATATTTCACGTATCAAATCGAATACACGCATTTATCAAAAAAATCCTAACCCTGATTATTTTCAAGACGGAAGAATTTAGAAAGGTACAGAGTATATACAGATAGATATGGAGACGTTAATGAACTCCCTTCAACCAGGACAAACATGTGAAATAGCTGATGCTTATGTAGGAATGATTGATAAAGTGCCAGCTCGTGTAATTGTTCATCGATTAACAAAACAACAGCAACAAAAACGATTACAAGATCAAGCTGTAAGAGAAAAAAAGAAAGGAATGAAGTATTCTCCTCGTAGTAAACGACTCAATGGAGGAAAAATCTCAAGCAAATGCTTACTGATTGTGAAAGATTGCGCTTATATCAAGATACCAAATACATTATGAGTGTCTACCTTAATAGAGATTATCTCATCGTATGATAATTTTCCACTTAATCTACCCGTATATTCCATTGAAATAATAGAACTATACGGGTGACCTTATTCTTGCCTCATTTTTTGAGAGCCTTATTCAGATACTCTAGTAATTAAAAATAATAATATTTAAAATTGATTAAATGACAAAAGGTTTTTGATTATCAAAAGTTGGATTACTCTTTCCAATATCAAGAAGGTTTGGAGATTGATCTGGCGGCATGGCTTCTAAAATTTTTCTGTGGAATTTTTGGTAGTTCCCTTCAAATGCCCCACTTCTCCATACTGATAATAAAGTTGCAGTGAATAATCCATTAAAAGCTCCATCTGCTGAAAGCTGATTGTCTTGGCAACCAGATATTAATTTAACCGAGCACTTTAATTCATTGTCATTTCTTTCATTAACTTGAGCCTTTCTTTCATGATAAATACTTCTATTTTTTTCAAAGGTTTTAGTTCTAATACCAAGCGGCATATATCGATAGGCTACATGTTTTACTGGATCAATATTGGAGAAATTATATAAAGCGTAATGTTGAGCTTTAGTTATTGATCCACTATGACAAGAATCTGATAAGACAACAATTCTTACATCTTCCTTAAAAAGATGCCAAAGTGCGTGAATTTCATCGTCTAGGAATTGACCATCATATAAACACCAAGTTTCGTCAAAACCGTCGGCTTCATCATTTTGTTGATCAGGAACACGCCCACCGTGTCCAGAATAAGAAAGGAAAAAAATATCTCCACTTTCTAAAGATGATGCTGCTTTTTTAACTTCATTAACAAAATTATCTATTGTAGCATTGGTTGTTAAGAGCGTAGAGGTATTATCATAACGTAATGATTTTGCAATTAACCCCATATCTTCAGCATCTGATTCACAGGCAACTAAGTCTCCACTCCATCCTGAATAATGTTGTGGATCAACTGAATTTAATCCAATATGTAACGAGAATCCTTTAGGCACTTTATTCGACCTCCAATTATTTGAAAATCCCATACGGATATCTTATCCATTATTATTGAAGATATTCAGCTAAAAGTGAATTTTATAAATCATAACGCTTAAGTTGTAATTTTTCATAGCCGTTCAGTTTTAAGCTGATTGTTTTTATAGATATGTGCTTTTATCAATTCTTTTACTCTCACTTACTATTTTATCAAGATTGTCATAATAAAGTCGTCTCTTTCGGGGAAGTTATGATTGTGATTGATCTATATACCAAATACAATACGGAGGTACTAAAGGTGAAAGCAAAGAGTAATGATTTATGTGAAACCAATCTAAATAGTGAAGAAATACGGACAGGGTTTATCCATTTACCATCCCCCAGAGAAGTAAAATACTCGGTCGTTGACGGTCTTGCCATCTTTGAAGGTGATATTGTTCTTGGAACTGTCGCAGAAATGGAAACCCGGTCTAAAACCAAGGGGGTCGGCATCACAGGTGACCAATTCCGCTGGCCAAACGGAGTTATACCTTTTAATATTGATTCAAGTCTTCCCAATCAGCAACGTGTAACTGATGCTATTTCTCATTGGGAAAATCGAACTTTCATAAGATTTGTGCGACGAACCACGGAAACCAACTATGTTACCTTCAGACCAAGCGACAGTTGTTCATCTCGCATAGGGATGCAAGGAGGGGAACAATTCATAAACCTTGGCAACGATTGCAGTACAGGAAATGTTATTCATGAAATTGGCCATACAGTGGGCTTGTTCCACGAACAAAGTCGAGAGGACCGAAATAACTTCGTTAGAATTAACTGGGCTAACATAGAGACTGGAAAGGAGGGTAACTTTAATCAAGAAATACCAGTATCCGATGACTATGGCCCATATGACTATGGTTCAATAATGCATTATGGTACACATTTCTTTTCAAAAAACAACTTACCAACAATCGAGCCTTTAACACCTGGGGTTACCATTGGGCAGAGAAATGGGCTTAGTGATGGTGACGTGGCTACTGTTAACATGATGTATGGCCGGATGACAGAGTCTCAAATAGCAACTGTGTCCCGATTTACTGATCACCTCGATGTATTTTAGATAGGAAAAAACGGAGAGGTGGCAAGTACCTGGTGGGATAAAAATTTAAATAATGGACGTTGGTTCAGTCCTTTTTCCATTGCTCCAGCTGGAAGTACAAGGGGATTTTCTGAATTAGCAAGAGAACAAAAAAAGTAAGTGTTAATGTTGATGAAGAGCTTTTAGATTTTGTAGTTGAAGACTTAACTATTCCATTTTGGCAGGGTAATGAAAACACACAATTAGATTTAAGAAAAGAATGAAACTTTCAATTTCCCGACTGAAAAAAGTAAATATATGATTATGGTTGACCTTCTTATCGAATAATTTAGTTACTCAATTATAGGGCGCTTTAATGGAGCAACGAAAAAAGCCCAATTTCTCAATTTTAATGAGAAATTGGGCTTTTTATATTTACTTATAGTGCAAAATAACGCTTAAAATAGGTGCAAAATAACTCCTAAAGTGATACCTATAGATTATAGGAAACATGTTATCTAGGTGTTTTTTCTTTGTCTCACCAAATGGGGTCAGACCACTATGATTCTACAGAAAGAATAACGTATTTTTTTCATTTTGAGGGTATTTCTTTTTATTAGCTGAATAGCGATGAGGTACCGTCACATCGCTATAGCTCTTCTAAACTTCTTGTTTACAATGATTTAAATGTATATTTTTGATAATAATTTTGTAGAAAGTACGCGATTTGCAATAAATTTAAAATTTGAATATAAATTAATAATATATACATTGGAACATCTTATTAAAGTTTGTATACAATAGAGTGTAATTAAAAATGTATTAATATGAAAATGGTATTTTTTTATACAAAAAGCCTAGTTTCTACTAGGCTTTTTGTTCAACCCGTTTATATTCTACACAATCCCTCCGAATTGAAGAATTATTCAAACTTTTACATTTTAACACTTTTTTGAAATTCAATATATGATGCTATGAACAATTACAACATAGTCTTAGTCGTTAAAAGAAAAACCACAGCGATTGCTGTGGTTTTTCTTATTAGAGACACTTCTGTCATTTCCAAAATCTTATACGTTTATTGTAATTAAACATTACCAAAAAACGCTGCAATTAAGAAATATGGCACCATTGAAGCATCAAAATTTTCATTTGAAAATTTTACGTTGTATTATATTTTAGTATTTTCTCACTTTCCGAAGCCGAGAAAACATCATCACTTCTGAAAGGACCCGAACTCCAGCGGGTTCTTTTGATTTACTTGAACTCATTTTCGAATTATTGTATTATATTTTCGGGTCTTACTTATATAAATCATTATCAGGAGAATCTGCATGTTTGCAGGTTCTTTTTTATTTTACTGAAAGTAATTTTTTTACCCATTTGCTTTATCTATTGTAAATAATTTTGAGTCCGATGGATCTCTTATTCTTGGCGTAAAATTAAATCCTAATAAATGGGTAAATCCGAAAATCTATTCTGTGTTACCGACTGTGTCTGTATACAACAATAGGACTTTACTTGGTGTAAT
The DNA here is from genome assembly GCF_001595725.1 of Bacillus thuringiensis. GTDB lineage: Bacteria > Bacillota > Bacilli > Bacillales > Bacillaceae_G > Bacillus_A > Bacillus_A thuringiensis_K. Next base: position 373,387 of record NZ_CP014283.1, read on the forward strand.
AGGTATGATAGGCTCGTTATTCAGAAAAGATTCCGATTGAGAAAAGCACATCCATAAAGGGGGATTGGTAATCATGAGTGATAAAGTACTTATTGTGGAAGATGAACGCGAAATTGCCGATTTGGTTGAGCTATACTTGAAAAACGAGAATTATACGGTTTTCAAATACTATACCGCCAAAGAAGCGTTGGAATGTATAGACAAGAATGCGCTTGACCTTGCTATATTGGATATCATGCTTCCCGACGCAAGTGGTCTCACTATCTGTCAAAAAATAAGGGACAAGCACACTTATCCTATTATCATGTTGACGGCGAAAGATACGGAAGTAGATAAAATTACAGGGCTAACAATTGGCGCGGACGATTATATTACAAAGCCCTTTCGCCCACTAGAGTTAATTGCGCGAGTTAAGGCACAGTTACGCCGATATAAAAAATACAATGGAGTAACGGCACAGAACGAGAATGTTATCGTCCACGCTGGTCTTGTCATTAATATAAGCACGCATGAGTGTTCTTTGAACGAGAAGCCGTTATCTCTCACTCCCACCGAGTTTTCAATCCTGCGTATCCTCTGTGAAAACAAGGGAAATGTGGTTAGCTCTGAGCAGTTGTTTCATGAGATATGGGGTGACGAATATTTCAGCAAGAGTAATAACACTATCACCGTGCATATCCGACATCTGCGAGAAAAGATGAACGACATGGCTGATAATCCGAAGTATATAAAAACGGTATGGGGGATTGGCTATAAAATTGAAAAATAAAAATAAGAGTAAAAAAATCGATTATTCAAAATTAAAACGAAAACTCTACCAATATATCCTTACGATTGTCATGGCAGCAGTTGTATTTGTGCTGTTTTTGCGTCTATTTATCCAAGGAACACTTGGGGAGTGGATCGTACGTTTTTTGGAAAACAGTTATCATTTAGAGCGTTGGGACGCAATGATAATATATCAGTATACTATACGGAACAATATAGAAATTTTTATTTATGTGGCGGTTGCTATTAGTATTCTTATTCTATGCCGAGTTATGCTTTTAAAATTTGTAAAATACTTTGAAGAGATAAATACCGGTATTGATATACTTATTCAGAACGAAGATAAACAAATTGAGCTTTCTGAGGAAATGGAGTTCATGGAACAGAAGCTCAATACATTAAAGCGGACTCTTGAAAAGCGAGAGCATGATGCAAAGCTGGCTGAACAAAGAAAAAATGAAGTTGTTATGTACTTGGCACACGATATTAAAACGCCTCTTACATCAGTTATCGGTTATCTAATCCTGCTTGACGAGGCACCAGACATGCCGAGAGAGCAAAAGGCAAAATATGTGCATATCACGTTAGACAAAGCGTATCGTCTGGAACAGCTAATCGACGAGTTTTTTGAGATTACGCGATATAACCTTCAAACGATTACGCTCACGAAAAAGCACATAGACCTATACTATATGCTGGTGCAAATGACTGATGAATTTTATCCCCAGCTTGCCGCGAAGGGCAAACAGGTGGTACTCCATGCTTCTGAAGATTTGACCGTATTTGGTGACCCTGATAAGCTAGCGAGGGTCTTTAACAATATTTTGAAAAACGCCGCTGCATACAGCAAGGACGAAAGCGTTATTGACATTACTGCGAGCCTATCCGAAGATGTGGTATCCATCGTTTTCGAGAACGCCGGAAACATCCCGAAAGATAAACTCGCTACCATATTTGAAAAGTTTTACAGATTGGATGATGCCCGTTCTTCTGATACGGGCGGCGCGGGACTTGGATTGGCGATTGCAAAAGAAATCATTGTTCAGCATGGCGGGCAGATTTACGCGGAAAGTAATGATAACTCTACGACTTTCACGGTAGAACTTCCAGTCTTCCAAGACTCGGTTGATAAAGGGGATTCTTAGAAAATAATCATTGTTTCTTAAGAAATTCTTAAGGTTATCTCTACTTTTTCTTAGGAAATTAACAATTTAATATTAAAAAATGGCTCGTTCTTATGCGGTAGACTTAAACCAAAAGAACGAGCTTTTTTTATTTCGTCAAAGAAAGATATGATAACTTATGCGTGAATTAAAATAGCTCAAATGTTTAGAAAAAGAGTGACACAAATATTTCTTTTCCTTTTAGCGAATTGTGCCAAATGAGCAGTCTACTGTTTTGGATGTTCCTGCACACCACTGAACAGAGTATCCACATATAGATATAGCATCGCTTTGCAGAAAGTAATCGTTAAGAGTTTCATATCCGAAATCTTCATCGTTTGAATCAGCCTGACATTATCATCAAGTCATTTACTTAAGGAGGAAGCTGAAAATGAAGAAGTGGTGTTTTTTATTGTTATTTTTTTTCTTAGGTTTTGCTTTCATGAATAAAGCACTGTTTTTTCAGAATAAAGTAGAGATTCAAAAATACGATCAAAATCACAAAGATAACATAGATAACACAGGTACTACCTCAATTATCCAAAAGAAAGAGATTGTAAAAGAACAGATCTATCAAGGGAATCTGCTCTTAATTAACAGTAAATATCCTATTCGCCAAGGGAGTGTGAAATCAGATATCGTAAATTTATCTAAACATAATGAATTGATAAACGGATGCGGATTGCTTAATACGAATATTTATTTATCAAAAGAAATAGCAAAAAAATTTTCAGAGACGATTAATAATACTGTAAAGGAAGGTGTTAATCAATTTTTTATTAATAATGGTTATCGTGACTTTGATGAGCAAAGTGGACTTTACCATGAGATGGGGGCTGATTATGCCTTACCAGCAGGCTATAGTGAACATAATTCAGGTTTATCACTTGATGTAGGATCAGGCTTAACGAAAATGGACCGAGCACCTGAAGGAAAGTGGATAGAAAAAAATGCTTGGAAATACAGATTTATCTTACGCTATCCCTCGGATAAAACGGATGTTACAGGAATTCAATATGAACCTTGGCATATTCGCTATGTCGGTTTGCCTCACAGTGCGATTATGCAAGAAATGAATTTAGCCTTGGAAGAATACCTAGATTATTTAAAAGAAGAAGAGAGCATTTCAGCAAGTATTGATGGGGAAAATATACAATTTCATATTATCCCTTTTTTCAAAACAAGACAATTGACGTTGAAATACCAGTAAATGAATTTTGTGAAATATATGGAAATAATATAGATGGGGTGATTGTGACGACCCGTTCTTGAATTATATTTTAAAATGACAAAGTTATAGATTACAATGTAAAGTTAGGAGATTTTAAATGCATTCAGGAGTTTTGATTAATTATTTATATACTTATTTCTTTACTATTATTTTTTGTATAATGTTTCAAATTGGATCTTATTTTAAAACGAAAAAAAATATATCTATTCAGCATTTTCTATGGGTGTATGTTTTTCTATTCTACCTTTCACTAGTGTATAAGGTGACGGAGATAGGGACTATATGGGACATAGGTAGATACGAAACATTAATTCGTGCAAATCAAATTAACTTGATTCCATTTGCTTCTGAAGGTATGACTACTTATGTCTTAAACATTTTACTGTTTATGCCATTAGGTTTTTTATTGCCGACTATTTGGCCGCAGTTTAGAAGAATGAAAAGTACTGCCTATGCTGGATTCGGTTTTTCATTGGCTATTGAGTTAGGTCAATTGCTAGATAATAGAATTACAGATATTGATGATTTATCTATGAACACCCTGGGAGCAATTATTGGGTATTTATTATATAGAGTATTATTCAAAATGTTATATAAAAGAGATGAAAAAAAGATTGATAATAATATTTCTCTAGTAATAAAATACGAGGCTATTTTTTATTTGGTTTGCTCATTTGTAGGTATGATGTTAATTTATTATCCAGTTTTATTTAGACGGCCTCTAATCCTTCAATAAGGTGATTAAGATGCTGTCAGATAATTATATACATATAGTAAATTGATTCTTAAATAATAGGATATTACAAATACCCATTTATATTAAATTCTCATAGAAATCTTTCAAAACTACTCTTATTGAAGGGTGAGTGGCTATTGAATTGATTTATATTGTTCCCGTTTTATATCATAGTACCAGCCTTTAATTAACAATTATATCCATTGCGAAAAAATAAGATAGGCTTTAATATTTACCAGTATTTAAATGCTGAAAATTGTTTAAGGCATTTCAACCAAAATTTAAGAGGAGCATACAATGAACAAACTAAAAAGGTTATTGAAACGTAAAACGACTTGGATAATTCTTATCCTATTCGTATTTGTTTATGTAAATAACAGTTCTTTTTTTGCTAAGAGGGACGATGGAATTCCTCTTCTTCTTGCTCACCGAGGACTTTCGCAAACATTTAGCATGGAAGAGATTGAGAGTGATACATGTACAGCAGAACGTATAAATAAACCTGAACATTCTTATTTAGAAAATACAATTCCATCTATGGAAGCGGCATTTAAAGCTGGAGCTGATTTAGTAGAGTTTGATGTTCAACCAACTAAAGATAATAATTTTGTTATTTTTCATGACTGGACTCTTGATTGCCGTACTAATGGTAAAGGTGTTACAAGAGATTTTACAACAAAAGAATTACAAGCACTTGATATTGGTTACGGTTATACAGCTGATGGGGGTAAAACATTCCCGTTTCGTGGCAAAGGGATTAATCTTATGCCAACACTTGATGAAGTACTTACCCATTTTCCAGACCGTTCTTTTCTTATTCATATTAAAAGTGATGATGAAAATGAAGGAATTCAATTGGCTACTCACCTCAAGAAATTACCAGCGAAGCGCCTTGATCAACTAACTGTATATGGTGGCGATAAACCAATTGCTGCGATAAAAGAGCGCATCCCTAGTTTACGAACAATGTCAAAAGCGACCATGAAAAAAGATCTTATTACTTATATGGTATTAGGGTGGACTGGCTACATACCTTCAAGCCTGAAGCATGGAGAGTTACATATACCAGACAAAGTAGCACCTTGGCTTTGGGGATGGCCAAATCGTTTTCTTAATCGAATGGATAAAGCAGATACTCGAGTTATCGTTGTAGGAGGAAATGGGTTTGGATTTTCAAGTGGATTTGACTCATCTGAAGATATAAAACGCCTTCCTGACGATTATACAGGTGGAATTTGGACAAATCAAATTGATAAAATAGCACCTTTATTTAAGAAATAAGGGAAAATATAACAATCGAAGTTTTTCATCTGTTTAACCATCTATACTTTAAAAGAAGACTTATTATTAATGTTGAAGTTTTATATACTGAAAAATGCCCTTAATTTCCTATACATAATGGAAATCAGGGGTGTTTTTGGATAAGTGGGACTTATTTTATTTATATTCAAACAGAAGTACAACAACTATCAAAGAATAAACCGCTAGTTGTATAAACTGAGCTGATGCAGATAAGTAAATTTTTCGTTTGGGGGTACCTTCAAGATCTTAAGCTTGATGGTGATGGGGTAGCACCATCAAAACGCGAATTATGTAAATAAGCTGTCCATATGGACAGCTTATTTACATAATTCGCGTTATTGGAAGTTGATTAATATCAGTTTAAAGTTAGCTTAAAAGAAATTATTTATCATTATGTTGATTGGGATTATACATTCCGTTTTGAACCATATAATATTCTATCACTTGGTCTAACCATCTTTCTTCTTCCTTTGTGTAAGGAGAGGCCATCATACATTGAAAATCTCCTATTTCCTCGTCCTCTAATTTTCCAAAAGCATGCATAGCCTCCTGACCAACATATTTAAGAGATGCCTGCAAATGTTTATTTGCTAACTCTTGTACTTCTGAATCATGAACTGGTTTTCCAACTAATCTCTTTACATCTCTTGATAAATCAATAAACTCTTTATCTAAGGACAAATTTTCCTCATCAGTTTTATTGTAAACCTTATCTGCAATTTCTTTAGAAGTGAAATGTTCAAGCCATGTACGTTGATTTTTTTCATTTTGAATGTTATTAATCAAACTAATTAATATTTCACTTGGAACATCCTTTTGACTATCTAACAAAGAAATCGTCTGATTAATTGCCTTCAGAACTTTATCTAAATGCTCTTTTTTCTTTTCAAATGCTTTTTGTTGTTGAATTAAAGTGTCCTGTAAGTTTAAGTTGAGACTTGTATTAGTTAGCATTAATCTTATTTCTTCTAGGTTATAACCTAAGAATTTTAGGGCCAAGATTTTTTGAAGTTTTACTATATGGTTCTCTCCATATAGTCGATGGCCAGAACTGAGGTCTTTTTGAGCTTTGAGAAGCCCTATTTCGTCGTAATAATGCAATGTCCTTATTGAAACACCAGTTTTCTTAGAAAATTTACCAATTGAGAAAATTAAATCATTACCCAACTTATATAACCTCCTTACAATCTATTATTAATTTAATCATAATATCTGACGTAACTGGAGGTTCAAGCGTTAATTTTACAATTTAAATTTTGTATAGTCTATACAGAGTTAGTCGACATAACGTCTCATTATCAGTAGCAATAGTAAAGGAGGAACCCTACTCTCATAAGGGAACCCCCTTTTTTGTGCTATGGGTCTATGCATTTTTCTATACATTACTATCCTGACAAGGTTTTAGGGTCCTCTTTTGTTCGTGAATTAGTAGAAAAACTGTATAATATCTTGCATACTCTTAGCGTGGTTATTTTCCAAAATACTGGTGATACCCCTCATTGTATTTAGAGTGAAAATTTTTAAATATAGCAGAAATGATAATGAAGTAGCTATCTCTAATTTGCTAACTAAAAATTTTCAATACAATTAATGTAGAAGCAATGGCGAAATAGGTTATTAAATATTCTACATTTTATAGACTTGCTAAACAGTATAAAGAAGTAAAAAAAAGGGAAACCTAACGAATAATTAAGGATGATTCAGAGGTACCAAATGGAGCATAAAACAGAAGTAACAATTGGGGATTATGTTCAATTTTTATATCGTAAAAATCCTAATTTAGAATTAACCGGATATGTAGTCAGTGTTCTACAGAATACAATTGTTGTAGATATTACAGAGATAATGGGATTTGAAGTAGATGATGTTAGGCAAGTAGTAAAACACGGATACTATAATAAAGTGAATCAAAGGCAAATAAAAAATAATGTTTCAAAAAAATGCTCCTAGATCAATCTAGGAGCATTTTTTTGATGAAGTTACTGGATTTCTTACGATGATAAATACCAGCCGTTAAAGAGTAACATATTCATTTAGAAAAAGCACTATCATGGATTCTTTTATATGCCAACCGACGTTCATCTCCACCTAAAATTGGTGTTTCACACCTTCACATTTTTGAGGAAGGAGTCTTCTGTCTGAAAATGATAAAAAAGTCCTTAACAATTTGTTAAGGACTGCGGAATAGAACCGCAATTTGGGCTGACACCCAATCAGTTTGTAGAAAATAAATTGCGATTATAATAGCAATTGCATTCCCAAAAGCAATATTTCAAATGGATTGTAGCATACCTGTAACTAGATTGGTATCAATAAAATATGTATTGGATTACAAATAGTGGTTTTGAATATTAGAAAGAGTTTAAAAGTTAATTACTTCTCATGAAGAAAATACCTTAAGAGAACTTGTAACGATAAATTTTTAGGGGAAGGGTGGATTTTTAATTATAAATTCACATAATTTTCAAACATTAAAACTCTGGATGTTAATATTTGTTATATAATGAAATCAAGCCGTAATCAATATGGTTTCCCCGTTATGAATAATGAGATAATTTATGTGTCCCGTGTATTCGCTTTAAAACAAAAAGAACTTGTAGTGATTTCTACAAGTTCTTTTTGTTTTTCTTATTGTATTAGAAAAAAGCCCTTTAAATATAGCAGAAATAATAATGAAGTGTTTATTTCTCGTTTGCTAACTAAAATTTTGTATTTTAACAGGTTTCATTCATCAAAATATTTTAGACTATAGAATGAATCATTAGAGAGATGAAAAATAAGGAAAAAGGGAAGAACCACCAATATTCTTTCCTTTTTCCTACAATTAGGGTCTCTATATTAATGAATATAGAAGATTATAAAATGTTGGATGCAACAGTTTACATTTAAAATTATAGCAACAGTAACAGGTATTTTTTATGCAATATTGCATAAAAAATATGATTTATAAAATATACATGTCTAATGAGGAACACAAAAACTCTATATAGGATGAATTTAATCCTTACAGTTTCTTTATAGTGAATTAAAAGCGGCAAAAACCAAAAGGTTAATTTTATCAATACGAATTTTTTCTTTTACATATTAAAATGGAAGTACCCTTTCAATGTATACTGACCCTTTCACAAATCGTGAAGGGATTTTTTTATTTAATAAATGAGTTTTACAAAATAAACAGAATGTTAAATTTATAAAGCCCATTGATCCCAGTATGTGTACATGAGATTAATGGGTTTTTATTATTATGTGATTAAAGATGTAGGAAGTATTTTGTGTGTCTATAAAGGTGTACCTTTATAGACAGTTTTGAATTTTATTAAGGAATAAAAAGAGCCTATACTTCAGTGAAGTATAGGGAGAGGGATAGAAATCAATCAGTTATTAATTTTGAATAGATACTTAAATCAATGAATTTTCCATTTGATTTTTCACTTTTTCTTAGCGTTCCTTCTAACGTGAATTTTAATTTTTTTAAAACACTTATGGAATTTAGATTCTCAGGTTCAACTTTTGCTTCAATGCGGTTTAGCTTTAAATTAGTAAATGCATAGTCTAATAAAGCGGAGATTGCTTCAGGTGCATATCCTTTGCCCCAGAATGCTTTTGAAATATCATAACCAATCTCAGTTTTAGAGTTTTCGAAATCTAAGAAATTATAACCACATGAACCAATGATTTGATTAGATTTTGCTTCGATAATAGTAAATCGGAGCGCTTTATTACTTTGAGCCAGCTCGTTTAGAAATCTAATCATGTCTTTTGCTTGATCCTCAGTAGTGAAATTAATAATATTCATGAATTCCGTAACATCTGGATCAGACCATATTTTAAATAAACTTAATGAATCGGATTCTTTTGTTTTTCTTAAATGTAATCTTTGTGTGTATAATTCTGTAATCAATACTTTTACCTCCATTATATTAGTGATGGGTAGATTAAAAATATTGATATCTGCGCATAATTCAGCCCTTTCTACTCTCAGTTATTATTTATTATACATGAGAGAAATAGAGAGAGGGAATTATGTGATTTTTTATATCTACTTTGTTTCTTAATTGTTTTTTCTATTTAATAGCACAAGTGATTTCATTAAAATGAAAGGAGAAAATCCTTAGCTTTACTTCAAGTATCAGTACGTGATTGATATTAGTAATAATAGAATAGTTAATTAAACTTTAGGGGAGGAACAATAATATGGCAAAAGTTCTAATGTTTAATTTTCCAGGAGAAGGACATATTAATCCGACAATTGCACTTGTCGAAGAACTAATAAAAAGAGGCGAGGAAGTTATTTACTATTGCGTAGAAAAGTATAGAAGTAAAATAGAGAATACAGGAGCTTTATTTCGACCATATGAAAATTTCATAGCACAAATAGACATGGTAAAAAGAATGAGTAGGCAAATGGATTCTCAAGAACTATTATTACACATGGTAAAATCCATGGATAAAATAATAGAGGTAATTTTAGAAGAAGTAAAAGAAGAAGAATACGATTATGTTATATATGATAATAATTTTGCTGTTGGCTGGATCATAGCAGAAGTACTACAATTACCTAAAATTTCTTCATGTACAACATTTGCCATTACTAAAAAGATAGCCTCTGCTCTTATGAAAAATCATGGAGAAGAAAATAAAAAATCCCCTTTATATCAGGAAGTCATTTGTATCTTTAAAAAATGGGAAGATATGTATGGAATTACTCTTAATGAAAAACAGAATGTGATGACATGCCCAGGGGATATTACAATTGTATATACATCAAAATTGTATCAACCAAATGTCGAAGAATTTGATGATTCTTATATATTTGTCGGGCCCTCTATTGCACAGCGTAAAGATGTAGATTCTTTTTCCTTAGAACAGGAAAAGGGAAATAAGCTTATTTTTATTTCTATGGGAACAGTATTTAACCAGCAACCCGACTTTTATTACACATGTTTTGAAGCATTTCGAGATAGCTCGGTTACTGTCATATTAGCTATAGGGGAACAAAATGATATTAGTCAATTAGATAATATTCCTTCTAATTTTAAGCTATATAATTATGTTCCTCAATTAGATATTCTACAACATACTGATTTATTTATTACACATGGGGGAATGAATAGTTCCAGTGAAAGCTTATATTTTAGTGTTCCTATGCTAGTTATTCCAGTTATGGGAGATCAACCTATAGTTGCTCAAAGAATAGAAGAATTAGAAGCCGGAGTCCAGTTAGATCGTAATTTGCTTACTCCGGAAATATTACGTAATACAGCAATTCATGTGTTATCAAATAATATTTATACAAAAAATAGCCATAGAATTGGAAAATCTTTAAAAAATGCTGGAGGATATAACAAGGCAGTCGATGAAATTGAAACCTTTAAATTTAAAATGTGTATTGAGTAAAGCAAAACTACTGTGACTTTAAAAATGAATTATGAAAATGAGTTATATGGAGGGAATTAAAATGAAGATTTTAGAACAAAACTATCAAGAAACTAACTATCTACAATCTTATGAGAAAAGTCTAAAATTATGGCCAACTAGTTTTTCATCTTACTTTGTAGAAACATCTCAAGGGAAGACTCATATTATTGAAAGTGGTAATAAATTAGCACAACCTCTCGTATTACTTCATGGAGCAAAAATGAGTTCGACAATGTGGTATTCAAATATTTAAAAATGGAGTAAACATTTTAGAATAATGTGTATTGATATTTTAGGAGATAAAAATAAAAGCCTTCCAAAAAAAGGATTTACAGATCGCTTAAGTTATGCACTATGGTTAAAAGAAGTATTACATACATTAGAAATTAATAGCACGAACATTGTAGGATTGTCATATGGTGCTTTGCATACTGTTAACTTCTTGACATTTTTTCCAGAGAAGGTAAATAAGGCTGTAATAATGAGTCCTGCAGCAACGTATATTCCTTTTCATCCTTTGTTTTTTTCCTATGCTTTAGGAATGATGAATAGTAGGGAAGGGGTCGAGAAATTTTCAGGGTGGATTTTTGAGAATCGATACACTGTTCATCCTTATATTCAAGAACAATTGATAGCAGGAATGATGTGGAATAATTCAGTGAAAAATGAAACTCTAACAGAACAGGGATTTCCATATATTTTTACGAACCAAGAGTTAGCCGAAATTCAAACGCCTATGCTGCTAATGTTAGGGGAGAATGAAGTAATGTATAACCCAATAGAAGCTTTCAAATGTGCCGAAAATTCATCACCCAATCTAACTGTAGAATTGGTGAAAGATGTAGGGCATTTGATGTCCATGGAGAATCCTCAATATATAAATGATCGTATTTTAGAATTTTTTAATAAATAGGGCATCTCTAAACTCAAAGTATGTCTCGCAAAGGAAACTGTTATGACAATGCCGTTATTGAAAATTTTTTTGTATCATGAAATCAGAATTTCTGTATCGAAAAGAATTTGAAAGTATAACACATTTCAAACAAGAATTAGCTAAGTACATAGACTACTATAATCATAAAAGAATTAAGGCAGCCTCTAGGTTATGAGCCCGGTACAATACCGGGCTCATAACCTAGAGGCTGCCTTATGAAACTGCCTGTCTAACTTTCGGGGGGCACTTCAATGTATGGTGACCCCCATAATACAAATAGAAATCAAGAAAATGCCAAAAAATTTGGCATTTTCTTGATTTCTATTTATCTTTTCACAAAACATTTACCATATTCAACAAAATCACAATCTACATAAAAATAATTATTTCCAGACCAAATTTGAACTCGTTGCTTTGCGCTATCAAAAACATAATTATCATATCCTGGATATGCATCTCTAACCCATACATATTCAGTTGCTGCGCTGACAGGTAATGCGGATGTAACTAAAGCAGTTGCTAAAGCAATCCCTCCTATAGCTTTCTTGATTTTAGATTTCATCATAATTTATATCCCCCTTTATTTTTTACTATTAAACTTTCAATGTTTAATAGACTACTATCAATATAACACTCCTCTGATAATTGTAAATATTTAGGTGGTTTATAAAAAATATGCAGAATATTACAAATTTTATATATGATTACTAGGAGGTAGTGCCCCTTAATATATAGAGGAGGGCGTTTATGAAATCTACGGGAGCCTATCTATATTAGGGAACTACTATTGATTAAAGGAACAAAGCATATAAAAAGACACAAAGGACTAGAAGAAAAACGTGGGAAAGCAAAAGGTCTCGGTTTAGGTAGACCAAGAACGAAACCTGAAGATTCAGAGGCTAAGATTAAGCGATTAGAAGCGGAGAATGAGATGTTAGAAACAGGATATACAGTTACTCTATTATGTGCCATTGCTGGTGTAAACCGAAGTGGCTATTACAAATGGATAAAGCGACACGCAGTGCCTTCTAAAAGAAAATTAGCGGACACTGCATTCAAGAAAAAAATATTGGAGTGTCATACAAAACTAAGAGGGATTTATGAATATAGAAGAATACAAGTGTGGCTGAAAGCCACATATAATTTTCATTTGAATCATAAGCGTATCCAAAGATTAATGAGTGAATTAGGTATCAAAGCTATAATTAGGAAAAAACGACCTTATTACGGAAAAAAAGAGGCGTATTTGATTCCAGATAACCATCTAAATAGAGACTTTCAAGCTTCAAGACCAAATGAGAAATGGGTAACAGATATTACCTACTTAATTTTCAATGGACAGCGCTTGTACTTATCTGCCATTAAGGATTTATATAATAATGAGATTGTTGCTTATGAAATCAGTCGTAGAAATGACTTAAAGCTTGTTTTAGATACCCTTAAAAAGGCAAAGAAAAAACGACATGTGAAGGGAATCCTCTTGCATAGTGATCCAGGATTCCAGTACACATCTCGTCAATATAACCAATTACTTAAAAAAATATCAGATGAAGGCAAGTATGTCTCAAAGGGGCAACTGTTGGGATAATGCTTGCATGGAAAACTTCTTCAGTCACTTTAAGGCAGAGTGTTTTTATTTAACCTCATTCCGTAAAGCGAATGAGGTTAAACTTGCCGTACGCAAATATATACATTTTTATAATCATCAAAGATTTCAAAAGAAATTAAATAACCTGTGTCCATATAAATATAGAACTCAGGTTGCTTAGTTGCGCTTTTTAAATACTGTCTACTTGTCAGAGGGCACTCCAATTAAGCTATCTCTTTTTTTCCTTTAATCTACGTTTCCTTGTTTATGTTAGTTTGAAATAAAGTTTGATTAAAACTCATTTCGAAGTCTTTAATTGCAAATGACAGAGTATAGCAACTTTTTTATAAATGTTGTAACCTTTATAGATTCAATAGGATATAGTACAATCTCTTTTTTTTTTCATGAATAAATTATATAGAATTATATATTCTAATCTAGAAAGGGTGATTACAATAGGAAACTATTATGATAGAAAATACAAATATTATAAAAGCTCATCTTGTGGTGAAGGCTATGATAAGTACTATGAAGGTTCATCTTGCCATAGCCATAATAAAGAATCTATCGAATTCCAATATGATGAAAGATTAATTACTACTCCCATACTCGTTCCTCCTGCTCCAGCGGCACCACTTGCAATTTTAACAGTAAATTTTGATAAAATAAATACAGGCGACCGTGTATGGCTGAGTGGTATCGTCAGTCTAAATAACAATAACAATGTATTTTCAACAGTTACATTAACCATTACAAGAACATCTCCATTATCAGGAACACCTCAGGTCATTTATACACAAGTATTTGAAATTGATAATGAAGGTGATGATGATCAAATTCAAACTCCTTTTTCACATGTAGATGTTCCAACAACGCTACTTTTTGATGTTAGATACCAAGTTCGAGTAACTGTAGGAAATCCTAATTTATTTGTACAAGGAGTAAATACTCTAACAGTCCTTAGATTTAGTCGATAATAATGAAATATAGTAAAGCTATGTCGAAGAATATTCAACATAGCTTCTTTTTTATAATCAAACATTGTTTTATATGGATACAATTGTTGCACTTACCCTAGTTGTGGCGAAAGCGTCCGTTTTTATCATTCCTCTTGCATCATTAGCATTTGTAGAGATGGCGATAAAAGGCTCATGTATTTTATATTTTATTTTTGGACTAGAATATAAGAAATTAATAAGGTACAGCAAGCAAATTTATTAGAAATGGAAAATAAACATTACTCTTATAGGAGGTGGAGTAGCGCTATGGCAGGAATGGAGATAGTGTAAACCGCAAATGAGGTATATGGTTGGTTAGGAGTAAGTGGCAGTACCCTTAGAAAATACTCGGATGTTCTTGAAAAAGAAGGGTATGAGGTAAAAAAGAATAGTTGAGTGAGATGAGAATATACAGAGTTTGATGTGGATTCCGGAAGATTTCAATTGCTCATTTTGCACAAAACGCTTTTAGATAATATCTATATCATAATAAATTATGAAAATTTAAATATAGGTAAATAGAGAGGAATGGTGCACTTATTACTCATTAATCAGCGCTAAAACCGAAATATAATTTACTATTTTTTCAATGAATTTATATTTGTAAAAAATATAATCTTTAAATCAATCTTAAACTAGAAAAGTTTAACTTTTGAATTGGCATTGTAACTCTTATAGGCTGAAAATATAGAACTAAGATAATTGAAATTGATTTAATAAATAACATATATCCAATTCCATATGCAGCTTATGGTGACCTTTTAGCTGGTATTATCGTTTCCTTTTTCGTTTTAAAGTCAGCAAAGGGGCTAAGAAGATAGTAAAGAAGTGGAAGAGGTCTAAATTTGTAGTTGTAAATAAAGAGGTTGGATAAGAAATCCCTGTTTTTTGTGATGCTTTTAATAGTCAGAGTAGGCGAATCGATTTATATTAACTAAATCCTAACTTCTACGATTAATTTCCTTATTTTGTTAAATATCCAAAGGGTGAAGTGACTCAAGGTCAAACTAAATGTATGATTATGTTAAATTTTATAAGGGATATTATAAAGAGCTGTGTTTAAATTAACGCACAGCTTAAGATCCATCTGTTCAGATCGTAGTTAAAATCCACTTACTCATTTTTCAACCCGGAATCTGTTACTTTAAAAATTTTAATGGGAAAGCCAATAAAATATCTGAAAAAACAAAGAATAAAACCTATTATACAAGTTTATATATCAATAAAAAAACGAATATATTGCCATTGAACAGTTTTAAAAATCTAAAGTGATTTCAAAAGGAGATTAGATAATATGAGCGAACAATGTCCAATCCATGTACCTTGTCAGGCAGTAGGACAAACTCAAACACCATTCAGTGATGCACCTGCAACACCAATTACTACTCCAGGAACACCGATTGTAAAAATCCCAGTTGTATTAGCTGAAAGAACAATTCAAATTGTTGTAGAATCCGATGTTCCATTAGATCCTCCAGCAGTTGAAATTAAACGTGTGTTAAAGAACCATAAGTTAGCCAAAGCAATTAGTGAAGTATTTTGGTTACAATTTCGATACATGTTAGAATACAAAGCAAAATGGTATGGCAAACAAGTCATTGTCGTATCGAAATCATTTGCTTCCAGCCAATTATGTTCCTGTTGTGGATATCAAAACAAAGACGTTAAAAATCTAAACCTACGTAAATGGGACTGTCCTTCTTGTCGTGCACACCATGATAGGGATATTAACGCAAGTATCAATCTAAAGAATGAAGCGATAAGGCTTCTAACCGCAAGGACTGCGGGGTTAGCCTAATCAATTAGAGTTCGTTAGAACACTTTACTTAGGAATCCCCCCTTCTTCTAAACGAAGTGAAAGTGGGTGTAGTTCAATCTCAGAATATAGACAAATTAATCAAGTAGAAAAGCCTGTTTTATAATTGTATTCCCAAAAAAAGGATAAAAAACTCCTTTTATTAATATTGCGTTATGTTAACTCTCTAAAAAAAATAATCATAGAAGTTTTTTTGAATTTAATATAGGTTAGTAAACAAGCATGTTTCCTATTAAAACATAGAATAATATAACTCTTGTTTGATAGGAGGTATAAAAATGAATTGGAATAATGATTGCTGTAAGCATAGACATCATAACCAGTGTTGTGAGCATAAGCATCGTAATCATCGTTGTGAGCATAAACATCATAACCAGTGTTGTGAGCATAAGCATCATAATCATCGCTGTGAGCAAAAACATCGTAATCATCGTTGTGAACATAAACACCATAATCATTTTTGTAAATGTTTTATTTGCTGTCATCGTAACCATTGGTAAAAAGGTTCATGATTTTTAGTTTTAAAAAAGTGCAATATCTATTGCACTTTTTTAAATAAATATACAGGTAATGTATACCTTTTCTTATTTCCTTCAAGTTGAATATCATGTAATGCTTTTGTAAAGATTTGTTGTGTAACCCTAAAAATATAATCCTTTAAATTGGTAGCATATATTTTTCATTATATTTAGATACAAAACTATTAAGTGGTTTTATAAATTTTTTGAGTTACTCTATCTACTTACTCGCTCTTTTGAAGAACAGCAGATAATATTGGGATTTACAAACCATGTATGAGTTGTAACAATACGACTATCTTCGGTATTTGTTCTAGTTTCTGCAACTGCTAATAATCCCTTTTTATTAAACCGTTCATTAACTCTGAAACTTTTCCCCTAGTTCTATTTAACTTTCTATCAAGGTAAATAGGTGTTGTACTATCAGAGTTAAATTCATCTTTTTTACTTATTCTTTCAAATAAAATAATTAGTTTAAATTCTACATAAGGTATTGAATTCATTTGAAAATGCTTTTTCAGTAGATAACAAGTTATGTTAGAAAGAACAGTAATTGCAAAGTTAGACTTTGTAATGAGCTAATTTCATATTCAAGATAAGAGAATATGAATTACTAAGTACTCATTTTTATAGAAACTTTGACTGCATCTTTCTCTATAAAATTGAAAGCAAAGGGTGATTTGTATACTTGAAATTTCTTTGGATTTTCAAAGTTAGCTTCACGTGTAAAAACATTGCCGAGTATTTTTTCTTCGATGATGCTAAATTGATGCTCCTCTTTAATGTCTTTTGATTCTATAAGACCTTGAAAGGGAACATCACCTTGGATCCTATAGTTTGGAATTACCTTGTTATAAGCTAAAGCTGTATAAGTAATAGTCTTACGGATAAATCCCGAAATAGTGACTACTTCTGAACACACCTTTTCAATCGTAGTAAATATTTGTCTATCAACTTTGATGGTTCCTTTTTTTGCAGGAGGAACTAACTGGATTTTATGCTCTATAAATTGCCTAAAGTATAATGTTTTTGATTTGGGGGATTTTGGTGTTTTTTTCATTTTTGGAGTTTTAGAAAAGCATAAAGATATTCTAGTTACTTCAGGAAGGCCTGATAAATTAATATGTGGGAAATAAGGCGTACTTGTTATAATGAAATTTTTTTTGTAATGTAAATTCATTTACGTTTCCGCACCTTTCCAATGGAATATAGTTTAAAATATGTCCTCTTCATCATATATGCTTCTTTTTGGTAAGGAATTTTCCAAAATGAGCATATGTCATATATCAATAGGATTTTTGAGGAATAGGAGTGGCACCATATCACTATCAAGCTAAGCTTATACAAAATCAATTTTAAGCGAGATTATTTCTTTTTTCTAAAGGGAAAATGTAGATGAATGAAAGATTTGCATACGAAAGAAACCCTAACGGGTTTCACTTTTTTGAATTAAGTGACTTGATTTTCAGACATGGTACAATTATAAACGACAATTAATATATCAAAGATCTTTTTTTCTCATATCGATGAGATTTCCGCCCATTTTGCTGCAGGAGATTAAACAGACGGAGTAACATCTTTGATAGCTCTTGGTTGTTTTTTGTAAAGTTTGGAATAAAAGAAGAAAATAGTCTTTAATCATATATATGGCTGTATACTCACTAAGCTCTTGTTTTTTCTTTGTGAGAAGCAATTGGTGCATTTGAAACATAATAGAGGAACAGAATAGAATGGCAATCAATTGACCATATAAATGGCACTTCAATCATTGTGGTTTTATCTTTTTACAATGATGAATTTGAAAGAATGATTTCCACGTTTTAAATAAACTTTCGATTTGCAAACGCCAAGAATACCAGTCATGTACCCGTCCCATCGGGACAATATCTGTAGGGGGAGTGTCATATATACATCAATACCACTAAGTCGTTTACTACGAGGAGAATACTTCATTCCGCTCTTTTTTCTCTTATAGCTCGTTCTTTAGAAACACCTTGTGCCATGATTTGAGTTAAAGTTTCTGCATCGATACATAGCGTACTTACTTTATGCATAAACTGTTTTTGTAGTTTTTCATAGTGAGGCTATTGTGAGATTAAGAATTTCGAAGCACTAACTTTTTTAATTCATTTAATGAAACTACAATTGGATTTACAACTGCATTCATGGTTTTGTTGTAATCCAATGTTTTATTACTGTACCATATATCTTCCGATTCAACTGAAAGGCATGCATCAGCCTGGTGAGTAATAACAAATTCTATAGTTTTATTTGTGATAGCTGATTCAATCGGGTAATGTTGTCTGTAACCTAATGTGTTATCTACTACCAAAGCTCAATTGTAGTAAATCGCAGTTGCAATGTCTTGAAGTTCGTGAGGAAGAAAAACTTTAACTGATCGTGGCGCCCTTATTGTAGCAAAAATAACCATTATTCCTTTCTTCAGACACTCCAGTATAGCCTTTCTATTTCTTTCAGACACTTTCTTTTATGAATTTAAAAAAGTACCATCTAAGTCTAAAACGATTGCTTTAATCTTGGATTCTAATTCCACATGTATATCCCCTTATTTACCGTATAAACTCCTCCTTTTTATGTTCTATATCAAGTTATAAATCCCTGTATATTTCATACATGTGAGGTTAACATAACGTCTCATTATCAGTAGTGGAAAAAAGCTCACTTCTTATCTTTTTTCAAATAAGAAGCTAACTTTGTCGTTTTGGCGGTCTCCTACTTGAAAATAGTGATTTTTAGTTAAATTGTAATAACCTTAATATTGTGCAATAAAACAATTAGTAAATGGAACTAACTGCTTTATTACACATAACAAGCCCACGCTTACAGCAATGATTTGTAACCTTCAGTTACATACATAGTATAAATCACATTAGAAATAGTATGCAAAATGAAAACGGGTTTAAAAAGTATTTTATTTTTTGTACTTCTATATACAAATTATGTTTATCATTAAATGACCTTTTTATTTGTTATATAGAAAGAATGCAACTAATAAAAATATTAGATATTTAGCAAATTTGGATTAGCGATATGATAATGCTTGTTTCCCTAATGCTTCCCAGGATTGAATGAAGATATCTTGGCTCACTTTATGTCCTTTTTTCACAGTTAATGGGTCATTTATATAAATGTATTTGTCCTCCAAACCTACAATAACAACAGCGTGTAGATCCAAAGGAGCTGTAATTTTTTTGTCATCATGTTTCCAAGACTCCCATCTATCTGGAAGGCGATAATCTCCTGTAGTCCATACTACCACAGGTTTACCGAGCTTAATTTGAGCTAACACAGTATTAAAAGTTTTTCCTGTTAAGTTTACTGTACGATTTGGAAGATAACGTTCCATTAATTCTTGTAACGGTTGAACGTGGACAGCGTATCCCTTATTTTTCCCAGTTATATCTCCAACAAAGCCTTCTTTAGGATCTCCCCATTGAATGATGTCTCCACTTTTATTTGTAGACAGTGGGGTAGAATCTTTTTTTATCTCGTTAGCTAAATCCATTTTATTAACCTTAATGCCTGCATGCTGTAATACCATCGCTAAGCTTGTAACTTCGCATCCATATTTTAATTCTGGCTTTTGCGATATAAGCGGCACATCTAAAATGTTTTTTTTAGTGGATGAAGTGGGGGATGGTTGTAAGGGTTTACTTTTTGGAAATGAATGTGTTGTATTTTGAGTCAATTTGTTATCTTTTTGTTTAACTTGTAATTCATTCTTTTTAAGAGAGGGTGTTTTTTCTGAACATCCCGCTAAAATTAAAGATAAGGCATACAAAATTAGAAATCTTTTCATATCAATCACCTTTTTAAGATTACTTAATACCATAATATTCTACTATTCGATATTTTTAGAGGTGTAGAACGTTTAATAACCTTCATTTCGAGCAACTAAGTAAATTAACTATGTGTAGTAAAAAGACAGCCCACGCGTACTGAGTAATAATTTGGAACTTGAAGTTACAGTTATAGTATAAGCGAGTTGAGGAGAGCTATGCAGGAATAAAAAGTATTAAAAGCTTTATTCCAAAAGTGACTAGTGAAACATGTATATATCTGTCTTAAATGTTTAGAATGTTTCGTAGATCAAAATGAACTTTTTTAACATTTTATCTTTTGTGAAGAGGGAAATGAATATTGAATCCTTTAACAAAATAGAAAGGGAGTATATTTCTTTCTTTTTATACAAATTATTAAGGGGGAAATACTTATGAAATCAGTAGCTTTTACTAAGAGATTATAAATTGTTGAGGTGATTCAATACATGCCAAAGTTAGATGTAGAGGGGTGTAACCTTTACTACATAGCAAAGGGAGAAGGGACGCCTATCATTTTTATCCACCCACCTACACTTACCTGTGAAAATTTTGAATATCAACTAGAAGAATTATCTAGAAATTTCAAAGTAATCGCTTTTGATGTTAGAGGACATGGCAACAGTCAGAGTTCAAGTCAGCCAATTACGTATTCACTAATTGCTAAAGATATGAAGAGTTTACTGGATTATCTGGAAATAAAAAAGTCTTTTGTATGTGGGTATTCAACAGGAAGCTCAGTTGCCTTGGAATTTTTATTAACATATTCCGAAAATAGTTTAGGTGGGATTCTAATAGGTGGAATGTCAGAAGTGCGTCAAGGCTATTTAAAAAATAAGATTTCTCTTGGTGTTCAATTGGCGAAGGCAAGAGCAATTTCATTTTTAGCATTTGCCATTTCTTGGGGTAATTCCAATACAAATAAATTATTCAAAAAAATGTTTCGAGAAGCTCGGAAAGGTAATGCCAAAAATATCGAACAATATTATCGCTACAGTTTGCAATATAATTGTACCAATCAACTTAAAGACATTCATCTACCTATGTTGTTGGTTTATGGTGAAAATGACAAAACTTTTTATAGTCATGCAAACTTACTACATGAAGAATTGCCATGTAATGAATTAAGATTTATTACTGGTGCAAAACATCAAATACCAACAAAAGCGGCTACAGAGTTAAATCAAATGATTGAGCAGTTTGTTTGTACTCAGTCTAAGGTGCCTAAAGAAGTTCTTAAATCATAAAGTATTATCTTAAATCCTAAAGGTGATTTGAAATTTATATTTTCAAAAAGGATAACGGTATGAGTTAAAGGAAGATACATAACAATTAACAAGTGGAGATGTTGAAAATTTAATTCGGATCACCATATCAAAAAAAGAAAATTTTACGTATTAAAACAGATTAGCCGATTTCCTGTAAAACAAGAAACCGGCTATTTGCTTTTTTATAAGGTTGTTGTCTGTTAGTAGTAACAGTTACTAGTTTGGATTACTTTGTTTCTTTTGTGTATTAGGCTTAATTTCATCAGCAAACTCTATATTTGCCAAGTTTACTTTGGATGGAATAAATGTTCTTGTTTTATTTTGAAAACCTTGGAACGTATGTTTTGTAGGTCTCATCATACTTGAATTACGTGTTGCTAATAATCCCAAAATTGTTCCTAATCCTAGTAAAGAAGCCCAAATCCATCCTTTATTATTCTTCTTTTTATTTCCGAATAACTCAAACATTTGTTGAGTTATTTTTTTAGAATTGAAAAATGAAATCAAGAAGTTAAGAATATTCATTTTTGTCCCCCCTGTAAAAAAATCGTAAAAGAAACACTAGGTTCAATTTCACATAATTTATAATGCGATATTTTATAGAAATTTATGATGCCAACTTATACTAACAATTCTTGATTTTTAAACCGGAACCTCCTAATATTACCTAAGTGTTTTTTACTAAAATGCGCAAAATAGTTTTATAAAAAATCAAAAAGGAAATGAAAAGTTATGTATTATTAGATTGGAACTTTATGACTTCTTTTTTAATAATCGGTTATGTAATGTCGAAAAGGTGAGTAACGCAAGAATCGAACCTACTAAGACAAGTGACATATCCCATTGTGCATCCCATATATCGCCTTGCGTACCTAAAAAGTCTTTTGCTGCTTTTCCTCCCTTTGCTATTCTAAAAGCTAACCATTCGATGATTTCGTATAATGCAGCAATAGCAAGTGAAACACTTATACTAATCGTAACTAACCAAGAACCTTCGGTTAGTTGAGTTTTCCGTAATAATATTTCTCTTATCGCAATTGTAAAAAAAACTTTTATCAAATGTCCAAATCGATCGTAGTGATTTCGATTTAAATCAAAAGCATCTTTTATCCAATTAAAAAGTGGAACCTTTGAGTATGTGTAATGACCACCGATGAACATTATAATAGCTAGTATTGCAATAATGATATAAGAGAGAGTGGTAAAGCGAAACTTATTGTATATTGCAATTATAAAGATTAGACCGAGAACGGCGGGAATAGCTTCCGCTGCCCATGTCGAGTATCTGGCAGGCTTAATAACGGACCATATAAAAACTGTTGTAACAATTAATAATAAAAATAGATGAATCATTTTACTTTTGTCTCTTATCACCTTTTTCACTCCTATTGAAAGGCTTTCTACTTAAAGTATTTGAAAAATCGTAGTTTCGTATACAGAGTACTTAGAACTGTTTGCCTTAGTTCACACTTAAGAATAGCTTTTTTAATGAGGAAAGTGATCTTGCCTAGTAGATATTCACAGCATGATTCCCGTACCTAAACTTAACTATTATTTTTCAGTAAGAAATAACATTTACAGCCTTCGTAAACTGCTCTAAAAGGTGTAGCTCTATATCAATGTCAAGTTAAGAATGCCAAGGGAATATAGGGAAGTATGCTTTCTACAAATTTTTGTGTCTAAACTAAAAATGTACATAACCAGTAGGAGGAGCATTATCACGTTAACATGTTCGATTTGCAACTATATATTATTTATCTATTTATATCGAGCAGAATAATAAGAAAGGACATGCGCATTACATATTTCTCTTTCGTGAGGGCATTATATTTATATAAACATTTCAAAAACAAGGGGGAGCATTTGCATGAATTACAAAATGTTTAAGGCTATCAATCGTCTAGCTGGGCGTAATTCAACCATAGATACATTTATGATATTTATTTCACAAAAGACTCGATTCCTGTACATTTTTTTGTTAGCCTTAATGTGGTTTAGAAACAAATCTTACAAAAAAATTATTTTATTTGCAGGGGTATCAGTAGGATTTTCATTATGTATAAACCGTTTTATCCAGTTCTTTTATTTTAAACCTCGTCCGTTTGTTATACACCGTGTGCGTTTACTTATTCCATCAAAGAATAATTCTTCATTTCCTAGTAAACATACAGCCATAGCATTTGCCTTAGCAACCTCCGTCTTACTTCGTGAACGTTTATTTGGCTCAATCATGTGGCTTTTAGCAATTTTGACAGGGTTCTCACGTATCTGGTTAGGGCATCATTATCCATTTGATATCATAGGAAGTGCCTTCATAGGAATCTTAACCAGTATAGTTATTGGCAGTACTTCATATTTATTTAATTCTTTTGTTACCTGGATTATAAATGTATATAGAAAAATATTTTTTGTAGATTTGAAACATTCCTGACGATATCTTTGATAAATCGCAGTACATAATCTTTCACATTTTTTTACTAAAGTAACTTTTTCTTGAGATATGTTTTGGAATAAACTACAGACATTTAGTTAATCCCTTAATTATTAAATTTGATATAAAGGAAAAAATGTCGGGAATGATATAGCATATTCTTTTTTAGGCGGATGATAATAACATAAATATTTATTTGAAAGGAGCAATAATCACTTGAAGAAAAGAAAATATCTACTTGCTATCATGTCTACTATTTTATCTGTAGGTTTCTTGTGCGGTTGCAATGGCGTTGATGAGAATGAGCCAGATCCAACTGAAGAACCTTCTGAAGAAATTCAAGAAAAGAATAATCAATAACAGGTTAATATAAAGATTATTATTGGCTTACAGCGGATTCTTAAATATAGGAGAACGATATAGAGTAACCCAATAGAATAAAACAAGAAAAAATACCTCTTATACCTTATTTTATTAGATATGGTACAAGAGGTGTTTTCTGTTTATGGGTACATTTCAGAAATTTATAAAGTTACTTTTTATTTCCTAACAAAAGTCATTGTACTCATGCTACTCACCTTTTCGGAGTACTCATGCTAAGCATCTTGATTTTAAAACTAGCTCCCTGTTTACTTATTATTGAGTAATAAGAATACTTAAGTAGTTTGTAGTAAATATTATAACTGTTACAAATCAAAAGGAGGTCATTATAATGAACAAACAAAGAGCACAAGAGATTGCCGCTTCACCAGTCATGGCTAATGTAACGTATAATGGAGTTCCAATTTATATTCAAAATGTGGCTGAAAATAATGAAACAGCTAGAATATATCCTCTTAATGAACCTAATAATGAACAAGAAATTCCTTTATCCAACTTAATAGAACATTAATTAGTTACATGTTACTTCAATAAATAATTAATCAAACATACAAGCACCACTTACAATGGTGTTTGTATGTTTGATTAGTCTTATTTTCTATTTTCTGCTAGCTAATCAGATTACTAAGGATAAAAAATATTTTTGATTGGGGTCAAACACCTCTTTAATAAAGCAAAAAATACCAAAATTATGATGGGATTTACTAAATAAATGACTTGTTTAAATTAGTGATAACAATGTACCTCCAACGGAACCAGTAAAAATGTAAAAACAGGCATTGCTGATTTAAAGGCTAGAGTTTCCGTATTAGAACGTGAAGAACCTCAATATAAAGGGGTTTAAATAGACTGGAGGAAATTACTATGTCTCACCTACCCGAATGGACGCTTGTCATTCTCCGCTCTCTATTCATATTAATTGTTTTATTTACTATCACAAAATGTTTAGGAAAAAGGCAAATCTCTCAACTTTCCTTTTTCGAGTACATAGCTGGAATGACAATTGGTGGTATCGCCGCTCAAGTATCTACAGGGCTAGACCAAAAAATTTTCCATGGCGTCTTTGCCATACTTATTTTCGCTTCGGTACCTTTTTTCGTAGGAATTCTTTCCTTAAAAAACAAAGCCGCGAGAGATTTCTTTGAAGGTAAGTCTATAGTTTTAATAAAGGATGGCAAAATACTTGAGGATAATTTAAAGAAAGAAAAGTATACCAGTGATGAATTACTTGAACTTCTCAGAAGAAACGGAGCTTTTAGTATATCCGAAGTAGAATTTGCCGTCTTAGAACCAAGCGGAGAATTAAATGTATTATTAAAGAAAGAATCTCAACCACTAACAGCAAAAGATATTGGCTTGAAAGTACCAAATAAAAAGGAACCACAAACTATTATTATGGACGGAAATGTACTAGATGAACCTCTTTCAGCTAGTGGACATAACCGCGCTTGGTTACATTCAGAACTAGAAAAACTCGGTGTTGTCATTGAAAATGTCTTTCTCGGTCAAGTTGATTCATACGGACAACTTACTATCGACATTTATAATGATAAACTCCAAATGCATTCTCCTCAAAACAAACCTTTATTATTAGTATCTTTAAAAAAATGCCATGCTGATCTTGAACTATTTTCTTTAGAAACGAAATCAAAAACGGCAAGTGAAATGTATAGTAAAAATGCACAACAAATTGAAGCTATTTTAAACAAGGTAACTTACCTTCTAAAGGAATAAAAAAGGACGTTCTCACAAGCGTCCTTTTCTCAGAGTGTCGGAAAACCCTTTAGGATTTTCCAACATTCTGACATCTTTGTAGATTTTAGCAAATGAAAACAATAAATAATGATAGAAATTAGAAAAATAGCCTTTCACCTGCCGCTTTTTGGACTGGTGATTTTTGAATGATAGTCTTACATAAATTATGGGAGGGAATTAAAAATTTATTATTTATATAAATAGATGTTAAACGGTAAAAAAGAACCTAAATTCTTGACAGATAGAAAATAAGTTCTTTCTTTGTTAGTGGAGTTTTATTTAGTAGTGTGTTGGAGCACTATATAATATATGTATTTATAAGTAAGGGGTGTTTAATTTCCAAAATATATATCTTTAGAAAATAGAAAAAAGGTCAGTTGAAAACTGACCTTTTTTCTATTTTTTAAAGATAGCTAACGAACAGGTAATTTGGGATTTGGAGTATAGTAAGATGTTAATCATCTCATTGTTAATGTATGCAGGTAATACAAAATGGCTTGTACAATTGTTAAAATTAGTGAATTTTTTTTGGAAATTAGTAAATTGGATGTTTGATAGAGGAAGTAAGTCTAATCAATTAATTTATTTCTTTCATATTATATAATGCAAATAAATTTTTTAGGGAAAAGGGGGTATGTTAAATGTCTTTTGAACGTAGATGTGAATGTGATGTATGTAATAGAAATCGAAGAAGAAGACGTGAGGAAGTAAGAGAACAGAGAAATCTTGAAGGGCGAAGAAGATTAAATGGTTTACGAGAAGGTGACAGAATTACAGTTTTTTCAGGCGGAACTGCGATTGATGGAACAGGCGTCTTTATTCGTGTAGAGGATGGATTTCTTGTTTGGGTAGATGCTGCTGGAACTCTTAATGTGACAAGCCTAGATGTTATTAGTGTCCGACGTGTAAGTTAATAGCATTTTAAATAATGTAAATGTGTTGAATGCAATAGAAATTGAAGAAATAGGGACCATGAGGAGGTGGGCGAAGTGGGTAATAGAAGACTAGATGGTTTACGAGAAGGCGACAGAATTACAGTTTTTTCAGGCGGAGGTCCGATCGATGGAACAGGCGTCTTTATTCGTGTAGAGGATGGGTTTCTTATTTGGGTAGATGCTGCTGCGACTCTTAATGTGACAAGCCTAGATGTTATTAGTGTTCGGCGCGTAGTTTAATAGCATTTTAAATAATGTAAATGTGTTGAATGTAATAGAAACCGAAGAAATAGGGGCCATGAGGAGGTGAGCGAAGTGGGTAATAGAAGATTAGATGGTTTACGAGAAGGCGACAGAATTACAGTTTTTTCAGGCGGAACTGCGATTGATGGAACAGGCGTCTTTATTCGTGTAGAGGATGGATTTCTTATTTGGGTAGATGCTGCTGGGACTCTTAATGTGACAAGCTTAGATGTTATTAGTGTTCGACGCGTAGGTTAATAACACTTTAAATAAATATAAATAAAAGATAAGAGGGGAGGGCTCTTATCTTATTTTGTTTTTAGGAATTATTATGTTATATAGATTATATTAGGTATTTAAATACTTAAAAAGGGATTTATATAAAATAAATCCCTTTTTAAGATGATAAGAGAGGTAGGATATATTATATTTGTAAATTTTTAATTAGGTTTGTACATTTTTAATAATTTATTTGTTTTATGTAAAAGGTGCCAAGAAATACTTTGTAGTTTTATTTCTTGGCGTGGGTATTTATTTGGGTCATTTGGATGCCGACCTTACCATAGTATATGTCCGATATATGGAATGGTTTGTTATTTACGTTCAGTTCAGTAAATTTAGGAAAGAAAAAACACCTATTTTTGTAATAGGTGTTTTTTCTGCAAATTGGCTTATAAAATTAAAGGAAAGGTATTTCTATTCATTCATTTTTAATAATCATCTCTATGATCATGCTCATCATGTTCTTTACAATGCTTACGCTTGCAACAGAAACGATTACAATCAGGTGAATTTATAGAGATTACATTAATTTTATTAATTGCAATACGTGCCAATCCTGGGAAACAATCAAAGTCAGATAAAATGATTACGTTGTTTCCTTGAAAACCTTGGAATGTTGCACTTGTAGGTGGTTGGCAATCATATTGAAGAACAATACAAGTACCAGGAGTTAATGTTCTTAAGAATTGTAATAACTCTGGATTATTATTCACCTGTCTATTGTTTTCGTCTTTTCGGTGATGATCTCTATGATGATCTCTCCGATCATCACATCTATTGAAATCACAACCTCCATCAAACCCAAAACCCATCAAAATTACCCCCTTTCGTTCGTTAGTACATCTTATGCTCGTCTAGAAAGGATGGTGTGAGCATATGAGTCTAGTTAGGTGTGGATTTTTTATTTAAATATAAAACGTGTTTAATAGGGATCTTTTTTATGAATTATTTTTAAAACACCGTATTATAATAATTTGTTAATAAAAAGTTTTTACCAGCCTGTCTATTTCAATTATTACTTTTAAACATACTCTATTTTGACAACTAATAATAAGTTAATTGAATTGTATTGTTAGGTGTCAAAATTAGAAGTAAAGGTAAGTGATAGAGAATGGATAATAATGAAATTCTAACTCTGTTGCAAGCATTTCAATTGGTTGGGGCGAGAGTTGTATTATTTTTACCATCATTTCACGTAGAAGGCCTTATTACATAGATTGGAGAAAATTTTGTTATCCTTTGTCGTGATAATGGGGAAGGCTTTGAAGTAGAAAGTAATGCAAATGGTGGGGGTCTTGAAAATCCAAACCAAATTAGTGTTGCAATTAGTAGCATTTTAGTGGTAAGTGATGATCGAGGAGCATAATAAATTGAAAATTTTTTTACTATATAATACATACTTATTATAGGAGGGGGATAGATGTATCAGTTTTGTTTTAATTCTGATAATGGTAAACGAGAATTTAGATTATTTGATATAAATCCAATTCCTCTTATCACTCCATTTAAATCAAAAGGGTGTTTTGATACTTTATATAGGGGCATCTAACATTTGTGGATGCTCTTTTCATTTGCATTCAAAGAGTTGTTAAAAATACTATATTGAAAGGGCTATTCTACAGACTCCTTTTAGAGGAGCATGCATTAAATAAAGTTGGCTTGTACATATTTTGTTTGGAAGTGTATTATAATTTTGAATTGAACAGTCCGTGTCAGTTTTATTGATCCTCATTACAGAACTTTGCTGAAACAATCTTCACTTAATCCCCTAATGTTTCTAATCAATTAAGCTATCCCTGGAGTTAAAAGAGGGATAGCTTCGTTTTTAAGATTTAGTCCTACGCTAACATATCTATCGTTATGTGTACTACAAGAAGGGTAATTACACTCACGAAGATTAAGATTTTTAACGTCTTTATTTTGGTAAATGTAATTCGAACATAGCTGACTAAAAATAAACGTTTTTGATATAACTACATCTTTGCTTCCCATACCATTTTCTTTTTTTATTGAGTAAGCTCGTCAGTGAAAAAATGATACGTTAATCTTTTCCTTGCTTTTTATAAGTATGATTCCATATAGCAAGAAAACGATTAAATACAAAACAACTTCAAACAATGGTTCTCGCAATTAAGGCTTCTTATTCTTACTTCTAGTAAAAATGAAAAAACGTAGACTTATGCCTACCGGCATTTATCTTCAACTTAAAATTGGTGTTTCACGCCTTCGCATTTTTGAGGAAGCGGCCTTCTGTCGGAAAAGATAACAGTGACCTTTGCACCGAAACGGTTTATATTGCGTATTAAAATTCCTCTATTAACATATTTAAAGCTTTTGACTTTATCCTTTCATATTCCATAGCTCCAGCTAGTTCTTCAGCAAGTAATGGTGATTTTCTGACGTATTTTTCACGAATCACATCATACAATTCGTAAGGAAATAACATATCAATAAACATAATTTTCTTCTGCTCAGTTGTTAAAGGAGAAACTGACTCATATGCGTTAATCATAATTTGAAATTGATCTGCATTCCAAACACCAGTTGTATCTAGGAGAGGAATAATCATTTTACGCAAGTCTCGAATAGGAAGATCGTAAGAAACTGTATCTAAATCAATTACCCAAATTTGATTACTTGGATCTAATAAGGAATTTCCTGTTCCATAATCTTGATGACATAAATTAGGGAATTCTTGTAATTCATCAGTCCATTTTGTATATTCAGATTCCAATAGTCTTTGGTGTGTGTGTTTTGCTTCTGAAATGAAAGCATCGATTTCAGTCAAGTACAATTGTGAAAATGGGTCATCCGGCATAGTTGCGGATAAAGTTTTCCAAATCTCCATCTGTTGAAATCTTTTAATGTAATGATTGGGCCAACGTCCCAGTTTTGTAAAGATGGGTATGCCTGGTGGCGGTTTGTAGCCAATAGAAGCTACATGAAAATCCGCTAACCCTTTCATAATCATTTCAAGGTCTTCTTGCATTGTAAGCTCAAATGGTCTTCCCTCAATCCATTCATAAACAACAAATAAAAATGGACCGTGTTTTGTATATAACTGATTCACTTTGCTTGGAATTATGCTCGGTACACGCATGCCTTTCTTTGCAAGATAATCTTGAGCGTGAATAGAAAATAAAGCCTTTTTTTCAGGGCGATGAATTCTCTTTAAGCAAAATGGTCCATCTGCAGTATGAATTTTCCATACTAAGGCTAGTTGTCCACCTTGTATTAATTCAATTGTAGTCGCTTGAATGTCCCAATGTTGAATCATTGTCTCTGCCAATGCTACTAATTTTTGCTCCTCTTCGGGCGATAATGTATACACCGCTTCTTCATTATGATTCTCCACATATACCACCATCCTTTTATACTCTCTTATTACTGTATGGTACATGACCATTTTTGCTCTAGCCATTTGCCTTTAAGAAGAAAAAGTACTATGTATCTTCAATTATAAAAGATGAAATAATGCTTGATAACTCACAAATATAAGGGTTCCTTCGTAACATATGAAGAAAGTTGTATTTTATGAAACAGGGAGGCGATTTAATGAAAATTGCGATAATATCCACTGAAAAGCTACCTGTACCAGCTGTACGGGGGGGAGCTATTCAAATTTATATAGATTCTGTTGCTTCCATTATTGCTTCTAATGGAAAAAATGTGACAGTTATTTCTATAACAGATCCTAATTTAAAATCAGAAGAAAAAAACAAAGGTGTAAGGTATATACGTTTTCCAGAAGAGGAGTATCTGTCTGATGTTATTAAACATTTGAAACAGGAAAAATATGATGTGGTTCATTTATGTAATCGTCCCAATTGGATTACAATTTTACGTGAGGCGGCACCACAGACTAAATTCGTATTAAGTGTGCATAATGAAATGTTTGCATACGAAAAGATAAGTGATAAAGAGGGCGAAGCATGTATTGCTGCTGTTTCCAAAATTGTAACAGTTAGTGATTATATAGGAAAAACAATTACCTCACGCTTTCAAACTGCAAAAGCAAAGACAAGAACAGTATATTCTGGTGTAGATGTAAATGAGTATTATCCTTCGTGGACCGCGAATGGTACAAAAGTTAAAAATCATGTGCAAAAACAGTTGAATTTACAAAATAAAAAAATAGTCTTGTTTGTTGGACGCTTGAGCAAAGTAAAAGGTCCTCATATTTTGCTACAAGCTCTTCCTAAAATAATTGAGAAGAACCCAGACATCGTAATGGTTTTTATTGGTTCAAAATGGTTTGGAGATAACAATGTAAATAATTATGTAAAACATTTATATACCTTAGGTGCAATGTTTCCAGAACATGTAGTCTTTATTAAATTTGTTAAGCCCAAGGATATTTCAACACTTTATGCTATGTCAGATATTTTTGTTTGCTCTTCACAGTGGCAAGAGCCTCTTGCTAGAGTGCATTACGAAGCAATGGCAGCGGGTTTACCAATTATCACAAGTAATCGAGGCGGTAACCCTGAAGTTATTGAAGAAGGGAAAAATGGATATATTGTCAATGACTTTGAGAATCCTGATGCATATGCAGAAAAGATAATTGATCTATTAAATAACGAAAATAAAAGAAAACAGATAGGGAAATATGGACGTGCGAAGGTCGAAAAAGAATTTAATTGGAACCGAGTCGCTATGGATTTAATGAAAGTGTATGGGGAAGTTTTATAAAATTTAAGAGGAGGGTGATGAAAGTTGGAAGAAACAACTGGATTAGAGAGTGAACATTTAAAAAAGGTCCTTAGTTTTTATCCATTTGAAGTAAGTAATATCATTTTACAATCAAGCAGAAGTGGGAGAACAATGTGGGAAGTTGAAACAGAAGAAGGATTAAAAATATTAAAGCAAGCACATATGCATCCAAAAAGGATGCTATTTATTGCTGGAGCACATTTACATCTCCTTCAAAATGGATTACCAATTACAAACATTCATAAAACAAAAAGAGGGGGCTTTTGTATTGGATCTGATGGGTATGCATATGTACTATATGATAAGCATCAAGGGAAAGAAGTCATATATTACAATAAAGAACAGTTAGAAAAGGTACTCATATATGCAGGGAAATTTCATCAAGCATCAGAAGGCTATATTCCTATGCAAGAAAGTAAAATTCGGAGTCGATTAGGAAAATGGCATAAATTATACAGATGGAAATTACAAGAATTAGAAGGAAATAAAAGAATTGCACTCTCCTTTCCAGATGATGTATTTTCAACGATGTTTTTAGAGTACGTCGATAAGATGTTAGCACGTGGTAAGAGAGCATTACAAGAAATAGATGATCCATATTATGACCAATGGACAAAAGAAGTTATTGCATCTAATAGTTTTTGTCAGCAAGACTTTACTTTAGCAAGGTTTGCAGAAATAGATGATGCTGTGTTTATGAAAGAGCTACATTCTATTACAAGTGATTTACCCGTGAGGGATCTACGTATCATTTTAAATAAAGTGATGAAAAAAATGTCAGTTTGGGATACTAATTTAGCAATTCATATGTTGAGTGCATATGATTCGGAAAATTCCTTATCAGAAAAACAATTTCGTGTTCTTTGGACTGATTTATCGTTCCCTCACTTATTCTGTGCAATTGCACATAAATACTATTTAGGACAAAAGCGCTCTTGGTCTGATGAAAAGTATATTTGGGCATTGCAAAATATCATTGCACTTGAAGACTCTAAAGAAGAATTTTTACAAAATTTTTCTGATATTTATCAAGAAATCAAGAGCAGTAGCGGGGGGAAATAAAATGAGTTCCGAACAAGAAGAGATAGTAATCCCTATTTTAGATTTAGAGAAATTTGTGTTTTCTCCACCAGGGCCAATGGGGTGGGAATTGTCAGAGTATGAACAGCAAAAAAATATTGTACTAAATGAATCGTCGGTGCTAGAGAATTTAGAGATTATTAAGGAAATAGAATTAGAGGAGTTACCCAAAATCGGATTGCTAGATTTAGAAGAGAAGTCTCCACAAAAAACTACAATAATTGATGAAGTAAAAGATGAAGTAAAAGATGAAGTGAAAAATGAAGTAAAAGATGAAGAGATTCAGAAGACGAGAAAGACGACGAAGAAGAGGAAGAAAAAGAAAAATAAAATAGAACTAGATGAAAAATCCTCACAAAAAACTACAATAATTGATGAAGTAAAAGATGAAGAGACTCAAAATTCAATAGAAATAGAAGAACAAAAAACGGAACAAAATGAGGTCGTTCCAACTCAAATAGAAAAGCCGAAAGTAAAAGTCAAAATTATTACTCCCGATCATCCATTAAAAAGCCCATGGATAGCAAACTTAGTAAAGAGCGCTAAGGAAAATGAATAATGAAATTTCCGCAAATAGATTAATCTTTTCATATTCTTTCAACATAGTATATATAAATCTATATTGAAGGAGTTAGGTAAATGGCTGATGTGAAGAGAGCAAAAATAAAACTAGATGTTGAGAATGGCTTTAGTGTGAATTCAGATGGTGATTTACAGGAAGTTCTAAAATCTCTAGCTGAAATAATTCAATCTGGTACACATAATGGTGTAGAGGTTGAAATTCAATATGCTGATGAAACAGAAGTTATCTTTACAGACGAGGAAGACGAGGAAGACGAGGAAGCCGAGGTAGAAAACGAGGTAGAAGAGGAAGAAGAAGACGAGGACGACGAAAACGAAGAAGACGAAGAAAACGAAGAAGACGAAGAAGACGAAGAAGACGAAGAAGACGAAGAAGACGAAGAAGACGAAGAAGACGAAGAAGACGAAGAAGACGAAGAAGACGATGATGAAGAAGACGAAGAAGACGAAGAAGACGAAGAAGACGAAGAAGACGATGATGAAGAAGACGAAGAAGACGATGATGAAGAAGACGAAGAAGACGATGATGAAGAAGACGAAGAAGACGATGATGAAGAAGACGAAGAAGACGAAGAAGACGAAGAAGACGATGATGAAGAAGACGAAGAAGACGAAGAAGACGAAGAAGACGATGATGAAGAAGACGAAGAAGACGATGATGAAGAAGACGAAGAAGACGAAGAAGACGATGATGAAGAAGACGAAGAAGACGATGATGAAGAAGACGATGAAGAAGACGATGATGACGATGGTGAAGAAGAAGACGCGTAAAATAATCAGCACTAAAATACGCTTGGTTCTCCAAGCGTTTTTTGTTCTTTAATATATACATATAGGCAACCTTTATATATCTTTTATATCAAACACACGTATTTATTTTTTCGATAGAAGGCTCTCTCCTCAAAAATATAAAGATGTGAAATATCAAATTTAGGAAGGGGTTGAATATCGGCAAGCATTAGTCTATCTTATTTTGTACAATACAGGAACCATACATAAAGATGAGGTGCAATCCATATTAATCAATAACATTTGGAGTTTTCGCATTTATAAGAATCAGAAAAACAAAGTCTGAATTGCGAGAATCATTGTTTATAGCCTTTTTGCATTTAATCGTTTCCTTGCTATGCGGAATCATACTTATAAAGAAATGTAGAAAATATTAACGTACCATTCTTGCTCTGCCGAGTTTCCTCAATAAAAAGCAAAATGGTACGGGAAGAAAATTGTAGTTGTATCAATAATGTTTATTTCTAGTTAATTATGTTCGAATTGTTTTGATCAAAATAAAAACGTTAAAAATCCAAATCTTCTTGAGTAGACTCTTGCTTCTTTTAGCACACATATTACGATTGAGAAGTTAATGTAGGACAGAATCTTAGCAACAGAGCGCTCCACCTCTTACCCCTAGGAACTACAGGGATAGCTTAATTAGTTAGAAACCGTTAAGTTTCTGTATTTAGGAATTCCTCAATTCAAATAGCCCATCAGAACGTTAAATACTGGGCAGTTTAAACAATTAGAATTTTGAGAGGGCGTATTAGATTTCTAGCAGGCTGATTAGTAGATTCTGCTACTTGTTTATATACCTGATCTAGTTTTTTTGCTGTATGCTTAAATGTAAAGTTTTCCTCCACAATTTTTCTTCCGTTTTCAGCAATCCATTTTGCAAATTCTCGTTGAGATAACAAAGCCTGGACAAGTCTGGCAAACTCCATTGGATTATCATATTGTTTTACTAGGCAGCCGTTATATTCATCTGTTATAACTTCTGCATTTCCCCCACGGTTTGTTGTAATAATTGGGATTCCAGCAGCCATTGCTTCATAATGAACACGTGCCAATGGTTCGTTCCATTGTGAGCTACATATAAATATATCCCCCATTAGAAATATATTATGAATTTGATCTGCAGGAATAAATTTGGTGAAAATTACGTGTTCTTTAATTGGCCTAGCCATTCTATATAGCTTTTTAACATATTTA
This sequence comes from Bacillus thuringiensis, assembly GCF_001595725.1. Classification (GTDB taxonomy): domain Bacteria; phylum Bacillota; class Bacilli; order Bacillales; family Bacillaceae_G; genus Bacillus_A; species Bacillus_A thuringiensis_K. The sequence continues at coordinate 409,354 of NZ_CP014283.1, forward strand.
TTTACTCGGTTATCACTAAACCATTTACCACCAACAATTACAAGTACCGTATCTTTATGCGTTTGAATAATCTTTTTCATAGCTTGAATGAGCAAGTCTGGACCTTTATTTTTACATAATCGGCCAACAAATAGAATCACTTTTTTATCTTGGATACCGTATTTTGTACGAAATGTATTTCTTATCTTTTGTCCTGTTGGTGTCCAGATGGAGGGAGATTGTTTTAAATTAACACCAGAGTAGACAATGGAAATCTTTTCTTCAGCTTGTGGAAACCTCTCAATCACTGTTTGTTTAATATAGTTACTAACAGTCACAATGGCGGTAACCATTTCAATAATAAGATTGCCTTCACAAATAGATAGTTTATGTTCAGCAAACATATCGTTATGAAGGCCTAATACAAATTTACTGTGTGGAGAAGCTTGTTTATATAGAGGTATATTTTTAGGACGATTAAAGACATGTATAATATCAAAGGTATTGGTTTGAAGTGTTCTTATAACATGCTGTTCATAATCTTTTTGAGGCACATACACGTAATTGACATTGTCTTGTGTTTTTTGATTTGGAAGACTTGGATCTGAAATAGAGAAAATAGTAAGTTCATAATCTTGACTTATATAGGGGGACACCCCATCAATCATCATTTGAATTGCTCCACCTTTAATTGCGGGAGATGGTAATTTTTCTGTACATATATATGCAATTTTCATAAACTAATCCCCTTTGTATAGTTGTTTTATATAATGATATTCTGCTTCCAGTCCGTCGGATAGAGAAACTGTTGGAGAATATTGCAGTAATGTACTGGCCTTAGATATATCTGCCCATGTCTGCTTCGGTTCTCCAGGAACTGATTTTAGAAAGTTTTTGGTTGCTGATTTCCCTGATATTTTTTCTAACATAGAAATGATGTCTAAAATGGATGCTTGTTCTTTTCCACCGATATTGATAACTTCACCTATTATATTTTTTTTTGTCTCTAAAGCGGCCACTGTTCCTCGTATACAGTCATCAATATAGGTAAAATCACGTGTTTGTGTTCCATCACCAAATATTGTGAGAGGTTTATCTACTAGCAGTTGTTTAATTAATCTATGAAATGCCATATCAGGACGCTGCCTTGGCCCATACACTGTGAAATATCTTAAAATAACAATTGGTATGTGAAAATTTTTGTGATAAACATGACATAAGTGCTCACCACTTAATTTGGTAACACCGTATGGAGATAGAGGGGTAGGTAATAAATCCTCAGAAACTGCGCCAGATTTTTCACCATAAACAGAAGATGTGGATATATGAATGAATTTATCTAATTTTATGTGTTTACAGGCTTCAAGTAACTGCTGTGTAACCATTATATTATTTGTAACATAAGGCTGAAAATCTTTTCCCCAACTTGATCTCACACCAGGAATAGCAGCTAGATGATAAACAACATCTATATCTTGTAATAGTATTGATAAATCTGTATTTAGAATGTCTTCTCGTATGAATTGAAAACGTGAATTCAATTCGAGAGATTGTATATTACCTGTCTTTAAAGTAGCTGGGGTAGGACCGATGAAATGATCAATTCCAACTACATGATATGCACTATTTTTAAGTAACGCTTGACACAGATGTGAGCCAATGAAACCAGCGGCTCCTGTTACAAGTATTTTCATGACCGACCCACTCCAATATATTGTAATCCGTATTTTTCTATTTCATCTTTTTCAATGCAATTGCGTCCATCCACGATTGTGCATCCCTTCATAACTTGTTTGACTTGTTTCCAATTAAGTGTTTTAAATTCATTCCAGTCCGTGGCGATAATAATACAATCAGAATTTGTAATTGAAGATTCTAGGTTATCATGCTGGGTAACTTGTCTTTTTAAATGTGAAGGAAGAAAAGCTTTGGGGTCATAGGCATGTAAATCATAGCCATGAGGGATTAACTTTTCAAGAAGTATTACGGCAAGGGAACTACGAATATCATCAGTATTTGGCTTAAAGGCAATTCCTAAAACTGTTATTTTTTTTGAAGAGGGTTCTTTTATAGCTTTTTTAATTTTTTCAACATAGAGATCTATCTGTGTGGAGTTAATGGATTGCACAGCTTGTAAAATAGGAACTGCTACGTGCCTATCAGTTGCTGTATAAATGAGTGAATGTAAGTCTTTTGGGAAGCATGATCCGCCATATCCCATCCCCGCCTGAAGAAAATGAGGATTAATTCGAAAGTCATAGCCAATTCCTTTTGCCACTTCAACAATATCAATGTTATATGCATCACAAATTCGAGAAATTTCATTTATAAAAGATATTTTGGTAGCCAAAAATACATTAGATGTATATTTAATCATCTCTGCTTCATTTAAACCTGTACAAAGGAAAGGAGCATTAATCCCTATATATATATCCTGCATAATCTTTAACGATGTTTTGTCACCTTTTTGGATACCTATAATAGTTCTATCTGGATTGAACATATCGTGAACAGCAGAGCCTTCGCGAAGAAATTCAGGATTGGAGACAATATTGAATAAGGCTGATGAAACCCCACGTTTAATAAGTGTTTCATATAATTGTTGATTTGTACCTGGTGGAACTGTACTTTTCGTAATAATAGTTTTATACGATGTTATAGCTGGAACCAGTAGATCAATGACGGAGTAGATATATTTTAAATCCGTCTTTCCACTTGATGTAGAAGGGGTTCCTACAGCGATAAAAATAACAGGTGATTGTCGAATAGCATTATCGATATCACAACTGAATTGTAATCGGTTTCTATTTTTGTGAATAAGCTCCTTTAAATCTGGTTCATAAATGGGGCACTCCCCCTTTTGGAGAGCTTGAATTTTTTCTTGATCCTTATCTACACATATAACATCATGACCTAAATCTGCTAATACTGCTGCTGATGTGATTCCCACATAACCAGAGCCTATAATACATATATCCATATGATAATCACCTCTCTGAACTTAGTACTATAGTACTAGTTGTTACAGTATATTGAGGGACAAGTTGGATTGGTGACAAATGAAAGGCCTATTCATATAAGCAATGAAAGCAATCAGAAGGTAAAAGCCTCTTTTGGAATCGTCATGCGCAGGTAAGGCGGTTACTGAATATTAATATTCTAAACACTTAAGGGAGCGAGAGATTAGTGATAAAAAAAGCAATCATTCCAGCCGCTGGTTACGGCACAAGGAGCCTTCCAATTACAAAGGTAATTCCAAAAGAAATGTTTCCAATAGGTAATAAACCTGCGATTCATTATATTGTGGAAGAGGCTGTAAAGTCAGGTATTGAACAAATATTAATTGTAATTTCTAGCAGAAAGGATTTAATAGTTGATTACTTTGATTATTCATTAGAATTGGAGGCTTTTTTAGAAAAAGAAAAAAAAGCCCACCTGTTAAAAGATCTTGCTATTCCAAATGTTCAAATCCATTATATAAGGCAGCCATACGCGAGGGGACTTGGTGAGGCAATAAGATTAGGTGAAACATTTATTGGTAATGAACCTTTTGCTGTACTCTTGCCAGATGATATTGTAGTTTCGGATAAAGAAACTGCTTTAAATCAGTTGATTAGTATTTATAAAGAGACAAAAAATAGTGTAATAGGCATTCATACGGTACCAGACGAGTGCATAGAGAAGTATGGTATTATCGAAGGAAATGTTGTAAAAGATAATTATATGAATATTACAAATATTATAGAAAAGCCAAAAGTAAATCCTCCATCTAATCTTGCAGTAATTGGTAGATATGTTTTCACGCCTGATATTTTTTCTTTATTAAAAAACATTCAACCTGGCGTTGGGGGGGAATATCAATTAACAGATGCGATTCATTCTTTAATTATGACTAAAAAAGTATATGGAAAAATGATTGAAGGGAAAAGATTTGATATCGGACAAGAAGATGAATATATGCAGCTTCTTAATCTTATATATGGACAAAGCAAAACAGGTAAAAATTAATTTCTGAAAAAGCATTCAAAAAACATACAATTGAAGTCAACAATCGATTCCGGAAGATTTGATGAAACATATGTATAAATTAAAGGTAATTAAATATATTTAGATCCTACCTTTGAATCAGAAGAGAATACAATTGATTTTCATTTAAACAAGAAAAGAAATCAGATGGCTGCAAAGTGCTTTTTCAAAAAGCCTTGCGGTCTTTTCATGTTTAAAAGCTCCGTGTTATCTCAGGAGAACAAAATTCAACCTAACCGATGTAATTTGCAAAAAGAATAAAGATATCCGTAGGCATCTCAATCAGACAAGTACAATATCTAAATAACATTAAGAAACAGAGCATTGTTTTATAAAGAAACGGTGTCTTATCAAAATTATTGCTGACCAAATAGATATGCATATCCATAATCGATAGAAAACGTTATTATACATATTTCCTTACGACAAAAAATGGATTGCGAACTCTCAGTCATCCAAGAGTCTGCTTCGTTAATACGTTAGAATTAAAGCTCTCAACTTTAGTCAAGGGAGTGTCTACCTGGATTGTTTCTTATTTTTAAAAATATTCAGGTACTGTTCTAAAAAATTTCGTGATGCAGAGTCTTAATCTTCACAAAAAAGCATCTCCACACAATGGATACCTTCAACTATCCCCCCACCTTGATTAAACTACTTCACTGCTCCACCAAATAAAACTATTATGTATTTTTTCACATTCTATTGCAATAAGCATATATTATATAGGAGATATTCCTTTCTTTCGAAACTCAAAAGGCCCTTTTTGGGGCTTTTTTATTTTATGAAACTTCAATCAAGTATATAACTTAATTTTTAGTTAAATATTCTCAAAAGAATTATATGATTAATTGACGTTTACTTGTCTATTTAAACTAAATATAACAAATTTGGTTTCATGACGTGGAAATTTCATTTAAAAATGATAATAAGTATATGGATTTAACAATTTATCTTTTGCTTGATTTATATATTAATTGTTTTACATATTTTATATGTTTATATGTTTTAAGAGCATGGAATGTCTTGGTATATAAGGGATTATGACTCCTAATTATAACAAAAGTGGTTCTAAAGATAACAAACTTGGTTTTAACTATAACAAAAATGGTTTTAAAGGTAACAAATTTGGTTGCTTAACTCTAACAAAGATGGTTCTAAAGATAACAAAAATGGTTTTAACTATAACAAAAATGGTTTTAAAAATAACAAATTTGGTTGCTTAACTCTAACAAAGATGGTTCTAAAGATAACAAAAATGGTTTTAAAGGTAACAAATTTGGTTGCTTAACTCTAACAAAGATAGTTTTAAAGGTAACAAATTTGGTTCTTTAACTCTAACAAAGATGGTTTTAAAGATAACAAATTTGGTTGCTTAACTCTAGCAAAAATATTTCTAAAGATAATAGTTTTAACTATAACAAAAATGGTTCTGAAAATAACAAATTTGATTTTAAGCATAACAAAACTGTTTTAAAGATAACAAATTTGGTTATACAATTTATAAATGTAAATATTTCCAAAAAAATATTACTATTCAAATGACTTTCGGAATACTTTTATATAGAACAAAGGGCTTTTTAACTGTAATAGTGAGAGTGTAATTTTCTGAATAAACAAAATAAATTGTGGCAAAGTGAATATATTTGTTATAGTTAGTAGAACAGTAGAGGTAAGAAAGAAGGGACGTATGTAGGTATGTCTGATAGTAAAGATTTGCAGATTAAAGAAAATAATATTGTTTCAAAATCAAATACTTTAATTGAAGCAAATTCACGTTTAAATTTAGTAGAACAAAAAATATTACTTTGTTTGGCTAGTAATATTGAACCTAATGATTGGGATTTTAAAACCTACACATTCTCGATTAAACATTTTCATGATCTACTTGATTTAAATGGATCTACTAAATATTCGGAGTTAAGTAAAATTACTAAAGAATTATTATCAAAAGTAATTGAAATTCGTATTGGAGAAGAGCTGATACAGGTATCTTGGCTGTCTTCAGCAATTTACAACAGAAATAAAGGAACAATTGATATGCGTTTCGATCCATTATTAAAGCCATTTCTATTAGAATTAAGCAACAAGTTTACAAGCTATAGATTAGCTAATGTTATTAAATTGAAAAGTACATACGCTATACGTATTTATGAACTACTAAAACAATATGAAGATTTAAAGGAACGTACAATTAGTCTTGAAAATTTAAGGTATTACTTAGATGCGATGGATATATACCCTAACTATGCAAATTTTAAGCAACGTGTGTTAAAACCTTCTCAAAAAGAATTGAATCAAAAAACAGATATTTCTTTTGAATTTGAAGAAATTAAATTAGGCAGGAAAGTACAAAAAATCAAATTTATTATCTATAGCCAAAAAAAGAAAGATAACAATTTAATTCATTTTGAAAAGAATTTAGATAAATTTCAACAGCCCAATACATTTGAACAAAAAATTAAAAGATTTGAAGAACGCTGTAAAGAAAAAGTATTCCCTAAAGTGTTAAAAAAATGGGAAGCTCATAAAGAAATTGTATTAGAAATAATTGAGGATATAAGATTTCGTTCAGATATTAGTTCTCCAATAGGTTATGTAGAATTCACTCTAAATTCCCAATTAAAACAATTGTCTGATAAAGAAATAACAAACAAAAGTAGTCAAAATAAGAAGGTTTCTCATAACGATACAGTATTAGAGATTGATAACATTATGAATTTAGTTATCAGTAAGTATTCAACAGCTACAGGTGCTGTAGCTACATTTTTAGTTAAAGACACAGCAATTGAGAAATTAGTAAGAGTAGTTACATTAGAAGAAGCTGAAGCCATTTGGATAGAACATGAAACGTTTGTTATGGATAAAATTTATGAATGCATTAAAAAGAATATAAGAAGGAAAAGATACTAGATTTAAAATAAAGTTGGATCATGTTGTTTACCTGAATTTGTATAAATATGTAGGAACTGTCCACTTAAAAAGATCATACTCATGCTAAATTTCCTTCCCGCTGTATGACTGCATCCACCTACACCTGAATAAACAGTTGTAAATACATTAGGAAGTTAAATTTTTATATGAATATGCACTTTTTAAGAATAAAGAGCAGTATGGAACAGTGTATTCGTTAACAATGATTTTTGAATATGAGTTAAAAGAAGGGGAAATACCTTGTCTTTCAGATAACCCAGATGAAAATTAAACCTATGTTAAATGGATACTTTTAAACGAATTGCACAACATCGTTCTATATTCTAATCTTTGTAACGAAATTCAAACATACATAAATAACAAACGAAATGTTGAACTTATGGAGGAGTAACAATTAGCTGAATATTAATAAAGTTTTTAGAGAAAAATCAAAGATCCTGATTATCAATTAAAAAGAGCGTTTATGTTATAGTTTCCAATCTTAGAAAAGATAGGATTGGAACTGTTAAAAATTCTAAAAAACATTATTTTTTACCTAGGAAAGAATTATAAATAGTGAATATAATTTGGATTTTCTTGAAAGAGAAATGGATATTTCGATGCGTGAAAGCAACAAGAAGGAATGAGAAAAATGCATTCATTATTTAAAAACTAACATCAAAAATACCTACACAGGGAGGTGCAGGTATCCAATAAGGGTGTTTCGATATGTAATTCATATTTTATCAAGGTCCATTGGAAATGACAAGTTAAAAGACAGAAAATTCTGTGTAATAAGTTGAGAAACAAAAAACGGACTTTCAACTCCACTCGATATAATATACCTAAAAATATCAATTTGTTACAATATTACTTATGTCTTAAATAACTCTAATAGCCTACTATCATTCAAGTTGATAGTAGGCTATTGCATTTTAGATGATAAAATTAAACGATTTTATTATTGTTAAACAATAGCTACTTCTTTAGGAATTATATAAACGGAGTTTTATTCTGATGAAAATGAATTGTTGATATTGATGTTGAATTATGCGTGTAACATTTCTTATATTCGCTCTGCCTTATAGTAGGGCTTATTCATTTAGGAGAAAAAGTTGTGATTGTATTTACATAATTGAAATAGAATTTACATTTTTAGCGAAATAAAATTAAAGCCTGATTTGGCCCAGTACGCTTCATTACTCTTTATCCATTAGCTGCTGCTGTTGCAATTCCTTCGTTATTTGGGCGACACTAACTATTTACTTGACAAGTGCCATCATCTCTTACTAGAATCTTTCCAATTAGTCCTACTGGCACCCATTCGGGTCGTTTTTTCTTGGGATGTACTCACGTTTCGGATCCCATTCCAGGTTTATAACAGGTTGAATTTCCGACCGCTCAAGAATGATTGTATTCCTATTTTTATCTTTTTTTGCTGGAATTGTCACTTCGTAATAGGTTCGACATCCTCATTCATCCAGTACATAACGACCATGCCAGCTTAATCCCGCACTATTCCCAAGTAAACTAGGAGTTGCGCTGCTGATTTCTAAGATGAACTCATCTGCAGACATAGCTACTCTAACTTTATCTTCTTCTAAGGTGACAAAGTAATCGATAACTATGCTATTTCCATCGAATGTTTCGAATATCTTGGCAACATCAGCTCCACCTGTGTTATAAGTGGCGCCGTCAATATACATTTCACCATTACTTGCCAGCCACTTGGCTCCTAAACCTCTAAATATATTCGTTGTGCCATTTGCAATAAACCATGAATTGGATTCTTCTGCATCGCCAAAGCGTCCCATAATATGGGCATTTTGAGATCCCGCAGTAGTAGTATTTTCTCCTTCCGCATGAGAAAAATCACCATCAGCAATCGTAAGAGAACCTTCCGCATGCGAGGCCTCACCATTCGGTTGAGTATGTACTCCTTCTGGGTGAGAGGTAGAGCCATTTGCTACAGTTTGACTTCCTTCAGTGTGTGAGCAATCTCTATTTGCAGTCGTACCACATCCTTCAGCGAATGAACAATTCCCATTCTCTACAGGGCTTCCTTCAAAGGAGCATTCTCCAATACTGCCAGCTACATCACAAACTAGTGGTGGGGCAGGTGGTCCGGTCGATCCGGTATTGCCAGTAGGCCTATTGACGTCAGTCGGTCCTGATGGAAAAGTAAAAGGGGGAATCGGTGGGAGAGTGGTTCAATTAACCTTGGATCTAATGCAGCTCCATGTAAGCTTTCATGCGAATTAAATGGACTTTCATTTTACATAATCTACCTCTAATATTTCAATCCTTTACTAATCAATGTGAATTATGAATGGAATATGAAAATACAAGGTTAATAAAGCTTCTAGTATTTTTGTAGTAAGTAGTTCGAACGGTGAAGTTTAAAAAGGAGTGATTCCTGATAAAAAAGAGGACATTAAATGCTCTCAAGAAAATAATTATGTACTAAATAAAATAGAAATGTTGCAATGTATGAAATAGAAATTGTTTGAAATAACATTCCTAAATCAAATAGCACTTCTGATGGGGTGGGATTAGTAAAAGGAACTGGTGTGAAATGGCCAAAATTAAAAAACATTATTATTTGCTAAAATCGAAAACATTAAAACAAAAAACAAATTTTAAATAGCTTCAATAACTGCCTATTAGATTGTTGTGTGAAAGGTTATTGCCTCTCTGAAGATAAAATTAAAGTTTTTTATTATCTCTATACGGAAATTTTATTATTTATATGGATACAGACATCCAAAACTCACGTTAATAAAATTTTAACAGCGCTAAAAATATTTTTTGAGGGTGAGAGAAATTCTCATGACTAATAAATGTAGGATAAAAAGCATAGAATCGATTATATGGAAGGGAAGTAACATCATTGCATTAATATGAATGGATATAAAGCAGTGAAAAAAGAACCTAAATTCTTGACAGATAGAAAATAAGTTCTTTCTTTGTTAAAGAAGTTGTATCTAGCAGTGTGTTGGAGCATCATATAATATATGTATTTATTAGTAAGATGTGTTTAAATTCCGAAATATGTATCTTAGTAAAAATAAAAAAGGACAGTTAAAAACTGTCCTTTTTTCTATCTTTTAAAGATAGTTACCGAACAGGTAATTTAGGGTTTTGGGGTGTAAGATGATCATCATCTCATTGTTAATGTATGTAAGTAATGCAAAATGGCTTGTACAAATGTTGAAATTAGTAATTTTTATTTTAAATAAATTAGCTAATTGGGAAATTGATAAAGAAAGAACATCTAATCGATTAATTTCTTTCATAATTTATAGTGCAAATAAGTTTTTTAGGAAAAAGGGGATATGTTAAATGTCTTTTGAACGTAGATGTGAATGTGATGAATGTAATAGAAATTGAAGAAAAAAAGGCTGTGAGGAAGTAAGTGAATTAGGGAATTTTAAAGGACGAAGAAGATTAAACGATTTACGGGAAGGCGATAAAATTAGAGTTTTTTCAGGTGGAGATCAGATTGATGGAATACGAGTCTTTATTCGCATAGAGAATAGATTTCTTATTTGGGTGGCTACTGCGAACCTTAATATGATAAGATTAGATGCTATTAGTTTTAGACGAGTAGTTTAATAGAATTTTTAATAAATATTAGGAAAAGATAAGAGGGAGAAGACTCTTATCTTATTTTGTTTTTAGGGATTATTATATTATGTATGTTAAATAAATTGTTTAAATACTTTAAAAGAAGGGATTTATATAAGATAAATCCCTGCAATAAAATAATAGAAAGGTAGAATACATTATATGTGCAGATTTTCAATTAGGTTTGTACATTTTTAATAAATTTATTTGTTTTATGTAAAAGGTGCCAAGAAATACTTTGTAGTTTTATTTCTTGGCGTGGGTATTTATTTGGGTCATTTGGATGCCGACCTTACCATAGTATATGTCCGATATATGGAATGGTTTGTTATTTATGTTCAGTTAAGTAAAATTTAAAAAAGAAAAACACCTATTTTTTAATAGGTGTTTTTCTTGCAAATTGGCTTATAAATTAAGGGAAAGATTTTTCCTTTAATTAAAATTAATTAATCTTCTCCATTATCATGTTTATGTTCGTCACATTCTTTACAATGTCTGCGACGTTTACAACAGAAACGATCACAATCAGGTGAATTTATAGAGATTACGTTAATTTTATTAATTGCGATACGTGCTAATCCTGGAAAACAATCGAAGTCAGATAAAATAATTACATTGTTTCCTTGAAAACCTTGGAATGTTGCACTTGTAGGTGGTTGACAATCATATTGAAGAACAATACAAGTACCAGGAGTTAATGTTCTTAAGAATTGTAATAACTCTGGATTATTATTCACCTGTCTATTGTTTTCGTCTTTTCGGTGATGATCTCTATGATGATCTCTCCGATCATCACATCTATTGAAATCATAACCTCCCCCAAAACCAAAACCCATCAAAATTACCCCCTTTCGTTCGTTAGTACATCTTATGCTCGTCTAGAAAGGATGGTGTGAGTATAGGAGTCTAGTTAAGTGTGGATTTTTTATGTAAATATGAAATGGTGTAATAAAATTATTTTTGGTTCTGGTGTAAAAAATCTATAAAACTTGGACATACGGATATTATTACTCTAAAAAGGTGTGTGCTCGGTATGAAATAAATTGAAGCTAATGATTGTAATATCTTATCTTGGTTAATAGAAGAAGTGTAGCATAAATTCGAGTAGAGATTTCATCTCACACAACAAAGCAGCCAGCTTAAATGGCTAACTACTTGTTGTACAAAAGAAAATTAGGCCCTACAATTTAGGTTGTATAACTTTAAAGTTACAGTTATAGTATAAACCGTATTGGAAATGTTATTCGGAAGGAAATATAATAATGATAATTTCATTTTGTAGAGATTATTTACGCATAAAAAAAGCGCTTATATAGCGCGCTTAAAGTGAACTTTCAGATCATGCCTGCCCATAGGTGATCTAGATGCATGTGTAGCATACAGTAGCATATGTAAATTTGAATTGAATTGTGTGCGAATTAATTAACGATACAGGGGTAGAGAAAAGTGTTTATGAACAGTGGAAAAGAGTATAAATTTAACATACATCCTAAATAATTAAGTTGGTTCGTATCAATGATGTAATGATCAAGCCTACTAATATTTCTTAACTAGAATTTATATCAACTCATACATCACCAATCAAATTTAATTTTATATCTTGTTCGTATAAAAAAGTGTCCATAACAGAATTTTATTCCTTGTTATGTTAAAACTACACAATTAACGTATTAAAAACCTTTTTAGGCATAACAAGAATTGATGATCATACAATGATATAGAAAGGTCTATCCGACATATAGATTACCTCTGGCACTCTGAAAAGACACCTAATTAAGGTGTCTTTTTACTTTTTATCTTTCGTATATATTAAAGTATAGGATGAGCTTAAACGCTCCTATTCCATTTATTCAGTTAAAAATCTAATCGTATTAAGAGCATCTATTATCCTGGATGTTCTCTTTTTATTGAACAAAATCGTTTTTTTAAGTGAATAAAAAAGAGAACACATATAAGTGTGCATCTAGACTAAAAGGGTTGAACGTATGGAGTGGAGTACCCCATACAATAATATATGCCTGTCTGATTTAAAGGTGACAAGTTGTTTATAAAAACGCTATTTGGTATGAAAATGTAAGAGCACTCCGGAGAGTGCCCTTCTGTAATGACTATTCACTCTAAAAAGAGAGGATAGAATATATCATATGTAGTTATGTTTGTTTAATTGTGTGTCTTTTGTAAAAAAACATTTTATACATCAAAAAAAGCGCTTATATAGCGCTTTTTGAAAAGTAGGTTTCAGATCACACTCCCACATGTGACCTAAATACATGTGCACAAGTAGTATATGTGAATTTGAATTGAATTGTGCAAATAAATTAACAAGACAGGAGTGGATTGAAATAAGCCTTGTTTAAATATATGGGAACTAATTAAAAACAAGCTAGTTCGTATCAATGATTAAGCCTACTAATAATTTTTTCATCAGAATTTATATCAACGTATACATCACCAATAAAAATTTAATATCTTTTCATATAAAAAAGTGTCCATAACAGGTTTTTAATCTTTGTTTTAGGTAGTTTTCTTTTGTTGTCCTGTCATTTTTATGACCTACTGCAGCTGCTGTTATATGAGGTGATAGTCCCTTGTAGTCGTATAAGTACTGTACATAAAAATGTCTAAAGAAGAGGGGGAGTAATTCGTATGTTCTCCGTAAAGGATAACTTTGTATCCTTAATGATTTTAGAAATATATTGTGATAAGTAATTTTCTCTATAAGTAGTATGATTCTTTGTTTGAAATATAGTCTTTCTATTTGTATTTCCAATGTTCACAGGTAATCGTCTCCGGATTTGAAACGCAACAATACGATTAAAAATTTCCTTATTAATAGAAACAATTCATTTATTATCACTCTTTGTATGGGCCACCTCGACCACACGTACCCCTGTAGTAGTATGGAACGACAATAATCCAATATGACTCACCAAGAAATATAAAGATTTCAGAAGAGGGGGGGTTTTGATATTTAGATGTAAGACAATCACTTATTGAATTGCCTATGGATATGCAAATGAAGTGGGTTGGGAGCCTCTTACTATACTTAATTGAAGGGAAATTAGTGAAACGTTTTAATAATAGCGTCTATTTAGATAGCAGCAGTGTGACAAAACCAGTTAAGATTTTCAGTAAAGAATATCAAGTACTTGATAAAATAGTCAAAGAAACAAACAGCACTATTGAGGAATTTATTGTGACCGTTATTCGTGATAAAATCATTAACTATCAAAATATACAATAAACGTATTTATAAGCTATTTTTAAGCATAACGAGAATTGATAATCATACAATGATACAGAAAGGCTTTTCACATGGTATCTATCTCTTATACCTAAAAAGACACCTAATTAAGGTGTCTTTTTATTTTTCACCTTTCAAGGAGAACAAGCATATATTAGAGTATAGGACGAGCTTGACCGCTTTTCCTCCATTCTAAGTTTTGGTTAGAACTCCTTATACATTAAGAGCATCTATTGTCCTGGATGCTCTCTTTTTATTGAATACAATGTGTGTTTAGTGTTCTGTAGACGGGGACATAGAGTTAGTAATAACAATTGAAATTGATAAAATTTTTAAAAATAGCATTATTTCACATCACTCATTTTTTTATGAATTTTCTAAAATTATTAATGATAATACTTAAGATATGACGAATATAGTTGAGGTTCGATTGGAGTTCTAACAAAACATCCGAATTTGATTAATTAGTACAGCTATCAGTCAAATAACAAATGCTTGTACTAGTTTAGTAATGATAAATACGATTGGGGAAAATGTATTAAATTAAGATTCTACATAGAAATAACACGTATACATTCACATCGAAATAGGTTGTCTCATAATATGTTAAGACTGTTCTATTAAGATATTATAAGGGCGTGAGCATATGAAAGATGTAAATGTGAAAATTGATCTTCTAAAATCCGAACAAAAAGAGATCATACGTGATATTCGTAATTTAGAAACTCGAATAATAATTAACGAGAAAGACATTTCTACAATTAATAAGCAATTAGAAAAAATAAGCATAAATACCTCTTGGATTTTACGGATAATTATCAGTACGATAATTATGGCCGTTTTAGGTTTGATACTAAGAGGGATAATTTAAAATTCTCAAAAGTACTTTTTGAAGAGAGACAAGTGTCTCTCTATTTATTGTGAGGAGACGCATATTGGAAAAAGATAAAACAATAATTTGAATCATATTTCTCAAAAGTAAATAAGTAACCCCAACTATAGAAACTACATAGTCCTTATAAATACCACTATTCATGAGTTTATTTACCTGTCGTTCCATCTTTAAGTCCCATACCCATAAAAATAAAAATCCTTCCATGAAAAAATCTATATTTACCATTATCCTTCCTAATTCAAGAGTAATTATCTTTCATACTTCGTAGACATAACAGTCTATATTATATGAAAAGTCATTATCCCAACTAATAAGCAATACTATTAAGAAGAAAATATAATGGAGGTGAAGTCATGGGGGGGTTAACGCTATAGGTGCAGATATTGCACTTTTAGCAAGATTACTGAGAGCAGAAGCTGAAGGGACTCAGGGTATGTTGCTAGTCGGAAATGTAGGAATTAACCGAGTAAGAGCCATTGTTCCGATTTTAAAAATCTTCGTACCATTAGACAAATGATTTTCCAAGAACATGCATTTGAAGCTGTTACCCATGTTTATTTCTATCAAAGAGCAAGAGAAAGTGAAAAACGCTTAGCTTGTCGAGTAATCAATGGAGAGAGTTATTGGCCTGGAAAATTTAGTTTATGGTATTTTAGGCCACCAGGTGATTGTCCTCAACAATGGTATAATCAACCTTTTGTCGAACGTTATAAAAACATTGTTTTTTCAACCAACAGCCGCAACCTGTGAACAGGTTTATAACACATTTTAAAAAATGATAAAAACAATCTGTACAAAAGTATATAGTAGCAAATATGTTGGTTTACGCTAACTGTAATTCATCATCCACTTACCATTGGATATCGCCTTGCGCAAGCTTGAGTAAGGTGAATTCTTTCGGGAAATACGGTTAGAAATAATATAAAGAAATCTAGATAAAACAAAAAAACACAGATAAATTTCTATCCATGAATATATATTATAACGGCTCTAGATTATGCCATAGTTATGTAGGAGAATCGATGCCTAGGGCTAAAAGATTAAATGAAATGATTATGATGGTTAATCAAATGAAAAAATTTACTGTGGAAGGATTAGCACATGAATTGGTTGTTTCAAAACGAGGCATTTTCAATTAGGTTTGCACATTTAGAAAGTTAAATATATATAGGTAACTTTATGGATTGGTGGTATAGGATCTTCTAATCCTTAATTATATCGTATAAAAAACTTGGTAATTAACTTGTACACTTTTAATAAGTTTATTTGTTTTATGTAAAAGGTGCCAAGAAATACTTTGTAGTTTTATTTCTTGGCGTGGGTATTTATTTGGGTCATTTGGATGCCGACCTTACCATAGTATATGTCCGATATATGGAATGGTTTGTTATTTACGTTCAGTTCAGTAAATTTAGGAAAGAAAAAACACCTATTTTTGTAATAGGTGTTTTTTCTGCAAATTGGCTTATAAAATTAAAGGAAAGGTATTTCTATTCATTCATTTTTAATAATCATCTCTATGATCATGCTCATCATGTTCTTTACAATGCTTACGCTTGCAACAGAAACGATTACAATCAGGTGAATTTATAGAGATTACATTAATTTTATTAATTGCAATACGTGCCAATCCTGGGAAACAATCGAAGTCAGATAAAATGATTACGTTGTTTCCTTGAAAACCTTGGAATGTTGCACTTGTAGGTGGTTGGCAATCATATTGAAGAACAATACAAGTACCAGGAGTTAATGTTCTTAAGAATTGTAATAACTCTGGATTATTATTCACCTGTCTATTGTTTTCGTCTTTTCGGTGATGATCTCTATGATGATCTCTCCGATCATCACATCTATTAAAATCACAACCTCCACCAAAACCAAAACCCATAAAATTACCCCCTTTCGTTCGTTAGTACATCTTATGCTCGTCTAGAAAAGATGGTGTGAGTATAGGAGTCTAGTTAAGTGTGGATTTTTTATGTAAATATGAAAGTTGTTTAATAATAACATCATTTTTTTCTTAATCTACTTAATATGTTCCAGTTTGATTTGTGGTGTTCGATGAATAAGTATTTCTTTTATCATGGTCACATCTTTTGTTTGTTTATAGAATTAACATCCGAAGGTTTTACGGAACATATGGGTAGCGATGGATTTGTTTCTTTTTCGAGAAGGGCACAACTAGATAATTTTTAGTGCTGGCGATCCCAAATATCGTAAAGAAATTTATATGAAAAGACAATGTCTTTTTTATTATTATAAAACATATATAATGATGAATGGTCGCGTGTCAAAACATATTTTTATGAGTTTCATAAGTGAGGGGGGATAGTGATGGATAGTCCATTGGTTGGTAAGGGAATATGGAACAAAGTTGACAAAGGGGAAATATTAAATGATCAAGATGATTCACGCGAAATAAGAAAAAATAAGAAAAGTGAAGAAGCAAAACCAAAGAAAGAAACGAAAGCAATACGAGCAGAGAAAGAAAGTAAAAAACCAGAGTCAAAAAAAGAAACGAAAGCAATACGAGCAGAGAAAGAAAGTAAAAAACCAGAGTCAAAAAAAGAAACGAAAGTAATACAAGCAGAGAAAGAAAGTAAAAAACCAGAGTCAAAAAAAGAAACGAAAGTAATACAAGCAGAGAAAGAAAGTAAAAAACCAGAGTCAAAAAAAGAAACGAAAGTAATACAAGCAGAGAAAGAAAGTAAAAAACCAGAGTCAAAAAAAGAAACGAAAGCAATACAAGCAGAGAAAGAAAGTAAAGAACCAGAGTTAGAAAAAGAAGCGAAAGTGAATGGATTAGAGGGAGTAGAGGTGAAAATTGAATCAGAAAAAGAAAATAAAACAAATGAATTAGAGAAAAAAAATGAAGAAACAGATTCAAAGAAAAAAAGTATAGATTCAGGATCGAAAATAGAGACTTCAGTACGTTCAATAGAAGTGAAAACTCCATTTTCTATTATTTCGGATGTTACTAGTTTTATAAAATCTCCTAATATTAGTGTGAAAAATCAAGAAGCATTTGTATTTCGTAATGAAAAAGATGCAACAGGTCGTGAACTGGATTCTAAGTTATTAACTACAATGCAACATTATCATGGAGAAATTAATTGTAATTTAGTTTCTTCAACCCTTCATGAGAAGAGAGTACTTTTAGAACTTTCTAATCAAAAAGTAAAAGGAGATATGGAAGAGAGTTGGCTAGGTACATCTTCGTGGATTCCTATCCACGGCATAATATTAGAGAAGGAAGTTGAAGCGGATGTAAATAATTATATAAAGGTGAAACTACCAATAGAAATAGGGAGGTATAAAGGTGAAATTAGTTTAATAGAAAAGGTGGTTTTTAAAGAAAAAGTTATAGGAATAAAAGAGGTATCACAGGAAATTATTTTGACAAAAAAAGAATTCTTATTGCCAAAAATAATAAAAAAAGGACATAATCCATCTATAATTGAAAAAGGAGGCTTACGTGTAGAAGGCTATATATTTCAATGTATAGAACTTATATCAGAACAAAGTAAATCTCATGATAAACACTACCAGTTAATGCAAAATATCGTATTGGAGTTGACTATCCAATTATTGCAAGAACAGGAAGTTCGTGTGCAGATTATATAAATGATCATATTTCCATCAATCAGCTGAATTTTTTTCAAGAGTATGTAATAGAAAAAAACAAAAAAAGTGCAAGCAAGTTTGCAAATAAGCTAACTAACATGTATTAGAAGTAGAGGTGAAATAATTATATATTAGAGTGTTAGTACACAACATACAAAAGAATTGAGATCAGTATCAGAGTGAAGTCATATCTTTTAAAACGAACGATATGCTATACTTTTCAAAAGAATTTGCTTTATAGAAGGTATTCACATTCGTTGTTTTATTATATTGATTATTAACTATATATATATTTTGAGGTTATACATAATTGCATTATTTAAGTAGTATGTACTCTCATAATAGTGCCTTTTCCTAATTCTCGAATCCGCCGCCACAACATCTACATCTGATAATAATTAATAAGCTGAAGATAAATGATCAGTAAAGAAAAGTTGCTAATAAAACCACCGCAAGAACCACCGTAACTCATAATTTTTCCCCCTTTAATTAGAAGACCTAACAGTGGGATAGGTTGTTGTTTTAATGGTTTTATAGTACTGTATGTTTTTATGGAATGAATGGGCAAGTCTGTTTAGAAATAAAGAAAAAACACTCATATAAGAGTGTCTTTTCAGATAGTTTTTTAGCAGAAACAAGCAGCTCCAACTATGATTAATAAAATAAATAATACAACTAATAAAGCAAAGCCACCAGCAAATCCGCCACCATAACTCATAATTTTTCCTCCTTTTGGTAAGAGAATAATACAGGGGTTCACTCATGTGTCTTAACGGGTTCATTTTACCTTATGTTTTTATAGAGTAATTGAGCAGGTCCCTTTAAAAAAGAATAGACATCTTAAGGTGTCATCCGCAATTTGAATTACTGTATTTGCTAATTAGAAGGAGGAGGAATTCGAGATGCTGCAAAACATGTGCTGTTACTTCAACTATATCCCCCAGCATGTTAAGATATCAACTGTTTCTACAATACACTTATAGTATTGAACTACCTCCATTTTCACTTCGTTTAGAAGTGGAGGATTCCTAAGTAAAGAGTTCTATCGAACTCTAATTGATTAGGCTATCTCCGCAGTCCTTGCGGTTAGAAGCCTTATTGCTTCATTCTTTAGATTGATACTTGCGTTAATATCCCTATCATGATGTGTTTGCCATACCATTTTGCTTTGTATACTAACATGGATCGAAATTGCGACCAAGATACCTCACTAATTGCTTTTGCTAACTTATGATTCTTTAGCATATTCGATACTTGCAAATCTTCTATACCGATAACATCGTGGTTTTTGATGATTTCAGTTGAAATTTTGTCCAAGTAATCTTTTCTAGCATTTGATATGTATTCATGAATTCTAGCTACCTTTACTTGTTGTTTATTCCAGCGAGAAGATCCTTTCATTCTTCTAGAAAGCACACGCTGTGCTTTCGCCAACTTATCTTCTAATGATCGAAAAAACTTCGGATTTTTATAGATGGTTCCATCTGACAAAATGGCGAAATCTTTTAGTCCCACATCCATTCCAATGTAAGAACTTGTTTTCGGAAGCTCTTGTACTTCTGTTTCGACTAACAATGAAACAAAGTATCTGCCAGAAGGGTTCCGTCTAACTGTAGCATTTACAATACGCCCCTCTACTTCGCGACTTTTGGCAAATCGAATGAGGCCTAGTTTCGGCAATTTTATTTTGTTCCCTACAACGGCAATGTTTTCATTTGTTTGTTTTGTGGTATAAGATTGTACGTTGTTCTTCTTAGATTTAAAGCACGGTGCGCTGTTTTGTTTTTTGAAAAAGCGTGTATACGCATCCGCAAGGTTGCGAACAGACGACTGAATCGAAATACTATCCACTTCTTTTAGCCAAACAAACTCTTTCTTCATGGCAGGAAGTTTGGCAGAGCATGTACCATATGTCAAACCTTTTCCTGTCTCTTTATATGCGTGTTCCCATAGGGATAGGAAATGATTGAATACAAAGCGAGAACAACCTATCGTTTTGTTAATTAGAATTGCTTGTGCTTGATTTGGATAGATACGAAACTTATAGGCTTTATTAATTATCATTTGATTCACCTCCATTTCGATATATGACTATTATATACCGAATGTATATTCGATGGATGGTGAAGTAACACTTTATGTATGTCGAACAATTAAGATGGTTCCTTGCCATCCCTTGTTCAAAGCCAATTCATCTCCCACCTACTCACTTCGCGTTCCTTGAGGAAGGAGTCTTCTTGGCTAAAATGATAAATATTAGTGAAGACATGGAGTAGAACTAGGGTCGTGATTAAATGCTTATGCAAACAATAAGGGAAGTCCAGGAAGTTAAGAGGATGATTGCAACTAATAATGAAAAGAAATGGTATGAATTTTGGAAGTAAAGATCAGTGTCCTGGGCGTTTATGTTGCTAAAGTTACTTAATTTTGAGAGTGTACAGGCTCGAAGCTTAAGTGAAGCTTGGAATAAAAAGCGTAGGACGGATTATGGATATCTATTTATAAAAAAGAGAGGGATCTTTATAAATTTTTCCATGGATTTATTAAATTCTTTATTTGTATTGTTTTGGAGGTATACATTTATTTTAAAAATATTAATATAAATGGAGTAGAGTCAATTATTAAGAGATAAATGTAAAAAAGCCCCATAATTTAGTGCAGGGACTTTTTTACACTTTATAAATATTTTAGAAGTCTAGACCATCGATACTTTCAATTCTAAAGATTCGAGTTTCAGCATTATTACGAAAGAAAGCTAAATCTCCTTGTACATTAATAAAGTTGGTAGTTGCAACGGAGCGGCCATTTACAATAACATTATCTACTGGGTAATTAGTAGGAAAACTATTTAATAATGTTCTAATACCGTTTTCCAAAAGGATTCACCTCCTAAATGAGTATAATATATTATATTCATTTATACTTATACCGCAATAGACAATATTACCTATTTTTATTTACCAATAAATAGCTTCTATAGATTTAGAATTAATTGAAATTATCTGTTCTTTATTTTTACAAATTAAAATGTAGTTATCTGTATTTATTGAGATGAAATTAGTAACTGCTATTTCTTTTCCATTAAGAATAATTTTATTTATTGGATAATTAATTGGTAATTTTAATAATATTTCAAGGAAGTTACTTTGATTTTTTTCATTTACAGGAAAAAAATCTGTTTTATTGGTAATACAGTGACAATCGTTTTTAAAATTACATTGAGTGTTACATTGGGTATCATTTGGAGTTCTTTCAGTTCTCCAAAATAGAATAGATGGTTCGAAAAATTTTGGTCTCATAATACACCTCTTTGAATTTAAATATTAAAAATAGGCATTAGAATTTAATATACATATATTCTTTATTTCAAGAAATCGCCAATAAATATATAAAAATGGTTAGCATTGATTTTAAATATATTTATTTATATATTCGGAATTATAATATTTCATTGTGTTTTTGGAAGGAAAACTTTTTAATTTTGTTTGTTGGGGAGGAAATCTATTCAAAAATTAGAGGGAAGATTTATTCAGTGGGGGTTTTGGTAAAGTTGATTTTTTATTTTCAGCTATGTTTCTAATGGTTTCGAACATGTAATTCTAAATTGTTTTTTGTTTGTAGTGATTGTTGATTCTTTTTTATAATGTTTTGAATGTATATTTTTATTTTGAAGATATTAGGGAGTTTTGTTTAAATTCAATGTTTTAGGTGATTTTAAAATAAACTAATATTTTAAAATTTACATTGGAACTTAAAATTGAAATCAAACATACAATGCCATGAGTATTTACAACATAGTTTTAGCCAGGGCAATAAGAAAAACCACAGCAATTGCTGTGGTTTTTCTTATTGATGAAATGGAAAGTGAATTTCTATTCAAAAGTTTACTTTCGAATTAGAAGAAGGAAGTTTTTGTCTTATCAAATTTTTTTCTCATACTTAAAAATAAAGTGGAAAACATTTTATATAATAATTGATCAATACTTGGTTGTTTTTTGGTAAATCGATCTGATTAGTATTTAATTTTTGGGGTGATATTGTATGTGCAAGTGTAACTTGCTCGTTATTTTTATCATGCAAGAAGGGCTCTTTCGTATTTTGTATCCAATACTTGAACTACTCACCACTTAACGTCCTAACGGACTGTTTGAAGTGGGAGATTCCTGCGAACACCGATGTATCCACCAGTTATCTTAGCAGGCTCTACCCGCAGTCCCTACGGTGAGAATATAAGTATCTTGTACGCTGACTCACCACACTACCTACTTTAGCTTGGTTTTCGCAATTTTGAGAAGCGTGGGGCGATAGAACGTTGAAGATTTTACGGTTGCAACGTTTTTCTGCAACCAACCTCATATCTTCAGTTTTTGAAGAGCAATCTGTACAAGTAAATGATAGCAAATATGTTGGCTTATGCCAACCGACATTCATCTCCCACCTAAAATTGGTGTTTCACACCTTCACATTTTTGAGGAAGGAGTCTTCTGTCGGAAAACGATAAAAAACTAAAAGTTTAATATATAACTTTTGTGTTTTATTTCTGATCAAAGGCAAATATTTCAGTTTCAGCTTCTATTGATGCTACTCCTATAAACAACGCAGAGAAGTGATGTTTATTTAACTTAAGGAAGAGGGGACTCAAATTGAGTAATCCCTTCTTTTTTATTTAAATTCCACATGAAATTTAGTGTCAATGATTCCAAAAGCAACTTTACATGGGAAAGGATTTTTTTCTGCTGAAGCAGAACGCATACAAGAAAGTACCCAATATTCCAGTTCTAAAGGCAAGCGCAATACTTGAATACTACCATCGGTGTTTTTTACTGTTACGATCGGTGTATTTGCCCTGGTTGTAGCGAAACCATCCGTTTTTATCATTGCTACTGCATCATTAGTATGAAAACCGGCGCTTAAAACTTCGTATATCTTTTCATCTTCCTCATTGATAATCATAGGTATACTTAAATAGGGATAGTTATTTACATTATTATGAATAACAGTTCTTGCTGTATTCTTTCTTATCTGATTCCCTTGCATTTTATACACTCCTTTATAACGATTCAAACGTGATTACTTAAATCTATTCTATCTTACCTCTGTTATGTTAGAAAATTGTAGTGTCATCTTATTATAAAAAGCATCAGTACATATGACAGCACTAATTAGCAGATCAATATCAACCACAGTCATATAACTAGAGAGAAAATAACCATCTTTATAATATGTAATTAATATTTATTTTTCTTTCCATTCATTTCTTATAAGCATGGTTAGTTCAGTCATATTTCGTCCTATATACATAATTTCATCTCTATAATATGTAGTTTGAATGAAGATTAAAATAACTGACGGAAATTTAAAAAATATAATTAAGAATAGCTTTTAAATGGGGTGGTTATATTATTAATTGTGGAGGTGAGAAAGATGAACAAAAAACAACAAGGTTACAATAAGGCAACTTCTGGCGCTAGCATCCAAAGTACAAATGCTAGCTATGGTACAGAATTCGCAACTGAAACAAATGTACAAGCAGTAAAACAAGCGAATGCAAAAGCAGAAGCACAGAAAGCCCAAGCTTCAGGTGCACAAAGTGCAAATGCTAGCTATGGTACAGAATTCGCAACTGAAACAAATGTACAAGCAGTGAAACAAGCGAATGCACAAGCAGAGGCACAGAAAGCCCAAGCTTCAGGTGCACAAAGTGCAAATGCTAGCTATGGTACAGAATTTGCAACTGAAACAGATGTACATGCAGTGAAAAAACAAAATGCACAATCAGCTGCAAAAAAATCACAATCTTCTAGCTCTAATCAATAATGAAGGGAAAACACTTCTCTATCTTAAGAGAAGTGTTTTCTCAGGTTGTGAAGAAAGTCTTCTCTACAACCTATTTTTGTGTCTGAACAAATACATAATGTATCACTAGCAACTTTAGATGATGAGTTTGCCACAGTTTTAAAAACTGAAGATTTCTTTTAGAGATACTGAAATTGTGCCTTTAACTGGTTCACATCCTTCAGCAAATATTTTATATGAAATTGAGTGTAAGTTGTTATCATTTTCTAGAGGTTCTGAGCCATTTAGATGTTGTTCTTTTATTTTATTTTTTAGAGGTACAACAGCTATATGGGTATATGGATGTATGACATTATTATAGCCACCAATAAATCCAACCAATAAAAATTTCACGTATCATAATAGTTATGAAGAAATTCTTTCAACAAATGGTTATACAATTCAAAACAAAAAAATGTACATCTTCAGAGGAAATATAGGATTAGAGGTTCCTTTCATATTCTTCATATATTCTGGTAGTAACATTCTTAATGCAATGTCCATTCTGATTTTCCCTGCACGTATCAAGGTATGAATTTCACTGCCATGGAATCCGTCTAAATCTGTACGAAGCCCAGCTAAAAGCATCTCAATATCCTCTTTATCTGTAGAGCGAGGTGGCAATTGATAGCCTGGTAAAGTGATTTGGTCGGTATAGAAAGGATTATTATTCTTATCTATTGAACTACCCCCACTTTCACTTCGTTTAGAAGAGAGGGATTCCTAAGTAAAGAGTTCTATCGAACTCTAATTGATTAGGCTAGCTCCACAGTCCTTGCGGTTAGAAGCCTTACCGCTTCATTCTTTAGATTAATACTTGCGTTAATATCCCTCTCATGGTGTGTGCGACAAGAAGGACAGTCCCATTTACGTAGGTTTAGATTTTTAACGTCTTTGTTTTGATATCCACAACAAGAACATAATTGACTTGAAGCAAATGTTTTCGATACGACAATGACTTGTTTGCCGTACCATTTTGCTTTGTATTCTAACATGGCTCGAAACTGTGATCATGATACCTCACTAATTGCTTTTGCTAACGTATGATTCTTTAACACATATTCGATACTTGCAAATCCTATATACCAATAACATCGTGGCTTTTGATGATTTCAGTCGAGATTTTATTCAAGTAATCTTTTCTAGCATTCGTCATATATTCATGAATTCTAGCTACCTTTACTCGTTGTTTATTCCAGCGAAAAGATCCTTTCATTCTTCTAGAAAGAAAACGCTGTGCTTTCGCCAATTTCTCTTCTAATGATAGAAGAAATTAATAAGGTGCATCAAGCAAACCTATTAGAAATGGAAAAGAGACTAGGTGATCGTATAGATCAAAAGAACAAATTGATAGAAGAGGATATAAAAGAAAGAAATAGATTGATAGAGGAAGATCTGAAAGATCGTAAGGAACGTGAAGAAAGGATAGAAAAAAGGTTAGAGCTAAGAGATGATAATCATATGAAGATGGTCAGAGAGGTTCAAGATGCTAAACGTACTATTGTATCAGCACAGGAAAAAATAGCGACAAATCCTGGTGGAAGTTTTGGAAATGAGTACATTCATTGCTAAGTGTACTCATTTCTGCGATAAAAGGAAAAATATGCTTGCCCTTTTTATTTATACTAAACTATAATTTCACATACCTTACTATATATAAGATCAGTAAGGCGTTTGATAAGAAAGCTTTTGTAGAAATGGTCTTAAAAAATGGTTCACTTCCAGCGAAAGGGATTGCACCGTTCAATTTTGCGAGGGGAACGGATGAAAAAAACTTCGGGAAAGTGAATGGGAATTTAGCAAAATATGATGTGAATGCAGCGAAGGAAAGCTGGAAAAAAGCCAAACAAGAACTAGGTAAAGGGGAAGTAGTATTGGAATTGTTAACAAGCGATAATGCGTTAGCAAAGAGAAATGCAGAGTATTTAAAGGGTGAACTTGAAAAGAATTTGAACGGACTAACCGTGAATATTAAACCTCAGTCACGTAAACAACAAATCGAATTGTTATTCAATAGCGATTATGACATAGGTGTTGATGTATGGGGTCCTGATATTCGTGATCTTATTACTTTCTTAGATTTATTTACGACAGATAGTACATATAACTTTGATAAGTATTCCAATAAGCAATATGATGAACTAATTCATAAGGTGAAAATCGATTTAGCTGATGAAGAAAAGGCACGTTGGGAAGCAATGAAACAAGCAGAGAAAATATTATTAGAAGATGAAGTAGTAGCGCTGATCTACCAACAAGGAAGGTCATATTTACAACGTTCTTTTGTCAAAGGTATTGTGACCAACGATTTTGGTGGGAAATTTAACTATAAATGGGTTAAAGTTAAAAGGTAGGTGGGTAAATTTGAAGTATGATGAAGAAAAGGAATAGGAAAAAAAGGAGTCGATATCCGAATCCTTTTAGTTATAAATAATGTGGAGTTAGAGTATAATTTTATATGGGTATACGGTATTAGATGAACGCTTTATCCTTTAATGGTGATTAATGAGGGATTGTGGGAGGGGCTTACAGCCCTTTTTTTTATGGTATTCCATAAGCTTTCTTTTATAATTAGATGCAGTTTGTATCAAGCAAATTGTTAAATATCGATCTAAGTAATTATAAATTTGAAGCAAAACCCAAAGTACTTTATCATTCTAATCAATGAACATAATGTAGATTAGTAACAGGTTGTTGCTGTTTTTAAGCATAGAATATGATGGATTCTATTATTGCTTTAAATTAACTGAAATGTACATTAATAAAAGATATAGCTCTAGTTCCTATTGGTTTGCTATAAATAACTGATGTTAAGTAAGAAAGTTGGTACAAGTTAATAGACGACAATAAATAAGATGACTTTAACGGGTAATTCAAGGGTTAATATCATCTGTTTTATTATATATTTTAATATAGGGAATTAAGAGTGGATTTTCGGATAACTGGTATACCCATTTCAGAGAAACCTATAATACGGTGAGAATCTAATGTTATGTTTTCACTTACTTTTTATGTGAATTAGTTGGCGAGCCACATACCCATCAAGCTAAGAAATTCATTGTTCCTCAAAAAGAAAAAATGAGCTGATTTTTCAAAATAACTAACTGTAGATTGTCTTTTTTCAACAAAGAAAAAGCTTATTAAAAATCGCTATATGATTTCATATATGGGCTTCTTTTTAAACTATTTTTCATGGGAATTTGACGCATTACTGGTAATAATACTTACAAAAACTTATCCTATATAATTTTAGTTACCATAACCCTACTTATCAGCAGTCCATCTATCTAAAAACTTAGAAAAGTCCTTTCAGAAGATCTGAAGGGACTTTTCTTTCACATAATTTATATTTATCAGTGGTGTTTATTTTCTATTTTTAAACACTTCTAATGTTCTAATTTAATAGATAAGACGGCACAACACTCCGTACAAATATCAATAATTAATCTAGAAAATTGATTAAAGAGATTATTTGTACTAATAGATTTTAAATATACTTGAGAATCTAATGAACCTTGTCTAATTTCTCTAGAACCGCAATTACAACATATCTTATTCATTTTCAATGCCTTCTTTCTAAAATTTAGTCCACATAAACTCCGTTAGCCGTAATATAAAAAGAGGGATCATCCCTTCTCATAAAGAATGATCATTCTCCTTATTTATCCAATCATGTCGTAGGAAAATTTTTCTCCTCTAATATTTCAAATTTAATCTCTCCATTTTCATAATATATCCGCTTTATAATCGGTATAGTTTCCATTTCATTTTCTTTGTCACTTGTATAATAATTTTTTGTTTCTATGTGAACGATATTCATCAGACATACCCTCCTTTTTTATCCCTAACAAAAAAACAAAGAACACATTTTTCTCACAGTTGTATATGTATTCTCATATTTTTCTTTTATTCTTCTTATTTTATGGGGTTTAGTTCAGTTGGATTTCCGATTCCGTAAAAAATAAATTACCAAAAAGAGAGCTAAATGGCTCTTTTTTTGTGCTTTATTTTGGAAAAGATTTCTTTTATGATGAAATCAAATTGCAGAATGTGTTTATTGTTGTCATGTTTTCAGAGTATAAAATACTTTTTTAGGGCGTCGATTAAGCGAATATATATAAGATGAAGTCATTATTAATATCGTTTTGTCAGAGAAAAATGAGTTTGAATCACATGAGATTGTGCACGAATCGGTATTCGATCTGAATTTAATTGGTCCGACAATTCTACCAATTCCTCCTTTTACATTTCCGACGGAATCGACTGGGGCAACGGGACCAACCGGGTCAATATCTACCAATCGAATTTACGTAAGAAATCCAAATAGTAACAACGTTTCCGTGATTGATAGGATAACAAATAGCGTGATTAAGACTATTCCGGTGGGGAACGCTCCAGTTGGAGTAGGAGTCAATCCCTAAAGCGAATATAAAACACTAACAGTGATAATTAAAGGTACTTTTGCATCCGGAAACTATGTAAATATTATGAGAAAAGACTCTACCCCTTAGGAGATTCTTTTTCGTTGTTAGAGAAATCTTTTAATCAGGTATGACTCACAACATTAGCTATGCAGCTAGATAGCATGCTTGCAATATTTCAAAATATTAGCTTGGTGGTCCATGGATTGTACCAAAAATTAAGCTAATATCTCATGTAAAAAATTACATTTAGCATTTTTTAAGAACAACATAAATAAAAATAAACTAAAATGAGGTGATTTTATGAGAGAGAAAAATCTACATTTAGGTTGTGGCCGGACCATTCTCGAAAACTGGATAAACCTTGATGTAGTAAAACAAGATGGAGTAGATGTTGTCGCTAATTTAGATAATTGTAAAAATAAGCGTTTACCCTTTGAAAATGATAGTATTGATCAATTTTTAGCTGAACATTTATTAGAACACATACAATATCCTTTATTTTTAATGGAAGAGTTATATCGCATTGCTAAACCAAAGGCAAAAGCAGTTTTAGTTTTTAAAGTGCCTTATGGATCAAGTGATAGTGCTTTTGAAGATCTAACGCATGTAAGACAATATTTTTTACATTCTTTTGATTATTTTTACTAACCTTGTTATTGGCGTGCAGATTATGGGTATTGAGGTGATTGGTTAATTGAAAAAATTATAATCATTGTAGATGCAAACCAATATCAAGGGAAAACTAGGGTAGAGATATTAGATGATGTGAATAAGTACCGGAATATTGTTCTTGAAATGATAGTTGAACTACGAGCTATAAAACCAATTCGAGAACCACAACGCGAACTACTTAGAGCCCCACCTATTGAGATTCGTTTAAGTACTACGTTTTAGGTGGAAAATCTAAATTCAAATAAAATAAAGATATCTATAACAGAGGTGCTCAGATGATTACAATTAGTTTATGTATGATTGTAAAAAATGAAGTTGAAACACTTAATAGATGTTTAGAATCAGTAAAAGACATTCCTGATGAGATAATCATTGTAGATACAGGCTCAACAGATCAAACGAAACAAATAGCTAGTAAATGGACGAAACAAATTTTAGATTTTAAATGGATAGATGATTTCTCAGCAGCTCGAAATTATTCTTTCCATCAAGCTTCAATGGATTACATTTTATGGTTAGACGCTGATGATATACTTTTACCAGAAGAACGTAAAAAGCTACTTAATTTAAAACAATCACTCACTCAAAAAATTGATGCGGTTTCCATGATTTATCACGCAGAAATTGATAAATTCAATAATGTTTTAACCAGCATTCGCCGCAATAGATTAGTTAAAAGAAGTAAAAATTTTCAATGGCACGGCGTTGTTCATGAAGATCTAAGTATTCATGAACAGTATAATTCTCTTGAAAGTGACATTATAGTCACCCATAAAAAAATTTATGCCGATAATGAATCAGATCGAAATCTCAAACTATATGAACAATTTTTGAAAAAAAATAAAGGTAAGATGACAGTTCACGATATATTTCATTATGCTAGAGAATTACATAAACATAAAAAATATAAACAAGCCATTGAATTTTATAACAAGTTCTTAGGTTGCGAAGATATCCAATTAAAACACAGGCTTTTTGTTATGCATAAATTAGCTAGTTGTTATCATCTAATCGGAAATTTTAAAAAAGAAATAGAAATCACATTTCAGTCTTTAGAATACGATGTTCCTCAACCGGAATTTAGCTGTCGCTTAGGTGAGTTCTTTCTTAAGAATAATCAGTTTTCTCAAGCTGCCTATTGGTATAATCAAGCTATAGAAGCACCTTCAGCAAATTCTGCTCATTTCATTGAACAACAACCCTTTAAAACTTGGTTACCGCATAAACAATTAGCGTTTTGCTACTTACAGCTAAAAGACTATAAACAGACTTATCATCATAATCAAATGGTTCTTCGTTTCTTACCAACTGATGAGGAAACCCTTAATAATATTAAAGTAATTGAGGAGATAATGATAACTGATTAACAATTATAGGATGTTTATTTATCTGTAAAGTGAAATTTTTTCGGAGGATTTAAACATCCTATAGACTTAATAGTTTTCATGTTCATAAAGATTTGAAATCCCTTTAAAGATATTTTTGATAATTTATACCCCATTAGAAATGTTTTGAATAAAATCAAATAGTTACAGTTCTATGCTTCTAGCTTCGTTTTTATATTATCCAGCATGTTCTTCTTCAGATACAAAAACACTGTTTCCTCTTCTCTCTTCATTTCTGGCTGTTTATGCAGCTCATTCAAGAATTATTACTCCGCATCTTCTACGATATTTTAATAATATTTTTTGTTTTCTCTATAAACTAATCGTTTGAATTGATTCGACAGTATACAGTACATGTGAATAATGCTAGGTGCTCCTCTAATATTATTTTGTTGTATGGAGCCAGACCCTCAGAATGAGTCTATGTGTATGTAAAGTAACAATATATTTTCATACAATAAAATAAGCGTAGGGGGCAATGAATTGGATGATACACATATTAATGATTTACATAAATACAGAAATAGGGAATATCTATGACATATCCAATTAGAGTAAGAACAAGAGCATTAATCATTAAAAATAGCAATTTACTATTAGTTGAATTTAATGATGAGAATGGATTACATTATAACTTGCCAGATGGAGACGTTGAGAAAGGAGAGAGTTTGATCGAAGCAGTTAGAAGAGAAGAATTAGAAGAAGCTTCTGTTTTAATTAATGTGGGACAAGTGGCATTTTTATATGAATATGGACCCTTTAAAAATAAAGAGAAATATGGGACAGTTCATTCGCTAACAACGATTTTTGAATATGAGTTAAAAGAAGGAGAAACACATTGTCTTTCGGATAATCCAGATGAAAATCAAACAGGTGTTAAATGGATGCCGTTAGATGAATTGTAAAACATCCTTCTATATCCTAATCTTTGTAGCGAAATTCAAACATACATAAATAATAAACGAAACATTGAACTTATGGAGGAACAACAATTAGATGGATATTAATAAAGTTTTTGGAGAAAAAATAAAAGCTTAAAATAGTATCTTTAAATTAAAAGCTCTATTCTATTAGAGTTGATGATATGTTTTTATTTACAATATTATATAACTCTTATTTGTCTGGAAAATTGATTTTTTCTGTGGATACTATAATATTTTAGCTTAATAGCGATGTGGCTCTACCTCGTTGTACACAATACAAGTATTTCTTGCACAAGAATCTAAGACACTAAAACAAAAGTTTTTTCATTTATTTACAAAAAATTCAGTTAATGGTTTTTTATTCCTATAAATGTATATATCTTTTAGATTTTATCCCTTATATGCATTTATAATAGTTTTGTTTGCATATTTATTATTTTTTAGACTATTGAAACTTTAAAAACTTTTCGATAAAATCGTTTGCCTCTTCTGTATAAGAAATATATACTTTGAGGTGTAAGGGTGAATACCTTATAAAAATTTAAAGGAGGTTTTTTTATGAAAAAAATGAAAAAGTTAGTGAACCTTGCTTTAGCTGGAACTATCGGTTTAGGAGGATTGGGAGCTTTCGCACCAACAGATGCAAGTGCAGCTGAGGTCTCTCCTGCTAAAACTAATATTCCTACTAACTTATCTACTGAATTACCTACTAATTTTGTAGAGTCTAAGTTACCAAATGCAGCGAAAGCTAGTGCGAATTTAGATGTAAGTATAGATGTATTAGGTATCGCTAATTTGATTAGGAATGCTATTAATAGTCAAACTAATCGTTCAGGATTTGTAAAAGGCGTAATGGAATCAACATTTTATTCTGCAGGTCAACGTTATAATGTTATGGTTTTTAACTTAAACCAAAACTATGAGGATCGTTTTAACGGTGTTAAATTCTTCGGAACAACAGTATATGATGGAATCACTTTTGGAATCTGGGTATTTGAGGATGGGGAATTCACGAATAAAGGTGATGGCGGATGGATTAACTGGGCATTTAGAGGTTGGTTTGATCGTGATGGTGGCCATGTTAAATTTTATCGCCCATAAAAATAAACCACAAAATCAGCCAATTTTGCGGTTTATTAAATAAAAAGTATTATCTAAGGCTAGGAGATCATATTCTAAAATCAACTCCTAGTAAAAACAGTATAGATGATATTTATTAAAAAGAAAAGCACTCTCGGGAGTGTTTTTCTTTTTTTATTTAAAAATTAGGATTTTTAGGAATGGAAACAACAAACCCTTTACCTTCTTTGTTAACATAATATTTCGGAAATAAACAATAAGATTGTTAGTATTTTTATCATTTTAGTTAAGAAGACTCATTCCTCAAGGAGCGTGAAGGGTCACAGGCCAGTGAGTAGGCGGGAGGCGTTCAATTGTATATAAACCCTTTTATGTTCAATTAATATTAGAGCATATAAAAAGACACTATGTATACATAGTGTCTTTTTATATGTTGACTTATTCTGAAAGAAAATGTAGTGATTAATCATAATTTGTTGGATACTTCTTGGTTAATAATATTATAACATTATCATAGAAGAATTTAAATGCATTTATTCATATATATAATTTCGATATATTTCAGACGCATTTTAATTTCGTTATATTTCCAAAAATTCCAGTTTATTTATTTTTATATCTATAATATAATTTAACTGCTAAATTGTAAAAAGGAGTTCTAATAGATATGGAGATGAGAAACTTACAAAAACTAATTGAAGACAAGAAAGTAGAATTAATTAAACTTGTAGATAAATATGGATTTAGACATCAGCAGGTGCTAGATTTAAGTCAAGATATAGATGTGTTAATAAATCAAATTATTTATATAAAACATAAAAATAAGTAGAACTCTGCATTTTAATGAGGATTACTTTGGGATATTTTAAATTGCTTAAAAGTAGTACAAATGCTGAATAGAAATTTTTGAAGCTTTTTAGATAAAGGGAGGTTTTATAAATAAATAGACGGTCGTTATTTGATAAATAAAGAAGTTTGTGGAAATGAATGGCTTATATGAAAATATTTTTACGTGATTACATATAAAAGAGCAGCTAGCAAAAACTAACTACTCAATACAAGGAGATACAGAGAAACCCACATTTAAATGAGTTTCGATATATAGCCTACATACAGTGTTAACGTAATATTTATTTTAAATTCAATTTATTTAAAGTAAACATACCAACAGATAAAATGGCTGCGCCTACTGCAGAACCTAACCAGTCTCTCCAGCTTAATGTACTTAAAGGTGTATCTTTTAAATCCATAATTAAGAAGATAACAAACATTAGTACACCGAATGCTAAGCATCCCCAAAAAGTTTCTAGAGATTTAATATTCTTCTTTCGAAATCTGCTCATCTAAATCACCTCTATTAATCCTTAATAATTTTATAAACAAATTATTGAATGTATAAAAATTGAAGTTATAAAATATGCAATACATCATATTAAAACTCATTGAACTCCCCCCACTTTTACTTCGTTTAGAAGTGAAAGTGGGGGAAGTTCAAAGTGAATTCTCGGTTAATTTTTCTCTCTCAAAAGTAAATAAAAGGATAGAATATACAGTAGAGGACGTTCAAAGTTATTAGAAAAGCTATTTACATAATCAATATGATGATGAACTAGCATACAAAAAATATATAAATAATTATTATCAATTTCATTTATATATTAAAAAAATGAATGTCTATTCGAAAAGACTGTGCATAAAAACTTGCATTATAACAAGTTTTTAGCACAGCTTTTTTATTTTATGCCTTTCATTAAAACTTGAATCTTTGGGGCCATAAAATATAAAATTACACTTAAAATGATTGAAAGGCCACCAATTACACCGAAATAAATAATTTCTGTTTCAGGATTATATAATCGAACTATTTGAGCATTTATAGCTTGTGCAGCTGCACTAGTTAAGAACCACAGACTCATTGTTTGAGCAGAGAAGGCAGCTGGTGCTAATTTGGTTGTAATTGATAAACCTACAGGCGATAAACAAAGTTCCCCGATTACTACTAACAGGAAGCTAATCGCTAACCACATAGGGCTTACAAGGGATTCTGTACCATGTATATATGCAGGGATAATCATAACTAAGAAGGATAAACCAGCAAATAATAAACCAATAGCAAATTTATTAGCCGTACTTGGTTGACGTGAATTAAGCTTCACCCATAACCAAGCAAATACTGGTGCTAACAAAACAATATAATTAGGGTTTAATGATTGAAACCATGAAGACTGAAGTTCAAACCCGGCCAACTTTAATTGAGTACGCTGATCAGCATATGAAGCTAAAATGATAGCTCCTTGTTCTTGAATGGCCCAAAACATTGTAGCAGCGATAAATAATGGTATGTAAGCAATTAAACGAGACTTTTCAATTTTTGTAGTTTTTGGACTACGATACATAAAAATAAAGTAACCAGTTGGAATGAGAATACCTAAAATACTTACTAATAAAGTGAATCGATTAATAGTTAAAATACCTGTTGGTATCGTTAAAATACAAAATAGTACTATAGCTATTGTACCAATACTAAACTGTATAATAACTTTTTTTCTTTCGATGTCTGTTAAAGGATTTGGTACTTGTGTCCCTGCTAAACCAAGGTTTTTCTTTTTTGTAAGAACGAAAATAATTAAGCCTAATAGCATACCAATTGCAGCGACACCAAAACCTAGGTGGAAGTTATACTTTTGACCAAGTGTTCCTATAACAAAAGGAGATAAAAGCGCACCTAAATTAATACCCATATAGAAAATACTGAAACCTGAGTCACGTCGAGTATCTGTTTCACTATATAAATCACCAACAATGCTAGATACATTAGGTTTTAATAAACCTGTACCAAGTACTAAAAACACCATAGATATGAATAAAGTACTTATAGTTCCTGGTAGTGCTAAAATCAGGTGACCTACCATGATTAAAACTCCACCCCAAAAAATTGTTCTACTTGAACCTAGTAGACGATCTGCAATCCAGCCACCAATAATGCCAGACATGTAAACGAGAGATCCATAGATGGCCATAATTGACGCTGCGGTCGCATGATCCATTCCTAAACCACCGTGTGAGATTGAATAATACATATAGTAAAGTAATATTGCTCTCATCCCATAGTAAGAGAATCGCTCCCAAAACTCAGTAAAGAATAGGGTAAACAGCCCCTTAGGGTGTCCGAAAAAACCGCTTTGCGGAACAGTACGAATAATATCGCTTTTACTAATCTTCTCCATACGAATACACTCCTTATATACGAATATAATAATACTAACTTAGTATAAACCAATAATTAGAAAATTAAAATAAATATTCACTTGGTTAATTATTAGAAAATTTTTAAAAAAATAATCTTCTTGTTGATTTTGATGGGTATTTTAATTATATTTTTTAATATAGATATAATGATTGAAGATGATGATAGTGTATAAATATTAATAAAAACTATAGGAGGATTTATATATTGTTAAAAAAAGAAGTTTCTATAGAAGATATTTATCAGGAAATATTAGATGGAAAAAGAATTAGATTTCCTCCAAATACATGGAAAGAAGATGTAGATAATAAAATGGCGCGTAGGGTATTAACATATTTGCTTAACAGTATTTTAAAATGGAATAAGGAAGACATAAGAAAAAAGTGGAACACAAAATTACTTGT
Source organism: Bacillus thuringiensis (assembly GCF_001595725.1). Classification (GTDB taxonomy): domain Bacteria; phylum Bacillota; class Bacilli; order Bacillales; family Bacillaceae_G; genus Bacillus_A; species Bacillus_A thuringiensis_K. The sequence continues at coordinate 445,629 of NZ_CP014283.1, forward strand.
AAAGTATAGACTACGAGGATTACTCAAACATAGGTATGAAAATAGCCCTTTTAAAGCAATTAATGATTTGTATCCAAATCAGTTCAAAGAATGGGAATTTGGTATGACTCCTTTGAATTTTTGGACTAAAGAAAAAGCATTAACAATTTTGAAATGGATTATTGAGGAAAAAGAGGGTCTTTCACAAGAAAAGCTCTTAGGATTGTACGGGAAAAAATGGTTGAAAAAAAATAAGCTTAGTGCACCTCTGGCTATGTATTGGAATAGTAGCCCATATGCAATGATTAATGATCTTTATCCAGGCCGTTTTAAAGAATGGGAATTTGGCATGACCCCTAATAACTTCTGGACTAAAGAAAAAGCATTAGAAGCATTGAAATGGACCATTGAAGAAAAAGAGAGATTAACCCCTAAACAATTGCTTGATATATACAATATAAAATGGTTAAAGACCCATGGATTAGCATCAGCATGTCAAATAATTTGGGGGAATAGTCCGTTTAGAATGATTAATGATTTATATAGAGACCGTTTTAAAGAATGGGAATTTAGAGTTACTCCTGTTGGATATTGGTCTAAACATAAAGCATTAGAGGCATTAAGGTGGACTATTGAAGAGAAAGAAAAATTGGATGAAAAACAGCTATTAAAAGTATTTAATCAAAAATGGCTAATAAAACAAAAATTATGGACTCCGTTAAAATGCTATTGGAAAGGAAGTCCATATGAAATGCTTATTGGTCTATATCCAAATCGTTTCTCAAAAAATATGTTAAAAGGATATATTTAAAAGTAAAGATTAAATTAATAATTATTGAGAAAGTTTATGATATAACATGCAGTTATTAATTTGGAGGAAGACACCTTAAAGGTGTTTTTTTTTATGCATAAAAAATTCAAAATACTAAAGAGATTTCTATTTTGATAAAAGATTTAACATTGAACTGGATACAAAATAGTAGAGATAAGGTTCAGAAAGCGTACAAGAAGTATGTTAGTTTATCGAAAAAATGCCTACAGAGGGCGTAGGGAAAGTCTAAGGGTATTGAAGAATTGTGGATTCTAAAAGTAAAGGACTTCTTGAAATGTAATAAGTTTAACATAAAATTCGTTAAAACTTTATATAGTAATTTTGAATTACTGCTTCTAAAGCACCGACATTTAAAGCTAGAAAAGAATTAAAAGAATCTGTGAAATAATTATACATAGTAAAAAAGGGTTTGATATTCATATCAGATCCTTTTTTCATTATTAGTTTAGTATAATTGCTCATCTTAGCTACTTAACAAGGGTTTAGAAACTAAATATTTTTCAGGTACTACAATCTTAACCTAATAATTTTCTTAGTTTTTGGTATTCACTTTCCCAGCTTAACGGACATGGGGCACTATATCATCAAAAGAAAATTAGATGTTTTTAGTATTAAATAAAATTAGTATCAATACTATCTAGGTTCTTTAAGGAAACCAAATGAGAGAGCAATATTTCAAAGGGTATCTTGTGATATAACTAAGTAGAATTTTTAAGCAAGGAGATGATGAGATGAATAAATTGAAGGGGAAGATTGCATTAGTAACAGGGTCTAGTAGGGGAATAGGCCGAAGCATTGCCTTACATTTGGCACAGGCTGGTGCGTTAGTCGTTGTTCACTATAGTAAAAGAAAAGAAGAAGCAGAAAGTGTAGTGGATAAAATTAAACAAGATGGCGGTTCCGCATTTGCGATTAGTGCAGACTTAAGTACCTTTAACGGTATTAATAAATTGTATTCAATGATGGATCAATCTCTTCAAAAATATATAGGTGATACTACATTTGATATCCTTGTAAACAACGCAGGAATTGGGCAGATTTTAACGTTAGAGGAATCTACAGAGGGGTCTTTTAATGAGGTTATGAATATTAATGTGAAAGCTCCATTTTTCATTATTCAAAAAGCTTTGCCACGTTTAAAAGATGGAGGCCGGATTATCAATATTTCGTCTTTTGTCACACGGGTAGCCACCCCAAGTGTTTTTGCCTACAGTATATCTAAGTGGGCAATTAATACACTCACTCATACTTTAGCACAACAACTTGATGCCCGTGGTATTACAGTAAATGCAATTCTCCCGGGTATAATTAATACAAAAATGAACGCTGAGACATTGGGGAATAGAGATGGACAAAAATATGCCGCAGGTTTATCGACTTTTAATAGGTGGGGAGAACCTAATGATATAGCTGATATTGTAGGTTTTCTTTCTTCATCAGACAGTCGTTGGATAACTGGTGAGTTAATCGATGCAATTGGTGGATCCTGCTTATAATGCGAGAGGAAAAGCCGACTTAAATAGAGTTGGATTTGCAACTCTATTCTTTATTTGTTAAAACACCGAACTACGCACCATTTATTAGCCTTACAAAAACCAGCTTGAAACGAGGCAAAATGTATTAAGTCAATTAAGATAGAGAAGCAATTATGCTGTAGTAGGATTAGTAGTAAGTGTAAATAGTAAAAATGCAATGAATATGCACAATTTCATATGTAAATAGGTACTTTTTGTTAACTCTTTCATAGAGAAGCAAAGGTATGAATTTAGTATGATAGAATCAATTTGTATTAAATATAAAGGGGATGAGTATATGCTAAAAAGAATGATTTTAGGAGTTTCATCATTAGTAGTGGGAGCAACAGTTGGCTTAGCGACTGATGTATCCGCAGCACCTGCACCACCATTAACATCATTAAATGTGGTAAAAGTTGAATCTCAATTAGGCGGGGTTGAATTTATTGGTCCTAATAATTTAAGTACAGTTAAAGATCATGGAGGGAGCTATTTATACATTTATACAAATGAAATGGGATATGGTAGAAATCCAATTGCTCAAATGAGTGGTCAAAAACTAAAAAAAGTAGATTCTAAGATGATTGATATAAATGGGGATAGAACAGTGGATGGATGGGAATATAAATGGGATGCTTCAGGACAGCAAAATGGGCAATTTAAATATCAAAATACATCTACAAATGCACCTTGGAATACATTATCTACGTCATTAAATATTAAATAAACTAACAGAAGAATTCGATGTTATTTTTTTATGTTTGTTATATATGTAATGTTTAGATACCTAAAGGAGTCTACGTTTTTAAGTAGGCTCTTTCTAAATAATGATAAGATATCTGCAAATTGATAAACTATTTTGTCTAATCGGCAAACCAAGTTTACATAATATTTTTCTGGTAAACAATTATGGGTTTAATAGTGTAATCAATAACGAAAGGAAATCTTTTATAAAATCAATTAAATTATTTAGTGGGTCTTTCATCATAAATATCTAAAACTACATATTTATGAAATTTTATAAAATTTTCACTTTATATTTAGCCCTAAATCATATGATTTTAATACAAAATACTATAATTTGATTAATAATAGCAGTGTAAAAAACATTAAATATATTTAGATTTTAGAGCTAATGTTACTTTATTACTTAATTTGTTTAAAGGGATATATAGGGTTATTATTCAATGTAACTAAAATAATTTAAAAGGAGATAGGAAGTTATGTTTAAAGTAAAAACAAGGGGAAAAATAAAAAGAATTGTTATGGTTTCAACGGCTTGTACCATGTTGTCAATGTATGGAGCACCAATACCTAGTACAGAGGCAGCAACCCGATCGCATGCCCCATCAGTTTATGTAACACCACAAAATACTGCTGCTTCAGATATTATTAGTATAGACTGGTCACCAGTCCAAACAGCACCTTATACGTATTGGGCTGTGCATAACTGGAATCAGGGAGGGGAGGGTGGTGGTTATGCGGGCTTCCAACAACAAAGTGGTTTTGATCAATTCGGTAAACGTACCCTTCACTTTGCACTTTGGGATCCAATAGCATCAAACCAAGCAATAAAAGCTGAATATTTATCGCCGACTTCAGAAGCCAGCAGATTTGGTGGAGAAGGAACAGGTCTGAAGGTACAAACAACTTATAATTGGAAAGATAGTGAATGGTATAGAATGACTCTACGCTCTTGGCAAGAAGATGGCCATACAAAGTTTGGCCAGTGGATAAAAGATAATACATTAAATCAATGGAAGTTAGTTGCTATTATGGATCATCCAGTTGCGAATGTTGCATTTAACTATGGTTTATCGATGTTTCAAGAGGACTGGGCTGGTAATGGACAAGATGTAAGAGAAGCACGTCTTAAAAATGGATACAGCAGAAAAGTTTCAGATAAACAATGGAATTCTTGGAATAATCAGCGTATCTCTGGGCAACATGATACGTCCTATCAATACGATGGAGGAGCAACTTCAGAATATCTATGGGTTAGGGCAGGAGGAAATACTCAATCAACTATTGGTACTGGAAAAACTTTTAATATAAATCAGCTTAGTCAACCAGAAATGGGAAATTTAGATTTTGATATCCAAAATACTCGCTTTGAAGCTGGAAAATTAAATGTTTCATGGAAATTGAAAGAACAAAGTACTCCACAGTTTAAAGGGAAAATTGAAATCTATGACAATGAAAAGTTAATGGGACAACCTTTAAAAGTAATTGATAATATTAAGTCCTACCAAACTGAGGTAAGTCAAACTATGCAATTGCCTCAAACAGCTTTTGCTAAAATTACATTAACAGATATATTTGATCGAACTGTAGAGAAAAAAGTAGGAATTACAAATGGAAATTCTGATATTTTAGTAGGGAATCGATTTGCATGGTCCCTAAAAGGAATTAGTGATTTTGAGTTTGCAAAAATCAATTTCAATAAGTCGACAGAAGAAATGCAAATTGACTTAAAAGCAGGCGTACCGCATCATTATTTTAATGAAACGTATGCGAGTATTAAAGTACAAAATGCATCAGGAAAAGTAGTATATAATAATGACATTTATGGAAACAAACAACAAAATGCTGAATCGCAAAAAGTTCCAGTGAAAGTAGGAGATTATATTGAATTAACACATCTTGAAGGTGTACATAGAGCGAATTTCACAAATTTAGACAACAGTAAACAAGAAAGCTTTGGAAAAAAAGCAATGTATGAAGTCACACAAGAAGGCTTGAAGAAAGTAGAAAAAATGCCAGAAGCAACAATTTTAGACGGAAATCAATTTACATGGTCCCTAAAAGGATATAGTGATCGAGAAATTGCAAAGATGGATTATAATAAAGCGGCAGAAGAGCTGAAAATTAAATTAGAAGCTGGTGTACCGCATTCTTACTTCAATAGCACATATGCAAGTATTAAAGTCCAGAACTCGTCTGGTAGCGTTATGTACAATAAGGAAATCATAGGAAATAGACAACAAAATGCTGAAACCCAAACAGTGCCCGTAAAAGTGGGAGATTACATTGAATTAACTCATATAGAAGGAGACGCTGTAAAGGAAAAAACACGCGCAACATTAATGAATCTTGAAAATAACAAAAATGAAACTATTGGAAAGACAGCAAGATACCAGGTTACAAAAGAGGGCTTAAAGAAAGTAGAAAAAATGCCAGAGACAACAATTCTAGATGGAAAACAATTTACATGGTCATTAAAAGGATATAGTGATCGAGAAATTGCAAAAGTAGATTATAATCAAACAGCAGAAGAGCTGAAAATCAAATTAGAAGCTGGCGTACCGCATTCTTACTTCAATAGTACATATGCAAGTATTAAAGTCCAGAACTCGTCTGGTAGCGTTATGTACAATAAAGAAATCATGGGAAATAGACAACAAAATGCTGAAACCCAAACAGTACCTATAAAAGTGGGAGATTATATAGAATTTACTCATATAGAAGGGGATGCAGCTAAGGAAAAAACAAGAGCGACTTTAACTAACCTTGAGAATGGAAAACAGGAATATATAGGAAAGAAAAGAACATATCAGGTTACATCTACAGGATTAATAAGACAATAAATGTATAAAAAAGTTGGGGGAATCCTCAACTTTTTTGTCATTTTAGCCAAGAAGACTCCTTCCTCAAGGAGCGTGAAGGGTCACAGCCCAGTGAGTAGGTGGGAGATGAATTGGCTTCGAACAAGGGATGGCAGGAAGCCATCTTAAATGTTCGACATATAGAAAGTATTACTCCACTAACTATCGAATGTATGTTTGGTGTGTAATAGTCATATAACGAAATGGAGGTGAATTAAATAATGATGAATAAAGCCTATAAGTTTCGTATCTATTCAAATCAAGAACAAGTAATTCTAATCAACAAAACGATTGGGTGTTCTCGTTTTGTATTCAATCATTTCCTAGCCTTATGGGATCACGCATACAAAGAGACAGGAAAAGGCTTGACCTATGGTATATGCTCTGCCAAACTACCTGCCATGAAGAAAGAGCTGGTTTGGCTAAAAGAAGTGGATATTATTGCGATTCAGTCGTCTGTTCGCAACCTTGCGGATGCTTATACGCGCTTTTTCAAAAAACAAAACAGCGCACCGCGCTTTAAATCTAAGAAGAACAACGTACAATCTTATACCACAAAACAAACAAATAAAAACATTGCCGTTGTAGGGAACAAAATAAAGTTGCCGAAACTAGGCCCTGTTCGATTGGAGCGTTTTTCGTAATAATACCATCGCGGCCCAAAAACAACCATCATGATATAGAGGCAAATAATAAGAACATGTTAATTAAAACATGTTCTTATTTAATATAATCGATTCACTTCTTTATAAAAAGTTTGGTTATTTTATTGAAGCTTATTCCACAAAACCCAACCGCTTGTTAACTTTTTTACTGTTTGAAAGCCATACTTTTTATATTGATTCATTTATTGGAAAAACTGAAAGTTTTAAAATCTCTCTATTACATATTTATTTTTGGAAAAATAGCCTAACTCCAAATACTAATAATACTGTGCCAGTAATACCCTCTATTGTACGGTTCACTTTTTCTTTTCTTAAAAAAGTTCTTAATTGACGTATTAGAGAGATATAAAGTAAATACCATATTGCTGTCAAAGTCGTAAATGTGAGTCCCAACAAAAGAAATTGGAAGAAATGACTTTGATTACTCACAATAAATTGGGGTAGAAAACTAAGGAAAAATACAGCCGTTTTTGGGTTTAAGATTGCCGTGGTAAATCCTTGTCTAAAACCTTTGACCGTTCCAATATCCTTAGAGTTTATTTCCACTGAACCTGACATATCTTCTTTTTTAGAAAAGGCACTTTTAATTGACTTTACAGCTAAATAAATTAAATAAAATGCCCCAGCATATTTTATTAATGTAAATAGCATAGCAAATTTCATTAAGATAGCAGAGAGTCCTAGTGTAGCCATTATTGTATGAATCATCATTCCAGATACCGTTCCTAAGACGGTCTTTATCCCACCATTTCTACCATGAGAGATAGTGTTTTTTGTAACTAAAGCAAAACCAGGACCAGGCATCATTATAATAAGGAGTGCTGTAAGGATAAATAGCAAATAGTTTTCCATGTTCTGGTATTTCCTTTCTGATTTTTAGTTTCGCTTATAGTATAGCTTTTTTTCTTAAAACATTAAATATAAAAAGTGTGATCAGGATAGTATCATAAACTTTCAAGGTGTTGTAATTGAATTATAGAGGGCTTCACTTGAATAATGTTCTTCTGTAAATGAGCATTTTAATGGAATGCCAATTAAATAAATAATCAGATTTTTGTATGAAAGGATAACTCAATTAAATAAATTAAGAGTGTTCTTTAATTGCTTTTTCTCGGAACACTCTTAATTTTCTTTCGTTTATCGAGGGTATTAGTATCAACTTGACCAAATATTATCCAAAAACTACATTGATAAAATACACAGCAAAGCTATGCATACATTTTCTTTAGACAATTAGCTAAATATCATCTAAGCTGTAATTTTATGAAAATATAATAGCTGATTTCAAACGTAATTGGAAATAAACGTAAGTCTATGCCCTATTTTTACACGTATCTCGGCTATACCCCATATTGATAAAAAGACGTTATCCTTTCCTATGATTTCTCAGAAAGAATAACGCCTTTTTCTTTTTAGGGGGTATTTTCTCTAGTTAGCTTGATAGCGATGTGGTGGTACCCCACATCCATCAACTTAAGGTATATTTTTAAACAAAATGCGGTCTTTCCATATAGTTTTTTATTATCTTTTGTAGATTTTATAAAAGCGGGCATATCAAATAAACCCTGACGGGTTTCAATTTTTTACTATGCTACCTGATGAGTAGAAGTGGTATACTCATAAACAACACCCAAAATATCAAAGACTGTCTTTTTCTCGTATCGATGAGATTTTCGTCCGTTGTGCTGTAGGAGGTTAAACAGACGAAGGAGAACCTTTGATAATTCTTGGGTGTTTTTGTGTAATGCTTGGTAAAAAAGTGAAAAATAATCCTTAATTATGTACATCGCTTTATATTCACTTAGCTCTTTCTGTTTCTTACGTAATAGGAGTTCTCGCATTTTAAACATAGTAGAAGAACATAATAGAATACTAATGAGTTGCCCATAAAGATGACATTCTAATCGCTCTTGTTTAATAGATTTACAACGATGAATTTGAAACCAAGATTTCCATATTTTAAATAACAGCTCAATTTGCCAACGTAATGAATATAAATCATAGATTTTCTCTTTTGGTACCCATTCCGTAGGAATGTTTGTCATATATACCGTAATACCTTGTAAAAGCTTTGTACGCTCTGTATATGTAATTCCTTTTTTCTTTTCACGAATAGCTCGGTCACGTAGGCGTTTCTGTTTTTGCTCCTCGGTACACCTATAAACTACAATACGAGTAGGCAATTTGTCCTTACTCCCTACATATACATCGTGTAATTCATACACTTGGCCAGGTTGTAGCTGTTTCATAATGTCTTCCAAATGAATTTGTATATATACTGGTTTCAATTGAGAGGGTTTTGTTTTAAATACCACTGTTTCGAACTCTTTTCTATATATTTTAGTTGGTAACTTAAGACGAGATAAATAATACCCCTGCTTGTCTTGAATAGACTTAAAGTCTTGTAGACGAAAATATCCTAAGTCACGAATATACAGCTCATTCTTTTGTATCATGCCTGTTCGAGTCGCACCATACGCCTGATCACTTCGTTTTCCTGGTTCAATTTTCACACCAGCTTTATGACTACATCCTCCGGCACCAGGATAGGTAGATGCGAATCGATCTGGAACCTGAAAGGTTGTAGAATCAAGGATGCGAATGCGCTCAAAGTAGGAAGAAAGAGAATGAGAAATCTTAGATACGCCTCCAATTTTAGCTTGTAGAAGTGTAGTAAATACAGTTCGAAAGAAGGCTACAGAAGCAGAGTTAAATCGCCGATTAAGTCCTTCCGGACTTAATAAAACTCCTGTTGAAGTTTCTAATTGACTACATAGTTGAGTAAGAGAGGTAGTAGCGACTTGTTGATTTAGCCATACACACAAAGATAAGAAATGGTGCCCGTGGCACTTACGTTTTCGTTTCATTCCGCCTGCTTCTATGGCTAATTGATTAAGTGTAGCGGGAGACATATATCGATATAACTCTTCAGCGAATAAAGATAATTCTTGTTTTTGATTCATATTCATAAAAAACACGTCACCCTTTCTCATTAACATAAGAAAATAGTAACGTGCTTTTAACTTCAAAAATAGTCTAAATCCTTAAGTTGATGGATGTGTGGTGGTACCCCATGCCCATCAACTTAAGAAAAAGAAATGCCCCCAAAACGAAAAAATGAACTGCTTCTCAAAATTGCTATCTGTAGAGAAAGAAAATTTTAATTTAGGGGGATATGAAAATATTAGCTTGATGGTGATGGGGTCTTACCCCTATTAAGTAGACAATAAGAAAAAGACTAAGTTATCAGTGTGTTTCGATATTCAATCGGGGCACACTGGTTTGATTTTTTTGTAAATGTGGAACAAATTTATTACTTAGATTGTCTATTAATTGTAATCCTAAAAATATAGTCGAACAGTATAATGGAGTGATTTCTGCTAAAAGTAATGTGATAAGAACAATATTTGAAGTTAGATTACCTAAAGAAAAGAGTTCAAAAATTTAATAAAAATTTAAAGTTTACCCTACTTTTTATTTTAATAGTTCCTTCTATCCTATACGTATATATGTACAAGTTTCCCACTACACTAGTATAGTGGCCTTTATTAACAGTAAAATCTACAATTTACAAGGAGAAGACTTTATGAGTAAGAGAATAAAAGAATTAGATTCTATACGGGGATTAGCAGCTATTACAGTGGTAATTGGACATTTTTGTTTAATGCTACCATCGTTGCCTAATTCTATTAAATTATCCCCTCTTAGGTTTTTATGGGCTGGCGGGGAAGCGGTAATCATTTTTTATGTACTCAGTGGTTTTGTGCTATCTATGGCACTTTATCATTCAAAAACAAATTATTGGGGATATTTAATTAAGCGATTTGTACGAATATATATCCCTTATTATTTCTGGATATTGATCACCTTTGCTTTATTTATGTTGTTTTCACAATATGAAGTTACGGGACTACGAGATTGGTTCTATGATAAGTGGCAAGGGTCTATAACAAAATTAGATCTTATCAATCACCTTGTACTCTTAAATAACTTTTTTACGGAAAATTATAATCCAGTTATCTGGTCATTGGCTCAAGAAATGCGTATATCTATCGCATTTCCTTTGTTATTCCTTCTTTTTTATAAACAGAGTTGGAAGAAAACGATACTGTTTGCCATGAGCTTTTCTTTAATTAGTATTTTCCTTAATATGTTCCATATTGGAAAAGCTGAGGGGTTTTATAATGGTTATGCCGATACATTACATTTCACATCCATGTTTATGATTGGAATGTTACTTTTTAAATATCAGGAAGAAATTACTCGCTTATATAGAAGTATGAAAAACTTAAACAGAAAACTTCTTATCGTATTAGGGGTCTTTCTATATTTATACTCTACTGGAATTTTACTGATTTCACGTAGTGATACTGCTTTCCTATTAAAAGATTGGGGTGTGGTAATTGGCGTTAGTTTTCTTATTATTGTGGCTATGAATAACTTAAAGGTAAAAGCTATTTTAAATAAGAGTGTGTTTGTATACTTAGGAGAAATTTCATATAGTATTTATTTATGTCATTTTCCAATCATGATGGTACTCTTTAAACTTTTGTATGCAAAGATACCTATCTTTTTCCTTCTTATCTTATGTATTACAATGACAATACTTTGTTCTATAGTATCGTATCATTTAATCGAAAAGAAATGTATCAATTGGGCGAAACAAAGAACAACAAAGTTTCAAAAGAAAGTGTAATACTTGGCGGAATCTTATTTGTTTAGTAAATATAAGAATTCCAAGTTGTAAATATGGACCCAGTTGTTAGAAAAGTAATCCTAGGCTATGCAAGATTTATCAGCGCACTAGTCGAAACTTCGATTCGTAAAATCGCGTTGCATAAAATTTAACTGTATTTGACTCGACTTTTTCTTTGTTAAGAAATCTTGCAACAGAACCGAGAAAATATACATTATTCTAAAGAGGTGCAAAATGAATTTTATTAATGAACAAGAAAAGAAATTTACTAAGCGACAGGTTATATTACTTATATTAATAATAGGCTATTATTCCCTTTTAATAATAGCTACCACATTTGGTCGTTCAGCTGAGAATATCTTTGTAAGAACAATTGATTTCGATGTACTGAGCCAGTATCAACAAGCGTGGAATCAATTTTCATTTAATTCTTTTTTTCATATCATTGTTAATATTGGTATGCTGTTTCCGCTAGGAATTTTATTACCTTTATTTAGTGAAGTTTTTTTAAAAGCAAAATGGATGTTAATCAGTTCAATTACAACATCTTTATTTATTGAAACTCTCCAATTTATAACACTTCGTGGAAGTGCGGAACTAGACGATTTACTTCATAATACCATAGGAATGATGCTAGGGTATTGTATAGTAAATATAGGTCTTATTTTTTTAAAAAAAAAGGAATCACACACACAAATAGTCAAATATTTAATCTTACCCACTGCAGTAAGCTTCGTCGTGCTTGGAATAATTATTTCGTATCAAATGAAGGAATTTGGTAATATGCCATTTGATTCTTATGGAAAAATAGATATGTCTCATGTCACTATAAAAACATCACTGGAGTTAAGTAATGAAGGTAAAAAAATGCCTGTTTACAATTCCAAAGGTCAAAAAGTGCGAGACGTCGAAATTATTTCTTCAAAAGAAGCATTTCAAAAACTGAAACAAGGAGACATTTATCCTATGGGACCTTTTGGAGCGGGTGAAGAATTTGAAGGTGAGACATTAGTCATTACAGAGTGTAATTTAGAGTACGCCACTGATACAAAAGGTTTTTCTCAACCTGTATATATTTTTCGCGTACAGTTAAAAGATAATGACGTAGTTCTTACGGTTCCACCTATTTCCGCAAGGGAATAATTTGAATTTTCCTTTTTTTATATATGATCCTCAGGACTGACGTCGATATTAGTTTTTTTATATGACCTCACCATACATGCCCATTAACTTAAGCATTTTCATACCTCCACAAGCCCATCAACCTAAAGTTTTATTACACCCCCAGAACGAAATTTTTAGGATTTCTGGTAACGAAAAAGCTTATTTATCGTTTTGGGGGTGAACTGTTTTCTTAGGTTGATGGCAATGTGGCGATACCCCATCGCTATCAAGATACCAAAACAAAATACCCCATAAAATGAAAAAATACGCTATTCTTTCTGTAGAATCATAGGAAAGGATGACGTTTTTGTATGTCTATTTCTGTATCTGATGAATTACAACTATTTGCTCAAGAAATTCAAAAATTCTTATCTCCAAATATCTTACGAGATCTTGCTAGAGATGTTGGTTTTGTACAAAGAACTAGTAAATACCAAGCAAAAGATTTAGTCGCTTTATGTGTATGGATGAGTCAAAATGTCGCTACAACTTCTTTAACCCAGTTATCTAGCTGTTTAGAAGCATCGACAGAAGTGCTCATCAGTCCTGAGGGACTGAATCAACGATTTAATAAAGCGGCTGTCCAATTTTTACAACACATATTATCTAAACTACTAAACCAAAAATTGGCCTCATCTATACCTATTCCTTCTCCATATACTTCTGTTTTCAAGCGTATTCGTATTTTAGATTCAACTGCATTTCAACTTCCAGATCCCTTTTCATTTGTTTATCCAGGTGCAGGAGGATGCAGCCATACAGCGGGGGTGAAGATTCAGCTAGAGTATGATCTATTAAGTGGCCAGTTCCTGCATATCCATACAGGTCCAGGTAAACAACATGATCGAACCTACGGTTCCCTGCGTGTTCCAACTGTGACAGCGAATGATTTATGTATCCGAGATTTAGGGTATTTTCATTTGAAAGATCTTAAACATATACAAGACCAAAAGGCTTACTATATCTCTCGTATCAAGTCGAATACACGTATTTATCAAAAAAATCCCAATCCTGATTATTTTCAAGATGGAAGAATTAAGAAAGGTACAGAGTATATTCAGATAGATATGGAGGGTTTAATGAGCTCTCTTCAACCAGGACAAACATGTGAAATAGCTGACGCTTATGTAGGAATGACTGATAAAGTGCCGACTCGTGTGATTGTTCATCGACTAACAAAAGAACAACAACAAAAACGATTACACGATCAAACTGTAAGAGAAAAAAAGAAAGGAATGAAGTATTCTGCTCGTAGTAAACGACTTAGCGGTATCAATGTATATATGACAAATACCTCTATAGATATTGTCCCGATGGGACAAGTACATGATTGGTATTCTTTACGTTGGCAAATCGAGCTTTTATTTAAAACGTGGAAATCATTCTTTCATATTCATCATTGTAAAAAGATAAAACGAGAACGATTAGAATGCCATTTGTATGGGCAACTGATTGCCATTTTACTTTGTTCTTCTACCATGTTTCAAATGCGACAATTGCTTCTTATGAAAAAGAAACGAGAACTGAGTGAATATAAGGCCATATATATGATTAAAGATTACTTTCTTCTTATTTTCCAAGCTATACAGAAAGACACCCAAGAGCTATCAAAGATTTTAATTCGCCTGTTCAACCTCCTACAGCAAAACGGGAGAAAATCTCATCGATATGAGAAGAAAACAGTCTTTGATATATTAGGTGTCATTTACAATTGTACCATGTTTGATAATCAAGCGGCTTAAATCAAAAAATTGAAACCCATTAGGGTTTATTTCGTATGCAAATCTTTAAATTCCCTACACGTAGCTTTTAAAAAAAAGAAACAACCTCTATTATAATTAACGTTTTATGGTCTTAGCTTGATAGCGATGTGGTGGTACCCCATGCCCATCAATTTAAGGAATGTAAACACCCCCAAAACAAAAAATGAGCTGACTTCTCAAAATAGTTTCACAGAAAAAAGAAAAGCAGACTCCCATAAAAGAGCCTGCCTTCCCTGCTTTGTAAAATTAAGAAGCTTTACGTACGTTTGAAGCTTGAGGTCCACGTTGACCTTGTTCCAAATCAAAAGTCACTGCTTGACCTTCTTCTAAAGTTTTATAACCTTCGCCTTGAATCGCTGAGAAATGAACGAATACATCGTCTCCACCTTCACGTTCGATGAATCCGAAGCCTTTTTCGCCATTAAACCATTTTACATTACCTTTTTCCATTTGTATTGCCTCCTAGTGTGTAAACACACACAATGTAATACTATCCTTGCTCTCAGTGATCATAAAGGTGAAAAGTTACAAATCCTTTACACCGAACAAAAATAATTCATTTTAATAATAACATTTTTTGTAATAAATGTCAATGTGAAGAAAAAATAATCAATTTAACTGCTATCTTTAAGAGTTTCTTACATCTAATGAGACAGTGTATAGTAATTGTTTATCTTCTTTACGTAAAATTGATAAACGAACTGGTAACACTATATGGTCAACTACAAAAAAATGGTTTCCAGAACAGGAAACCATTTTAAATTTTATTTACATACAAATAGTAAATTAAGCAATAAGAAGGAGTGCACACATGAAAAAAATGTTAACAAAAGAATTAAGTAATGAATTAAAGAAGCGAGAAGAGAGGATCCTTTTTGTTTGCTGCAACTTTTATTTGATGTGTTGGGGCTAAAAGGAAGGAGAGGGTCGGGATTATCATGGTGGAAAGCTTAATATTGGTAGGATTTCTTTTTACGTTATATAAATTAGTTGATAAAAAAACAAACTAATTTATATAACGATATATTGTTTCCTTTTTAAGGGCGAGATTTATTTGATAGTGAAATGGATAATTTAAAGGAGGAATTTAGATGGATGCAAGGGAAGAACGCATAAAATACGAAAAGATGTCAAAGAATTATGACCGTATTTATTCAGTTTCGTTTATCCTATTAATTATACTTGTTTGTAGTAGTGTGATTATCATAGGAGCAACAGGAGGAAAATATGGAGTGTTTTTATTGTTAGCAATTTTACTTAATGCACGTATTACGAAAGAATCTCAAAAAAAGTATGAGCACTATTCTAATAAAGGGCGTATTTAAAATCATACATATGCTAAAAGGAACAAACTAGATGTACATTCAAAATATCCCTTTATCATCTCCTGTTAACTGGTAAAAGTAGCTTTTATAAATCATTTTTTTAGCAATGTAGAAATAGAAACCGTACCCTATTAAAATGTTATTTCCGTTCCTATAATGAATTATCCTTCTAGCATATTTATAAGATTTATATCATATATTAGGAGAAAGAATGCAAGTTAGAAAGGAGTCTTATAGAATGAGTTATTCGAAAGGAAATGACTTGAGTGAACAACATATGGTAAGTACACCTAATCCCTACGTATATCAGACATTACAATCAGTAATTGGTAAACATGTGGTTATTGAAACTGTAAGAGGTAATGTAAGAGGAAAGTTAAAAGATGTGAAACCAGATCATTTGCTCATTGAAGATACGGCGCCATATATTGTACGCATTCAACAAATTGTATGGATTATGCCAAAACAATAATCCAATTTATAAAAAATTAATGTCATAGTCCACCAAGTAAAAACACAGGGTTTTATCTCTGTGTTTCTTCAAATTTCCGTTTTTGAATATATGCTTGAGCATGAATAAGTTCTTTCTGAAGCTCTTTTAATTCTTTTGTAGATTCTGATTCAATAGCCATGTAAGTAGTAACTAAACTAATCATCATATCCATCTTCTCTACTATATTTTGAATGACCTGTTCAGAATGCTCTTTTTCAGGATGTTGTATTGCTATTAATACATTTTCTATATAATTGTTCTTTCTTTGCTGGATATCATAAATAAACTGTTTTGTGTTTGAGTTCATTTGTTATCCCTCCGTTTTGGATATATTTTTATTCTATCATATTTGAATAGAAAATATTGAATGGGCCGTTCTTACTTGCAACATTCATCAGTCAAAGGAATTGTCACAAGTGATTTTGATGAAGAACTCAATTATAAATGGTATGAAGTTAAGGGGTAGGTGAAAAGAGTGATTCTAAACCGAGTCCCTCTTTTGTTGTATGATTTTTAAATCTTAATAGGTTAAATTTATTGTAAAGAAGAACAAAGTGATGGTGAACGCAATAAATTTTTACCATTTTGTTTAGGAGGTGCTACTGTGAAAACTATAGAAATTGAAATGGTTAGATCTGGGAGTTGGAAGAATTCAACAGTACTTACAGAAAGTAGCTCCATATACTTATGAAGGTCCAAATGGCCCGAAGACAATAAGGTTAAGAATGGGTGAGTTAGCGGGAGACAAACATCCTGTTACAGGCATTCGGTATGATTTAGATGATTTCCTTATTTTTTAAAGCTATTTCTGAAGTTAAATTAAAAGAAGCTGATTTTAAAAAATCTAGACCAACACATGATAGAATATGTAGTAAAGCATTATACGAAAAAATAATGAAAGACCCTAAGTTAGCTGCAAAATTCACAGAAGAAGAAATAGAGTTGTTCAAGCTAGGTGAGGTACCAGAAAATTATACATGGCATCATCATCAAGAAGCAGGACGAATGCAACTTGTTGATTATGAAACACATCGAAAAACAGGTCACACTGGTGGATATAAAATTGGGGAAAAGACAGCGATACGTAAGGAAGAGTACATATGAGAAACGTTACTTGGATTGGAGTAAATAAAAAAGAAATTACAGATGAAAACATTCAGAAAGTAGAACAATATTTCAATATTAGATTCACTTTTATCTTTTCTTTTAAATTACAACATATACATGGGCAGAAACAATAGGATTCATAGAATCATACCAATCAATTCAGTCCTGCAAAGACGGTAGAGTAAATATTACACATTAAAAATAAAAATCTTATATTATTTGAAGTGTAAACCTGGAAAGAGACTCTTATTTTAGAGTTCAATTTTTGGTTTTTTACTACCTTAACGAACAGATAACGTCTAGTTCTTATATAAATCACTTTTTCAAGATTTATGTTACTGGTACTTATTCAGTTACTAAAATGGGTGGGGGGGATGGATAACATTGCTAAGCGTTGCAGCACATGTATTGAAAAATCCTCCAATTATACCATACAATAAGAAGGTACACATCTAAAAAAATAAATATATTCAATTTACGAAGAGGGGAATTAGCATGGGAGGAACCATTAAACTAGGAAGATTGTTTTCTTTATCAGAAGATATGTTACGCCATGATATTGATTACCAGGTTGTAAATGGAATACGCTATAAAAACAATTTAGAAATATGTGCAATTTTCAAGCATGATTATAAAGATATAAATAATAAGAAAAAGTATGATGAAATTACAAATAAAGTATATACATTGGGCTTATTTAAAAGAGGAACTAGAGAATTTTTGGAATTACCATTAAAATATGAAGTTAAAGGGAAATATAAGTCATTTACATTACCATTAGTAGGCCCAAACGATAGTTTATACAAAGACCTTTGTGAGTTCTTGGAAATTGATTATACAAAAAACGGTCCTTTTAAACCACTAGATTTTTTCAAGGCTCTACATAATGCTATTCCAACAAAAGCTAGTATTAAGTTTAAAGATAGATTGGCTTGTTCATATTCATATCCTACCAGTAAAGATAATGAACAAGAAAAAATTTATTTTCGCAGTTTCCTTAATAATGATATAAATGGAAACAAACGGAGTTTAGAAAATAAAGCGAAAACGGAAAAACTTTTACCAGATGCTCATAAGGTTATTGGTACAAGGAATATTTCCGTATGTTTCACGCATACACCAAAAGATGAACAAAAAGAAAAAGAAGAGATCGCGTCTAAATTTAATGAACTCCAACCTCAAATCTAGCTCAGAAGAACCAGGCAAAAATTGCCTGATTCTTTTTGTATATTTAACTGCTTGACATTCAATTTTTCGCAGTTAATTGAAAATTTAACATGATAGAGGGAATCGTTTATAAAATAATGTCAACTTTCTTGTCCAAATGGTTTAGACTTTCATATCTTTTTACAGTACGAGAATAACTACAGCAGGGGATAGTAACGCCCTTTCTAACTGTCCGCAAATTTTAATTTAACGAACAGTTGACAAAAGAAAAACAACTTTGCGATACCTGTTTCAATAAAGGGGAGATTTACCGTATAAAAATAATATAAAACAAGGATGATTATTTTGAAATCAGGGGTCACCATACACATCCATCAACCTAAGAAGAATAAACGCCACCTAAACAAAAAAGCCCTAAATTTTTCTTGAAAATAAGTTAGGGCTTTTGAACTAGAAAAGTATATTTTTAACTATGAAAACTACGATAAATTTTTCCTTTTTTCCTACTTACTAAATTCAGCAAGTAAAATATTTTTAAAAGGATTAGGACTATCAATTCTACCCAAACTATTCCAATTGACGACCAACGTATGCTTGCCCCCAAGTTTACCTCCAACAAGAGTTGTAAACCCTAGAATGCCACCTGTGTGTCCCCATATCGAGACACCGCTTGGAAGCTTAGTTTCATAGATTCCAAGACCATATCCATCGATTCCTTCTTTTCCTGTAGGAACTGTAGTAAGCATTTGTTTTAGTTGCTGTTCCTTCAGTAATTTGCCACCGAGCAAGTAAGAGAAGAATTTGTTTAAGTCGTCAGCAGTAGAAATCATATCTCCAGCAGAGCTAGCTGCACTTGGGTTATAATAAGTAACGTCTTTTAGCTCGCTTGCTCCGTCTGGTTGGACATATCCACGGGCATGGTTAGTGCCTGCAATAACACTTGAGTTGCCTGGTAGGAATGTATTCGACAATTCAAGTGGTTCAATAATCCGATTTTCAATCTCTTCCGCATAGCTGTTTCTGGTTACTTTTTCAATAAGAATGCCCAGTAATACGTATCCTGTGTTTGAATAAGACCAGCCCTTTCCTGGGGCAAAGTCTGGAGGCAGAGAAACCCCCATCTTCACTAACTCTTCAGCCGTATACGATTTTTTTGTATCCGTAAAATCAGCGTCTTTTGACCTTGAGTATTCAGCGATACCACTTGTATGGTTCAATATATGCCGGATAGTAATCTTGTTACCATCATATCCATTTCCTTGAATGACACCAGGCAACCAGTCTTCGATGTAATCGTCTAGATTCAGGCGATTCTCTCCAGCTAATTGAAGTACAACTGTTGCGGTAAACGTCTTCGTCACACTCCCAATGCGAAAGCGAAAATCTGTTTTCATTGGTTTCTTGGTTCTCAGATCCGCTATTCCAGTGGCATACCCCCACGTTTTTCCAACCTCAGAAGTTTTAGCAAGTATCCCCGGGTATCCAAGTTGCAATGTATCCCGCATTGCTTGCTTGACGGAAGTACGATCTCGTTGAGTATTTGTTTGTAACGAACTAGATACATTTTGAGTGGGCTCTGCTTTTACAATTGAGGTTGGTATTGTATATAACAGGGAACTTCCAGCTATTAAAAGGGCCAGACTTGCACATGTAATTTGACTACGTATTTTCATAAGGCATTCCTCTTCTCTATTCATATTGTATCAGTGTTTGCTTACTGTTCCTTACTTCCTGACAAGACTTAGGGAAAGGGCCTCACGCATATAGATTAAAGCCCCAGTACAAAGGTATCTATCAATACCAACAATTTGAGCCATTTAAATCTCCATCCCTCCTATAACAAAATTATTCAAAGGTATGAAAGCATATTATGTACCCTTAGTTATTGTTAGGATTAACACAACACGAGACATAACTTCAACCCATATTTTACTTTATTTATCTATAATATGTATTGAGAAAGAATGTAAATTCGAATCCTTTCCATAACCCAACTATTGATCGTTTTTTTCATCTATTATAATTAGTTATTTAGAATTTCATAATAAAAAACTGTAAAAAAAATAACGAGTCCCTTAACGTACAGGAAGCGCTTGAAAAATATGTCTATACGCACAATTTTCTTTTTTTGATATGGTGACCCCATCGCCATCAAGCTAAGGTTTTGAAGTACCCACTAAATGAAATTTTTCTTTCTCTACAGTTAGTTATTTTGAGAAGTCATCTCATTTTTTTGTTTTTGGGGTGTTTCTTTTTCTTAAGTTGATGGATGTGGGGTCTCGCCACATATCCATCAAGTTATCTAAATAAAATACCCTCTAAAAATTAAGGGTATTCAAAAATAAAAATAGACATTTATTTACTTCGTTTGTTATAATTCAAACAAAATAAAAAAACGTTTACGTTTTACACTTAACGATATCAAATTTACTGGAGGGGACAAAGATGAAAAAAGCACTTTACATCAATATAGGTGGAGAAGGACACTTAAATCCAACGTTAGGATTAGTACAGGATTTAGTACAACGTGGAGACAACATTGTCTATTATTCATCAAATGATTTTAAAGAAAAAATCAAAAAAGCAGGTGCACAATTCCGTCCTATCAATCAAGAGGCACAAAGAGAGCTTTCGGAAACTATGAATCTTATGACTTCCCATCCTCAAGAGTATTTATTACACTTCTTTCATGCTATGGAAAGAATTACTGATTCCATTTTTGAAGAAATCTCCAAAGAAACATACGATTACATCCTCTATGATGCACAGTCTTTACCTGGAAAATGGGTTGCTCACCATAGAGGTTTAGCATCTATTGCAACTTGGACCACGTTTGCTTTTTCACAAGAACTAAAAGAAAATATGAACCTGACAGGAACAAGAAACATAGAACAAAAACAGGAACGTTTAGCCATGCTACAAGCATTTTTGCAATTAGAAGAAATAGCAAAAATGAAACAATATTTAGAAGGAAAATATGAAGTATCTCTATCTGATAATTTTTTACTTTGTCCGGGTTCAGGCGATTTGAATATTGTTTTTACTTCTCGCTATTTCCAAAGAAACAGCAAGGATTTTAAGGATGACTATATTTTTATCGGTCCTTCCATTGCTGAAAATGAAACTCTAAATGATTTTTCGGTTGATGAATTAAAAGGAGAACGTGTGATTTATATTTCTATGGGAACCATAATTAATAATCAGCCTGAATTCTATCAAAAATGTTTTGTCGGTTTAAAAGATCTCAATGCGAAAGTAGTACTTAGTATAGGCAAACAATTAACAGTGGAGCAGCTAGGAGATATACCTGATAATTTTATTGTTGGTAACTATCTTCCACAATTAGATATACTGCGTCAAGCGGATGTATTTATTAGTCATTGTGGAATGAATAGCACAAGTGAATCACTTTATTTTGAAGTACCTCTAGTTATGCTCCCATTTATAAATGATCAGCATACGATTGCTGAGCGAGTATACGAACTTGGCGCAGGATTTATGTTAAATATCCAGCAATTATCGGCCGAGGATTTAAAACGTGCCGTTAATGAAGTGTTGCAGCATTCGATTTACAAAGAGAATGCCAAAAAAATTAGTCAATCATTCCGTGAGGCAGGTGGTTATATCAAAGCTGTTGATGAGATTATTACATTTACTCGTTAATTCTGCTATGTATGCCACTCAAGGCCTATTAACTTAAGAATTTTATAACACCCTATAACAAGAATATAGAAGATAGAAGAAATGCTGGCAGTATCCCATAATCATCAAGCTAAGAAATTAAATACCCCATCACTATCAATTCTTAAGTTGATAGTAATGGGGTACAGCCACACATCCATCAACTTAAGGATTTAGACTATTTTTGAAGTTAAAAGCACGTTACTATTTTCTTATGTTAATGAGAAAGGGTGACGTGTTTTTTATGAATATGAATCAAAAACAAGAATTATCTTTATTCGCTGAAGAGTTATATCGATATATGTCTCCCGCTACACTTAATCAATTAGCCATAGAAGCAGGCGGAATGAAACGAAAACGTAAGTGCCACGGGCACCATTTCTTATCTTTGTGTGTATGGCTAAATCAACAAGTCGCTACTACCTCTCTTACTCAACTATGTAGTCAATTAGAAACTTCAACAGGAGTTTTATTAAGTCCGGAAGGACTTAATCGGCGATTTAACTCTGCTTCTGTAGCCTTCTTTCGAACTGTATTTACTACACTTCTACAAGCTAAAATTGGAGGCGTATCTAAGATTTCTCATTCTCTTTCTTCCTACTTTGAGCGCATTCGCATCCTTGATTCTACAACCTTTCAGGTTCCAGATCGATTCGCATCTACCTATCCTGGTGCCGGAGGATGTAGTCATAAAACTGGTGTGAAAATTCAACTAGAGTATGACTTGTTGAGTGGGGAATTTTCTGATGTGAAAATTGAACCAGGAAAACGAAGTGATCAGGCGTATGGTGCGACTCGAACAGGCATGATACAAAAGAATGAGCTGTATATTCGTGACTTAGGATATTTTCGTCTACAAGACTTTAAGTCTATTCAAGACAAGCAGGGGTATTATTTATCTCGTCTTAAGTTACCAACTAAAATATATAGAAAAGAGTTCGAAACAGTGGTATTTAAAACAAAACCCTCTCAATTGAAACCAGTATATATACAAATTCATTTGGAAGACATTATGAAACAGCTACAACCTGGCCAAGTGTATGAATTACACGATGTATATGTAGGGAGTAAGGACAAATTGCCTACTCGTATTGTAGTTTATAGGTGTACCGAGGAGCAAAAACAGAAACGCCTACGTGACCGAGCTATTCGTGAAAAGAAAAAAGGAATTACATATACAGAGCGTACAAAGCTTTTACAAGGTATTACGGTATATATGACAAACATTCCTACGGAATGGGTACCAAAAGAGAAAATCTATGATTTATATTCATTACGTTGGCAAATTGAGCTGTTATTTAAAATATGGAAATCTTGGTTTCAAATTCATCGTTGTAAATCTATTAAACAAGAGCGATTAGAATGTCATCTTTATGGGCAACTCATTAGTATTCTATTATGTTCTTCTACTATGTTTAAAATGCGAGAACTCCTATTACGTAAGAAACAGAAAGAGCTAAGTGAATATAAAGCGATGTACATAATTAAGGATTATTTTTCACTTTTTTACCAAGCATTACACAAAAACACCCAAGAATTATCAAAGGTTCTCCTTCGTCTGTTTAACCTCCTACAGCACAACGGACGAAAATCTCATCGATACGAGAAAAAGACAGTCTTTGATATTTTGGGTGTTGTTTATGAGTATACCACTTCTACTCATCAGGTAGCATAGTAAAAAATTGAAACCCGTCAGGGTTTATTTGATATGCCCGCTTTTATAAAATCTACAAAAGATAATAAAAAACTATATGGAAAGACCGCATTTTGTTTAAAAATATACCTTAAGTTGATGGATGTGGGGCGGTACCCCATGCCCATCAAGCTAAGATTTTTAATTAACCCCATGACGAAAAGTTTACCCCGCCACAGTTATTTATGAGATTTTGCCTCATTTTTTCGTTTTTGGGAATAATTAATTTCTTAAGTTGATGGGTAAGTATGATTCCCCTTATATAACAAAATAGGAACCTATCATATTTCATAATAGGTTCCTTCTTTAAATGCAAAAATTTAAGATGTATCATATTATCTTTAGAATCGTTCCCGTTTTCATAAAGATCTTACAAAGTCGAATTTTTTGTATTATTTTAGCTGGCTGTTGGTTTCTCATCAGCATCATGATTCAATCTAGGATAAAATATCTACTGCCTTTTGTTAGGTAGTGCATAATAGCCAAAAGCTAAATCTAGCAAAGCACTTGCTTCTTGACGCAGTAACAGGTCTTTCGGACGGAACATAAAGGATCCGTCAGCATTAATGGAAGTATCAGGGTCTAGAATTCCTTGGGAGGCAAGTGCCTGAATCGATTGGACTGCCCAGTCATCTGCGGCATCCAGTAATTTAACTTTAATAGCTTTGTCAGGTTGAATCGTTTTCAAGTCTTGAATTTGCTTTACGTTTTGAATCATGGTTGCTGCGACCTGTCGGGTAATCGGAGTAGCACGATTATACTCTGGAATTCCATTCATAATTTTTTTCCTTGCCTCTTTTGATTCGTCTGGAAAACCGTTCCATCCATGAGCAAGTAACAACGTATCCGCAAACTCTCCTTGTGTCATGGTTTCCATCGGGTTGAATAGATTACCTGTTTTAGCACCCATAATATTTAGAGCATGAAGATTATCAATGTGACTTTTATAGCTACTCTTTTGTGGAACGTCATCAAAAGGTGGTTTGTTGTTAATTTTCTGGGCATCTGCTACAAAATCAAGGCTTTTAGGAGAATTGTAGTGAAAATATGTGATTTCTCCAGCTGAATTCTTTTTGAAAGCAACTTTGTTGCCTTCCGAATCTTCAAATAACAACGGATGAATCATTTTGAGAACTTGTTTTCCAGTTAGTCCACCCTCCATGACTAAATTCCCATTTTCATAAGTAAAATGAGTGCGAATTGTAGCGAAACGCGTATTTTGGAATAAGCCCAAGTATTTATGAGCTTCTTTCTCCTCTAACGGGAGATAACTTGTTTTTACTTCATTCTTCTTAGCAGGGAAATAGTGATCCATGAGAGCTTCATATACATCTATACTCATCATTGAATCATTATTATAAGACATGAAGAATGCTGTTTTTTGTTCGGGCACTAAAATCATCAGTGATTGATGTCCAGGCATACTTCCCCCTTTCATTACAACGTGTTGACCGTTAGCAAATTTATTAAAAGGCGTTTCAAATCCAATTGTCGCAACAGGGTTGGTCTTATCATCAAAAACTTGATAATCATGCATCATATCCATACTTTTTTTACTTACAATTTCTTTGTCTTTAAACTTCCCTTTCTGTAGTTGCATAATCATGTATTTTGACATGTCTTCCGCAGTAGATAAAATGCTTCCTTGTGGTGTATCCCTTAAACCGCTCCCACTTGTTGGAATCGGATCGCCAGTGGGACCATAATGTGTAGCCATTCTTTCGAGAAGATCAGGTGTAAAGCTCATACTTGTAGATTTCATATCTAATGGTTTAAAAACATTCTTTTCCATATATTTTGAGAAAGGGGTGTTAGTAACATTCTCTACTGCAAACCCTGCGAGCGCAAATGAGACGTTATCATACGTATAAACTTCCCCTGGCGGCCGTACCACCGTTGGCATGTGTTTAGAGAAAAATTCCTTCATTGATATGCTGTTTTCGTCATCGGTATATTCAGGTCCAGTTATATTTGTAAGGTCGGGAAAATCAAATCCGCTGGTATAAGTGAGCATATCAAACAGTGTTAGAGTTTTCCCTGTTTGATTAGGTATTTGTAATCCACCAAGATATTTTTGTACGTCTTGATCTAGTTTAATATTTCCTTTATCGACTTGTTGCATCACAGCCAAGGCAGTAAAAGTTTTTGAGATTGAAGCAATTTGAAAGACCGTATCCTTAGTAACGGGAATTTTCTTTTCTTTATCAGCATATCCATACCCTTTATTAACAACAACCTTTCCATCATGAACGACGACAAAACTAGAACCATTCACATTATACTTCTTCATTTTTTCCTCAAATAATGGATCAGCAAAAGATTCTATTTCTTTTTTATTATTCGGTCCTTTCATCATTTCAATATTAGTTGTGGATGCCGATGGTTTTGATGTTTCTCCTTCTAATGATTGTTGGGAACATGCAGAAATCATGGTTGAAGAAGATAGAAGAATTGCAACGATCCCCAGTTTATTAATTGCTTGTTTCATTTTTGAACGCTCCTTTATTTAATTGAGATTTTTTGTTAGCTCAACGAGTTAGCGACTCACTAGCTTATGAACAGAGTGTAGCAAGCGGCGAGTCATAGTAGATAGTGAACTTCTGTCATATTTATAAAGAAAAACAAAAATTGAGTGGATGAGGCTGTATTGATAGTTATGTCATAAAAGTTATGACATTTTGACACTAACGTATGTGACAGAAAAACCCTTAGAATCAAGGAGCAGTTTATTACCCATTAATAATAAATGAGGAGGGAAGAGCTTCATTGTGTATGTTAAAAAATAAAGAGACGTGAAAGAGGAAACAGGTATGACCTATTTATGAAAAACAAGCCAGTAACAAGAGTGTTTCAAGGATAAAGTAATTTCTAGGGTTAACAATTAACATACATGTGGAAAAAGAGGGACTTACTTAGGACAGAATGGAGTTTGTAAAAATAATAATTATGAATATGATTACGAATTCAATTCTGGCTTGTAGTCATTGGTGGAGATAATAGCTGTGTGATTAATACGAAACAGCAAGTAACTAACTATACAATTTAAATAGAGGAGAGGATACTTTATGAAAACAAGCAGTAAAATTACATGTGCAAGTCTATCACTTTTAATTGCTGGAAGTTCCCTGTTATACATAACACCAGCCTCAATTGTAAAAGCAGAATCCACGCAAAATGTATCTAGTTCGTTACAAACAGGTACTCAAAGCAATCGTACTTCCGTTAAGAAAGCAATGCGGGATGCACTGCAACTTGGATACCCTGGAATTCTCGCTCAAATTTCTAAGGGCGGTAAAACGTGGAGTTATGCCGCTGGTATAGCGGATCTGAGAACCAAGAAGCCAATGAAAACAGATTTTCGCTTTCGCATTGGTAGTACGACGAAGACATTCATTGCAACAGTGCTACTTCAATTAGCTGGAGAAAACCGCTTGAATTTAGACGACTCCATTGAAAAATGGTTGCCTGGTGTTATTCAAGGAAACGGATATGATAGTAACCAGATTACTATCAGGCAGATATTGAATCATACAAGTGGTATCGCTGAATACACAAAGTCAAAAGACTTTGATATGAAAGATACAAAAAAAGCGTATACAGCTGAAGAATTCGTAAAGATGGGGATTTCTCTTCCCCCAGACTTTGCTCCAGGAAAGGGCTGGTCTTATTCAAACACAGGATACGTATTACTGGGTATCCTTATTGAAAAAGTAACTGGAAATAGCTATGCGGAAGAGGTTGAAAGTCGAATTATTGAACCTCTGGAATTGTCAAATACATTCCTACCTGGCAATTCAACGGTTATTCCAGGCACCAAGCATGCCCGTGGATATGAAAGATATGACGGAGCAAGTGAGCTAAAAGACGTTACTTATTCTAACCCAGGTAGCTCGGATGGAGATATAATTTCTACTGCTGACGATTTAAACAAATTTTTCTCTTACTTACTCAGTGGCAAATTACTGAAGGAACAGCAACTAAAACAAATGCTTACTACAGTTCCTACAGGAACAGAAGGAATCGATGGATATGGTCTTGGAATCTATGAAACTAAACTTCAAAACGGTGTCTCGATATGGGGACACGCAGGCGGTGTTCCAGGGTTTTCTACTTTTGCTGGAGGCACGCTTGGAGGCAAGCATACATTGGCCATCAATTTGAATGGTCATAAAACTAGTCGTTCTGATCCTTTTAAAAATATTTTACTTGCTGAATTCAGCAAGTAGGTAAAAAGGAAAACCGGATAAATTTTGTCATAGTTTTTATAGTTTAAAATATACCTTTCTGGTTCAAAAAAACAACTTCCTTTTAAATTTTTTTTGAAATTAAGGTGGTAAATGCTAATAAGCTAATAAAACAAAATCCTCCGTAACATAAAAAAACGTTATTCTTTTTCTAGAATCATAGAAAAGGATAGCGTTTTTTTACATTTGGAGGTAAAGCAATTTCTTAAGTTGATGAGTAGGTATGATTCCCTTATATAACAAAATAGGAACCTATCATATTTCATAATAGGTTCCTTCTTCAAATGTATCGGGTTATGCTTCGAATCGTTTCCATAAGGATATTATAAAGTTGAATTTCTTGTTATATTTTGGCTTGACGCTGATGGGATACCATCAGCCAATTTTTTTATGATTCAATTTAGGATAAATATCTAGCAAGCGATGAGCCATAGTCAATAGTGAGCTTTTTGTCATATTTATAAAGGATAACAAAAATTGAGTGGATAAGGCTGTATTGATAGTTATGTCATACAAACCATGACATTTTGACACTACCGTATGTGACAGAAAAATATTTAGAATTAAAAAGTAGCTTTTAACGCATTAGCAATAAATGAGGAGGAGATATTTTAATGATGAAAGCATCAGCTCAAAAAAATTTGCAAGATTTTTATTTTTTGTTATTTACCTTTGTATCCGGATTCTTTTACTTTTGTTTCTATCTAGTCAGCATTACATTTGCATTAGTAATGACGATTATCTTTTTGGGTATTCCCTTGTTGGCTTGGGTACTGCAAACAACTCATACGTTTGTTCAGTATGAACGTATTCAGACGAAGATTTATACAGATATATCGATAGGGTTATTCGAACCCAGAATAAAAGAGGAGGGAGATAAATGGATTAAAGCGATGGATACAATCCTTAATAATAGCAACTGGAGGACTATCTTTTGGCTCATGCAGAAATTTTTTGTCGGAATAATGAGTCTTATATGTGCTGTTTTACTGTATGTAATGCCGCTAGTTTGTATCGTTACACCATTACTTTTTCGATATTTTAATATATACTTATTGGGCATTGCTGTGAATTCATGGGAGACAGCAATTTTTGTCATGATTGTTGGTTTTATTCTTATCTGGATACATAATCTTATTGGAAACCGCTTAGTTCGAATTATTGGAATGTACACGCGTTCCATGTTTAAAGCTATAAAGGAGTGATAATTTGTTTAAGACTTTGAAACTATGGTTCTGGTACGATTGGGCCTTACTTTGTATACGTTTTATTATTTGGCTATCATTGATATCAACAACTATCCAACAACAAGATCATTTGACAGTACCACTTTGGATCATAATTCTTTGGGAAATCGTTTCATTTTCAGTACCTTGGATCTGTTTAATGTTCAGTTATCGCTATTATTTGTTTACTGAAATAATATTATTTGGCGGAGTGTGTTTCTATTTAACTTTATTATTTCCGTCAGCGTATCTTACTTTTTTAATGCCAACTTTTATGATTGCGGCAAATAGCGCTCATAAATCTTACCGCTGGTCGGGTCCTATCACAATTATTTTGTTCCCGTTGCTCATTGCGATATTTTCCAAAGTAACAGATTTATGGGTAATCATCCTACAACTCAGTTTAGCTTTTGCTATGGGCTCTTTCTTTCGTTTACTGGCTATTAATTACCGTCAAAGTGAAACTATTCGGAACCAGAAACATGTATTGGAACAATACGTATCCCAAGTTGAGCGGATTACATTACTTGAGGAACGTGATAGGCTCTCAAAAGACTTACACGATACGATGGGGCATTCCTATACCTCAATTATTATGGGGATGGAAACATTACGTATGGAATTAAAGTCTAAAGAAGGGGAGCAACAGCTCGATTCATTATTACAATTGGCCCGTAACAGTATGGAAGAAGTAAGACTGTATTTACATCAATTGGATTTATCACAAGAATCGCTTCCCTTAGCTGTCACATTACAACAATTGACAGAGGAATTTAAGAAACATGCAAAAGTAAATGTACGTACTCGAATAATAGGGGAAGAGTATATGGCCTCCAAACAATCAAAAATGACACTATATCGGAGCTTGCAGGAATCACTAACAAATGCTGTTCGCCATGGGCATTCCACAGAAATCATTGTGTCACTTCACTTTGAACCACAACAGATAAGATTGGATGTGCAGGATAATGGCTGTGGGGTAGAAGAGTGGAAGGATGGCTTTGGATTAACTGCAATGAAAGAGCGTGTGAGTCAGTCGCAAGGAAGAGTCATTGTTTATTCCAAAAAAGGGGAAGGGACATTAATTTCATGTGTTTTACCGAAACAAGTACAACTGTCTAATGAACAAATCCGCCTGTGTATTGTCGATGATCATTCTTTTATCCGAGAAAGTCTTCATACAATTTTGGATGGACAGGAGGATTTACAAGTAGTGGGAATGGCTGAAGATGGAGAACGGGCTTTGGAATTGTGTGAGAGACTAAAACCAGATGTAGTATTAATGGATTTAGAGATGCCAAATCTGGATGGGGTTCATGCGACTAAAATGATTAAGGAAAAATGGCCGGACATTCGTGTACTCATTCTGTCAACCTTTCAGAATACAGAAAGGGCAAAAGAAATCATACGAAATGGTGCGGATGGATATTTATTGAAATCCATAGATTCGCGTGAACTAGCTGAATCAATTCGTCTAGTCTATCGAGGAGGCACGATGATTAATCATGGCTTGTTCCATAGAATGTGGGAAGAAAATGAAGAAAAAGGATCATTTGAATCACGATCAGATGGAAAAGAGTATGGATTAACGAAACGAGAACTAGAGATTTTGGAACTATTATCACAAGGCAGCCGTTATAAAACAATAGCTTCGACGCTTTACTTGTCAAACGGTACAGTAAGAAATTACGCCTCCAATCTCTATGAGAAGCTAGGAGTCAAAAATCGAGAAGAAGCCGTGCAAAAGGCAAAAGACAAAGGATTACTTTTGTAAGCTGGAATGTAATCAACAGCTAGGGTATGTGAACAATTCTATATTTAAATCATATTGGAATGATGCTAAAGATAATCCGAAATTGAAGTTTCCAAATAGGCCTGCGTACCCAGCCTGAAGATAATTATCCCATAGTTGGATTTCATAATCCGATATGTGGTCTCATTGGATAGACTAGACAATCAAACGTTTACTTTTTCGCTTACATTCTCACTGATATTTTTTATATGTAGTATTGTTTTTTTTGTCATTTGGAGTAGGTAATACAAAAGAGTGCCAATTGCATTCAATATGAGGAAGATAACAGGTTAATATATTTCTAATCATTTAAAGTGAAGGGTATGTGATTGAGATGAATAATACATATAATGAAAAGACACATACATCGATTAAACAATTATTTAACAAGTTTTCAGCAAAAGATCCTGGTTTTGCATATATCGCTAGTTTCGATAGCGGAGTAACTTATAAAGGTGCAGTTGGCTTAGCTTCTATAGAGAAAAATCAACCCATAACTACTAAAAATGTTTTTAATATTGCTTCAGTTTCTAAACCACATACAGCGTTTTCTATATTACTCTTAGAACAAGAGGGAAAATTGAATTTAGGTGATTCAATTGTAAAGTTTGTCCCCTCTATAGGAGCATATACTGAACCTGTAACATTGAGACACCTAATTCATCACACGGGTGAACTAGTTGATTATTAAGAAATTGTAAGATAAGCTCATTTCATTAAATAGCGTCACAACACATCACTATCAGGCTAATATTTTGGAGTATCCCCAAAATGAAAGTTTTATCTTTCTATAGTTGTCTACAAAAATTCATTTCATTTTTTCATTTTGGGAAACAAGGAATTTCTTAAGTTGATGGGCATGTGGCGGTATCCCTTATTATAAAAGGGTATTAAGTTGCGGTTTTGAGAGGTGTAAATTTTATATTTTTATTTCACTTTTTTGCATTCATCTTTTAATCAGATGAATGCTTTTTTTAATACATAATAAAAAAAAACCAGAAAAACTGTCACAAAATCCGTTTTTCTGGTTTCTATATAATACAGGCATCAAATTGAGAGTGAGGTTTTAACTAACATGTTAACCATAGAAAACGAAGAAAGTCATGCTTCTGATATGACTTTTGAAGATTTATTTAAGCAATACTATGTTTACGCTGTAAAACAGATCATATGGATTGTTAAAGAACAATCTATTGCTGAAGAGTTAGCACAAGAAGTATTTTTACAATTATATCGTAGTGATTGGAAAGCAATTGAAAACATACCTGGATGGTTGATTAAATCTTCTACTTATGTAGCTTATAACCATTTGCGATCTGAAAAAAGGCATCAAGCCAAGATTGATAAAGAAATAAAATACCATGAAGTACAAAATGTCTCATCATTAGACGATGATTGGATAAGAAAAGAAGAAATTACAAAAGTACAAACGATACTAACTAAAATGAATAAGCGAGAACGAACCCTTTTACTAATGAAATTCTCTGACTTTCAATATAAAGAAATTGCAGAAGTACTTCAAATTGAAATATCTTCTATTGGAACTTTATTAGTCCGAGCCAAAATGAAATTTCGCAAGATTTATAAACAAATGGAGGAGGCATAACAAATGAAATGTTATGATATCGGATTTATTCAAACATATATTGATGGAGAACTTTCTCATGATACAAGGAAGGAATTCACAAAACACCTAGATACATGTAAAGCATGCCAAGATTTATTAGTAGAAATAAGTAAATTAGACCAATGGGAGAACGTAATGCTAGATGAAGAATCGGCACATTCACCACAAGAAATCAAAATTGATGTTGAACAAGCATGGAAAACATTTGAAAGTCGTTCAAAACTAGACAATGTTTCTAATATAAATAATAAAAAGCAACAGAAGAAGGGAATTTTTACAGACATGAATAAAAAATCAAAACGTTTCATTTATACAGCAGTAGCGGCAGCAGGACTATTTACAATAGCAATGATTCCGCAAGTACAAGTGGCAGCTACAAATGTTGCCTCATATTTTTCTGATGCAGTTACAAATGATAAGGTTGTAAATGAGGGAGGTACAGATAAAAATGGTGTCACAATAGATGGAATGAAGAATGGTAAATATATTCCTATTGATGAAAAAATTACAGATCAAGGTATTACAGTACATTTCAAAGAATTATATATCGCAGATTCACGTATTTCAGTTCATTATAGAATGGAAAAAGCTGATGGAAGTTTAGTACCATTTGAATTTGATACAAATGGATTAGATATAAAAAGTGATGGAAAAATAAACGGACAACAAGAAGAGAATCAAGAATACAACACAGAAAATGGTATGTTTTCACAATTATCATTTATTCAAGGAGAAGATAATTTACCGTTTGAATTAATGTCAGAAGGTAAAAAATTAGAGCATGTAGGAATTCGTGATAAAGATAAACCAGAAGGTGTCGTTACATTTGTTGAAGGTCCTGAAGCAAAAGACGCTTTTAAACAACCCCTTACGTTAAATGTAAATATAAATAAAATTGGAAAAGCATCGGGATCTTGGAAAGATCAAATCCAAATTGATACTTCGCATTTAACAAGTAAAAAAAATTAAAATGAGAAAAAGAATAGAACGATTTGTATCTAATGCTCAGTTTATATGTTTTCTTGTTTTTCTTACATTCATTTCTTATATTGTTTTTACTCTATCTTTTATTTATGATTTAAGACTTTTACAAGACAAAGGCTCCACAAAAAAGTAATAAAATAAATAACCGATTCCTTAACATACAAGGAATCGGTTATTTGTGTCTAAACGCACAATTTTCTTTTTTTGATATGGTGATCCCTAACTGGTGAAAGATAGGTTATTTTTTGTAAATTCCTTTTCTCCATACCCACTCAATAGGACCAAAGCGGAAATATTTACTCCAAATTTTGCTGAATATAATTTGTACAAAGATAATCAAAAGCCCGAAGATACATAGTTGCCAGTAATATATGTGTGAGACATCTTTAAAGTAAAACGAAAGAATGATAAGAGTTAGTATACTTTGGGTAATGTAATTCGTTAAAGCATACTTGCCTACGTTCATAAGGGGGTGCAGCCACTCTATATATTTTTTATTCTCACAAACTCTCAGTAGAGTACAAATATAGAATATAGCTAGCATTTTCCCTCCAAATAGAATCCATAGTTGTACATCCTGAGAGTAATAGACATCTGTTTTTATAAAGTAGTAGATAATAGGACAAGAGAGAAGGCATGAGATACATAACGAACTCCACTGTAAAAATCTAATTTTCTTTATTAATTCTGGTACCCTTTTAAAAATATTTTTCTTACCAGCCCATAACCCTATTAAAAATAAGCCTATATATTCCGGAATTCCTATTAGTAGTTGCTGGAATTCCTGAGTCATTAGAAAGAAAAGACGTGCTTTTACTTGATGAGAATAATGTATAAATAGATTTACAGTGTGATTGGTAGTGTTACCTGTAAACATATATTGATAGTAATTTGGTACTTCAGTAATAGAAGAACTTGCTCGTAAAAATACAATAATATGTAATACATAACTAACCGTTAGGAAACTACAACCAGCTATAAAAATAAGCTTAGTAGATCGCTTATAAAAGAACAATAGAATAAATCCAGCTATAGCATACGCATGTAGAATATCTCCATACCATAGAAAGGTGAAATGGAGTAAACCGAAGACTAGTAAAATACAAATTCTCCGGGTAAATAGTCTATACATGGGATATCCTTTTGCTTCTGTATTTTTCATAAAGATGTAAAATCCTACTCCAAATAAGAATGCGAAAATAGTATAGAACTTTGCTTGAATAAATAAATCTACTAAAAAGCGAATTACTTTATCTATACCGGAGTAACCCGCTTGATTAAAGGGATCTAGTCCCGTCATAGTGGGGAGATTCGCAAATAGGATACATAGTATAGCTATACCCCTTATTATGTCTAAAGAATGAATACGGGCGTTTTGTTTCATGTTAATTCTCCTTTCTCCCAAAGAAAAACGAGCACTATACTAGCTAGCGCTCGAATTACGTCTTGCAAAGAATCCATCATATGTAGCAGCTGAAACAGCTCCTTCTAGACGTTCAACTTCTTCACCTCTGTTATAAGCTACAATAACTGGAGTACCTGGAATGTCGAACTCTTGAAAGGCACTTTGATTTTCTGGTGTAGAGATATCAATACGATAGATGGTTCTATCATGCTTTTTTGACATACTATTTATATCTGGTGCAGCTTTTTTACAAAAATGACAGGTAGGTTGATAGTAATACGCAATGAACTCTTCATGGGATTGTATTTTTCCCTTTAATTCTTCTTTTGAAATATCTTTTATATTTTCAGGTGCTTCTTTTACATTTGCAGCAGATACAATTGTTTGTTCAGGTGTTATAGTTTCTGTATTGACTGATTCATTCTTAGTTAAAGTAAAGATCGCAATACAAGCAACACATAAAGTAGTAACAATTGCTCCAATTTTGTAGACTTTTTTCATAGTAAACTCCTCCTTAAAGTAAAAAAAAGGACAAACCCCGCCCGAGTTAACTGGGCGTAAGGTTTGTCCTTCACGCTACGTACAATAGAGTATAAACAATGGAAACAAATTTTCTATCTATATAATACCATAAAATTTATATAGAATGCTATAGGAATTTTAAAAGAAAACAACTCAATTCATATAATTTCACGCACCAGATTAAATAAACAAAATCCAACAAACATAACATTAAGGGGATTCTCCTTGCTTCATCATACTTATAGTGACAATATAAAACGCTATTAAGCATAAAAATACGCAACAAACAACGTCTCAAAAAGTGTGTGTATTAATGAAGTGTGGCATAAGTGCATTTTGATACTTTTTGAAGTAGTTTATGATGCAAAAATAATCTATATCTAAAGGTGTACCTTTTGTAGTTCTTTTTTCAAGATGGTTCATATGTAAAAAGCAAAACTAAGTTTACACATTTTAATAAATTGTAAAACAAGCCGTTAAATATCCAAATAAAACCCAGTAATATCATGGACATGTACCGATATCACTGAGTTTTATGAGTTTAACATTTTGTATGTTTTATAAAACTTATATTTCATTCACATTGGATGTGCTACAATAGGTGGAAATACAATATTAAATCGTATTACATCAAAAATCACATTAAGATACATAGGAATCAATAAGATAAATAGAGAATATACCCAATCCATTTTGCACCTAATTAGGTTATCAAATATACTCATCAAGGGGTCCTAATAAATGAAAAATTTATCTCTATATAGTTATTCAATGAGATAATTTTTTTTGTTATGCAAAGTAAGAGAAATGTATAATGGCGGTTTAAAGATAAAATATATAGGAGTTGAATAGTAAATGAAAGATATTTATGAATTATTGCTACAAGTTTATCCGCTTGTTACAGAAGTAGAAGAAAAACCATGCACTGAATACGAAAAGTTAAAAATTAAAGAATCATTAAAAAAGTTACTTTTAGAAAGAGAAAAATGAATAAATCTTACTAATAAATTAAATAAAAAAGAAAATCAGGACCTGATTGACTTAAGTAATTAGGTTTTCTAAAATCACAAAGATTTTACCCGCCAAATGTTTAGACTAAAATATATTTTTTCTAGAAATCTATTACTATCTATACTCTTCTCCTTAAATATAAATCATAATAGTCTTACATGAGGAATTTTTAGAATATTGTTGTTTTTTGGAATACTTATGGTATAATTATCCATGTAATATATTAACAAAAAGAGAGGGAGATATGCATGAAGAAAAAAGCGATTACATTTGCTTTATTGGGATTACTAGCAGTAGGTTCTGTTGTACCAATAACAGCAAAAGCTGCAGAAACATGGGATTATGGATATAATCAATCAAAAATGCAGTGGTATAACCATTATTTACATTCTTCGTTAAAACACTATGGTACAATTACCAAAAACGGTGTAACTTACTATGGACCAGTTGCAAATCCTGGAGGTTGGTCGATGTTAAATTTAGATTTTAACGGACCATACGCTGTTAGTTATAATAAGCACGTTCTATAATACTAGTTGCCAAAAGGGATTTATATATATTAATAAATCCCTTTTTGCTTTGAAAAGGTGATAAATATATGATTGAAATAATAAATATGTGCAAGGCATTTAATAGAAAAACTATTTTTAAAGATTTTAGCTTAGAAGTAAAATCAGGCGAGTTCATTGGTATCGTCGGAAAAAGTGGTCAGGGGAAAACGACTCTTTTAAATATAATGGGCACTTTAGAAGAAGCTGATTCAGGTGTTGTAAAAATAATGGGTAAAGAAATACATAAAAGAAAAATAAAACGACTTTTATTAAGAGATCACTTAGGTTTTATCTTTCAAAACTACGCTTTAATAGATAACGCAACAGTAAATGAAAATTTAGAAATTGCTCTCAAACATAAAAAATTGAAGAAAAAACAAAAACATGATGCTATATCTTTAGTATTAAAAGAAGTAGGTCTTGTTGATTATGAAAAGGAAATAGTACATACCCTGAGTGGTGGAGAACAGCAACGTGTTGCAATCGCTAGATTGCTACTTAAAGATCCTTCTTTAATTTTAGCAGATGAACCAACTGGATCATTGGATAGTGAGAACCGAGATATTATTGTATCCTTGTTTCAGAAATTACATAAACAGGGAAAAACAATTATTATGGTGACTCATGACAAAGATTTAACTAAATTCTTTTCAAGAACAATAGAATTATAAGGGAGGAATGGTTATGAAAAAATTAATTTTTCTTCTCTTTATAACCACTTTTATAGTTATAAGTTTTTTATCTATAAAACAATTTGAATATATTCAATTTCAATCTTTTAATAATGATAGTACAGGTGAAAAATGGAATCTAATTGTGGAAAATGGGGATTCTCAAAAAAGCAAATTTGAAAATTTTCGTTTATTAGAAAAGATGGCAAAACAGGCGAACGTAAACTTCCAAAGAATATCTTATGAAAAGGATAAAAATAACAAAGATAAGACAGTATATTATGTGGCCTTTTTTGAAAATGATAAATACTTTGAGGGATTAAAATTAAAGTCTGGTAAATTTTTGAATATAAATAGCGATCAAAATGATTTTATGTCAACCATAAAAACTCATAACAATCATCAAGTAGGTCAACTTGAAATTTTTCATAGTTTTGACCCAATAGAAATTCGTCCAATGATTGCCGCTGAAAAAACAAAGGACATCAAAGGTACATATACTTTAAATGGAAAAGAAAACGCAGAAAAATTAAAAGATTTAGCATCTGAATATGGATTTATTGTAAAAATTTCAAAAGAGGAAGCTCAAAGTTCAATTACCCAATATCCTTATCAAGATATGATGTACAAAGCATCATTAATATTATGTTTATTAATAGCACTTGCAATGTTATATGATGTAATTAATAACTATAAAGAAATAGCAGTTAGATATTTATTAGGATATAATTTCTGGCAAATTGGGGCTTTTTTATTTAGGAAGTATATTATAGTTTTCCTAAGTTCATTATCTATAGGAATTTCAGGGCTATTAGTATACTTATATTTTTATAACGGGTTCCAACAATTGTTCCCTTTTCTATATTTTTGGTTAAACAATACAACTCCATTAATTTTAATTATCTTACTAATATTTATCGTTACATGGTTAGGGACCAAAACCATAAATATTTCTCAAATGATTAAAAATAAAAAACCTATAAAACTATTGTTTTATATAAATATTATTATTCGGTTTGTATTAGCTATTTTTCTTACATTGGGATTACAACAAGGAATTAGTTCTTTTCTTGGACTTAAAAGTACTGTGGATAAAGAAAAAAAATGGTCTCTATTAAAAGACTACTCTTATTTAGGAGTAATCTCAGAATCTGAACCAGGACTATTAAAGTCTCAAAATGAGGAAGAAAAGCGACAGTTTCAATTATTATATACAGAACTAGAGTCACAGGGAGCTTTTTATATTTCTCCATCTGCTTACTATATGGATAGTTCTGAAATTCCTATAGGCCCAAACCCTTGGGGAATGGATGGAAAGAAAGTTGAAATTAACAAAAATTATCTATCTGTAAATCCGATTATTGGAGTTGATAATAAACGGGTGGAAATTTCAGATGACCCTAATTCTAATGAAATAACTGTCATTGTACCAAAAAAATTTAAGAAATACGAAAATGATATTAAAAGTACTATAGCAAAAGATTATACAGGTATATATAATGAAACAGATTCTATCCCTCCCAAAGTGAATATTTTATATGTTAAAAATAATCAATCTTACTTTACCTTCTCTACAAATATGGCAGAAAAGAATAACTATGAAATAACTGATCCAATTGCTATAATAGTAAATAGTAAATTTGATCCACGCATTTTGGCAACTAGCATTTCTATGGGATATGGTTATTATACTAAAAATAGCGATCGTGAAAATCCTTTCAAAGTAACACAAGATACTTTAAAGAAGCATAATTTTGATAAGGTTTGGCAACCTATTTCTGTAGCTTATTCTAATGTGGAATTAAAGATAGCAAATAACAAAGAATTGCTACAATTAGCCACAATTTATTGTAGTCTATTTGTAATCTTGGCAGCTGTTTTACTATTTTTCTCTTCTATGTATTATTT
Organism: Bacillus thuringiensis; assembly: GCF_001595725.1. Taxonomy (GTDB): domain Bacteria; phylum Bacillota; class Bacilli; order Bacillales; family Bacillaceae_G; genus Bacillus_A; species Bacillus_A thuringiensis_K. The sequence continues at coordinate 485,254 of NZ_CP014283.1, forward strand.
AGAAATGAACAAAAAGTCATTAGCATTACAATGGATTTTTGGTTATAACTTTTTCGAGAAACATTATCTCGCTTACTTGGTAATATTGGTATTTTGGAATTTTACGTTTGCGATTTGCTTTTTTAATACAAGTAACACTTTATTACTTGTAAAAACAATCATAGGACTTACAATTTTCGACATAATATTAATCAGTATTATTTTAAGCATAAAAGAATATAATATTACGAAACAGATACTTATAGAAAAATAATGTTGAAAAAGGAGATTAAATGGGTGAATAATAAAAAGATAACGGTTAGCTTTTTAATTATTATCCTCCTGCTATCTTTAGGAGCTTACTTTTACTTCTTCTTTTTAGAAAAAAAAGAAGAAGTAACTAATACAAATAATGAAAAAAGTTATCAACAAGAAAAAAGTTCAAATACAAGCTCGATTCCAGTTAAAGAAAATAAATACTATGTTGTTTATATTAAACAAAAAAATGGCAATGGTTCATCCTTTGTTCCTGTAAAACTCAATCCTGGTTTTAAAAATGACGCTGATTTTAATGTAAGTATTTCATTTGATGATTATGGAAATATCATAAACGATAACAAAATTATTGTGATTGATAATTTTGTTATTTCAAAGGAAAACAAAGAAATGATTAAAAAAATAGCAGGAATAAATGAATATAATGAAGCCCTACAAGAAATTGAAGATCGAGTAAATGAGACTAAAAACAATCTAAAAAAAGAAGGACATATTTAAATAAAGAGAGTCCATCAAACTCTTATATATGGCTATATGTACGAGTATACTTAGTATGATAAAACATAATCTATTAATTACTTATATTTGTAAAACAGGCCCTTATGCTAAAGTACATAAGGACCTGTTTTTTTTATGGGAATGGTGAAATTATAAAAAGCTATTCATCATTAACTATTAATGTTAAGCCAAGATAATATTGAAAATTTGATACTAGTGTTGGTTTGAAATAAAGATTGATGATTTAAAACAAAGTCTGATCATTTATAAAAAAATTGATAATTAATAATAAAGTCCTGATATAAATTAATTAGGTAGATCAAAAAGCATTCGCTATTTTTATGGAAAATGAATAGTTAAAAGATTCTGTACTATTTAAGCAGAAAAACAAAAAGAACTTGTAGGAATCACTACAAGTTCTTTTTAGATAATGTAAAAAAGTTAAAAAAACTATCTCATAATTTGAATCGGAGCAAACACTATAACCACGGGTTGATTATAGTATACACCAAATATTAACATATGATCTTTTCACATTTGAAAATTATGTGAATTTAGAAAAGAAGAACAAATAACCATCTTGAACACCTAAAAAATCTCAATTGAATACTTTGAACAAAACACTTTAAATCAATATCTATATTATAACAAATTATGAAAAATATAAGTATAGGTAAATAGAGAAGAATGGTTCATTCTTCTAGAAAGAACACGCTGTGCTTTCGCCAACTTATCTTCTAATGATCGTAAAAACTTCGGATTTTTATAGTGTGTTCCATCTGACAAAATAGCGAAATCTTTTAGTCCTACATCTATTCCAATGTAAGAATGTGTTTTCGGAAGTTCTTGTACTTCTGTTTCAACTAATAGTGACACAAAATATCTACCAGAAGGGTTCCGTCTAACTGTAGCATTTACAATACGCCCCTCTACTTCGCGACTTTTAGCAAATGGAACAAGGCCTAGTTTTGGCAACTTTATTTTATTCCCTACAAAGGCAATGTTTTCATTTGTTTGTTTTGTGGTATAAGATTGTACGTTGTTCTTCTTAGATTTAAAGCGCGGTGCGCTGTTTTGTTTTTTGAAAAAGCGTGTATAAGCATCCGCAAGGTTGCGAACAGACGACTGAATCGCAATACTATCCACTTCTTTTAGCCAAACAAGCTCTTTCTTCATGGCAGGTAGTTTGGCAGAGCATATACCATAGGTCAAGCCATTTCCTGTCTCTTTGTATGCGTGATCCCATAAGGATAGGAAATGATTGAATACAAAGCGAGAACACCCTATCGTTTTGTTGATTAGTATTGCTTGTGCTTGATTTGGATAGATACGAAACTTATAGGCTTTATTAATCATTATTTGATTCACCTCCATTTTAGTATATGACTATTATATACCAAACGTACATTCGATAGGTAGTGGAGTAACACTTTCTGTATGTCGAACAATTAAGATGGCTTCCTGCCATCCCTTGTTCGAAGCCAATTCATCTCCCACCTACTCACTGGGCTGTGACCCTTCACGCTCCTTGAGGAAGGAGTCTTCTTGGCTAAAATGATAAAACGATGGAAGAGGAGTATTTCGAAAAGAACCAAGTTAACTATGATCGTTTAGCAAGTGGATATTAAGACAAAATTTGAATTTTGTAGAAAAACGGAGGGGAATAGAATGGTGAGAAATTTAGATTGGGGCGGACTGAAAAGTAATTGGGAAGCTTTTAAAGAGTTCGTTCAAAGAGAAGGGAAAGGCATTAGCAAATTAACGGATTACTATTTTGTATTCAGAGAGGACGACTACGGTGATGAAGCATACATTTTTACAACGCATTCAGACTGAGATGATTGGCTATCGGAAATGTTTTGGCAATGGGAGCGTTATGATACTAGGAATGTTGAAGATTCGATGGATGATGTGTTTGTTTGGAAGTTAATTTCTGAAAGTGATTTTAAACGTTTAGATACGCTATATGAGGGAGCAAGAAAAACATCGATTGAAATCGATGGAAAAAGATACTATAGAAAGTTAATAAAAGTATCTGTAGAGCCAACAGTTGTTGTTTTGACTAATTTTTATTAAAAGCGTTATTTTAAAATTAAAGAGCGCCCAAGGGAGCGCTTTTCGATCAAGACAATATTGAAAAATACTCGGTAATATATGTAATCTTTTTAACTTTGTGAGATTAATCAAAAGTTTTTCGACTTGTTTTTGGAGGGTATTACATTTTGTTCTATTTTTTCGTAAAGATTAAGTAATTGTTTGATGAATTTAATTTTCGGTGTTAACCAATATGAAAATAGTGCTGAAATAATTCCTATTAAAGCTCCTGTTATGACATCGAAAGGATAATGAACTCCTACCCAAATACGAGAAATAGCTACGCAGAATGCAAGTACAAACCATAACCATCTAGCCTTTTTACGAACAAGCCAGAATGAAAAACAAATCGAAAAAAATAGAATCGTATGGTCGCTAGGAAATGAATTATCTACTGCATGATCGACAAGTTTATTAACATTAGGTAATACTGCAAATGGTTGATAATTCAAATGCAAATTCCCTACTAATTTTCCAATTATTTCAGCAGTTACGAAGGCAACTATTGCTTGAATAATCATCATTTTGTTTTTTCTAGATTGAGTAAACCAATAAGCCATAATAATTAAACCTAAAAAATACACCATATATTCCGCTAAAAATACCATAGTGGAGTTTAGGGATGAATATTGCTTCCCTAAATCATTGATAGCTCGAAAAGCATCAATATTTAATTGAGAAAAAGACATTTTTAAATCGCTCCTTATTGTTTGTGTATAAGGAGAATTATAGTAAAGGGTTTATAGTGAAAAAATTGATTTTAGTGACATTAGTCTTACAAAACTGTAAGGATTAGCTCATTAAAGATTTTTAATAAAATAGTTATTTTGTAAAAGGATCTTTAAACCTATACACAAAGATAGCAGGCAACTAATTAAGTTACCTGCTATGCTCGCACACTTGCACAGAGGAGCGCCTTCCATTTGGAAAGAGAGGAGCCAGGGAGAAAGCGACTCAGGTGTAGTATGTGTAATAACAAAAAGGATTATTCAAAAAAGGGGAATGAAAAATGAATACAATTACTATTAAGTTTGGACAAGGTACAACAGCTTGGCAAGGTATGCAAGAAGTAGTTAAAGCTCTACATGATAAAGGATATATCGCACAACCTTACGAGGATATTGGAACGGTTAAATTAACTAAGGAATTTAAAGAAGAAAATTAAACAAAATTCTTATTTTTTATTGAAATAAAAAAAACATGCACAAAAATTGTACATGTTTATATAAAATCTATGTCTTGTCTATGTAAATATATGTTTGTTTTATGAAAATGGTGAGTACCTTTAAAAAGCAAAGAGCACCTTTTAAGATGCTCAATGGCTAATTCTGAAATGATCATGGTTAATGTATGTATGTTTCTAATATATGTGCAGTTTTTATTTAAATATAAAGAGCGCTTTTTAAGGCGCTCTCTGACCAAGATTTTTATAGAAAGTAGGTGTCAGCTCACAAGGCCTAATTTGTAAGCTGAATACATGTTCAACCCATATTAAAATATGTATTTTCTCAGGAAGTGTGAAAATACATTTATAACAAAATCTTTATTTAAATAATAAAGCAGCTAGCTCAATGAACTAACTGCCTTATTGTCCAACAAGAATGGATACCCACATTACGTTATAACTTAAGGTTACAGCTTTAGTATGAGCAGAAGCGACAATGTTATACAAGAAAGCTAAATAAAAACATTATTAGGCACAACAAAGCAGCTAGCCGGATTAGCTAACTGCTCCATTGCGGTTTGTTGAAAAAGAAGTTCACGCATACAAGTAAATAATATGTAACTTCAAGTTACAGTTATAGTGTGAACGGAACTTAAAATTTTATCCAGGATTTACTTAATTTTAATAATAACTAACAAAAAGAAATTGGAGTTTGCTTACTGTAATATAAGTTGCGAAAAATTTATTACGGCTGGGATTACTGTAAATATTCTTAGTGAAATTGTTGCTGACCTTGTTGGTTACCCATTTGCTGACCTTGTTGATTACCCATTTGTTGGCTCACTTGATCAACTTGTGCTTGAGCTTGAGAAATAGCTTGATTTATTTGACTTAACGTTTGATTAGATTGTAGATGCTGTAATCCTTGGTTTAATGTTTGAATAGCTTGTTGAATTGTTTGCTGTAATTGTTGATCAGCTTGTTGCATTTGTTGTTGAGATTGTTGACTAAATTGTTGAAGTTGTTGCATTAACTGATTAGCTTGTTGTACTCCTTGTTGGCCGCCCATTTGTTGATTTTGTTGTAATCCTTGCTGTTGTCCTTGAGATGCTTGAGATAAAGATTGATGTAACTGTTGAATTTGATTTTTAAGATTAGTTAATTCTTGTGAAACTTCTAAATCAGCAGCTTTACGTGCCACTGCTTCAACTTTTTTCTCAGTACGTTTGTCCATTTTTAACTCCTCCTTATGTAACCACATCATTGTGTGGAACATTTTTATAATGTATAAATTCTTATTTTTGATACTAAAAAATAAAATTTAAAGACTAGGGAAGAGAGGTATATAAATAGTACTTTAATCGAAAATAGGACAAGCAAAATTGCTTGTCCTACAAGGAGGAAATTTCAAAACACCAAATTGACTCGTATTAGTAAACAGGTTCCTGCATAGTATGATTCAAATTAAGAAAGTTATACAAAAATAGCAGGCAAAGAAACTTTGCCTGCTTGTGGGTTGAATGAGTTAGCCAATTGTGATGAAACGCCTTCCCATCCTTTTACAAGAAGAGTGAAGCCACTAGTTCGAATGGCTTAGAAGTATCGTGTGTAGTTTAGTTGAAAAATATGTAAAAGAAGATAAAGAATTTATTTTATAGCAAAAAAGAGCATTATTTGTAAATGCTCTTGAAAGATGAGCTTCAATAATAACAAGAGATCAATTCAATATAATTTATGATTTTCTTATTTTATGATGGAAACTAAATGTAAAATAGTAGAACAGCTGCATAGGCTGTTCTACTAAGGAGCGGGAATTTTGAATTTGAAGTGCATCTCAAATGACAATCAATCAAGCATTTCATAAATAGCATGTACTTAGGTTGAAATTTAATACAACAAAGCAGCTGGTTAATAAAACTAACTGCTCGTTGTACAAAAGAAACGCTGCGCTTACAAAAATAGTATGAACAGGGCTGAAAATATTATTCGGAAATGAAAGAAAACTAAACAAAAATTTCATTTTGTAGAAAATGAGGGATATACATGCGGATGTATAGGTGGAGAGCTACATTAACTGCTAGTGGAGAGTATGAACGGCTAAACAAACTCAAAGAGCGTATTCGAAAGCGGAAATTGCATCGTAACTTCACTATAGAGAAGCAAGAATGGTCTTCGGTATGGATCGGCTGGATAGATTCAATATGGATTGCAAAAAGAGAAGACAGAAGAATAGACGTAAATTTAAAAGAGCAGCTAGCAAAAGCTAACTACTCTCCAGAAAAGCATTAAGAAGGAAGTTCAGAACTCAAGTGTATTTATAGTATGGACAAGATTTAGAAATTTATTCGAGGAGGAATGGATATGAAAGATTATTATTTAGTGAGAAAAGGGAAATTGTGGGTTAGCGATGCTGGTACTACTTATGATGATATGCAAGCCCCATTTGACGTAATTACAGTGTCTGGTGAAAAGAAATTGGCGCAAAAATTCTATTCAAAAGCATCAGCTAAATATTGTGCAGAAGTTTTAGGGTTTAACATTATTGAAGTTAAAGTTGAGGTAAAAGAAATTGAAACTGAGATGGCTTTTTATGAATAAGAGCAGCTAGCAAAAGCTAACTGCTCGGTTCTCCAAGGGGGAACTAGGAGAAAGGAACTTAATGGGTTGTCTACATTATTGACGGAATATTGAGATTTATTCAGGGGAGGAAGAAGAAAATGAGGGAAATAAAGTTTCGTGCATGGGTGTTACAAGATGAAGTTGATGGCGAACATATAGCGGCAGAATATATGGAGGATGATGTGGAGTCATTCCATGATCCATTGTATGAACACAAGCAAGGCAATATCGTTTTAATGCAGTTTATTGAGCAAAAGGATTCAGATGGAAATGAAATATACGAGGGTGATGTAGTTATTTGGTACAACCCAATGATTGAAACAGGAGAAAGAATGACAGGGGTTGTTGTATACGATACAAAACAGGCTACATATAAGAAATGTCCTATCAATCTTTATAAAGCGAATGCAGGTGATGGAGGATATACAGGATTTGAGTTTAGATGGTACGACAATATAAAAGTATTAGGCAATATTTATGAAAATCCAGAGTTATTACAAAACTAAACAAAATAATCCTTTTAATAGAAAGTGAGGTTAGGAGAAATGACAATTAGTAATAAATTTTGGACACGCCTGTTTATAATTTTAGTGGCACTTAACTTGGCAACAGCCATTGTATCTGCTTTCTTGCAAAAATGGTGGATTGTATCAGCAGGTCTTGGCGGAGCGTGTTTAATGGCTGGGATAGGTTTAGTAATACTGAACGGTAAAGCTACAAAATGGGCAGCAATATTCTTTACTGTAGCATCTTTAGAAAACGGATTAGAAGTAGCAAGATTTTTTTGGATGAATCAATACTCAGATTCGATTTGGAGTATAGCAAGGATCGTACTGTGTGTTTACTGGATGAGAAATTATTACGTTGAGGAGGAACGACAATGGGACTAGGAAATCGTGGGATGGCATTTGAGAAGCTTATTAATCTAGCTAATGAAAATGTATCAAAGAGGTGGAGTGGCGCTTATAAACAAGCGTCCGACTCCTGTGAAGGTGATTAAGAGTAAGGGTAGCCAAGTAATAAAAGGATTCTATGAAGCTAAGAGTACAGTAGACTATGATGGCGTGTATAAGGGACGAGCAATAGCTTTTGAAGCAAAATCTACAGAGAATCCTGGACGATTTGATTTAAAGAACATCGCGCAGCACCAATTAGATTACTTGGAGAAAGCAGAGAAGATGGGAGCGATTTGTTTCTTCCTTATTGAATTTAGCAAGGACAAGTCAGTATTCGTGGTACCATTATCAGTTATTCAATCTTACGTAAGGATGTCTCATCAACCAAAGGGCAAGAAGTCTATACCAAGAGCAGACTTGTACTTAGTAGAACAGACGGAACGAGCGCCAGTGGATTACTTACAATACGTAGATGAAGCAGTAGCACCAGTTATGTTTGATGGAATGATTCAGTTTGATCAGGATCATAAGAAAGTAGCAAATAACATTGAAGCAGCAAAAGAGAAGATGGCCAACAAGACACGTAAGTTATTAAAGGCTTAATGGATAACGGAACCATGCAGAGTGGATGGTGGGGGCTATTAGCTATGCATGGTTCTTTTATTCAACAATGAGATGGTAAAATTTCACGTACCTTATGTGATGTTAAAAATACAAATTCAGAAATAGGGGGATTCCTTCATGGAGAGACAATTAACATTATTACCAGCTGTTGATGATAAGAAAGTACAAAAGGAAGTAGTAAGTGTATTAAAGGAGTACAGAGCACTCAAGATGCGTTTCAGTAATGATGTGGAGCAGGAAGGAATCAGTTTATTCCCTGAGTTACGTGATTCAAGGAATACGAGTAGATGGAAGGTGCAGCAGGTTGAGAAGGCGCTTAACAATTTATTAGATGAAGATGAGCGTAAAATCGTCGAGCGTAAGTTTTTGAAAAACGAGAGAGTAAAAGATTCTGATGTTTATCATGATCTACTACTTAAGAAGACATATTTCTATGAGAAGAAGCAGAGTGCGGTTAAATTGATTGCTACAGCACTTGGAATCATCTAAAAATAGCGAACAAAACGCGAACTTTTTGGGGGACTAAATAAAATGCTAAAAATTATAAATTATATGTACAAGCCCTTTGACAACCGCATATCGAAGAGGATTAGTACACCTATAAGTGAAACGTTCTTATGCGAGAATGTCACGGTAACGTATACCGCATAGTAGGGCGGGCACGGCGGTAAGAACCCGCGTTAAGACGAAAAAACCAATGAATGCATAACAATGACATATTCCAGTGTGGCGGGTGTGAGATAACTCGCATTCGTCATGCTGTTTCTATTGTATTTATCAATCAGCTCGGAATACGTCCTCTGGGTTGATAATAAATATAAGTCTATTTCTCTCTAATATGTTTGTTCTTGACCTTATTTTAAAATGGAATGGGGTGGTTGCTCATGATTAAGTGACACTTGCATTCTAAAAAGCTAAAAAGTATACGTATCTCGTACATTAGTAATTACTCACGATTCTTATTAATGACCAAAACGAGGGCAAAGAGTTCCACTCTTTGTTTGAGCCAATACAGCGGAAACATTCCCCTTCCGTCCCTCTAGTGTATTGGTTCAAACAAGGCGTCGGAAGAAACATATACGTCTTGGATATAATAATTCCGGTTATATAAACGATTTGGTCAGCTAAGGACCTCCAACAGCCGATGTATTGACCAGCTCCACGGAGCATAACGAGAAGATTCTTAGTCTTCTCCCAGTCACTGACACAGAGGGCGTGTAGCCATATTAGTTGATGCGGTGGCTTGGAGAAGGTTGAGAGTACTCAGCCTTGATCTAAGAGAAACTTTGCCATTTGTTTTCTCTCTTTTCTCCCATCCCCTAGAAAGCTGTCACTTTGGTGATGGCTTTTTGTTTGGTATAAAGAGGATTATATCTGATTATGTCGAATTGATGTAGTTGAGGTGATAAGGAAATGGCACAAGATATTATGGATGAGCTAATAAAATGGCAAACGCAATTGGAAGACGAATTAAAAACTATCGAAAAAGTTGAAAAAGACGACGAACTTCAGGCTTACACTTTATCAAGAAAAATTGAAATTTTAGAAATTGTAAGCGGGACATTTGAAGAAGAAAGAAAAGAATCATTCGAGAATTCCAGAATTGCCCCACTTAGAATAAGTTTGGAGTCTTTAGAAAAAGAAATCGAAAGAAAAAAGAAAAGATTTGAAGAAAAGAAAGAAGAACTTCAAAAAACTTTAAAAATTTTGCAAGCACAAATTAAAGCTGAACAACCAAGCGTCTGAATACAGGCGCTTTTTTTCTTTTGTTATATAGAAATTACACATTAAACTTATTTGAAAGTTATTATAGACATAACGAAAGCCAAGCTTCATATAATGATATTAAAAGCTCTTTCTGACATACGATTACTACCCTAACGTTTTATTTGGCACCTATAAAAGGTGCTTATTTTATTGCACCTTTTAATAAGGGCGATTATATATTGAAGTACGTGGTGGCACCACTTTATATATCGGAGTACCTAACAAGTTTAGGTGCTCTTTTATTTTGTACAAATTAGACAACTAAAAAGGGAGGATGATGAAGGATGGAAGAAGTGAAGAAACCAAGAAATACATTGGATATTGAAGTTTATGTAGATACTGATGAAGCAGAAGCAGAAGAAAGGATTGAACGATTAAGGTAAACTACTGAAGGATGTACGAAAGCATTTGAAGAATTAGGAAATGCTATTGCTAGTGTAGGTGTGTTGATACAAGTTCCTGAATCTAAAGACATCATTGAAATATTGAATAAAGACCTGATTAAATGATTAAACCAATAGTAATTGTCGTAGGCGCTGCCGTGATCTGGGTGGCGTCTTGTTTGTTGTTAAGGAAAGATAAGGAGAAAATAAAAAAAAGAGGACAAAAGCCCTCTTTTTAATAAATACCTAAGGTTTACGCGCAAATTGGAATCCCTAACGCTATTAAAGTCAATGCTAATTGAAGAGAAAGCTCTAATCTAGCAATTTCGATTCCAGCAACTGAGACCACTAAAAAAGGTTGTCCATTAACGAACAAAACACAACTGTCCATGCTCACGCCTCCTTTCTAGCAATCTACTATAGTATATGAATCGAATAATAATATGTAATAGTTGAATTGATGGATTTAATAGAATTGATAGATTTGCCCTGTTTTACAAAACAAACGAACACAACGAACGAAAATAGAGAGAATCAACAAATTATAGTTGCGTATAACTATATTGACATTTTCATTGTGTAAATTATAAATAGGTATATGTATATGTCATTCTGTAAGAATACTTTCTACTACTTCTTTATCAAGCTCTACAAAAAGATACTCAAGAACTATCAAAAATCTTGCTTCGTTTGTTTAATTTTTTACAGAAAAACGGAAGAAAATCTCATCGATATGAGAAGAAAACAGTCTTTGATATATTGGGTGTCATGTACAATTGTTTTGTTACTCACAATCATGTAGCTTAATTAAAAAAATGAAACTCGTTAGGGTTTATTTGGTATGCAGATTTTTTAGATAGCTGATATCAACTCTTTAGAAAACAGAAAAAATCCAGTTGAACGGACTTTTACTTAATCTTAGGTTGATGGGCATGGAGTCTCGCCAACTAAACGCGAATTTCGTACGCTAAGGAATTTCTAAGTTAAAAACTGTTTTTTTCCGTACGTTAACAAAGTTCCATAAACGACATTTAATGTTTGTTATGGAACTTTGTTTTTAGTAATGAGTTTTAGAACTGGTTTTTGACCGTATTTCTTTCAGTTTTGTTAAAACTAAATAGAGTTCCATAAACGGTCGTTTTTAGAACTTGTTAATTGAGTATATTTTATTAAAAAATTATAGTTGACCATAAAACCAATATCCGATATATTGGTTTTATGAAAAAAGATATTATTAAACCCATTAAGCGTATGTCATTTAGAGATGAAGTATATCTAACTTTGAAAAAAGCAATCGTTACATTAGAGCTGCAACCGGAGCAACGCTTAAATGACAAAGAGTTAGCAGAAGAATTTGGAATTAGCCGTACTCCAGTTAGAGAGGCGTTGAAGCGTCTTGAGGATGAAGGACTTGTTGAATCTATTCCTGGTTCAGTTACTCGTGTGGCACCATTAAATATTGAGGAGGCGAAACACGCATTTACTGTGGTAGCAGTTTTACACTCGTTAGCTGCTCGTTTAGCAGTACCGTTATTAAAAGAATCGGATATTCAAGAATTAGAGTTCAGTAATAAGGCTTTACTATTATCTATTGAGAAAAAAGATATTATAAAAGCAATTGAAGCTGACGAGTTATTCCACAATGTTTTTTTAGATGTGGCAGGAAATCCTGAAATCATTCGTGCGTTAGAACGAAGTATATCTAAGATTCAACGTCTCGAGATTTCTCAGTTCACTTCTATAAATGGTCTAAAGTCAGTAGAACAACATCAGCAAATTATAGAGGCGTGCAAAAATAAAGATAAAGAGACAACAGCACATCTTGTAGAACAAAACTGGTTAAGTCTTGAGAAATTAATGACTTATGAGATAGATTGAGGTGAGAAATTTGCGCCCTATTTTTTTAGGTATATGTGCGGCTTTCTTTTTTGCTTTCACATTTATACTGAATCGAGCAATGGAACTATCAGGTGGTAACTGGATATGGAGTGCCTCACTAAGGTTTATTTTCATGCTTCCATTCCTGTTACTTATTGTTATGAGTAGGAAAAAATTAAAAGTATTATTACAAGTTATGAGAGAGGATTTAAGAACATGGTTTTTATGGAGCTTTGTAGGATTTGGTCTATTTTACGCTCCATTATGCTTTGCCGCTGCACATGCACCAGGATGGATAATTGCTGGGACATGGCAAATTACTATTATATCAGGATCTTTGCTGGCTCCTTTTTTTATTCAAACCGTTCAAACACCAGATGGAATTCTTAAGAAAAGAGGGGAAATCCCAATGAAGGGTATGGGTATGTCATTGATTATTCTTCTTGGTATTTTCCTTATGCAAATGGAGCAAGCAAAATCACTCGCTATCAAAGATATTTTATTAGGTATTATCCCTGTTATTGTGGCTTCTTTTGCTTACCCGCTCGGGAATCGTAAGATGATGGAAGTTTGTGGAGATCGGCTAGATGCTTATCAACGTGTCCTTGGAATGACATTAGCTAGCTTACCATTTTGGTTTTTACTATCCTTGTACGGTCTTTTTACAGTAGGAGTGCCTAGTAAAGAACAAACTATGCAATCAATTTTAGTTGCTATTTGTTCTGGTGTAATTGCCACTATCTTATTTTTTAAAGCTACTGATATGGTTAAAGGAGATATGCAGAAACTTGCAACTGTTGAAGCAACACAATCCATGGAGGTGCTTTTTGCTGTTATCGGAGAACTAATTTTATTACATTCTTCATTCCCCTCTATTTTATCTTGGTGTGGCATGTTTGTAATAATGCTAGGAATGATAGCACACAGTTATGTTTCCCATAAAGGTGAAACAGCGCATAACCAAAATATTAGTGCTTAATTAATATTTTAAAATGTACAGTATGAACCCTTTTCTAGTTAGTATAAGTAATTTTATTATTTTTTAAAAAATTTATTATTATAAGTTTCATGTCAGAAATTGATTAAGTAAAAGAATATGAACAAAAGCCGATGCCCTTGAAGTGCACCCCAATTGTTAGACACAGTCTAACAATTGGAGGTGCATTTTTTATGGCTAAATTTTCTTCAAAAGAAAAAATCCAAGCGGTGAAACGATATTTAGATGGTACAGAAAGTGGAAAAACAATTGCTAAATCTATAGGAGTTAACCCTAGCGTACTTCGTGAGTGGATTAGACGATATGAGTCTTCAGGTGAAAAGGCCTTTGAAAAGTGCTATACATTCTACCCAGCCCAGTATAAACTAGATGTACTTTATTATATGAATGAACACGGGACATCTATCAGAGAAACAGCGGCACTTTTCAATATACCGTCTTATGAAACACTTCGGAAATGGAAAATAGCTTATGAAACAGGAGGATTGGATGCCCTACAATCAAAGAAAAAGGGGCGTCCAACCATGAAAGATAAAAAAATAAAACCAGTAGATGAAGGATCAATCGAAGCCTTACAAGCGGAAAATGAGCGTTTACGTATGGAAAATTCATATTTAAAAAAGTTGAATGCCTTAGTTCAAAACAAAGAAAAATCACCAAACAAGACAAAGCGCAAGTAATCTACGAGTTAAGGCATGAATTTCCTATCAAGGAGTTACTTCAACTCGCAAACATTCCACGTAGTACGTACTATTACTGGATGAAACATTTTAATCGTCCTGATCCAAATGCGGAGGTAAAAGAACTGATTCAAGCTATTTATAATGAACACGATGGGTGTTATGGTTATCGTCGTATTCGTGATGAACTTATGAATCGTGGACACAAAGTAAATCATAAAAAAGTGTATCGTCTTATGAAAGAATTAGGGTTAAAATGTCTGGTTCGTATGAAAAAATATCGCTCTTACAAAGGGACAGTTGGGAAAATTGCACCAAATATTTTAAATCGCAACTTCCAAGCTGAAAAACCAAATGAAAAGTGGGTTACAGATATTACGGAGTTTAAGTTATTTGGGGAGAAGTTATACCTATCACCAATGTTGGATTTATTTAATGGTGAAATTATCACGTATACAATTGGTTCAAGACCGACCTATTCCCTTGTTTCAACGATGTTGGACCAAGCCCTTTATTGTGTAACCGATCCGGATAAACTCCTCATTCACTCTGATCAAGGTTGGCACTATCAAATGAAACAATACCGTCATTCTCTTAAGAATTGTGGCATAACTCAAAGTATGTCTCGCAAAGGAAACTGTTATGACAATGCCGTTATTGAAAATTTCTTCGGTATCATGAAATCGGAATTTCTGTATCGAAAAGAATTTGAAAGTATAACACATTTCAAACAAGAGTTAGCAAAGTATATAGAATACTATAATCATAAAAGAATTAAGGCAAAATTAAAGGGTATGAGCCCAGTACAATACCGGGCTCATACCCTAGAGGCTGCCTAATGAAACGACCTGTCTAACTTTCGGGGGTCACTTCACCTTAATATATAGGGAAATCTAATATATCAAAGACTGTTTTCTTCTCATATCGATGAGATTTTCTCCCGTTTTGCTGTAGGAGGTTGAACAGGCGAATTAGAATCTTTGATAGCTCTTGGGTGTCTTTCTGTATAGCTTGGAAAAGAAGAAGAAAGTAATCTTTAATCATATATATGGCCTTATATTCGCTCAGTTCTCGTTTCTTTTTCATAAGAAGTAATTGCCGCATTTGAAACATAGTAGAAGAACAGAGTAGAATGGCAATCAGTTGCCCATACAAATGGCATTCTAATCGTTCTCGTTTTATTTTTTTACAATGGTGAATATGAAAGAATGATTTCCAAGTTTTAAATAAAATCTCGATTTGCCAACGTAAAGAATACCAATCATGCACTTGTCCCATCGGGACAATCTCTATAGGCGTGTTTGTCATATATACATTGATACCACTGAGTCGTTTGCTACGGGGAGAATACTTCATTCCTTTCTTTTTTTCTCGTATAGCTTGATCCCGCAATCTTTTTTGTTGCTGTTCTTCTGTAAGTCGATGAACAATGACACGAGCTGGTACTTTATCGACCATTCCTACATAAGCATCATATATTTCATATGTTTGTCCTGGTTGAAGAGAATTCATTACTACCTCCATATCTACCTGTTTATATTCTGTTCCCTTCTTTAGTTTTCCATTTTGATAATAAGTAGGATTGGGATTTTTTTGATAAATACGTGTATTAGATTTAATGCGAGAAATATAGTAAGCCTTTTTATCCTGTATATATTGAAGATCCTTCAGATGAAAATAGCCTAAATCCCGAATACACAAATCATCTTCTTTTACAGTGGGTACGCAAAGGGAACCGTAAGTTCGATCATGTTGTTTCCCTGGTCCTGTATGAATATGTAGAAAATGCCCACTTAAAAGATCATACTCAAGTTGAATTTTCATTCCTGCAGTATGGCTGCAACCTCCCGCACCAGGATAAACGGAAGAAAATATATTTGGAAGTTGAAAAGCCGTAGAATCTAGAATACGAATACGCTTAAAAATTGAAGTACATGGAGAAGCAATTGACATAGATGAAGTTAATTTTTTGTTTAAGAGCTCAGCTAATATATGTTGTAAAAGTTGTACAGCTGCTGGATTAAATCGTTGATTCAGTCCCTCAGGACTGATAAGTATTTCTGTTGATGCCTCTAAACAACTAGATAGCTGAGCTAAAGAAGTTGTCGCGACATTTTGACTCATCCATACACATAAAGCGACTAAATCTTGTGCTTGATATTTACTAATCCGCTTTACAAAACCAACACTTCGCGCAACAGACCGTAAGGTGTTTGGAGATAGGGAACTTTGAATCTCTTGAGCAAATAGTTGCAATTCGTCAGACACAGAAACAGACATAAAAAACGCCATCCTTTCCTATGATTCTACAGAAAGAATAGCGTATTTTTTCTTTTTATGGATACATTTTTTTGCTCGATGGTGATGTGGTGTTACCTCAAATATAATTATTTTATTTGAAGGTCTCTTTTAAATTTTTATCAAATCTTTTCATAGGTTGATATACAAGGACGTGTAGTGATAAACCTATCACTGCAGTAATGTTTAAAATAATACTTATAATCATTAAAGACCATTCTATAACTGGAGAAAAGTATCCGTTCGTACTTAATGTAGAAGAACTTACACCTAGTATTAAAATCACTATTAGTAAAGGTAAGTTTTTAACCAATTTGAATCCCCCCCTTAAATATAAGATAGTTATCTATGGGAATTTAACATATTTTCTCGTTTTGGGGTATTTGTTTTTCTTAGCCTGATTGTGATGGGTCTGTACCCCAGTTTATTAGGTACTAAACCTAAAAAGAATTTTTAATGTAAAGGAAGTTAAATTATGAAAATACACATTACAGGATCTACAGGGAGTGGCAAAACAACATATTCTAAAAAAATAGCTAAGGAATTGAATATTCCTCGATATGAACTAGATGATATCCATTGGATTCGTGATCAAAAAGGAGATACACGTCGTCCTATGGATGAGAAGCTAGCCTTGTTAACAGAAATTGTTAATCAAAATAATTGGGTTATTGAAGGTGTACAGTTTAAATGGTCTGATAATAGCTTTGAAGAAGCAGATGTAATTATTGTACTAGACGTTTCTCAACTGAAAAATCGTTACCAAATCATCAAGCGATTTCTTAAACAAAAGTTAGGGCTTGAGAAGTCTAAATATAAACCATCTTTAAAAGCACTAAAAAATATGTTTGAATGGGAAAAAGATTATCGAACATACGAGCGAGAACAATTACTTATAAAGTTGGAACCGTATAAAGATAAAGTATGTTTTATCAAATCTCAAAAAGATAAAGAAGAGTTAATACAAAAATTAATAAAAGGGTAGCACTTCGCTAAGAATGTCCAAAGAAATTCAATATAAAGATCGAAATAAAGATCGAAAACGATGGTTTTTTGTAATCTGGCATATTTAAGTTTGTTTTTTATAAAAAAATCAATGTAAATTACACACTAATAGGGGTCACCATACATACCCATCAAGCTAAAATTTTATAGTACCCTCAGAACGAAATTTTGTACTAACTTGTAACAGGGATCTCGCCACATCGCCATCAACCTAAGAAAAGCAAATACCCCAAAATGAGAAAATTGGCATCTCCCTGTAAAAATGAGCTGACTTCTCAAAATAACTAACTGTAGAGAAAGAAAATTTTCATTTAGGGGATACTTTAAAACCTTAGCTTGATGGCGATGGGGCGGTACCCCTTATAGTGCAAAATAACAATTAAAATAGATGAAAAATAATCCTAAAGTGAAATCGTATGGAACTTAGATGTAACTAAATACTGTCTCAAAAATAATTTGTCACAATATAATTCTTCTACCTTTTTGTTACATGATTGTTTATTAATTAGGATTTTCTGTCTTATTCCCCTTTTTCGGTGAATAGGCAAAGAAATTCTACCATAAATCGTAATGATTATTATTTATTGCGAATTTCATAAAGATGTATTATACTAGGTTCGCAAACTAAAGCGTAATCATTACGTTTTATATTAAGACGATATTTTCTTCATAGAATTGGAGGAAATAAACTTGTAAAAAAGAAAAGAGGAGAATTTTATGCTAAAAAAATCAACTATGTTTTCATTCCTACTTATTTTCACTTTAATTTTTGCTGGTTGCTCAAATAAAAAAGAAGAGACTGCAAAAAAAGATGAAAAGCTAACAGTTTATACAACTATTTTCCCACTTGCTGATTTCGCAAAAAAAATTGGTGGAGACTATGTAAATGTTGAAGCAATTTACCCTCCTGGTGCAGATTCTCATACATTTGAACCAAGCCAAAAACAAACAGTGAAAGTTGCAAAAGCTGATTTATTCATTTATAACGGTGCAGAATTAGAACCGTTTGCTGAAAAAATGGAAAAAACCTTACAAAAAGAAAATGTTAAAATTGTAAATGCATCAAAAGGAATCGAACTGCGTGCCGCAACCGAAGATGAACATCATGATCATGGAGATGGACATAAAGAAGATGAACATCATCACGATAAAGACCCACACGTGTGGTTAGATCCTATACTAGCGATGAAACAAGCTGAAAAAATCAAAAATGCTCTTGTAGAAGAACAGCCTGATCATAAACAAGAATTCGAAAAGAATTTTGCAGCACTTCAAACTAAATTTACAGATTTAGACGATCGATTTAAAGCTGCTGTAGCAAATGCAAAAACGAAAGAAATTTTAGTTTCCCATGCAGCCTATGGCTACTGGGAACAACGCTATGGTTTAAAACAAATTCCTATTGCTGGGATTTCAGCTTCTGATGAACCATCTCAAAAAAAGCTTGCTGAAATTACAAAAACAGTTAAAGAATACGGTCTAAAATACATTTTATTCGAAACGTTTTCTACTCCAAAAGTAGCATCAGTTATTCAGAAAGAAACTGGTACAAAAATTTTACGCTTAAATCACCTTGCTACTATTTCTGAAGACGATGCGAAGAATAATAAAGATTACTTCACTTTAATGGAAGAAAACGTGAATTCTTTAAAAGAAGCAACACAATCCGCATCAGTTGCAGAGAAGCTTTCTGAAAAGCAAGAGCAAACAACTGAAAGTCATACACATGAAAATGAACACGATCACAGTCATAATCATAGTCATGCTCATGACAAAGCAACAGAAAGAATTTATGAAGGATATTTTGAAGACAACCAAGTGAAGGATCGACCACTCTCCGATTGGAAAGGAGACTGGCAATCGGTATATCCATATTTACAAGATGGAACGCTTGATGAGGTATTTGCATACAAAGCGAAACATAAAGGTAAAATGTCAGCCAAAGAATATAAGGAGTATTATAATGAAGGATATCAAACAGATGTGAACCGTATCGTGATTCAAGGAGATACTGTAACATTCTACAAAAACAAAGAAGAATATTCTGGTAAGTATATCTATGATGGATACAAAATTTTGACATATGATGCAGGGAATAGAGGTGTAAGATACATATTTAAACTAGCAGAAAAAACAGAAGGAGTTCCTCAGTATATTCAATTTAGTGATCATGGTATTTATCCGAATAAAGCTGATCACTACCACTTGTATTGGGGTGACAATCGTGAAGCTTTATTGGATGAAGTCATACACTGGCCTACCTACTACCCATTGGATATGGATGGACATGATATTGCCCACGAGATGATGGAGCATTAAATTAGGAGCCACGATGATTATTTCTTTGACAAATATGTAAGATTCAAAGGTTATCAGTCTAGAATAGCATTGTTTAATACTCAAAAGTTAACTATAAAAAATACTCCTTTATAATAACGAGTGATTTATACATGCTCTTGGTAGATATTTTAGTAAATGTACTAAATCAAATAAATTGAGAAAAAGTAATCCTACACTTCGGTAAACGGGCTTGTAAAGATACGGTTGCAATAGAATTGTTTGTGGAAGTAGGGTGTTCACCTAACGTGAAATCAACTGAACTAAAAGCAGAAGAAATTCATTTAATTACTAATATAAACCATAAAATGAAATTAGCGGTAAATCGTTTATGCGTATAATGCATCTAATCCCTAAAAATTCATATTTTTGGGGAGTTTTCTTTAAATAAATTATATTCTTTCGAATTTACTTATTTTGTTTAACATTAGGTTAAATGGATATTATATAGATCTAAAAAATTTCAGTTTAGAGTTTCTTGTCCCAACTAAGTTCTCGAAATGAAAGTAGGAACTTATTTTATAGTGTACAATGCTAAATTATCTACTGATACATTTCATTTAGTACCCACTTTCCTGTCCATATATCGAGACAAGAAAATGGGTACTTTTTTAAACAAAGACACCAAAGTGGAAACTTTGTAAAAATAGCAAATACTAAATAGATGTGAAGTTAAAATCCAGTTCTATAGTAGTAACAAAAATATTCATGAAGGATTTACTTTCTTATCTCATTAGCAGGACATGAGAGTCTAAACTTCTTTTAATTTTTTCCATTCTTATGTTGATGGGGATAGGAAAGGATTCCACAAACACCGAACAAGCTTGACAACAAGAGATTACAAGTGTAATATTCAGTTGTGGATTACAAATGTAATACGAGGGGTGTAATTTTAAACAATGAATGAATTACCTAAAATTTCAGAAGCTGAGTTAGAAGTTATGAAAGTACTTCTCCACAAACGGCAAATGAGGTGATTGAAGCGTTAGAGGTGAAAATGGATTGGAAACCAAAAACAATTCGAACGCTGATTAATCGATTAGTCCAAAAAGAAGCAGTTGCTTATCATCAATATAAAGGACGTATGTATGCTTATTATCCTTTGGTATCCCAAGATAGTTATTTACAAGTGGAAACGAAATCTTTACTTAAACGTTTCTATGGTGCAGCATTTAAACCTTTACTTGTAAATTTCTTAAAAGAAGAAAAGCTGTCTTCAGAAGATATTAACGAACTTAAACGTATTCTGGATGAGAAAACTGAGGAAAATCAGAGGAAGGATAGATTATAGTGATAGAAAAATTTATAAATATCTATCTACCTGCTTTTTTTGATTGGATGATTGAGACTTCCATTATGGCTAGTATATTAGTGGGCCTAATTTTGTGTATCAAGGTCTTGTTTAGAAATAAGTTAACTCCACGTTGGCAATATATGCTATGGATCATATTAATTATAAGACTTGTATTACCTTGGTCGCCAGATAGTTCCTATAGTATCTATTCTGTTCTTACTTACAAGAATGATGATGTATTTATTTCTAGCCAAAACCCTGTAGCTAGTATTCTTACAAAAGAACGTATGCAAGAATTGAAGAATATAGATAATACAAAGGAGCTCACAAAAGAAGATACTTATACCTCAAGTTCAACACAAACAACTCAGACAAATAAGACACAAACATACAATAATGAAAAGCAGGATGAAAAGACGGTTCCATTCTATACAATCTTTATATACATTTGGCTTACTGGAGTTATCCTTCTATGCTTTGCTACTTTTATAATGAACAGGCGTTTATTACTTTACATAAAAAAACAACCTGTTATTACAGATGAAAAGATTATCCAGATTTTTGAAAAGTGTAAGCACTCTATGTCTATTCAACGGAATATCCCTCTATTTGTATCTGGAAAGGTTTCCAGTCCAACAGTGTTCGGATTTATTCGTCCCAAGTTGTTATTGTCAACTGTACATATGGAAATATTAGATGAACAACAGTTACGATATATTTTTTATCATGAATTAGCTCACATCAAGCGAAGAGATGTTGGTGTGAACTGGCTTATGCATGGCTTACTCATTTTAAATTGGTTTAATCCAATTCTATGGTATGCCTACTCATGTATGCGGGAAGATCAAGAACTAGCATGCGATGCATTAGCTCTTACATGTATAGATTCAGAGGAACAAATTGCGTATGGACATACTATTATTAGTCTATTGGAACACTACTCAAGTTATTATCAAATACCAAGTATAGCAAATTTTAGTAAAAACAAGAGAGCGTTAAAAAGGAGAATTCTAATGATTAAAAAATTCCAAAAAAAATCATATCGTTGGTCTGCGATAGGGGCTGTGGCAGTGATTGCAGTATCATCTGTATCCTTATTAAACGCCCGTGCTGATCAGCCGACTAACCCTGAGAAACAACAATTAGAAGTGAAAAATAATATGAAAGAATTAAAAACACGAACGGATGCTCCTATACAGCGAATTGTAGAAAAAATGATTGGTACAAAAGAACAAGCAGAAGCAGAATTTTTTGTTTCCGAAGGAGACTATAATACTTTACTTACAGAGATTGGAGTGGCGAGGAATCTGTTTACGAAAGAAGAATTTGATCGATTCATTACATTGGAAACAGAAGCACATATTTTAGATAAAAAAGTAAGGCAAGTAGGAAGTCCTGAAAAGTTAGACCCAGAAGAGGAAAAAAAATATGAGAAAAACAGTGAAGAAATTGGACCATTTAGAGAGAAAATTCATTCGCATTTTAGATTAACTAAAAAGGAAGCACAGAAATATGTTGATTTTCCAATTAACACCCCAAGTTATGTGGTAAAAGGGTTTAAATTAACTGGAGAAGGTGTTAATACACCGATGACTACTGGAAAAATGAATCCCGATTTTATTTATGAATATCAAAATGAAAGTAAAGATAATGTATATATTGTGCACCAATCTGCAGTTACTGCTGAGGGAATAGAATTCTCGAATAAAAAAGCGGATTATAATGAAAAGGTAACAAATTATGAATTAGAAGGTACAAAAATAACCTTAGTTGAAAGTCTTGATACAGAGGAAACCTATAAAGTAATGCAAATGATTGTTCCTGCAAAAGGAAAGAATAGCGCTTTTCAAGTCTTTATTATTGCAGGTGATTTAAGTAAAGAAGAAACAGAGAAAGTTATGCTGTCCTTTCTAAAATAAAAATAGAGTCTCAGGATCCCGTTCTTGAGGCTATATTTTTTAGCTTAAACGAAACCTATAAGTGGGAAGAGAAATTAGTATAGTCTATATAATAAAAAAGTAAAATGATATTTAGTTTTGCTAGCTTGATTGAGGTGGATAAAAAATAACAATTTAAAACATAAATTGAATCTAGGTAGGTATATTGTATGGAGAACAGGAGGGAGTATAATTCAAAAAGAAGTAATGGAAGAATACTAGCAAATGGTGATGTATTTTACCGCTATCACCTGGATCTCAAGTAAAACCTCATCATTTAGATATAGTTTTACGTGCCCTTTTATAATAAATGCTATTTCTTCACCTTTATGTGCCACAGGCTCCATAGATGAAGCGGTTTGAGGTAGCTGATTGATTAAAGTCAATTCCAGTGATCCATCTAAATTAGGAGATAATAACTCATACGAAACATTACCGCTTTCAGGGAAAGTTATTTTTATCTTTGGTTAGCTCTTACAACTAATTCTTCTGTATTGGTATTTTCCAAGAAAAAATTTAATAAAAGAATATTTAATGCTACAGAAATTAACTTTAGTGTTTGTAAGGGTGGATTCGTGATCCATTGATCAATCTTACTTAACATGGAAAGCGTTGTATCAGCTATTTCAGCTAAATGTTTACTAGTTAATTCTGCACCTTTTCGAAATGCCATAATTTTTTGAACAACATTAATATTGTTCATATAAATAATCTCCATTAAATGAGTGGAGTATATTAAATTTAAATTAATTTTATTTACTTATACTTAATATAATGTTAATATATATTTAATTAAAATAAATTAATATTAATTTTCAAACTGTCAACTGATGCGAAACCGTGGAAAAAAATCTACTTAGAAGTAAAGGGATTACTGTTATTGAATATACAACAGACTATAGTAAAGCGATAGAAAAAGAAGAATACAAGCTAATAATGTATTCTTAAGTTTTTAAAGGACGTGAAATGAACATGAAACCAGTTTTAAAATATATAATTATTTCCCTTGTTTTTTCAATAGTAGGGGTGTGTTGGGCGCTGTTTGACATCTTTATGTTAGATGCAGACTGGCTATTGATTTGGATAGGTGTATTAATGGCATATCTATCGTTGTATATTGTGATAGGTCTATATAGTAGAAAAACGTACGATTCAAAATTGGCTAAAGTGCTTCTAAAAACAATAATTACAACCTTTAGTTTTGGAGCATTAGGAATATCATTCGGAGTTGTACACGAGATATTAGGACCATTGAGTCTTACTTTAATGACATGGTATTGGTTTATAATGATATTTTTATATTTAATACCCATAATATTATTATCGATTTTAGTATTGGTAAGTAGTAAAAATCATAATTTCCCTGGGGTATATAGTATACTTATAATTCTAAATATACTTCTTACGTTATGGCCGTTATTATGGCCATTATTTATTAATTTTATGGGATCTGGTATGAATGCAAGTGCAGGATGGTAGCAGCACACAGATTATAAAAAGATTAAATGAAAAAGGTTATGAATTTGAAGCTTATAACCGAATAAAAAAAAGGATGAATAAGTTAAATGAATGGAATAAGAAATTAATATAGGGTTTAAATATTGGTAAGAGTGTGTTTAGCTAAATATATAACAACACGCTCTTTTAACTGGCTATTTTTTATTATTTAAATTTTTAAAAATAATATTGATTAAATGAAAAGAGAGTTTTGCTCTCTTTTTTTGCATTTCAGCAAAACCTTATTAAATGTGAAGTGAAAATTCATTTGGAATTTATATTAGTAACGAAAGATATTCAAGAAGTATCTACTTTCGTGTCTAAAAAGTATCCATTTTCATGTCTCAATAACGGGACATGAAAGTCTAAACTTTTTGAACATAGGACAAGAAACTCTAAACTACTTAGCCAATAATAATACAATAAAAAGAAAGTAAACTTTTACCCAAAAGTTTACTTTCTTTCAATCACTGTGTTTATAACATTTCTTCATATTTCGAATAAATATCCAAAAAGGATACATTCAAAACACTGTTATTTTGTTTGTTATGAACAATTGCTACTTTTACATAAAAAACAGTCGAACAGCTTAAGAATTATATTTACGTGTCCGATTAACTAAAATGATTTATCAAATCAAAAAAGAGAGTGAGGCAGATGAAAATAAAATTCATAGTTGGTAAGTTGAAAGTGTATTTCGAGATTAACAGAGCTACATTTAAATTAATAGACGAGTTAATAATGAGGTCGCGCCAACTAAACGCGAACTTCGTATGCTAAGGAATTTCTAAGTTAAAAACCTGGGTTTTACCGTACGTTAACAAATTTCCATAAACGACATTTAATGTTTGTTATGGGATTTTGTTTTTAGTAATGAGTTTAAGAACTGGTTTTTGGCCGTATTTCTTTCAGATATCATCCTTTATTTATTATATATAGTTTGGAAAAATTACCATTTACACACAATCAGTATTAGTGTATTATTCATCTAGTACACTAATACTGAGGAGGGAAGAAATGGAAATTGATTTTTCTCCTAATATCCCGATTTATATTCAGGTAATGGAATACATAAAAAAGGAAATTGTAACAGGTCGTTTAGCACCGGGTGATAAAATCCCAGCTGTACGTGAACTAGCCAGTGAATTACAAGTGAATCCCAATACGATTCAACGCACATTTCAAGAGCTAGAACGAGAAGGTATTGCTGTGACACGAAGAGGAACAGGGAGATTTGTAACGAGTGAAGGAGAAAAGATTACTGAACTACGCAAAGAAATGGCAACAGAGTTGCTTGATAATTTTATAAATGGAATGGACAATTTAGGATTTACGAAAGAAGAAATTCTTCCAATCCTCCATTCTTCATTAGAAAAGAAAAGGAAGGAAAACGAATGACAGAGTTATTAAAAATTGAAAATCTGTGGAAAAGATATAACTTAAAAACAGTGCTTCAAGATTTAAGTGCAACAATTTCTGAAGGGAAAATTATTGGTCTTGTTGGTGATAATGGTAGCGGAAAAACGACATTATTAAAAATGATTGCTGGTTTGCGTTATCCTTCTAAAGGAACTATCACAATTGAAGGTCAGAAGGTAGGAATAGAAACAAAGAAAACTGTTTCATTTATGCCTGATAGTCCTGTTTTTGACGAGTGGATGACGATAAAAGATGCTGTAGTTTTCTATCGGGATTTTTATAGTGACTTTGATTTTCATCAGGCAATGGACTTAATAGCTGAGTTTAAAATGCCATTAGAAGAGCATATAGTTGCTTTATCAAAAGGTGGAGTGGAAAAATTACAACTTATCTTAACTTTCTCCAGGAAAGCAAAGTTATATATATTAGATGAGCCATTGGGTGGAATTGATCTTGTTTCTAGAAAACATGTACTAGATTTAATTCTTAAATTTTACCGAGAAGATTGTACCATTCTCATTTCAACTCATTTAATAGAAGAAACCGAAAATATATTTGATGAAGTAATCTTTTTAAAAGACGGAACTATTATATTACATGAAAACGTAGAGGAAATTCGTTTTCATCACGGGAAAGCAGTACATGAATTGTTTAGGGAGGTGTTTGAGCAATGAACCCACTTTTTCTCTATTTATATAAGTGCAATAGAAAAAAAATAGCAGTCTTTTATTCTGGTTTTATTATTATTTCTTTACTTCTTTTATTTAGTACGATAGGACTCTCAAGGGTACTACCTCCGTTTATAAAGGATTTAGTATTACTCATATACCTAATAATAATTGGTATAGCTGCATTTTTACTTCTTCTAATAGCGCTGCCTTCTTTCAATAAAATATTAAAAAATTCTATGATTCGTTATACAGCCATCCCAACCCAAAAATATATATATACGAATTTATTATTTTTTACATTAATGTTTATTATTTTATTAGGTATAGGCTTAATTTTTTCATATTATTTTTCACAAAGTCTTTATGATGGAAAAGTAATTGGTTATAATCCGAGTCTTTATGGTGGGGAAGTAACCGGAGAATTTCGACAAGAATATCACAAGTTGTATAGTTACGGAATCTTCCAACACATATTTGCTTTTCTTTTATGGGGAATCGATTTCATGAGTATCCTTATTTCTTGTTATTTTATCATAGCCATTATAAGGCTGTTTCCAGTGAAGTCATGGATGAGTAAAATAATTTTATTCATCATTTTCGTTGCTATCTTTTCAACAATACAAACAATAGTAATGAATGTGTTAAGTAAATTAGAGAAGTATGCAGTTACTATTAAAAGTTCTGGGTTCATGGATAAGAATGATTTTTTTGATACATCATTTTACCCTATTGAAGATTTCACTATTTTGGGTCTATGTTTTACTTGCTTGTTAATAATTGTACTCGTAGCGATTACAGGTCGCATTATCAATAAGAAATTAGAGATATAAAAAATCACTTTATAAGTAAAAGATATTTTGGGAGGAAAGCATGAAAACATCTAATCCAATGTTAAAAAAAGACAAATTCCATGAAAAGAAGACAAGCGCTTCTACGATGACAATAGGTGGAACGATAGGAAAAACATTCATTTTGCTTATCTTACTTCTTGCAGCATCTGTCTATTCCTACGTACAGATGACACAAGAGACAATGAAAATACCCGTGTTAATTGGAATTATAATAGTTACTCTAATTGTCGCTTTTGTGGTTATATTCGTTCCGCGCATATCCCCAATTTGCGCACCGATTTACGCAATATTACAAGGGGTTTTATTAGGAAGTATTTCAGCATATTATACAATGCGCTTTGGTGATTCTATCGCTTTAACTGCCGTATTACTAACAATTTCGATTTTATTTTCCATGTTAGTGTTATACGCAACTCGAATAGTAAAAGTAACTAAAAAGTTTCGTGCGGTTGTAACGGTTGCAACACTTGGAATTTTTATTATGTATTTTATTGTTTTCTTATTGAGCATCTTAGGGGTGACTGTTCCATATATTCATCAAGGTGGGACAATTAGTATTATCATAAGTGCAATTGTAATTGTTGTTGCTGCATTAGATTTATTACTAGATTTTGATTCAATTGAACATGGTACTCATAGTGGAGCACCAAAGTATATGGAATGGTACAGCGCAGTAGGACTTATGATGACATTAGTATGGTTATATCTAGAGATCCTTCGTCTGGTTACTTACATTATGAAAAACAAAGACTAGAAAACATCCTGCATGGTTCAAACATGCAGGATGTTTTTGTATTTCGTAGTATCAATTAGGTCACGTTATGTAGAGAAAGAAAAATTTCATTTAGAGGGTACTTCAAAACTTTAGCTTGATGGATGTGGGTATGGATCCCTTTAATTCGCAAAAATAGGAAATGTACATTTTAATTTTATGATATTTTCCCTTTGTTGTATTCATTGCGAGTGACTAATATTTTAAAAGCGTAGAAAGATCTTATTTCTACGCTTCTTTTAATAAGTAGTAGATTTAGTGTTTTTTTAAATTTGTTATATAAGATTTTACAGCTTGCAATAAGAATTCTTCCTGTCTCATACCAGCTTCCGCTGCCATTTGAACTACTTTTTGCTTAAATTCATGATCTGCATGAAAAGTTAATGGCTCTACATTACTTTTAAAGTAAATACCTTCTACATGTGGAAGAATCGTGCCAGATTTCATATGAGAATGTAAGTACTTAATCTCTTCTTGAAACTGCAATGGATCTACTTGTAATACGAAAGGTTTAATTTCTAATTTGATAGTATCTGCTGAAATACTCAATCTCATATTTGTGATACCTAGCTCCTTATAAAATAAGTTTATTAGATTATAAGTAATGGAATTAAATAATTGAGGTTTTTTAAAGGAAAAAGATAAATACCCTCGTTTTGTAATTACCGCTTTTTTAATGAATGGTTCAAAGGTGTAATCATGTTGTTTATAAGTGGATATAGGGAAAATATCCTCGTCTTCTGTAAGAATCTTACCGTCTGCTCCATTGATCTCTATTACCCTAGCTGTTTTTCCGTTATGTTGATGTGTTAATAATTGATATAAGTATATATCTTCATTTTGAATTTTCGTAATGAATGTTTTTCGCTCTTTTGTTTTGGTTTTTTCATAATCAAGCATAAAAATCTCTAGTTCTTCCTCATCGATAAGATATACTTGTTTTCCTCTTTTTTCTATCATTGTGGCGGGTAATTTTCCAGATTTGATGTATGTAAAGATAGTAGATGGTGCAACATTAAGAATTTCAGCTACTTCTTTTGTGCTAAGGCCTTTAACCTTATTTTGATTTTGTAAACGTTCAATATCCTCTAAATAGAAAATCTTACTACCGAATTGCTTCCAGTTATCTTTATATACACATTCTATTAATCCATCTTTTTCTTTTTTTAAAATTGTTTGTACCGTTACTCCTAATAAGTCAGCTGCCTCTTTGGTCGTTACAGTAGGTTTTGTAATGAACAATAAATCTTGTGTCATAAAAGGACACCTCCATAACTATCGTTTGTTAATATTTTAGGTATGTATATATCATATCAGAATCTGATTTATATTTAAAATAAGAAATAGATTTTATTAAATATAGTATTCATTGTTATGGTTTAGAAATATTTTTCATTCAATCTATATGTTAATGAATTGTTATAGTTGTTTTTATTATAAAATCACTATGAATTTTAATTATTTAATTGTTAAAAGATATCTATTTAATAATAAATTATAAAAAAATATAATTATAAGTAGATAGAGAAGAATATAACGTTCTTACAGAAAGAAAATGAATTATCATTTGTATAATTAATAGAAGTAAAATAAAATAATAATTATAGGTAATAAAGAGAATTGTATTCATAATCTTCTATAGGAGTGGTGAATTCGAAATATGAATAAAAAAAATGTAAAAGAAAATTTATTAATTATAAACAATCAAAGTGAGTATATGGATACATATGTAGAGAATATAAAAGATATCGTTCCATATCTATATAACAACAGTTATATAGATATGGTGGAAGATAAGATGGAGGTTGCAGAAAAAGAAGGAAAGGGTAAATATACGTATTTAAGTGACATAGAAGTCATTTATCATTTCGTACATTTACAAAAAGATATGGATGAGAAGAAGAATAGAAAAGAGGATACGAAAAAGAGTTATATCTCAGAAATCTTATCATTTTGTCAGTGCATGGTGCAGCATGCAGAAGAATTTGAATTGAATGGGGAAGAGGTACAGCAAAAGGACTCTTTATTGAAAACATTGCAACCTTGGCATATACGTAAATACAATTCTTGGTTGAAACGGGTAGAGAACGGTAGGAATGGTGAAACGTATGCAGTCGCGACACTTGCAAAGAAAACAGTGCTCATTCGTTCTTTTCTAAAACATCTACATGTATTTTCTTATATTGAAAAGCCTCTTCATGAAGAACTACAGCGCGCAAATGTGAATGAGCAGGATCGGCCAAATCGGGACCTATCCTATGATGAGGTTATGAAAATTTTAGGATTTTATAAAGAAAGAGGACATTTAGTAAACTATACAATTTTACTGGCTCTAGCAAGTACTGGTGCAAGAATTCAAGAATTGTGCACCGCGAGAGTGAAAGATTTACATTATGACGGAAAGTACTGGTTAAAAATCACTGGAAAAGGGGATAAAGTGCGTGAACTTTTTATTTCGGAACATTTATATCAATGTATTTGTGAAATGAGGCTGAGAAGAGGGTGCCAAACGGTATTGGATAAAGGGGATGAGAGTCCGGTATTTATAAATCAAAGAGGAAATACTTATAACTCTAAAACATTATCGAATCAAGTAACAGATATGATAAAAAAGACAAACTTAGAGTTTCTACTGTATCGTGAAAATCCAGTAACGGCGCATACATTCCGTCATGCTTTTGCAATTATGGCAGTAGAACAAGGTAATGCAGATTTATATCATTTAATGCAAACACTTGGCCATGAAAATATTCAAACGACTAAAATATATTTAGAAAAGCATATGAAGCGTAAAAACAACGTTGGATCCACTTTCGCTGATATGCTGGTTTAAATTTTATGTAGTTTATATGGGTATTTAATTATATATTTTTTACATAATTAAATGATGTATCTGTTTGGTTATTTGTTGTGAAGAAAAATATAATTGAGGAAATAAATAAAAATAACGAAATTCATTTTATACAGAAAAAACCAGGATGATTTTAAAAAGTTATCCTGGTTTTTTCTTAAATACACATAATTATTCATATTTCATAAAGTTAATTTGAGCTAATTATAAGTTAGTAGAATTTATATCTATTCCAATCTTGATAGTGTTAATAACATTATATAATTTGTAGAATTAGTTTATAGAGATTATGAAACTATTTTTCATTAGGTGTATCTAATTGATGATCGATTACAGTGCTGGACTTTTTATTCATAAGTATATAGATCCCACCTATGAATGATAAGATTACTGGATAGAAAATCGCCCAACCACTAAATGAATATACAAAAATACATATAACCAAAGATAGGAAGGCCATCCACCAACCTATATCTTGAACTTTTAATAACTTAAGAGCGGCTAGCATTGTAAAAATATACGAGGTAATAAAAATTACACTAGGGCCTTTTAGAAGCATCTCTAAATTTGGTCGTGCTATACCATAAAAAATTAAAATACAACTAAAAATTCCGCCTAAAGCTAGTAAAACTCTAGTTGGAGTTTGGAATTTAGAATGTAATTTAGCAAAGAAGGAAGGGAAATGTCCTTCTCTAGCTTGGGCATAAATCATTCTTGAAAAACCTGCAATGTTAGCATGTACAGCACTAAAAGAAATGAAAATTGCTAAAATAGTGGTTATATATGTACCTATTGGTCCCAATCCTTTTGATATTAGAATACTAAGGGAAGCTATCTGGTTCTTATCACCATATGAGTGAGTCCCTATTGTTACAAAAGATATTGCAATGTACATAATTGAGATGCAAATTGCCCCTAAAAATAGACTAATGGAAATATCTTTAGCAGGTCTTTTAAACTCTTCAGCTAATGGGGTTATCATCTCCCATCCTACAAATGAGAAAAAGATAATTACAGAAGAAGCTCCAACAGAAGACCATCCGTTTGGTACAAAAGGTGTAAAAGAACTTAATTTTACATAGGGGATAGAAACGACAACAGCCACAATTATTAGAAGTGAAATTACACAAATGACAAACACACTCACTTTTGATGATAACTCAATTCCTTTAATATGTAAGAGTAAAGAAGTAATCAAAATTACTGCCGCAATGCCTATAACTCCTGCATTACTTATTGGAAAAACATAGTCAATATATTGGGCACCTGTTAAAGCGATAATAGGTACTCCTATAGGAATAGATCCTAACATAATCCACCCTAGGATGGCACTCGTATTTGCATTAAATGCCATTTGAACATAAGCTGTAATTCCTCCTGCGCTAGGAATCATCTTAGCAAGACGCGCCAGAGTTGCGACAATGGGAAAAGCTAATATAGACATGATAACCCAAGATAAAAGCGAAGCTGGTCCAGCGCTATTTGCAGTAATTGAGGGTAATATAAGAATTCCACAACCCAACACAGCTCCTATGGTTAATGCAGTCCCTTGTACCCAAGTAATTGAACGTTTCAATGATTGTTGTGTCAAGATATTCAGCCTCTCTTTCGTTAATTGATATCAATTATATAAAGTTTTAAAAAAAGATAACATGCTATAATTTATGTATTAATTATAATTTTCTTAAAAAATTTAAGAATTATTAATTGTATTCTTAATTAATCAAGGGGAGATACATTAATGGATCAAACAGATTTAAAGATTCTTTCACATCTTCAGGAAAATGCACGTTTAAGTATGGTTGAAATAGGAAAGCTGGTAGGTTTGAGTTCCCCTTCTGTTACAGAGCGGGTCAGAAGACTAGAGGAACAGGGTGTCATTATAAGTTATCGTACAATTGTTAATCCGAAAGAATTAAAAAAACATATTACCGCGTTTGTTTTAATGGAACCAAGAGATTGCAACAAATATAAAAAATTTGCAATGGAACATCCAGATGTAGTCGAATGCCATCGTATTGCCGGTTTATATAGTTATTTAACAAAGGTAGTGACAGAATCAGTACATACACTCGAAAACTATATTAATTTGTGCTTAGAGTATGGAAAGCCTACAACCTTAATAGTGCTTTCTTCTCCAGTAGAACATAAATCACTTTTTACAGAGAGTGAAAAATCTTAATTACATATGAAAGATTATTCTAAATAAAAAGCGTAAATAAGCATTTACTCTAAAATGCACTAGTAGATAAAAATAAATAGCCGTGAAGTATTCATGAAAGGCATTAATATTAATTGCTATTATGAGGGATATACTGAATATGATATAGAGGATTTATAAATAAAAATGGGCTGAAATAGCCCTTTTTATTTTCATTTTGAAGAGGATTTTTCATATAAAAACAGCATAAAAAGGAGCCTACTAGGAATCCCCTTTTTATTTGGAACGTATCCTTTATGTTAAGGTTCATAAAAAAAAGTTCCTTTTTTCTGATAATTAATATTTATACTAATTATGTGATTAATATACGTAAGGGTTTTATATTTCATTAATGTATTCCTTTTCATCTGCATGAATTATTTATTGCAACAGGTTTCCCGTCCAAAATAAGATATCCAAACTAAGGGCAATATAAGTATTTTTATAATGATTTTCCAATATAATCAATGTGTTTATGAAAGAAACTCTGTGTTATTTTTGCTTTTTTACTAACTAATACAGCTTTAAACAAAGGACACAATTGCTACATACTAAGTGTAATTTATTACCTATTCAAAATTCTGTCTATTCAATCTTTCTAAAAATAAAAAAAGATTAAACTTATAAATATACAAGTTATAATGAGGGCGTCGAGACATAATTCAATACCTTTAGAGAAAATAACAAACCTCGTTTGGGTTTGAAAATTCTAAAGAACTTGCCAGTAATTTTTAAAGATTTGATATATTGATATGATTACTATACGGAGGGTAGTGAATCAGAAGGGAAGTTTATTCAACTCAATAAAGAAAGCGCTATCAAACAAATTTTATTTTAAATTGGTCATTCCAATAAATTAGATTCAACTGTAATTAAAAATAATAAATTATGGGGGTGTTTATATGAACATGAATGTAGCATCTATTAAAGAAAAAAAGATTGTTAAATATAAAAGTTGTTTTGATGTGATTGGGCCCATAATGATAGGTCCTTCAAGTTCACATACTGCAGGTGCTTTGGCTATCGGAACAGTTGCTAATAGATTATTTCAAGGTCTTCCAAAAAAAGTTGTAGTAAAGTATTATGAATCATTTGCTGAAACCCATAAAGGTCATGGAACTGATTTTGCAATTATTGCTGGTATATTAGGCTTTGCTGCCGATGACAGCAAAGTGCCAGATGCTATTAAAATAGCAGAGTCTAAGGGAATTGACATTACCTTTATTGAAAAATCGGGTAATAGTCCTGCCGGTCATCCAAATACGGCAGATGTATATGTAGAGGATGAAAGTCGAAGTATTAGAACGATGGGTATTTCGGTCGGTGGTGGGTTGATTGAAGTCAAACATGTTGAAATTGATGGTTTTAGCTTAGATCTGCAGGGGCCATTGCCAGTTGTTATTGCGATTTCGGAAAGAGCTGACTTTGAATTTGTTTTACGCAGGATCTTTAAACAATATGATGTGGAAATTAACAGCTTTCATAGTTTGGAAGATAAAACAAGATATTTATATGCATTCGCTTTGGATTCGATATTACCTGGTACTGTTCAGAAGGAATTAGGAGATTTAAGCAATATAGCTAACCTTATTATTCTTTAGTTACATTAAGGAGTGAAAAATATGTATATGTCCATAAAAGAGATTGTGGATGCAGCTAATAAAAGCCAAAAGCCAATTTATGAATTAGCAATCGAACAGGAAATCAAACAAACTAAAATTTCTTATGAAGAAGTTTGGAGTAAAATGGAACGAAATTTAACGACTATGCAACATGCAATAAATAAAAGTATTGAAGGCGACGGTGTATTTTCTCCAACTGGGTTAACCGGAGGGGATGCTGTAAAACTTAAAAACTATCGAGAAAATAGGAAAACTCTTTCTGGAGATTTGATGGTGTTAGGGATTCAAAGTGCTATCGGTGTTAATGAAGTAAATGCTGCATTAGGAGCTATTTGTGCAACTCCAACAGCAGGTGCGAGTGGGACGATTCCGGGAGTCCTATTTAGTATTAAAGATACGTTGCAGTTAAATCATGAAGATATGATTCATTTTCTATTCACTTCAGCGTTATTTGGAACGATAGTCGCAAACAACGCTTGTATTTCAGGAGCGTACGGAGGATGTCAAGCTGAAATAGGAAGTGCCTCAGCGATGGCGGCTGCAGCTGCGGTAGAAGCTGCGGGTGGAACCCCACAGCAATCTTCTGAAGCTTTTTCGACCGCATTACAAAATTTACTCGGTTTAGTTTGTGATCCGGTCGCTGGTTTGGTAGAAATTCCTTGTGTAAAGAGAAACGCCATTGGAGCGACAAATGCTTTAGCAGCAGCAGACATCGCATTAGCCGGGGTAAACAATATCATCAATGCTGACGAAGTTATTGAAGCAATGTATAGGGTTGGAAGACAGATGCCTCGTGAGTTAAGAGAGACAGGTTTAGGCGGAATTGCGGCTACACCTACAGGGATTGCCATTAAAAATAAAATCTTTGGGGAGAAATAATCAAATCAATAAACAACTATCGAGAATATTGTGAAATATTTAACAATATGTACTCTATTGTTCGCCTAAGGATGTCTGTATGTTGGGGGAATTATCAATAAAATATACTACTATATAATTAAAATATTTTGTAAGTGGTAACAAACCCTTGGGGTTGCAGCTTCGCTATTGATTAATTTAGAAGAGGGATATTCGTTGTGATGCACTATATAAGCAATTCATTTTTCAAGAACAGTCTATATTCCTATACCTTAAATAGAGAATTAAGAATAGGACACGAGGAGGAATTATTACATGAATGGGAATACTGCAAAAAACATAGAATTTCAAGCTGATAATACTGCAGTAAAAGATGAGAAATATCTAGACCCTAAAAAGTGGCATAAACAGGATACTACCTGGGCATTGAGCCTTTTTGGAACAGCAATTGGAGCAGGGGTACTCTTTTTACCGATTAATGCAGGTTCAGGTGGTTTATTATCATTGCTGTTAATTACCATACTTGCCTATCCTGTTATGTATTATTCACATAGGGCGCTTGCTAAAATGATTTACGCTTCGAACTCTGCCGATGAGGGGATTACAGGTACTATAAGAGAGTATTTTGGAAATAAGGCAAGTATTATTTTTAACATTGTATATTTCGTCTCCATTTATACGATTGTGCTGATGTACTCGGTCGCACTTACAAATACCGCTAGTAGTTTTATCGTGCATCAATTGCACATGCCGGAGCCTCCAAGGGCCATTTTATCACTTGTCTTAGTACTTGGTCTTATCGCTATACTAAATTTTGGTCAAGATATAACTGTAAAGATCATGAGCATGCTAGTGTATCCTTTTATAGCTTCTCTACTTTTTATCGCAATATCTTTGATTCCACAGTGGAATACGTCAATGCTTAGTTTTTCAAGTGTTTCTACTGCCTCAACAGGAACAGGATATTTAGGAACGATATGGATGATACTTCCAATCATCGTATTCTCGTTTAATCATTCACCTATGATTTCATCATTTGTTGTGAAGCAGAGAGCTAGTTATGGAATAGAAGCTACTGATGCCAAGTGTGCTCAAATACAAGAAGTTTGTTATATCATGACATTCGCTGTTGTTATGTTCTTTGTTTGGAGCAGTACTTTAAGTTTGACTCCAAATGATCTTATGGTGGCAAAAGAACAGAACTTGTCAATCCTATCATATCTTGCTAATGAGCTTAATTCGCCAGTAATCACTATTGCAGCTCCTATCATCGCGTTTGTGGCTATTACAAAGTCTTTCCTTGGCCATTATATAGGAGCGTATGAGGTAATGCGTGACATGATTATCAAGTCCGGTAAAAAACGTGGGAAAGATATAGGAGAAAAAACAGTTAAGACAATAATTCTTACTTTTGTCGTATTAACATGCTGGTATGTTGCTTATACAAATCCAAGTATTCTTGGAATCATTGACGCCCTTAGCGGTCCGCTAGTTGCTGCTATCTTATGTATATTACCAATGTATGCGATCCATAAAGTACCAGTACTTGCTAAATACAAAGGGAAAGCGAGCAATGTATTTGTCATTATTATAGGTATCCTTACTGTCTTAGCAAGTATTCAGTCATTATTCTAATCCACTGTTGTTAGTACTGATGCAAAAAACATGGGATATGAAAAAAATAAAAATTCTTATCGGAACTGAACTCTATATTGTTGAACTAAAGAGATCATGGTTTTGGACAAACTCCTCATCTTGGAGAGTTTGTCTTTTTAATTATATGCATAACTTTTATACTAGCTTAAACAGACTAGATTAATAGTAAATGAAAACTTCATACAAACCACACATTAACTCCACTACTAGCACAAACTACAGTTGTATACTTTAAGTATCATTTTTCAACAATAAACATTCGAACATACTAATATTATGTAATATGGAAGTTACACTACATTAGAAGAAAACAAATAAGGGAGAGCGTATACTATGACAAGATTTGCGAATCAGCATGTAGAGAACACGATTTTAGAAGAGGATGTAGAGCTTTTAAAACTTATGGCACACCCAATGCGTTTAAAACTGATCAATGAGCTTTCTAAACATAAAACACTAAATGTAACCCAAATGACCGAAATTTTAAACATTCCACAATCAACAGTTTCCCAACACTTATCTAAAATGAGAGGGAAGGTTCTAAGAGGAAATCGTCAGGGGTTAGAAATTTACTATAGCATCGAAAACCAAAAAGCTGAAGAAATTATGGGATTATTAGGACCAATACAATAAAATATTAAGTTTACCATTTAAAGATTTATTTATATAGAATACTAAGCCCTCCTTGTTGTGGAGGGTTTTTATTTATTAATTTTTTAAGTAATTATTACTTTAATCCAATGACATCAATATCTTAAATATGTCACGATTTAAAAGAAGCGGGAATATCAGCTGTTTTTCATAGCTTATCAAATGGCGAAGTTCCTAAGGGTGGAGTAATCACGGAAGAAGGTATATTAGACAATACCATCTATACAAGCACTATGTGCATGGAGTCTGGCGCATATTATTATCATACCTACGATTGTAGACAAATTAAAACCATTGATTTATTTGATGCAAACTAAATAGAATAGGTAAACTGTATAAAATACAAATTCAGGGTTCTTATGTGGTTTTAATCTGTTTTTAAATGAAAAATCAATAACTCATAAATATTACAACCTTCCAAAAATCAAAAAGGAAGCGTGATTAGCTTGTAGATTAAGTCTGTTTTAAAACTGATGTATACGGGGGACAATCCCATAAACATCAGTTTTAAAACATTAGATACTTTATTTATCAAGTTAATGCGAGTTACATCAGTATAGGAAACGTTGGAAATCTAAATCTTTGTTTATATGTTAATTACTTCAAACGTATCCCTTCGAATGCGTTTATAACCAAGTCATGTACATAGGATTCATCCAACTTTTCACCGGTTACTAGCAAGCGATAAAAAATTGGTCCGTAAATGAGATCGATGCTTAATTCAACATCGAGGTTTTCTTTTAATTCTCCTCTGTTAATTCCCTTCTCCAGAAGTTGCTTTGCTTGCAGTCGACGTGGTTGGAAATATCGAGCACGATATTCCTCTGCTAGTTTCGAATCAAATTGCCCTTCACCAACTAACTCATTGATAATAGTTCCTTCTCGACTGATCAAAAAACTGGCTAAGCTTGTAGCGTGAGTTAAAATATCATTCAATGCTGAACCTGTGTCGGGTACAGGCAATCTGGCAGCAGCAGCAGAAAGAAAACCATCCATTACCACAGCAGCCTTATTTGGCCACCATTTATAAATCGTAGCTTTGCTGACTTTAGCACGGTCTGCAATTTTATCGACTGTGACTGCTTTAAAGCCACTTTCCAATAATAACTCATAGGACGCAGAAAGTATGGCCTTTTGGGTTTCAATATTACGTGGTCGACCTCGTTTACCTTGCACATTAATCATTCCTTTCAAAACATAAACTATACGTTTAGTATACTTAATATGGACAAAAAACAAAATAGCCTATTTACAAAACTGAACGTTTAGTATATATTTTAGTTAATTAATAAACTGAACGTTCAGTTTATTAATTAACTAACTAACTAACATCTTGTAATGGTATGGATATATTTAGATTCCAAAAATCACAAATTAAATTGCTAAAAAACATTTAGAAAAGGGGGATAAAAAAGAGATGAAATGGGATCTTTTAATAGCAGAATGGAAAGTAGTTTAGACTTAATTTATTACAATAAAAAATGGCATCGCAGTAGTAGTTACCAAGGCGATTTAGTAATTTTGAAATAAAAGTATGGGAGGAAATTGTTATGTCTAATTTTAAAAATAAAGCAATTGATAAGGATATTTCATCAGGTTTAATCATTCTTTTAGCAACTGCATGTGGTATTATTGTGGCTAATCTTTATTATGCACAGCCTTTAATTGGGGTAATTAGTAATGAAATTGGACTTTCTAATAGTAGCGCTGGATTAATTGTAACGCTAACTCAAATTGGATATGTTGTTGGCTTACTATTTCTTGTACCTTTGGGGGATATTGTTGAGAATAAAAAATTGATACTTATGTTGTTATTTTTAAGTGCATTTGCACTCATTGCCATGGTTTTTGTAAAAAGCGCAATCTTGTTGTTAATTACTTCATTCTTTATCGGACTGGGGTCAGTCGCAGCGCAAGTGCTCGTACCTCTTGTATCATATCTTTCATCGGAGAATGCACGTGGTCGCGTAGTTGGCAATGTCATGAGTGGTCTGTTATTAGGTATTATGCTTGCGCGACCGATATCTAGTCTAGTAGCCGATATGTGGGGATGGAATGCAATATTTGCTTTATCTGCTACTGTAATTATTGTTTTGGCATTTGTATTATCGAAAGTACTCCCTACCAGGAAACCAAAGGGAAAAACAAATTATATAGCCTTACTTAATTCAATGTGGCAACTGCTACGAACTACTCCAATTTTACGCCGTCGTGCCATTTATCATGCTTGTGTATTTGGGGCTTTCAGCTTATTCTGGACCACTGTTCCATTATTATTATCTAGTCCTGCTTTTCACTTTTCTCAGACTGCTATAGCATTATATGCACTTGTCGGAATTACAGGTGCAATAGCCGCTCCAATAGGTGGTCGTCTAGCTGATCTTGGCTGGACACGACCCGCCACTGGGATAGCTCTCACTGTTGTTATTATTTCTTTATTACTACCACTTTTTATTCAAAGTAGCTCGCCCTTTGGAATAGGTGTTTTAGTATTTGCTGCAATTCTGTTAGACATGGGAGTATCTGCAAACCTTGTGCTTAGCCAACGTTTAATTTTCTCGTTGAGTCCAGAAATTCGTAGTCGATTAAACGGGCTATTTATGGCTATGTTCTTTTTAGGAGGTGCTGTTGGATCCTTTATTGGAGGATGGGCATATGCCTTAGGGGGATGGAATCTAACATTATGGATAGGAATCGCTTTTCCGACCATAGCCTTGCTTTATTTTGCTAGTGAGAAATAGTTCTATAATCAAATTTAAACTGCCTGGAATCGTTTGAATGCTTGTTCATTGGTATGTCTGAGTTTTATAGAATAATTGTGGTTAATTTGAAGTTTTTACATCAGAACCAGATTTTTTGTCTCTATTGCTAAAAGAGCAAAATAGGATCACCTAGAGGTGCCGTAAAAATAGCTAGGAAGCCTTTCGTACGATTAGTAAAATAGTTGTTTTTAAAATTATGAAAGGTACTAAATATATATTTGATATGGCTATAGACTAGGGCTTCGGCTCTAGTTTGTTTTTTGTTTGAAACAAATTACTAATTAATATATATAATGTGCTTATAGGCTTGAAAGCGAGTGGATAGAATGGCATTCAGCAAGGCACAAAACGAAACCACAAAAACTATAAAAAACGCAATCCAGAACAAGCAAAATACCACAATTAAAAAACTATGGCTAGAAGCTTAATTAAGAATCTAGCTACAAAAGAAGAAAAAGAATTAATTGCAAAAAAAGAGGAGAATGGTTGTGTTAGAAAATAAATTAGATATCAAAAATCAGTTGGAATTGAATCGAGTGGAAGAACGACTATCAAAAATGAAAATCAAAAATTTATATGATTCAGGAGAGATAAACCACATAGAAGTTGGTACATTCAAGGGTCTTTCTGACATGCATAAATACCTATTGGAGGATATTTATTTCTTTGCTGGAAAGGTTCGAAAGGTCAACATAGCGAAGGGGAATTTTCGCTTTGCCCCTGTTATGTACTTAAACCATTCATTAGAGCATATTAGCACTATGCCACAAACAACCTTTGATGAAATTGTTGAAAAGTATGTTGAAATGAATATTGCCCACCCCTTTAGAGAAGGAAACGGTAGAGCGACTAGAATATGGCTAGATT
This sequence comes from Bacillus thuringiensis, assembly GCF_001595725.1. Classification (GTDB taxonomy): domain Bacteria; phylum Bacillota; class Bacilli; order Bacillales; family Bacillaceae_G; genus Bacillus_A; species Bacillus_A thuringiensis_K. Next base: position 526,658 of record NZ_CP014283.1, read on the forward strand.
TAATCTTTAAAAATGAACTTCATCAGGTGGCCGACTGGAATAAAATTGATAAAGAAGATTATTTATTGGCAATGGAACGCAGCCCAATTATAGATATTGAAATTAAGCATTTACTCCAAAATGCACTAGTAGATGAAATAAATAGTCGTGAAATATTCATGAAAGGAATTAATATTAGTTACTATTATGAGGGATATACCGAATATGATATAGAGAATTTATAAAACAAAAAGGGCTGAGATAGCCCTTTTTGTTTTACACTTTGACAAGTATTTTTTATAAAAAATACTTGTCAAAGTGTAAAATTATAAGAAAGGATGGCGGTTTTGTACGTCTATTTCTGTATCCAATGAATTACAACTATTTGCATAAGAAATACAAAGCTTTTTATCGTTAAATATCTGACGAAATCTTGCCAGAGAGTTTGATTTCTTACGACGAACCCGTAAATTTCAAACAAAAGATATACCCAGTTCATGGGTAAGGATGAAAAAAAGAAAGAAATTCAAGTGATAAAATATGAAATAATACATATTATAATTATTTATTAAGATAAAATGTTATATTTTTGGGTGGAATATATAAATGGAGGAAATGTAATGAACAAGAATTTAAAATTTACTCAAATGATGATCGGGATTAGCACGATGGCATTATCATTTGGAAGTATTCAAACACAGGTATCAGCAGAAGAAACAGCATCCTATAATATCTTACAGATGAAACCAATGGGGACAGAAACTTCAAAAGATGAAATTGTACATGCTACAACAGCGGACGAAACATTGACTTTTGAAGAGCGTTTAAAAGTAGGCGATTTTTCACAACGTCCTACTCTAGTTATGAAACGTGATGAAAGTCAATTAAAGCAAAGCTACACTCTGGCAGAACTGAATAAAATGCCTAATAGCGAACTCATTGATACATTATCAAAAATTTCTTGGAATCAAATTACGGATTTATTTCAATTCAATCAAGATACGAAAGCATTTTATCAGAATAAAGAACGCATGAACGTTATCATTAATGAATTAGGACAACGAGGAAAGACGTTTACGAAAGAAAACTCAAAGGGCATTGAAACATTTGTTGAAGTATTACGTTCTGCTTTTTATGTGGGATATTATAATAATGAATTAAGTTACTTAAAAGAGAGAAGCTTCCATGACAAATGTTTACCAGCATTGAAAGCGATTGCGAAAAATCCAAACTTTACATTAGGTACAGCTGAGCAAGATAGAGTAGTAGCTGCGTATGGAAAATTAATTGGTAATGCCTCTAGTGATACTGAAACAGTACAGTATGCGGTAAATGTTTTAAAACAATATAATGATAATCTTTCAACGTATGTAAGCAATTATGCGAAAGGACAAGCCGTATATGAAATTGTAAAAGGAATTGATTATGATATACAGTCTTATTTGCAGGATACGAATAAGCAACCTAATGAAACAATGTGGTATGGAAAGATTGATAACTTTATAAATGAGGTTAATAGAATTGCTCTCGTGGGGAATATAACAAATGAAAATAGTTGGCTAATTAATAATGGCATTTATTATGCAGGTCGTTTAGGGAAATTTCATAGTAATCCATACAAAGGATTGGAAGTTATTACACAAGCGATGAGCTTGTATCCTCGTCTAAGTGGACCTTATTTTGTAGCAGTAGAACAAATTAAAACAAACTATGGTGGAAAAGATTATAGTGGAAATGCAGTAGATCTACAGAAAGTACGTGAAGAAGGGAAACGACAATACTTACCTAAAACATATACATTTGATGACGGATCAATTGTCTTCAAAACAGGAGATAAAGTAACAGAAGAAAAAATTAAGAGATTATATTGGGCAGCCAAAGAAGTAAAAGCACAATATCACCGTGTAATTGGTAATGATAAAGCACTAGAACCGGGTAACGCTGATGATGTACTAACAATAGTAATTTATAATAATCCAGATGAATATCAATTAAATAGACAATTATATGGATATGAAACAAACAACGGTGGAATTTATATTGAAGAGAAGGGGACCTTCTTTACATATGAGCGTACGCCAAAGCAGAGTATTTATAGTTTAGAAGAGTTATTCCGTCATGAATTTACTCATTATTTACAAGGAAGATATGAGGTTCCTGGTTTATTTGGAAGCGGAGAAATGTATCAAAATGAACGATTAACTTGGTTCCAAGAAGGGAATGCAGAATTTTTTGCAGGATCTACACGTACAGATAATGTTGTTCCGCGTAAAAGTATGATAAGTGGCTTATCATCTGATCCAGCAAGCCGTTATACAGCAAAGCAAACTTTGTTCTCAAAATATGGATCATGGGACTTTTATAAGTATTCCTTTGCACTACAGTCATATTTGTATAATCATCAATTTGAAACATTTGAGAAGCTTCAAGATTTAATCCGTGCAAACGATGTGAAAAATTATGACTCATATCGTGAATCATTGAGCAACAATACACAATTGAATGCAGAATATCAAGCGTATATGCAGCAGTTGATTGATAATCAAGATAAATATAATGTACCGCAAGTAACAAATGATTATTTAATTCAACACGCACCAAAGCCGCTAGCTGAAGTGAAAAACGAAATTGTGGATGTAGCAAATATAAAAGATGCAAAAATTACAAAATATGAGTCGCAATTCTTTAATACATTTACTGTGGAAGGCAAGTACACAGGTGGTACATCAAAAGGTGAGTCTGAAGATTGGAAAACGATGAGTAAACAAGTAAATCGAACTTTGGAGCAGTTATCCCAAAAAGGTTGGAGTGGTTATAAAACAGTTACAGCCTATTTCGTAAACTATCGTGTGAATGCAGCTAACCAGTTTGAATATGATATTGTTTTTCATGGTGTTGCAACAGAGGAAAAGGAAAAAACAAATACTATAGTAAATATGAATGGACCATACAGCGGGATAGTAAATGAAGAAATTCAATTCCATAGCGATGGTACAGAAAGTGAAAACGGAAAAATTATTTCTTATCTATGGAACTTTGGAGATGGTACAACAAGTACAGAAGCCAATCCTACCCATGTATATGGAGAAAAAGGAACATATACTGTGGAACTAACAGTGAAAGATAGTAGAGGAAAAGAAAGTAAAGAAAAAACAAAAGTTACTGTAAAACAAGATCCGCAAACAGGTGGATCTCTTGAAGAGGAGAAGGTACTCCCATTTAATACGCTTGTAAAAGGAAATCTGGTTACTCCTGATCAAACAGATGTTTATACGTTTAATGTTACAGATCCAAAAGAAGTAGATATTTCTGTGGTAAATGAACAAAATATTGGGATGACATGGGTACTTTATCATGAATCAGACATACAAAATTATGTAGCTTGTGGTGAAGATGAAGGAAATACTATAAAGGGGAAATTCGTAGCGAAACCAGGCAAATATTATTTGAATGTTTATAAATTCGATGATAAAAATGGTGAATATTCATTATTTGTAAAATAAATTCATATCCGATATGTATAAATGCTTATCAAAAAACAGTTACTGTAATTCAAAAGGACAGTTAAATGAAATAAGACCGTTCCTAATTATAGGAACGGTTATAAACTTATCATGTGCTGGAGGTCAATCCGAATGGCATGGAATACCTTCTCTAAACAGTATAGACATGAAAATTAACGAGTATACGTAATGATGGCAAACAACAAAACGAAACGGTTACGCTATATAAAAGCGTAACCGTTTCGTTTTGTGACAGTGGCTCATTTATTACATGATATCCTATGGCATGTATTTTGTATTTCATTCTCCTACACACTACTAATTTGTGAAGTATAAGTAAAATTTATGTAAAAAAATAAAATGAAAAATTCTAAAAAAAAGATAAATATTTTCAGATGTTTTTATGCATATTAAAAACTAGGAGGTGAGACACAATGGCAAACAATAATAGTGGAAGCCGTAACGAATTATTAGTTCGTGGTGCTGAAAGTGCAATCGATCAAATGAAATATGAAATCGCACAAGAGTTTGGTGTGCAACTTGGTGCAGACGCAACAGCTCGTTCAAATGGATCTGTTGGTGGTGAAATCACAAAACGTCTAGTAGCAATGGCTGAACAACAACTTGGCGGTGGATTCACTCGCTAATTTTATAGTAAATGGATGAAAAGGAGAGATTATATATCTCTCCTTTTTTATTGGAAAATATCTGGGCAGAGTCTCTTCAGGAGATTTAAGTAAAAGGTCAAACTCCTTTTCTAGATAGCATGAGCTAACCTAATAGTTAGAAATTCATCATTTTGGAACATACTTAATGATAAAAAGCAGTTAGCAAAAGCTAACTGCCATAAGAACATTACATCTATGAATTTAAGGAGTACACATGGTATGCACAAAAGTTTCAAATTTATGTAACTAAAATTAAAATAGAGCAGTTAGTTGTAGCAACTGCTCTATTTAATACAACCTGGGTAAGAAGCAGGTTGTAATGTTTATTATAGATGAAATATTAGTTTTTATTCAGACGTTGAATTATTTTAATTTATTACGACTGTGTCTTGGTCTATAACATCACTATCAAACATGTTTGTTGCACAAACTCCATTAAAAGCATTCACAATGAACCAACATTGGAGGCACTCGGACCATAATACCCTTTCGTATTTTCTTTTGGAGAAACATTATAAAAATCCCCTATATTTATTAAATTATGTATTTTGAACAAGAATTTTAGGTATAACAGATGGCATAGTATTCACCTGCTTCGTAAGTGAGTATTAAAAGTAATATTTTTGAAAAAGATGATTAGGTGTATTTTTAGTAATTACAGTAAAAAGAGCAGCTAGCAAAAGCTAACTACTCGGTAACCAATTTGTTCTAAAACAGGTTAGTTATATTTTGGACAAATTATTAAAAAGTATACAACATAGAAGAAAACATAAAAGAGCAGTAATCTATGTTAACCGCTATAATGAACACCAAAACAAGGGAAGAATATTTATTTTTTAACTCTTAAATAAACTACTATTAAGTAATTACAATATTTAAAAGTAAAAAATGACTTTTGTTAATTACAAAAATCATTTTTTATACCAATTATATTTATTAATTGTTTATTACATTTAATAATATAAATAATTTTATTAAAATAAACGGGGCAAGGAAAATTAACCCAACTGTTGCACATGTTGAAGAGTAAATCCAAAGGGAGAAGTGTAGAAAAAAGAATGACAACAAATTCTCAAAAATCATTATTACGTAGGGGGGAATCTGTAGATAAGATTATAATGTTAACTTGAAATTTTTTTCATCATTAACGTATTATTCTCAAAATGATATAAATCCTCCAAATTAAAGGAGAAATCAAATATGAAATCATCGATAGATAGTATTCAAGAAAGTAAAAGATTAAAAAATCAACAAAAGGATGAGAAAGCAACATGGAAATCAATGTCTATGTTTCTAGTTCCCTTGCTTTTAAGTAACATATTACAATCAGTTGGACAATTATTTGGTATGGTGGTAGTAGGGCGATGGCTTGGTGTGAAGGAATTAGCTGCCATTTCAGCATTTTTCCCATTATTCTTTTTACTTGTTTCGTTTGTAATTGGGATTGGATCAGGTAGTTCGATTTTAATTGGTCAGGCATTTGGTGCCCGTAATGAAGAGCGTTTAAAAGCCATTGTTGGTACGACGTTAACATTTACCTTTATAATAGGAATTATTTTGGCAATAGTGGGAAATGTATTTGCTCTGAACATTATGCGTCTTATGGGTACGCCAGAAAATATAATTGATATGAGTGTGCATTATGCACGTATTTTATTTATTTCTATGCCAGTTTTATTTCTATATTTCTCTTATACAACGTTTATTAGGGGTACAGGAGATTCTAAGACACCGTTTTATTTCTTAATTGTTAGTACATTCTTAAATATAATTCTATTACCTATTCTAATTTTTGGTTGGCTAGGAGCACCCAAACTTGGTGTATATGGAGCTGCTTCTGCTTCTGTTATCTCAACCATTGTAACATTTATTGTTATGCTTATTTACTTAAAGAAGAAGAATCATCCACTGCAATTAGATGAGACCGTACGGAAATATCTTCGTATGGATTGGGAATTGTTAAAACTATTATTACGCCTTGGAATTCCAGCGAGTATTAATATGATTCTTGTTTCATTATCTGAGATTGCGGTAATCGCATTTGTGAATCGTTTCGGTTCTGATGCGACTGCTGCATATGGGGTTGTAAACCAGGTTGCAAGTTATGTTCAGATGCCTGCAGTCAGTCTCGGAATAACAGTATCCATTTTCGCTGCGCAATCCATTGGTGCAAAGCAATTTAATCGATTACAGGAAGTTATTCGTGCTGGAATCGTTATGAACTATATAATTGGTGGTATATTAATTGCTTTTATTTACTTGTTTTCAAGAGAAATCTTATCGTTATTCTTAACGAGCTCGAATACAATCGAAATTGCACATAGTTTGGTGATGATTACACTTTGGAGTTATTTAATTTTCGGCCATGCTCAAATTATTGGTGCGACAATGCGAGCAAGTGGAACTGTATTATGGCCCACTATTATCGGTGTTGTATCGATATGGCTTGTAGAAGTCCCAGTTGCTTATTACCTTTCTTATCATACAAATCTTGGTATAAAAGGAATATGGATTGGATATCCAGCTGCATTTATTGTAAGTTTACTTTTGCAATATGGATATTATAAATTTTCATGGAAAAAGAAACGAATTTCACGACTTGTTAGTTAGGATAGAAGGTGAAAAGATATTCCCTTATAAGTTGTCAATTTTAGGGGGATGGTTACGACATCATCAAGCTAATAAAACCAAGTTACCCTCAAACGGGGTATCTTGGTTTTATATTGTAAATTCAATATCACTCATTTATAAATTTAGTTAGTAACCAGAGTCTTCAGAAGTAAGATTATCTATCATTTTATAATCGTATTTTTGCAATGGTTTTTCAGCAGGCCCTTCAAGTACTTCTCCTGTATACGAGAATCGTGAACCATGGCATGGACAATCCCAAGAACGTTCACCATTGTTCCATTCAACTTCGCATCCGATATGAGTACAAGTTGTATCTACAATATGAAGTTTACCTTCTGCATCTTTGTAAGCTCCTTTTCTATGGCCATCAATATCAATGACGGCTCCTTCATCGTTAGATAAATCATGAATACATTTTTGAGGAATCTCTAACTTTCCTTTAATTAAGTGACCAACAACATTGGCATTTTCGACTAAGAAATTCTTTAAACTAGGATTCATGTGGAAACGAGAGGGAGTATATAATTCCCGATATTTGCTTTTTTCCTTTAATATGATGTCTCGGAATAAAAGAGCAGCTGCAGTCCCATTAGTCATACCCCATTTTCTGTATCCAGTAGCAATTAATATATTTCTCTGATCGGAGGTGATTTCTCCGATATAAGGAATTTTGTCTAGTGTAATTAAATCTTGAGCTGACCAACGGTATGTAATATTTTCAAGCCCAAAAACTTGTTGCCCGAATATTTCCAAGGCTTCATAATGTTTTAGTGTTTCTCCGCCTTGTCCCGTTTTATGACTTTCTCCAGAGATAAGAATAAATTTTTCTCCATTGATTGTTGTAGAACGGAGAGAGCGTGTCGGTTCATCTACACTAATATACATACCTCCTGGATAATCTGTTTTTGTTCTAGCAGCAATTATATAGGAGCGATCTGCATGCATTCTTGTAGAGTAAAGTCCTGCGCCTTCATAAAAAGGGAAATGGGAACAAGAGAGAATATACTTTCCTGTAATTTGAGCTCCTCCACGGGTAAGAACCACAGGTTGCTCGCCAGTTTTTATATTTACTGCTGTGGTATTTTCAAAGATGTATCCACCTTTTTCTGTAATTATATTTGAAAGATGGGCTAAATATTTAAGGGGATGGAATTGTGCTTGATTTCTCATAACAAGTGCATTGTGTATTTTTAAGTTAATAGGAAGTTTGTTTACAAGTTCGCCTTCAATACGAAGATCTTTATAAGCTTCTGCTTCTTTTTCTAACTTAAATGCGTATTCTTCTGTTGTGGAATACAGATAAGCATCTTGTTGAGTGAAATCGCAATCAATGTGATGTTTATTAATTGTGGCTTGAATGAAATTTAAAGCATCTATGTTTGCTTCGTAATACAATCTTGCGGTAGTTTTTCCGGCATATCTTATAAGCTCGTCATAAATCATATCATGTTGAGCAGTAATTTTAGCTGTCGTATGTCCAGTCGTTCCATTTAATAATTTGTCTGCCTCTATAACAGCAACTTTTAGGCCTTCATTTACTAAAAGATAGGCAGAAGTAATGCCAGTAATTCCTCCTCCTACAATAATAACATCGACCTGCATGTCATTTTCTAAGGAAGGGTATTCTGGTAAATGAATACTGCTCGTCCAATAAGATTCGGCGTTATGGGTTAATATTCCACTGTAATTCTCATTATTCGTCACTATAAATCCTCCATCCAATGTTTTATAGTTTTATTATTTCCACTTATTGGAGAGGTAAACTTTGAGCTTAGAAAATAGCAAATTGTGGCTGTGTAGTATATTCAATTAAGACATAATTTTATTTGAACATTGTTTTTACTTTTAAATAAAGTTTATTCAAATGATACTAATAACTTTGATAAATAATCATAGAAAAGAGCGTGTTTTGAAAAAGGTAAATCAAAACACGCTCTTAATATTTTCAGTTGGTTTATTCTTTTATAAAAAGTTTAATCATTTCCTATCTGCATTACTATACTACTAGACTCTTTTCTTGAATATGTCTAATAGTCAATGTGCAGAATTCAAGTGCTTATAAGGAATACTTAGCTAACTGTTCACCCCAAGATGATAATTCAGTTTCAATAAATCCTGCTTTTTTATATACAAATTTAGCTGTAAGGTTTTCAGGATCATATCCAATCATTATTATAGAAATGTTTGCGTTATTATTTCTTCTTATCTCATCAATTACTAGATGTATAGCTTGTTTACCTATACCTTGCCCTTGAAACTTTTCATCAATCATAAGTCTATAAATCCAATAATTATTATCATCAGGATCTATCCCAAACATAGTAAATCCTATCATTTTTTCATCAAAATAAATACCGTTTGCATAGAAATTATCTAGAAATTGAACTTCTGCGATAGAATAAAGGTTGGATGCAATAAATGTTTGTTGTTCTTCTGTAACAGAAAGTGTAATTGCTTCTTCCCAATTACTTTTGTCAATAGCCTTTAAATAAATTTTCTTCAATCTGATACTCTCCTTCCAATATTGAGGAGGAACCACGTAGTTTATGGGCTAGTGATACGTTATCCTCTTATTTTTTTGCTCAATGAAATAGAAATATTTTCTCATTGACAACGCCTCCTTAAAGGTACAAATTAAAACACATTATTATAATCAATATAATTATATTCTTTCCGCTATAAATTATTTTCCTGTTGAAAAAATCCTATTTTTCTATCTAATTTATCCAAGGTATATGATACCAAATATCGGGAGAATCTCTTTGCAAACAATAATATTTCACCTTGAATAAAGAATGACGTTTTTTGTTTTGGAGAAGAATATGATTTTTAACTTGATAGCAGTGTGTCTGTACACTATTGTCATCAACCTATTATTCTATGATTTTTGTTTTTATTTACTTATATTTTCATTGTTACTGAACTCTACTTCAGTAAAAGTTTGTTTATACCCTAGATTGCCTCGTGTGAAAATAAGAATAAGTAAAGCGACAAATCCCAATCCTATCACTACAAACATATCCGTATTCTTTAAAACAGGGTTGGTGGAATGAGTTTGTGCTAAACTAAACGTATTTACACTCGCATGAATTAGCATGACAATAAATAAGTTACCGTGATTGCAGTTATAGACCCAAGTAAGAATAATTGAGATCGGCAAACATAGTAAAATAAAAATTGGTAAATGAATATATAGAAGAGAAAGGTCAGAACCCGGGCCACCCCTTTGTGCAGCCGTTAAGAAATGTGGAAGATGCCAAAAAGTCCACAAAACACTAAGTAGTAATGTAGCTTTTAACGGTCCAAATTTCGATTGTAATCGAGGCAGAGCGAAACCACGCCATCCGATTTCTTCGGGTAGAGGCCCACCGAGAAAGAAAATTGCTACAAAAGAGAAGAGATAGGTTATAAAAAATTCAAAATTAAGGTCACGGAAAGTAGGTATCTCTCCATTTACTATAACCATCCCCAGAAACATTGCAGCTGGGATAACGATGAGAGTAAACAAGTACCAATTCAAACCGACCTTAGTAGTTAGAATACTTTTTCTAACTTTTTTCCATGACTCTTTGCCTTCAAGAGTTCGCAACATGATACACGCTGCTAACATAGGGCCTGCAAATGCATTGGCAAAAAAGAAAATATCAAATGCCTTTGTTTTAGGGAAAATACCCCATTGAGATAAGATAAATGGAATTAATACAATCCATGAGAATAAATATGCCATTACAAAAAATGAAGTTAACGGATAGGATTCCAAATATCCCCTCAGACCTGTTGATGAGTTTTTTGATTTTGTTAAATACTTCAACACAATCACCTCTTTATTTATAAAATACCTTATATGTGCTAATTCTACATATTTTCATACAGAACCTTTTTGACGTAATAGAGTTGAGTTTTTTGTAAGAAAGGAGCGATAAATTACCAAAGAAATATAGAAATTTCTATAACAGTTTCCTTCATTTCCTTGTCTATCTTGAATGCATCTGGGGGAACATCCCATGCCTATCAAATTAAGAACATTGACAAGATGAAATTTGTCTATTAGAACTAAAATATTCTTAATGCAGAGGTAGACTCTTACAAATGTGGTTATTAGTGCTTCACCAACACGATTCGTTGAAGCCTCAATATAGAGGCATACTAGATTACGATGTTTTTCCGTAACAAATGTAGTTAAAAGTTTTTAGGTTTAGAGAGAGTTATAGAGGGTATACATACATTATAAAGAGTTGATTGGAGATAAACTTTATAGTGAATTAGTCTATAAAACTTACATTCTTACTTTAAATAAAAGGGGGGAGTATATATGAGTAAAAGGTTAATGAATAAGAGGATTCTATTTATTTTGTAAACGAGGGGCGTGTGAAAAATGAAAAATATGAAACGTAAGCTAGGAACCTTTGCGCTTACAATGACTGGGATTGGTTCGATTTTAGGATCTGGCTGGTTATTTGGTGCATGGAAGGCCGCCAAAATATCCGGGGGGGCCGCTATCTTTTCTTGGGTCTTAGGAATGATTGTAATATTATTTATTGCCTTACCATATAGCGAGTTAGGAGCCATGATTCCAGAGGCTGGCGGAATGGTAAAATATACCCAATATTCACATGGAGATTTCGTAGGATTTATTGCTGCATGGGCTAATTGGATAGCCATCGTCTCAGTTATTCCGGTTGAAGCTATAGCCTCAATACAATATATGAGCTCGTGGCCTTGGGAGTGGGCAAGTTGGGCCAAAGATTTAGTGGATAATGGAATGCTGACTTCAAAAGGTCTTGCAGCTGCTTCTTTACTTATAATCATATATTTCTTTTTAAATTATTGGACAGTTAGTCTATTTGCAAAAGTGAATTCATTAATTACTATATTTAAAATTATAATTCCTGGTCTTACAATTGGTGCATTGCTATTTGTTGGATTTCATGGAGAGAACTTTACTAGTCATCAGGACTTTCATGTATCTAATTGGTCAAATGTATTAACTGCTATGGCAACATCTGGTGTTATTTTTGCATTCAATGGTTTTCAAAGCCCAATTAATATGGCTGGTGAAGCAAAGAACCCAGGGAAATCTATTCCTCGGGCAGTTGTAGGATCCATTTTAATTGCAACTGTAATATATGTATTATTACAAATTGCTTTTATCGGTGCTGTAAATCCCGATATGATAATTAATGGATGGTCGAATTTAAATTTCAATTCACCATTTGCTGATTTAGCGATAGCACTAAATATTAATTGGTTAGTTATTGTATTATATTTAGATGCTTTTGTATCTCCTTCTGGTACAGGTACTACTTATATGGCAACCACATCACGCATGCTATACGGAATGGAGAAGAATGGATATTTTCCTAAAGTTTTTGGGAAATTACATCCTATATATGGTGTGCCTAGATTTGCCATGATGTTTAATTTAATGATTTGTTTTGTTTTTTTATTTTTATTTAAAGGATGGGGTGTTTTAGCTGAAGTTATTTCAGTAGCTACATTAATTTCATATGTTACTGGACCTATAACAGTAATGACTCTGAGAAAAACAGCGCCTAATTTTCATCGTCCTTTCTATATAAAAGGATTAAATATTATTGCACCTTTAGGGTTCATTTTTGCATCATTAACATTATATTGGGCAAGATGGCCATTAACAGGAGAAGTAATGTTTATTATACTTATGGGCTTACCTATATATTTTTATTATCAATTAAAAACAAAATGGGTTGGATTTAAAAAGAATTTTTTAGCTGGATTATGGATTGTCGGGTATTTATTATTTATGATTTGTATATCGTACACTGGAAGTGAAAGATTTGGTGGGTTAAATATTATAACTTATGGATGGGATATGGTACTTATTTCAATTGTTTCATTTCTATTTTATAGATGGGCTATAAATAGCGGATTTAAAACAAAAGATTTAAAAGTAGCTCAGAAAATTAATGGGGGAATTAGTTAAATAATATACATAAATTAGAAAAATGGATTTATAAGGGTTACCGTATAATATTTTTGAATATCCCCAAAACGGGGTCCCGTCAGGAAAATGCAGATTTACAACGTTAAGCTTATTTTCCTGACGATTCCTCTGTTTTTAACAACGTTAAGAAAGTTTTAGTGGTCTTAAAGCATCTAATGAGATCGCTTTCTCCGAATTAAAATGATATTCTCCTAGTAAATTAATATGTTCCCAACCTAGAGGCGACATATGGCGCAATAATTCTTCATTAAAACTACCAGCCTGTTTTTGATATTCAACTACTTTTGTTAGATGTAAGGTATTCCAGATACTGATGACATTAATGATTATATTTAAGGCACTAGCCCTTTGCAGTTGATGCTTCCCTAAGCTTACCCTGCTTTCAGAAGAAAATAGCTCTTGCCAATCCATTCATGGCTAGATTTAGCTGAAGATAATCCATACAGCCAATTCTTAATTACGGTTATGGGTGGTATTAACCAATTAGAGCGAGATTTTATCCGTATGAGTCAACGTGAAGGGATTGAACTGGCTAAGAAAGAAGGGAAGTTTAAAGGTCGGTTAAAGAAATATCATAAAAATCACGCGGGAATAAATTATGCAGTAAAGCTATATAAAAAAGGAGGAATGACCGTAAATTACATTTGTAAAATTACAAATGTGTCCAGAGCTTCGTTATACAGAAAGTTAACAGAAATGAACAATTAACTAATCTTTATTCTGCTAAAGGGGATTTTTCGAATGGTTAACGAAATCATTATTATATGGAAGTTTATTTAAAGATAAAGAGGACTTGAGGAGCTTCATATGACTGCAGAAATATAATTGTCACCACTTCCATATCTGGAGGCAATGGATAGGCGGGTACTTGCCAACCGAACACACGCAATTGTCGAGATAAATCATAAAGATTCCAGTTTGATGTGTAGCCATCTTTCAGTCGCCAAGCGAAAACAGGAATATCCGACCCATCGGACAAAAGTTCAAACGATTCGATCTTCTGAATGGCCTTGCTTAGAAAAAGAGCGACTTTCTGAGAAGTCTTTTGGACATCATAGTACCCACTTTTCCCTAAACGTAAGTAATTGTAATATTGCAGGAGAACTTGTGCACCGGGACGAGAGAAATTCAGGGCAAAAGTCGGCATATTTCCGCCCAAATAGGAAACGCGAAAGATTAGATCCTCAGGGAGATCTTCAGCTTCCCGCCAAATTATCCAATCTAATCCAGGATAGACTAATCCATATTTATGTCCGGATACATTGATGGACTTCACCCTTGGTAATTGAAAATCCCAGACTAAATCTGGTTGAAGAAACGGTGCTATAAATCCTCCCGAAGCTGCATCCACATGCATGGGAATGTCAAGATCAGTCTTCGCCTGTAAATCATCCAACGCTTTCGAAATTGCGGCAACCGGTTCGTAAAGACCGGTATAAGTTTCACCAAGAATCGGTACTACACCAATCATATTTTCATCCACGGCTGCGAGGATCCCCTGAGGATCCAATTGAGGATGTTCAGGGCTAACCTTCACATAGCGTGGTTCAACCTCCCAATAATTCGCGAATTTTTCCCAAACGACCTGAACAGCAGAACTAAACACAATATTGGGACGATCTACCGGCTTCCCTTCGCTTTTACGTGCATTTTGCCAGCGTCGCTTTAAGGCAAGCCCACCGAGCATACATGCTTCTGACGATCCAGTTGAAACGCCCATAGTCGTAAGGGGGCTGGGCGAATGCCAGAGGTTGGCTAAGATACGGACACACCGCTCCTCAATTTCAGCTGTCTGTGGGTATTCGTCCTTGTCAATCATGTTCTTGTCGAATGATTTTGCATATGATTGCTCTGCGGCAGGCTCCATCCATGTGCTAACGAATGTTGCAAGATTCAGGCGGGTGTTGCCATCAAGAGCAATTTCATCATGGACGATTTGATACGATGTTTCGGGTAACATGTCTTCATCAGACATATGAAAGCGTGGAACGACGGATTCTCCTTCATGGGCAAACAGAGGATTTACAGAAAATTCGTGAGGCAGCTCTTTTTGCATGTGAAGTGGTAGAGATTGTGAATTATCTGGCATAATCTCTTTTTTTGTATGTATCGTTTTGAACTTCTGCTTTTCGATCCTGTGGCATACAAGTCCCCCTTAATTAAATTTTTAACAAACATATTATTTACAAAAAATCATTTGTTAAACCAAGGGGACATAAAGCTTCAAGCACTTTTCTATCAATCTTTATTTCAAAGCTACACGGAACCCTATGGTTATAATTCAAAGGAGTGGACAGTCGATTCATTCCTTACTGAAACTTTTCAAGCACTTTCTGGTCAATGAGGACATGTAACGTTCCTTGATTCAGATTGCCGCGATCCTGGTCTGGAGGGAAGGACTGTCCATTTCCAGACTACTGTGGTTCGCCAGCTCAAACGCAGATTTCGGGATGATTCCGATGCCGAGGTTGGCTTTCTGACAAGTCTCGTGGATCAGCTTGGTAGAATCAGCGGTAAATGACCAGAGGTTGCTCGTGCAGCTCTTCGAATTATTGTTTTATGCTTTATTCAAGTTGTTGAAAGTAAATTTTCACTGTTTATAAATCGGAATGTTCTTTCTATTATTTCTACAATTGTTATCTATTTATATATAAGGTTATAAGGAATATATTGGCAATGTAAGTGAAAACAATAGATGGAAGGGGATGTTTTTTATGTTTAAAAAAGCAGCACTAGGGATTTCAACGTTAGCAATCACAGCGTTCGTCGGATTAGGAATGGCAACAGAGGCTTCTGCTGGACCAGCAGCACCTCTTACTTCACTAAACGTCGTACAAGTAGAGTCTGAACTGGGCAGGGTAGAAACAATTGACCAGAACAGCTTTAGCACATTACGTAATCACGGAGGAAAATACTTATATATTACCACGAAAGAAATGGGATATGGCCAAAATCCATTTGCTAAAATGAATGGCTCTAATGTAAAAAGTATTGGATCCACTATAATTGGCGGAAGACCGATCGTTGGCTGGTATTATAAATGGGATGCTTCTGGGCATCAACAGGGAACGTTTGAGTACCAAAAGACATCTATAAATGCACCATTTAATACAATGCGTACATCAATTTATATCTAATAGTTTTGAAAGCGTTCGTACATTTAAATAGTCAAAGAAAAGGCACTCCTAGGAGTGCCTTTTCTTTGACTTGAACCATGTTCCTATATATATTCCCCATCCCATAAAAACCCTTCCTATAAAACAGGATCCTAGACACCAATAGACTTCATTTGAAAAATAGTTTACATATGTATGGGTGGTAACAGTAACGCTACATCATGAATATAAGATGCGTTACGCCTTCTGTTCTAACAACCTACTTTATAGAAAGTGCCTTTCTCATATATTTTACCACATGTAACATTGAGTTTATTAAGTATTTAGTTAATATGTACAATTACATAGTAAATACCGTTTAAATAGGAGACTAAGAAAAATGCAAAATAAGTGATTCTAAACATATTCCAGATAATCTCTAATTTTTTATTAATTATTTGTTTGGCGCTCGATAATAGAAGGAAGTACTGCTTGTATTCTATTTAACAAATCTAAGACATTCACATCACACATTTATTTCTATTCACTAGGAGGTTGAATTAATTAGAAAGAAGCATATGCAATAAATAATTCTGTTTTATATAACATCCAACCACTTAAAAATCCAGTAATAAAAAAGGAGGGAGAAGGTATCTTTTATTGAAGTTTGTTTATAATAGCTCTTTAACTTGTTAGGGGGAATCATAAAGGAGATTAGTAATCTCTTTGATCATTTTTATTTTCCTTATAGTAATAGACTTATTGTATTAGAAAATTCAAATTTTGAAAGGAGTATCAATAAATATGAGTAAGAAAAAAGATTCGTGCTTATCAACTTAAGGATAGAAATTAAATGGGTTTTTGTTTAAATAAACTAAACAAAGGGGTGTTCTTTATGTGTACTAGTTTGACATTACAGACAAAAAACGGTCAACATCTTTTTGCAAGAACGATGGATTTTACATTAGATTTCAATCAAGAAGTAATAATAGTTCCTCGAAGTTATCGATGGAACAATATAACTGGTGAAACCATCGAAACGAAACAAGCAGTTATCGGGATGGGGATTAACTATCAAGGAAGGGTCATTCTGGCAGATGGAGTAAATGAAGCAGGTATGACTTGTGCAACGCTCTATTTCCCAGGCTTCGCAGCTTATAATGAAAGTATAGATGACAATAAAACGAATCTGGCTCCATTTGATTTTGTGGCTTGGAGTCTCACGCAGTTCAATTCTATTAAAGAGTTAAGAAAGTCTGTTGATAGTATTTCTTTTTTGGATGTACCATTACCTATTTTAGGACTTACTCCGCCGCTACATTGGATTATAGCGGATAAATGGGGAGAATGTATTGTACTAGAGCCGACAACTGAGGGGCTAAAAGTGTATGACAATCCGTTAGGGGTAATGACCAATAGTCCAGAGTTTAACTGGCATCTACAAAATTTAAGACAATATATTGGTCTTAGATCACAGCCCTATGAGCCTACACAATGGGGGGATTTATCATTGAGTGCTTTTGGACAAGGTTCAGGTTCGATGGGAATCCCTGGGGATTTCACTCCACCATCAAGGTTTGTTCGGGCGGCGTATAGCAAACAAAATATTCATGGGATAGATAATGAAGAGGAAGGGGTATCGGCCATTTTTCATATCTTATCAAATTGTGAGCTTCCAAAAGGTGGAGTGATAACGGAAGAAGGTACATTAGATAATACCATTTATACAAGCGCAATGTGTATGGAGTCTGGTATATATTATTATCATACCTATGATTGTAGACAAATTATAGCCATACATCTATTTCATGAAAATTTAGATACAGATGAAATTAAAACTTATCCATTCCAGCGTAAACAAAAGATATATTATCAAAACTAATGAGATTTGGAATAACATTAAAGAGGCAAACTTAATTAAGTTTGCTTTTTATAATAGGCCATACGACTCATGCTATAACTTTTAATCACTTTAAGCGAAGGGTACGTGATTGAGATGAATAATACATATAATGAAAAGACACATACTTCCATTAAACAATTATTGAACAAATTTTCACCCAACGCCCCTGGCTTTGCATATATTGCTAGTTTTGATAGTGGAGTAACGTATAAAGGTGCAGTTGGCTTAGCTTCTATAGAGGAAAATCTACCGATAACCACAAAGAGCGTTTTTAATATCGCCTCAGTTTCTAAACAATTTACAGCGTTTTCTATATTACTCTTAGAACAAGAGGGAAGATTGAGTTTAGATGATTCGATTGTAAAGTATGTCCCTTCTATTGGAACATATGCTGAACCAGTAACATTGAGACACCTAATTCATCACACTGGTGGACTAGTTGATTATATGGAATTGGCTGTATTAGCAAATATTAAATTTACAGATACATTAACTGTGGAAGAATCGTTAGAGCACCTTAAAAATCATCAAATTGCAAGGTTCCCAGTTGGCACAAAATTTGAGTATAGCAATACAGGATATTTTTTATTATCAAAAGTGGTAGAGAAGGTAAGTGGCAAGTCTCTACGTCAATTTACAAAGGAGCGTATTTTTGATCCTTTACATATGAGAGACACAACAATTGTAGATTGCTACCCAACAACTATACCAATTATTAGTGGGTATTCGAAGAATGAGCAAGGAAAATATAAAATCTATGAAAGCCCTTGGGAACATACAGGTGATGGGGCAGTTCATACAAATGTTGAAGATCTTGTAAGATGGGGAGAAAATTTAACTACAGGCACCGTTGGTGGAAAAGAACTTGTTAAAAGAATGAGCGAAATAGGTCCGAAAATTTCTCCAACTGGGGAGACGATTATTGACAATGAAGATTATGCTTTTGGGCTAAGGCTTGCAGAAGGTTTTAACCGTCGATACTTGGAACATTCAGGTAGCTGGGCAGGTTATCGTTCACACTTCATGCGGTTTCCAAAAGAATATTTGACTGTTGTAGTACTAAGTAACTATGATGGATTTGACTCTAAAAAATATGCTAATGAAATAGCAGAAATTGTTTTAGAAAAGTAAAAAATAGGGCGTAGAAGACAGTATCTAGATTTGGTTAACCTCACGTTGTTTTAGGTGTAATTGATTTTGAGAACGGAAGGCAAGCATATATTTATGCCTGCCTTTTTTCGTATTAAAACGAACATAAATATTAATATTTATACAGTTAAAAAAATAATTAGAAATTCTTTAAATATAGATTAATTAATGAGGTCGAATTTTAAAATTTTTTAAATTAATATATAAAAATTATATATTATGATTATCAAACTCAATTTTATTAAAAATTGAAATGTTAATTAATATTCCTATTGCTATTAAATTGACCATTAAAGAACTTCCACCAAAACTTACAAATGGAAATGGGGTACCTGTAAGAGGAAATAGTCCTGTAATACCACCTAAATTTACAACAGATTGCATACCGATCATACATCCTATACCAATTGCTATAAAACTGCCAAATGGATCTACACATAATTGTGCAATTTTTAAGGAGCGAAGTACTATAGTCAAAACTCCAGCCAATATAATAAATACACCAATAAATCCTAGTTCTTCAGAAACTATTGCCATTATAAAATCTGTATGTGGTTCCGGAAGATAACCTGTTTTTTGTATGCTATTTCCAAATCCACGACCAGTGATTCCTCCGGAGCCAATGGCAATAAAAGAATTTACAAGCTGGTATCCATTTCCTTGCGCATCAAGAAATGGATTGAAAATCGTAGTAATACGTGTCTTTTGAACTTCTGACAAACTATATTGAATCAAGAAATATAAAATAGGTAACCACAAAATAGAACTGATGATAGTTCTTTTGATTAGTAGATTAATATTTATTCCTGAGCATAGAAATATGCTAAAACCTATACCTAATATTAAAAGTGCAGATCCTAAATTTGGTTGTTTAAAGATAAGAAAAAAAATTGTAGCTAAAAAAAATAAAAGTTTTCCGATACCACTCCAGTTATTTTTAGCTTGTTCTTGTCGTAATGCAAAAAAGCGGGCTGTTACAAGTATTGTTCCTAATTTAAGAAATTCAGCTGGCTGTATTCCAAAGATCCATGATTGAGCGTTATTTACCACTTTTCCTTTCCATAAAACCATAATTAATAAAAAAATCCCCCCAACCATAATACAGATTGAGACTATTCGTTTTTTCCATATTTCATATGGGAGTAAAGCACAAACTATTAATCCTATTGTACCTAAAAGTAGCTTTGTTAATTGAGAATCAACAAAATGTCTACTGTTATAACCGTAATGTTGGACAGCAACAATGGAGCTTGCACTATACATCATGATAATACCTAAAGTACATGTTATGAATAGAGAAAGGAGCAATAGATAATCGAGTTTTAATATTTTTTTCATTTTAATATCCTCCTGATTTAAAACAAAACATAATATTACATTTGCTAATGAATAGAATCTTGTTCTCGTCAATTACTAAATATGACTTGTGTTTAGGAAGATTCTATCGCTTACTCCCTGTTTTTTTACGCAAAAATCCCCCTAGTATGTAACTAGAGGGATTTAAAATGGCATGACTAAATAAGGCTTTTCTCCCCCTAGTAGAGCTTTGGCACTATACAACGTAAAGTAATGAAAATTCATTACTTAGCTATCTTAAGAAGAGCCTTAATCCGACAATTCCTGTTCTACCCATTGGCGTCTTTCGACATTTTTGGGCAATAGCCTGTGTTTGCATAGGAGCCTCACCTAACAGGTTAAGCAACATAAATTTTATGTATTTGTTTCGTGTAGCAAGCATAAATATATTTTTTTTGCTTGTCAAGCAACCGTATTGCTAATTTTATATGATTTATAGCTTTATAGCCCTTTGAGAAATAATATGAGAAAATGTATGTAATCATTTCGTATAAATACATATTTTCGACTTGTAGTGTAAAGTATGATTAAGTAGTTTAATCATATAAATTTGATAAACAGTAAAGAAGATTTTAATCATAAAAGAAGATTTTTTAAAAAATGTTTTTTTGAAGTAAAGAATAACCAATCATTCATCCTCTGTTATAAAGTTGGAATTTGATTGAAAACAATAAGTTTCATATGTTTTATAACGTTTCTTCGAATTAAATCTATTTAAATTCTATGTTTTTTAAGGAGAATTTTAAATTTATAATAAAATATAATTTCATTTTCTATAAAAGATTTTTTATGAATGGATTTGAAAGTCAGTTGACAAATATTAAATTCTGGTTTAAATTTTGAAGTAATTCAATAAACTTTGTTAGGTGAGGCTCCTGTATAGAGAAACGCTGCTGCCCAAAAATGTCGAGAGACGCCAATGGGTCAACAGGAACGGTCGGATTAAGGCCCTTCTTAATGTAGCTGGTTATAAAAACCTATGCTATACAGTGCTAAAACTCAACGAGGGAGTGGTATACGATTTGATAGAAAGGCACCTCTGTGATTTTGGCAGAGCTGTCTTAATAATCATTTATTTGTATTGTAAAAAACCTTTACTCCTTTTTGAGTAAAGGTTTTTCTGTTTAATGTTATTTGTTTTATCTTGTCTATATTCAAAAAGGAGGTAATTCTAAATAATGAATTGATTGCAATGTAACTATTATTGCTCTAATAAAAAATTTAAGACAGATAAAATAAAACAAAACCACTCATGAAACTCTAGAGTCTCCCTTAGCAATATGAGGAGGAGTTAACATGAAGAAATTATTAAATGAATTACTTGTAACCAAAAATAATTTGGATGCAGAGAAAGTTTTACGTCATCCGTCGTATGATATTGCGCAAGAAGTAAAACAGTTTTCAATTGAAGATCAAATCATATTACTAAATACGATTCCTGTATTAAAAAGCTCTAAAATTCTTCAATATATGAGTGCAGAAGAAAAATATAATATCTTAATTCGCTTATCTGAAAACAAAGCTAAAAAGTTACTAAATTTACAACCGATTGATGAATTAGTAGATTTACTGCTAGCGGTTCATCCGGAAAAACAGGCTAAATTAATGGCGTATTTAGATAAAATCACAAAACATAACGTAAAAAAATTGATGACTTTCAAACCTGAAACGGCAGGAAGTCTTGTCACAAGTGATTTTGTTGCAGTTAGAGGAAATTGGTCAGTAAAAATGACATTGAAGTATATTAGGGAACATTCTGAAAATGTAGAATCAATATCTTATAGTTATGTTCTTGATAGTCATGGTTATCTTGAGGGGATCGTTTCCATACATGAGTTATTATTAGCAGCAGATGACGAGATATTATCTACTATCATGATTCAAGAGGTAATTTCAGTACAAGCTGAAGTTGACCAGCAAGAAGTTGTAAAAAAGCTTCTGAATTATAATTTAGCAGCAATACCTGTAACAACAGCAAATAATAAAATGATTGGTATTATAACATTTGATGACGTAATGAATGTTATGGAAGCAGAAGCTACAGAAGATATTCAAAAGTTAGGCGGAAGTGAACCATTGAATCAATCTTACTTTGAAGCTAGCACTTGGAGTATTTTCTTAAAACGTCTACCATGGTTATTACTTCTTTTTGTTGCTGAAGCATATACAGGTACAGTATTAAAGTATTTTGAAGACGAAATTGAAACTGTAGTTGCTCTTGCTTTCTTTGTTCCGTTATTAGTAGGTACTGGTGGGAATACAGGAACACAGGTTGTAGCAACAATCACTCGTGCAATCGGTATTGGAGAGGTCAAATTTAAAGACATTTTCCGTGTAATGAAAAAGGAATTTGCAATAGGGATGCTTCTCGGACTTGCACTTGGAATAGCTGGGCTCACTCGTGCTTATATGTTAGGAGTTGGAACAGAAGTTGCACAAGTTGTAGCAATTACTTTATTATTTATTGTTATTTGGGCCTCTCTTGTAGCTGCTGTTTTACCTTTAATTCTAAGAAAATTAAAACTAGATCCTGCAGTTGTTTCAGGTCCATTTATTACAACATTTGTTGACGGAACAGGATTAGTAATTTATTTCATGGTTGCAAAAACGTTATTAAATTTATAAATATACACTGAAAAAAATGAAATTCGGAATAAGTATTTTGCCCTAATTGCTAAAATATAGCTGGGAATTCAGGCATGAGGAAATCAAACAATTTTGTCTTTAGATAAATAATATTTTAATGGATTTATTGAATGTAATGAATGCTGGAGGATAAAACTATGAAACATCTCAGAAAAATCTTCAAACGAATTTTGCTTCTATTGTCTATTTTCATGCTTATTGGCATAGGAATATTATTTGGTACTAGCTATGGCCGAGAGCTTCGCATAACAATGGCTGGGAGTATACTAACTTCTCAGCATCCACAATATGCGAAATATACATTCCTATCCCAAAAGGAACTAGATAAATTGCAAGATAGAATTAATCATCCGAAATGGTCAAATAGTGATGAGCATATTTATAAAAAAATAGCAGGAAAAAGATTAGAAGAATTTAAAAATCAACCATTAGAAATTGATGTAGAAACAATTAAAAGTAACAAAGATAGTCGCTTTCTTTTTGAAGGAAAATTAGTTACTATTAGCAATCCCTTCAATGTTAAACTTGTTAGCCATCAAGGAACACAGGGCGCTAACAGAGGAGAAAAAATTAGCGTAATGGCAAAGCGTAATCATGCACTTGTTGCTGTGAATGCAAGTGGATTTGCTGATGAAACAGGAAGGGGTGGAGGAAATGTTGCAACTGGAATAGTGATAGAAAATGGGGAGACTATTGATACGAATATGGATAGAAATACCCCTACAATTATTACGGGTTTAACAAAGTTTGGGCAAATGATAACAGGAAATTATTCTACCCAACAACTTTTGGATAAACAAGTCGTTTCAGCGGCAGGATTTATGCCACAGTTAATTGTAAATGGAGAAAAAATGATTACAGAAGGAGACGGTGGTTGGGGTTCTGCACCACGAAGTATTATGGCTCAAAAAGAAGATGGCACAATAATGTTTCTGGTAATAGACGGTAGGCAAACACATAGCATAGGGGCCACGCTAAAAGAGTGTCAAGATATCCTGTATGAAAAAGGAGCAGTAAATGCAATGGCTATGGATGGAGGTTCTTCTGCTACGCTATATTTAGGAGGCAAGGTTATAAACTCACCTTCTACATTATCTCATGAAGATCGTTATTTACCAAATGCTTGGGTGGTAACAGCAAATACGAAACAAAAAATAAGGATGATAATAGATGGGAAAAACATAGACACTAAAACAACAGATGAATTTGAAGTGAATATTTCAACTGATTTATGAATTTCTAAGAGAATGAAGGTTTAATTAAAGTTTAAAAATTAATATCCAAAGAGATTTTAAATTAATACTTTTATCATTTAACACGTATTAATAAAATGCTTATAGAGACACTCAACCATATGGGAAATCTTCAAAAAGTTAAAAGAAGTATAATTGATGTATACTACTTACATTCATATTTTTTTATATGTTTTTAATTTATTGGTATTTGCTACAGGTATATAAAATGGACAACCTGTAAAAGTAATCGTTGTAATCAGATGAGTAAAAATTAATACGCAGAATAAAGTAGTGGTCATACCTGAAAATCATTTGATAAATAATGAAGAACATGTCGCTTTATATGTAAGCCCTAATATAATTAAAATGAAGCATATTACAAAAGAAATGGAATTTAAAAAAGGCTTAGAAGAAATCAAAGGTGAAAAATTGAGAGATTAGCTTATAGTATATAGAAATCGCTTAACAAAACCGTTTGAAAACAGTTAAATTCTTTTTAAACGCCTTAACAACTTAAAATAGACTTTTAAGTTGTTTTGTATGTTTTGATATTGTTTTGGTATTTAAAGATCGATACAAACGAATCTGAGAGACTGTTTTTTCGGGGTAACTAGATAAAATAAAGAATTTAATATAAAAAGCGGTGCTAATTTATAAATATGGTGGGATAAAAATATTATTTCAGATGAATATGAAAGAAGAGAGGAATGATAGAAATATAAATTGTTTAATCAAATTATTTAATAAAAAAAATTAAATAACTAGCTATATGATAAATGGTATTATTATTTTAAGAAGACGGTTTCAAAAGAACCGTCTTCTTTTTGTTTCTTTATAAAAAGATACAGATTAATTAATGCCCATTTTTATGTTTTATAAATGTAATAGATTTATTTTAAACAGCCTTTTTAGTAGTAGCTATTTTAAAGGTATTACTTCTCATGCTATAAAATTGTAGGCCTAATGAAATAATCATAGAAATTATCGCAAAGTAGATTAGAGCCATAGTCCCCATTCCAAGAGAAATTACTACTCCACCTAATGTGGCACCTACGGAACTTCCTAGATAGTTAATCGAACTATTGAGGGCCACAGCTGCACTTCCGTGCTTAGGTTGATAGGATAATAAAATATGTTGCTGTGGTGCTCCTGATGCCCATCCCATTGCTCCCCATATGAAAAAT
This sequence comes from Bacillus thuringiensis, assembly GCF_001595725.1. GTDB lineage: Bacteria > Bacillota > Bacilli > Bacillales > Bacillaceae_G > Bacillus_A > Bacillus_A thuringiensis_K. The sequence goes on from NZ_CP014283.1 coordinate 551,990, forward strand.
GGTAAATATTTTATAATTGTTAGATTAATCATTATCGGAATACATACAACTGAGACAGTTAAAATAATTAAAATAAGAGCCATTAAAGTTTTTGGTTTTTTGAAGTAATCAATTAAATATCCAATTGTTATACTTCCAAATAATCCACCCAATCCCCAAGCCCATAAATAAATTGTTAAATCACTTGTGCTATCAAGATCTTGTAATAATGGAGATAGATAGGTATATAAACCTAAACTTGAAATACTTGCAAAGAATGTTATTAAAACAGTGATAGTAACTCTTTTATCTAAAAACATTGCAAGTCTTTCTTTCATAGCAGGTGGTGCAGTGACTGGAACATGTGGTAGAAACTTAAGAATACTAATAGCAGCAATTAAACTAAGTATTACCACAAACCACATTGCTGATTGCCAATCAAACTTGTCTGCGATATAAAGACCTATCGGAACACCTAATACAGTTCCCATACTCATGCCACCGATTGTTAAGCCAAGTGCGCGTCCTTTCTTTTCTACAGGTACTAACATAGTTGAGCCTGCAACAGCTAAAGGAGAAAATAATCCAGCACCAACACCAGCAATCGCCCTTGATATTAAGAATATCGAAAAGTTTGGAGATACTGCGGTTAATGCATTTGCAAGTCCAAATACAATTATTGAAGTCAATAGAACTTTTTTTATAGGTTTCCCTGCTAAGAGAGAGGCAAACAGTGGAGCGGATATTGCATAGCATAATGTAAATATACTTACCGCTTGCCCAACTTGGGATGCACTTTTTTGATAGGTATCACTAATTCCAGGAACCAGTCCAGCAATAATATAAGCATCGAATCCCAAGGCAAACATACCAATAGCTAAAAAGATAACTTTTTTCATAGTTCTGCCACCTTTACATTGTCAAGATTATAATAAATTATCAATCTTATACACTCTAGTTGCTAGTTTTATACAGATAGAGAATGATTATTGAATCAATATATAACTCTATAATGATGTTATTTACAATTATAATAATTGAGTTATATATAATTATTGAATAATGCCATAGTAATTAAAAAATCTGCAGATTAAATTAAGGTAAAATAACATTTGATAATCATTACTCGTCTAGCTTAAGTAGGTTAATATTAGTATACTTAATGAATGGGATTAAATAAAATGAATAATATTAATGCAAGGGATGAAAAAAACTCATGAGTATTATTAAGTATGAAATTTTTGAATCAGTTATTACAACGGGGAGTTTTACAAAAGCTGCCGAAAAATTAAACATGACGCAATCTGCAGTAAGCCATGCAATTTCTAGCTTAGAAAAGGAATTAGGAACGTCTTTATTCCTGAGAACTGGTCGGACGATTACTTTAACTCCTCAAGGCACTAAAGCTTATGAGTATATTGGTCAGATATTAAATATAAACCGTAAATTAATAGAGACTAATTTTAATGAACAATTATTGCCTAAAACACTGAGGATTGGAGCCTTTACAAGTGTAAAAAAACATATATTACCTCCAATTATGAAAGAATTTAATAAATTGTATCCGTTTATAGAAATTATAATATTTGAGGGGACTTATGATGAAATACAAGAATGGGTTATTAATAAAGTAATTGACCTGGGATTTACAATTAACGGGGAATTCGGATGTGAATCCGTCCCATTTTGGGAAGACGAGTTAGTTATAGCAACACCAAATAACTTAAAGTTAATTCCTGATGATTGCTCTTTAAAGGATTTCTTTGATCAAAATAATATTATTATGCCAGCAGCGCCATACAGAAATCAAGTTGAGAAATTTTTGAATCAGCACAGTATAGAGCCTAAGGTTCATTCGTATATAAGTGACTGCAATACAATTGTGAAAATGATTGATCTAGGAATAGGTATTTCTATAGGACCAAAGCTTTTCTTAAAATCATTTGATAATATAAAGATATATGAATTACCGGATCGGCATTATAGAAATATATACATATCTTATAAACATTCTACAGAATTAACACAAGTAGAAGGACATTATGTTCAGGAATTTATAAAAATAGCAAGGAACTTATTTTAAGTTCCTTGCTATTTTTTATCCTAATCGTCCAAATCCGCTATTTTCGTTGAGCAAGACTCTTTTCTCAGAACTGTTATATTTAACTCTATAAAAGCTCGATTTCTTAGAATCAATTTCATTAAGTAATTCCTGTAAGCGAACTGCATCTTTTAGATTTGGAAAACCAAAAGAAGGTTCTTTTTCCAGCATAACAAAATCAGTAACATCTTTGACTACATTTATAATTCGCTCTATTTTTCTATCCCCATTATATTCATGTTCAAGGGAATTAAAGTATAACAGTTCTTCAGATTGTGTGCTAGTTTCTGTCCAAATTTTTACTGAATCTTCATACCAGTTTGGTGTGTCATAAGAGAGTTGTGCAAAAATTAATTGATTATTAGCATCTTGAAAAACAAAATCTAATTCTCTTCTTCTGAATAAGTTTACAAAACTACTATATCCTGTTACTACAGCACCATTTATTTCACCCATAACAGAAACGCTATCTGAAATTTCATTTCCAGAGATTGAATAATCAGACTTTACCCCTTGAATATGTCTTAATTGTAATGGTGAATTACCGTTGATCCATTGAACAAGATCTAAAGAGTGTATAATTTCACTGATAACTCCTGTTGTAGGTCGATAGTCATTAATTCTATTTTTTTCCCATAAGAAGTTGGCACGTACTAATTTTAAATTATTTTCATTCACATATGCTTTTAATAATCGAGCGGCTTGTGAATATCTTGCAACCATATTTAAACAAAAGCCTGATGTGTATTTTAATAGTTTCTCTGCATTTTCTAACTTGAAATTTGGATCAACAAAAGGCTTTTCACATATTACAAATCCATTGAAATTTTGAATTGAAAATAATACTTCTCCATGATTTTCGTCGTTAACGGATATTACTAAAATATCTGGCTTAAATACTTCCAAGGCAGATTCGATAGTCGGATAATACACTAAATCAATATCTTTTTGAGATCTTGAAGTATAAGCAATATCAATATCATTATTGTAGAGAGGTGAGATGTTCTGGAAAGCTTCTAAAAACATTTGCCCTGAAAAACCCATTCCAATAATTAAAACTTTCATTTTGGTACGCTCCTATTCTATTGTTTTAAATAATAACTGTTCCCCAGTTTGGAGATAACCTCTTTTTCTATTGAACTCTTCGGCCATTTTACTAGATTGGACAACAATTTTTTGAACATTATTTTCTCTAAACCAATTATGAAAAGCATCCATCATTGCTTCTGCAATTCCTAGACCACGTCTATCTTTGCTTACTACAAGAGATTGTCCCCAACCAACTCGTCCGTTAAGTGCACCTACCATAGGAGCGCGTGAATCAATTATTCCAATAACACATGAACATATTTTTTCATCTTCATCATATTGACCGACCTGAATCAGTACATCCTCATTTGAAATATTCTCTTTAATCCAATCGCGATAAGCATTTTGCCAGGCCAAATTATCTTCTTCACTTTTTGCTGCATAATGTGTGTCACCACTAGATAATAAAATCTTTCTTAATTCCACTAATTCTTCAGTGTCTTGAATAGTAGCTTTACGAATCAATAATTTTTCTTGCATAATCAAAATTCCTCCTAAAGTTCTTTGTGTGATGAATGTGTATTTTTAGGGGGTGAAATAACCAGACTAAAGACATCATATTTATCTCTTAATTAAAATATAATGATAAATTATTTTCATAATCATAAAATTAATTTGAGAATGTATAGTTGATCTTTAACTATTAATTTTAATAACCTAAAAATACCTTTTTTGTAAAATTAGTTTTCACGAGCCAAATATTATCACGACTTAAATATTATATCAATATTAATTTTCTAACTCTTTAGAAATAAATTAAAAAAACAAAAAAATCATTTTCTTGTTAGATAAGTGGCTGTAAACACTCTATTTATAAGCTTTTCACTATTTCTAATTGAACTAAAGCTTAAAATTTAATATAAATATATATATATATAGGAAGAGTAAAAATATAATTTACCGAAAAAATTTTATTTTTAAAATTTTTGTTTGTTTTTTTTGTGTATTATGCCTATAATGAGAGAGCACCACAAATTTATTAACATTTTTTTACATTACCCCCTTAAATTGATAGTTAGAGAACTTATAATTGGAGGCACTATATGTATACAAAAATATTAAATGAAAAACTAGTAGAACTGAAAAAAAGTGGGCAATATCGTGAGTTTGTTACATTAAATCGAATTCGTGGGCAATATCCTTTAGCTAAATTAAATGGATCAGAAGATAGTCAGCCTGTAGTTGTTTGGTGCAGTAATGATTACTTAGGAATGTCACAACATCCAGTTGTTGTTGAAGCCATGCATAACGCAATTAATTTATATGGTGCGGGATCAGGTGGTTCTAGAAATATTGGTGGTACACATTATCAATATGAGGAATTGGAGTCATCATTAGCTGAATGGCATGGTAAAGAATCTGCACTTGTATTCCCGACAGGATATGGGTCAAATGATGCAACACTTCAGTGTTTACTACGTTTATTTGAAGATTGTATTGTTTTTTCCGATGAACTTAATCATGCATCTATAATTAATGGGATACGTAGTACGAAGGTAGAGCGTACAATATTTAAGCATAATAATACAGAACATTTAGAGCAATTACTTGCATCACAACCATATAGCCGACCAAAAGTAATTGTTTTTGAGTCAGTTTATTCTATGGATGGTGACATTGCACCAATTGAAGAAATTGTTAAACTTGCTAAGAAGTATAACGCTTTAACATTCCTTGATGAAGTTCATGCAATTGGTATGTATGGACCTAGAGGAGCAGGGATAGCTGCTGATCTAGGTATTGCGGATTCAGTTGATATTATTCAAGGGACTATGGCTAAGGGAATTGGTGTTATCGGAGGATATATTACAGGTTCGGGACCAATGATTGATGCAATCCGATCTTTTGCCTCAGGTTTTATATTTACGACTTCACTACCACCAGCTATAGTAGCGGCATGTTATACAAGTGTTGAGCACTTAAAGGTTTCTAAAGTAGAAAGAGATGGTTTACATAAAAAAACAGAAATGTTGAGAAATTCTTTTGAAAGAGCAGGAATTCCAATTATGAATTCAAGCGAGACGCATATATTACCAGTTTTAATTGGTGATGCAACAAAGTGTAAAGCTGCTGCACGTCAGTTACTTGAGAAACATAATGTTTATTTACAACCAATTAATTCACCAACTGTACCAATTGGGACCGAGAGATTTAGGGTAAATATTACTCCAAATCACACTGAAGAACAAATTATACAATTAACAAATGCATTGACTGAGGTATTTATTGCATTCGATATACCTTTCTTGAAGGAAGAACAAGTAATAGTATAATATTTATATATATAATTATTTTAATTATAAATCAAATGATATTTTAGAATATTAAAATTACATGTAGTTTACTACTTAAAATACCCCATATTTATATGGGGTATTTTAAGTGAGGGGGGAGTTAATTATGGAGAGTTGTCCTATGTTCGATCTTGTAAAAACTAATAATTTATCACCTGAAATTTTAGGAACTGAAATGGGTAAGTTAGCTAGAGAGTTATTTATTTTAAGACCAGAACAAGTGAATATTTCAGTCTATGGAAGCTTTAAAAACGTTACAAATAAATATGAATTGCAAATAGGTTTTTTGAAAGGGATATTTAATCTTACAGAAAAAAGTATATTGGAACAAGCTCCTTTTAGGATTGGTAATAGCACTGGAATTAAATTTGTAGAAGAATTTGCAAAAACACCTTATTCTTATACTGCAAAAATTTCTTTATTTAATGAAAAAGAAAGTATAGAAGTTGTTACATATAAAAATGATATAGGAAAAATACTTATTTCAGAAATTAATGGTTTTAATTTTAACATATCAGAAAATAATCCAACTATTTTGGTGAGGAATAAAAATAGTTGTAAATTTCTCGCTTTTATAACATCCTTATGCAGTGATTATGAAATTAATATTATAAAAATTCAAAGTTCATCTCAAAAGATAAATAATATTATGATCATTGAATTAGATAAGTTACCATCGCTTAAAGTAATTGAGAGGGTTAATAATAATCCTTATGTATATAAGACTATAATTATAAATTGAACTTACTCACAAAATATTCCTTAAATAACAAATAAGCTATCCTTCCTATGATTCTAATGAAGAAATTCAATTCCATAGCGATAGTACAGAAAGTGAAAATGGAAAAATTATTTTTTATCTATGGAATTTTAGAGAGGGTAAAACAAGTACAGAAGCCAATCCTACACATGTATATGGAGAAAAAGAATATACAATGTAGAACTAAAAGTTAAAGATAGTAGAGGAAAAGAAAGTAAAGAACAAATAAAAGTTACTGTAAAAAGATCCGTAAACAGATGGATCGCTTGAAGAAGAGAAGATACTCCGGTTTAATAAGCTTGTAAAAGGAAGTATGATTAATCCTGATCAAACAGATGTTTATAAGTTTGATGTTACAGTTCCAAAAGAAATGGATATCTCCGTGGTAAATAAACAAAATAATGGAATGACATGGGTATCTTATCATGAATTAGGCATGCAAAATTGCGTAGCTTGTGGTGAAGATGAAGGAAATACTATAAAGCGAAATATTATTTGAATATGTATAAATTTAATGATAAAAATGGTGGATATTCATTATTAGTAAAATAAATTTATTTTCAACATGTATATTACAGTTTTTTTGCAGGGGGGCTGTCACTATAGGTTCCTCCTATTTTTTTATTTATACATTAGAATCATCTTAATAAAAAACAAATATCCACTTTAATAAATCTAATATTCAATGTGGAGAATCCAAGTGCTCATAAAGAATACTTAGCTTAACTGTTCACCCAAAGAAGATAATTTTGTTTCAATAAATCCTGTCTTTTTATATACAAATTTAGCTGTAAGATTTTCAGGAGCATATCCAATCATGATTAAAGGGATGCTTGTATAGTTATCTTGTTTTATCTCATCAATAACCAGTTATATAGCCTGTTTACCTATATCTTTCTCTTGAAATTTTTCATCAATCATAAGTATATAAATCCAATAATTATTATCAGCAGGATCTATCCTAAATATAGTAAATCCTATCATTTTTTTATCAAGATAAATACCTTTTGCATAGAAATTATCTAGAAATTGAACTTCTGCGATAGAATAGAGATTGGATGCAATAAATGTTTGCTGTTCTTCTTTAACAGACAGTCTAATTGCTTCTTCCCAATTACTTTTGTCAATAGGCTTTAAATAAATTTTCTTCAATTTGATACTCTCCTTCTAGTATTGAAGAGGAACCACTTAGTTTATGGGCTAGTGAAACGTTATCCTCTTGTTTTTTGCCCAATCAAATAAAAATATTTTCTCATCGACTTCGCCTCCTTAAAGGTGCAATTTAAAATACGTTATTATATATTTTCCCTCTATAGTTTATTAAGGTGCTATATTCATACGCAACCTCATTGTTAACTGAATAACCTTTATTCAATTAAAGGGCTCCTTAACAGAATAGTTTATTGTCATCCAACGGCCCCTTAATCGATTTTTCAATTCCAGAAGATGTTATAAATAGAAAAAAATCTTGATGTAATTTAAGTTATATGAAAAGCTATATATTTAAAATAGGAGGGGTAATACCGTTAAGGAGATCCCAAGTACTTAATCCAAAAGAATATTCGAAATCCGGGTAATTAACTAGGGTAGTAAAGCGCCCACCCCAAGTTAGACCAAGTTGTTCCCCTATATATCCCATTTGCTTAAATTTTTTGATGTTATTCCAGGGTATAGAATTATTTTCATAAGGTGCTGCATCAAAGGCTAATCCCCAATTGTGATATCAAGGAGAAAGTGTAAAAATGATACAGAGTTTATTGAAAAGGTATGGTTTTTACACAGGGGAAATAGATGGATTTTTTGGACTTGAAACTGAAAAATCAGTAAAGGAATTTCAAAAAATTAAAAGTTTTACTGTAACAGGAGTAGTGCGTAAAGAACTATGGAGATTACTTGAAGAATTACAATATACTGCAGGTACCACAAGGGATTTGGAATATAACCCCATACCAGTACAGACAAATACAGATGCAAATATTAAAACATACACAACTTCTCAACATACAAACCAATTGTTTATTAATCCTTTCTCTACACCTTCTATGACAAATTCCTCCATATCTCATTACCCACAATCATTCTATAATCAAAATGGATACTTTCCTAATTATTAATCATTGAAAGTAATAAAAATATAAAGGAGTGATTGCAATGAATTGTTATAGAGACAGGGCGAATAGTTTTGATTGATTATCTCTCTTATCCATGGGATACAGGAAAGCAGTTATGCTATCAACCAAATATATTTTTGAATAATCAACAATTTTTTTATGATACACGGATACTTATCGCGCATCAAGTGGCAAGTTAATTGTGTCTGTTTATGAAATGAATACAGATAAATCAATCAAAGGTGCAAAGGTATTCGTTCGTAAGCAAGATGAGGGTAGTCAAATTATTACCACACTTCAAACAAATGATATTGGTTTAACAAGTGTCATTTCTTTATCTGCTCTCCCTAAAGAATCTGCTTCAGATCCTTCGGGCCCTAAACCTTATTCAGAATATATCCTTACAATTGAAGCACCTAATTATGGTGTGAAAATAGTTAGAGGTGTACAAATTTTTGCGGGAACTACAGCAAAACAAAGAGTAGAAATGATTCCTATAAATCGAACAGGAGAGCTGCAATCAATAGAAATTATTGATGTACCTCAGCATAAATTAACTAAACAGCATTTAGAAAGACAACTTCAGCAGTACTCTATGTATTCTACAGATATTCCTTTACATGCACATAATCTACAAATACCGCAATATATTATAGTTCATGATGGGAATTCTTATGAAAATGCTCCAAGATATAAAGTGGATTTTAAGGAGTATATAAAAAATGTTAGCGCTTCGGAATTATACCCGAATTGGCCGAAAGAAGCTTTAAAGGCTAATATCATTTGTATAACTTCATTTGTATTGAATCGTATATATAAAGAACATTAAATTTCTTCTTTAGTAGGGGAGATTTTTAAGTTATCTGCTATATTAGTTTGAATAAAAAATAAAAAGAGGCACATTATAGATATGATGTGCCTCTTTTTATTTAGAAACATCTTAAAGTTAAAGTTTTTTAGTTAACTACAAATTTTTGCACTTTCGCATTATAGCTTTGTGCAACAGGAGAAAGATAATTATGACAAGAAAAAAACATATAATCATTATTCATGGAAGATCTACAAAACCACAACAATCTATAAAGCAAACTTTAGTTAATAACGCTCTAATAAATGGAATCCAGCGAATAAATAAAAAAATGGCAAAAGCAATTGAAGTTGGTGATGTAAAAGTAACGGTTGTATACTATGGTGATATTTTAAACCAAATATTGATGGAAAATAGACCGGAATTAAAAAAAGAACTCGTTTGGATTTCAGATAATTGGTATGTTCCAGATAATACTTACAACAAACCCTTACAAAAACTAATAAAAAGACCCCTTGAAAAGCACACAATAGAAGATTATGATCGATTAATTGAAAAACAAGAAATTATAAAATTTGGTGATGATTTAGCTACAATTGCGAGCCCCTTCTTATCTTTAATTGGAATAACTCAAAAAGTAATAAATAAACTCCTTCCAGATTTAGGTTCTTATCTAACTAGCAGGGTAGTAGGGTCGCAAATTCGTGAACGTTTGCAACCAATTTTAAGGGAATCTTTATTAGCAAATGATGATATTGCCTTAATATCACATAGCATGGGATGCATGGTATCTTATGACGTTTTATGGAAGTTTTCAAGGATGAGTGAATATAAAGATTTATGGGAGAAAAAAATTTCATTGTGGATGACATTAGGTAATCCATTAGGCGAGCCTGCAGTGAAAAAAAGTCTCTATGATTCAAACGAACCAAATGATGGAATGTACCCAACTAACATTATGAATTGGATTAATATTCGAGCTGTAGATGATTTTGTAGCACATGATGGTGACATAAAGGATGATTTTCATCAAATGCTTGAGAGAAATCTTATTAGAAGTATTACAGATGAGCCTGAAATCTACACATTTTGGGTAGATGAGAAAGGGAAATGTAACCCCCATAAATTATATGGATATTTGAATCATCCTGTTGTATCAGAAAAAATACTTAATTGGTTACAAAATTAATTGCATAAATCTATTTTATAAATTGCTATAAAATACTTATTATAAGAGCCTAAAATCAGTTCACGCCAGCTAAATAATTAGCCCTTGTAAATAAAATTTATTTTTAAATACAAATAAATTACGGAACAAGTAGTTTACTCCTTTCATTTCCTTTTCTTTAAACTTAGTCCCCATAATGTTATAACCAAGAAAGAAATGTTAGTACAAAAATTTAAACAAAAAGGCATACCTCTAGGTGTGCCTTTTTGTAGTGAACCTTTTATGCTTGTAAATACATATTTAGTTTTGAACTAAATAGAACTGAGCCAACACTGTATAGCACAATACTTGATTCCGGATATATTTGATCTTTCACAAAAGGTAGTACTAAAAAAATCCAGCCGAACGATATTTAAAATCTCTATAAATTGTAAGAGAACTTAACTAAATAACTGTAAGATGAATCAATAAAAAAGAATTTTTTAACTAATACTGAAATGCTATTGTCGCATACTGAATTAGATGTGGAACTTTTCAAAGTGTAGAAAAGAACTATTTATCATTATTTTTATTAATATATAAATAAAACTTTATTCAAATTAATATATATTCGTATCTTAATATAAATTGTGTATATGAATTTAATAATAACTTATAGATAGATTTTTTTTCAGAATAAAATTCTGTTATTTAATTCATAATATAAAAGGTAATTTAAATCGTATAATTGGGAGGATTGAATTTGTCAAATAATGAAGCGCTAGATCATTGCGTGCAAATGAACATAAATGATAATCAATTAATTGAAGCATCTCGTTTAGCAATTCAAGAAAATCCGGATAATGCGCTCGACTCCTATGGAGTGTCAAAGGAAGCCATTGATAATAATGAAATGGCTTTAATAACAGCAAAAAAATGGAAGAGTGGTCGAACTCTACGTGTACGTTTTCTTGATGGGAACACAGTAATACAAGAAAAAGTTAAAAAATATGCTAATGAATGGAGCAGATACGCCAATATTAAATTTTTATTTGGTGATGATTCAAATGCAGAAATACGTATTACATTTCGACATAAGGGATTCTGGTCTTATGTAGGTACTGATAATCTAGGAATTCCTATAAATCAACCTACTATGAGCTTAACCGGTTTAACACCTGCAAGCTCAGAATCACAAATTTCTCGTGTTGTTTTGCATGAATTTGGTCATTGTATAGGTATATCACATGAACAAGCTAGTCCAGGAGCAAATATACCTTGGGATAAACCAGCTGTATATCGATATTATGCAGAGAATAGTGGTTGGTCTAAAGAAATGGTTGACCAGAATGTATTAGCTAAACTCAATCCACAAGGAGTTTCATTTACACCACACGATTCTAAATCAATTATGCAATATCCTGTGCCAAATGAATTAACTATCGGTGATTTTGAAATTGGTTGGAATACTTCTTTATCAGAAATAGATAAAATTTTTATAGGGAAGATGTATCCCTTATAAATTGAGCAAATTTTAGAGAAATATATAGTTACTAAGAGAATGTATCTCAAATTACTATATAAACTCTATTTTAAGTATGAAAACCAGGTTAATAATCATTTAATTTCGATATAAAAAGGATTAGATTTTATGCCTAAAACAGTTAAAGTATGCATTGATAAAATACCACCTAATTTTTCTAAGGAAATAAGTCTTATTGATCAGTATAAGTGGGTACCAGGCCAAACAATAAATGTGTGTTTTTTAGAGGGGCTTCCTGAAGTGAAAGAAAAAGTCAAAAAACATGCAAAAAGATGGGAAGAATTTGCAAATATAAAATTGGAATTTGGAAATAATCCTGACGCAGAAATACGTATAGCATTTGACATGAATGACGGTAGTTGGTCATATATTGGAACCTCCTGTAAGGAAGTGGATAAGAAGGAGCCAACAATGAACTATGGTTGGCTTCAACCAGACACTCCTGAAGTTGAATACTCAAGAGTGGTATTACATGAATTTGGAAATGCCCTGGGGTGTATTCACGAGCATCAAAATCCGAGTGCGAAAATACCTTGGGATAAAAAGCTGTATATACGTATTATATGGGCCCACCAAATAACTGGTCAAAAGAAGATGTTGATAACAACATATTTAATCGATACGATAAAAATATAACGAGTTTCACAGAATTTGATCCAACATCAATAATGCTCTATACGATACCCAATGAGCACACAATTGGAGATTTTGAAGCTATTGGAGGAGTGACATTTTCGGAAAAAGATAAGCAATTTATTCAACAAATGTACCCTTTCTACTTTCTAAATACTTTTGAAGTGAGCTACTACTATTATTATAAGAAAATTAAACAGTATTAGAAAAGATACTCATATTCATACAAATGGTATTAAAAAATGTATATTTGGGAGGACTAACTACATGTCTAATATGCAATTCGAAAATGATTTAATTTTCAATCAGAAATTAATGTCTTTACAACAACAAAATGCTCTGAATCGCTTTATTGAACGCTCAAACAAACGTGAACATCTCAAGAGTGAATTACAGCATAAAAATCCATTGGAAGTAAGCAAACCAGAACGGGCTTCTTTTCGAAAAGCAATTATTAATCCACGAGATGGCTTAGCATTAGAGCGCATTATTGAAGGAAATGATTTATTTCCTATCTCTTACTTTGAAGCAGGACTTAAAGCTGCTAAGTCTGTTTGTAGAATTGAGGTTCGCGATCGTATTGGAAGGGTTCGCGGACATGGTACAGGTTTTCTTGTGTCTCCATCTTTACTCCTTACAAATAATCATGTTTTAGCAGATGAAGATGCTGCGCTTTTTAGTCTTGCACAATTCAATTATGAGTTGGGGTTAGATTTAAAAGAAAGAGAAATTAAAAATTTTCGTTTAGCGCCAAATCGTTTTTTTATAACAGATGAGAAACTTGATTTTACATTAGTTGCAGTAGAAGAAACATCTGCTGACGAAGCGAAATTAAGTGATTTTAATTTTTTACCGCTTTTACCGCATAAAGGAAAGATATTAGTTGGTGAGCACGTATCAATAATTCAGCATCCTTCAGGTGCACCTAAGATGGTAGCGAATAGAGAGAATAAAGTTCAAGATATATTTGATGATTTTATTCATTATGAAACGGATACACAGCCAGGTTCATCTGGATCAGCTGTATTTAATGATGAATGGATGGTTATTGCACTTCATCATTCAGGAGTTCCTGATCCAAAAGATAGTACAAAATATATAGCAAACGAAGGAATACGAATTAGTAGTATTGTACAGTTTGTTATGAATCAGTCTCAAAATCTAAGTGATGATAAGAAGAAATTACTTGACGATTTTTCAAAATCGTGGGAATTAGTTGAAAACACAACTGGAGAGTTAATTTCTGAGGAGTTACCTTTAGAGTGGCACAAAGACTCGACAGGTCATGATACTAAATTTTTAGGTGATAATTATGAAGTTTCACATCCTAAATTACGTCCCGATCTTGAATTAGATATAGCGCTTCTCAAGAATGGAGAAAGAATATTAAACTATACACATTTTTCGATTGTTATGAGTAAAAAACGTCGTTTAGCTTACTATACTGTAGTTAATATTGATGGGAATAATTTGAAAAATGTGGGCCGTGAAGATGACTGGAATTTTGACCCTCGTATTGATAAAAAATATCAGTGCGGTGATGAACTATATATAGATAATGATCTTGATAGAGGACATCTTGTTCGTAGAAGGGATCCTGTGTGGGGAAATTCTGCAGAAGAAGCAAACAAAGATACTTTCTATTTTACAAATGCCTCACCACAACATAAAAAATTAAATCAAGAGACATGGTTGGGTCTAGAGGATTATATCTTGAAAAATGCTAAAAACTTTAACCTTAAAGTAACAGTGTTTACCGGACCAGTATTCCGAAGTGATGATTTGATTTATCGAGGAGTACAAATACCAGCAGAATTTTGGAAGGTAGTTGTAATAGTTAAGCAAGATGGTAATTTATCTGCTACAGCTTATTTACAATCTCAAAAAAATTTAATAGATAATCTGGAATTTGCATATGGCGAATATAAAACATATCAAGTAGCCGTTTCGAAAATTGAAAACTTAACAGGTCTTGATTTCGGTGGGTTAAGAAATCATGATCCACTTAATGAAATAGAATCAACAAATGGTCATATTATTGAAACGTATGAAGATATAAACTTTTAAATTAAAGAATACACTAATCAATTAGAAGGAGCATGTTTTTGAAAGGTATGTCGAAATATGCTCCTTCTACTCGGGGTTCAGCCGAGATACGTGTAAAAACGGGTCATATACTGGTTTTTATTTCCATTTTTTGACCCGTTTATCTTTTATACAGGTATATTCTCTTCTATTGGTTGTGGAATGTTTTGTAAATCAATCACATAATCGCCAAAACGTTTTAAATGTTTCGTCATATATGGGCTTAACATAACCAGATCTTCTCGTGAGAATCGATAACCTTCTCTCTTGAGTTGCCATAAAATCATGGTAATATCAACGGCATTTTGAAAAATGACTGCATTGGCAACGAGATCATTATATTTAATACGTTTTTCTTGTTCTACTGGATCATTTTCAGTAATAATTCCATCCCCACCAAAGAATAACCACTTTGAAAAACCATTATATGCTTCCACTTTATTTGTACTAGCTGTAATTTGCTCTCTTAAATTCATATCTGAGATATATCTAAGAAGAAATATCGTTCGAATGACTCTGCCTAGCTCTCGAAATGCTTGGTACAGTCGATTCTTTTTACTATTACTTCTCAGTTTTCTGAGAAGAGTTGAGGGTAGTATCTTTCCAGCTTTTATAGACAAAACAACTTGAAATAAATCTTGCCAATGAGTCTCAATTAACTTCCAATCGATTACATCACTAAATAAAGGACCTATATGTTTATATTGAATATGTTTGCTTGGTCTAAAAAACTTTAAGTCTTTCCAATTCCGAATTCTAGGCATTAAATTGATTCCTAATAGATAAGAAAGTGCAAAGACGGGGGTAGACTGACCTTGTGTATCAGCATGAATCGTATCGGGTTGGATATCTGACTTGTTTTTTAGCAATCCATCAATAATATAAACAGCTTCCCAAACCCCACAGGGGATAAAATGGCTAAATAAAGCAATATAATTATCCGAAACATGATGATAAGCTATTCCTCCATAGCCCCCATATCTGATATGGTATTCTGACAGTAAGTTTTCTTCATATAAATCGTATTTTGTTCCATCAGCGGCGGCTGTTTTTCCACTCCCCCATAGTTTTGGAAGGCTAAAGAGGTTGTATTGATTTAAAATATCTTGAATTGAGGCATCTAATTTTTGGGCACTGATGTGAGTTAGCAGGAAATAAACATCCAGTTACAGGCATTCCGTATGATTTAGATGGTTTCCCTATTTTTAAACCCGTTTCTGAAGTTAAATTAAAAGAAGCTGATTTTAAAAAATCTAGACCAACACATGATAGAATATGTAGTAAAGCATTATACGAACAAATAATGAAAGACCCTAAGCTAGCTGCAAAATTCACAGAAGAAGAAATAGAGTTATTTAAGCTGGGCGAGGTACCAGAAAATTATACATGGCATCATCATCAAGAAGCAGGACGAATGCAACTTGTGGATTATGAAACACATAGGAAAACAGATCACACTGGTGGATATAAAATTTGGGGAAAAGAAAGCGATAAGTAAGGAGGAGTATATATGACAACGTTACTTGGATTGGAGTAAATAAAAAAAATTACAGATGAAAATATTCAGAAAGTAGAACAATATTTCAATATTAAATTCCCTATGGATTTTGTAGAATGTGTAAAAAAATATGATAGTGGTTATCCAAGACCAAAAATATTTGATGTACCCGGACAGGATGAGAATGTATTTAGTAAGCTATTAACTTTTGATTTAGAAAGTAGAAATTCAATCATTCAAGTTTATGATGATATAAAAGATAGATTAGCAAATAAAGTATATCCCTTTGGTAAGGATTCATTTGGGAATCATCTGTGTTTTGATTACCGTAGCAATCCTGAATCACCAACAGTAGTATTTTGGGAGCATGAGGAGGAAAACATAGAGGAAGCAATATACCCTGTTTGCTCAACATTTACAGAATTGCTTGCTAGTCTACGTGATTTCGAAGAAGATTGAGGGAACTAAAAAACGGTCTAGAATTCTAGACCGTTTTTTTTGATTTACTAATTTTCCAACCATCAGCCGTTTTCTCTAGTTCAATTACGTTAACTTCTATTAAAATCTTTTAATAAATTTGGATTGTCTATATCATAAAACACTAAGTTTATTGCTTTTATATTAACAGTAAAATCTCTAATGTCATGGGTGTTTAAAATTTTTATTTCCTCAATATTGGAATTTATTGTTACATCAATTGAAATTGGAACTATTTTCAAGAAAAGATTTTCGTTATTTTCTTGAATTGCTAAAAAAATATGGTAACGATAACTAGTTTGATTATTATCTTTTTGATAATAGAAAAAGTAAGATTCATTTTCTTGATGTGAAAGGTTTAAAAAAGCGTTAGTTATAGTATTTAACACCCTAGAACGAAAAATATTATTATGTTCTGATAATTCTAGGAGGTTGTTAACAGCGAAATAGATAGTGTCAATCATTTTGCCAACACTAACCCCTTCTTTTTTTATAGTATGATTTATACTATTTGTTACAAAAGTATTGTCGTAAAAATCTGTAATCTCGATAGCTTTTTGAAAATCGAAGCTAAAATCCTCAATATTTAAAGATTTTTGAAATTCCTGTGATAAAGTTAAAACCTTATCTAAATATCTTTGGTCTAATTGGTACACCTCTAAATATGAAATAGCATTCAGAGAAGGTAAAGCCATGGTAATCACTCGATTATAAAACATATCATTCACCCTCCTAATTAATTATCCACACTATACACCTATAATATACCAAAAAAAACCATTTGTGGAATGTAAAAAAGCATTAAATCTTAAATTAAATTAATAAACTTGAATTTCTACAAGTTTTTAATGAAATTTTATTAGATTTGTATACGAAATAAACCTTAATGAAGTGAAAGGTTTATTTCGCTAGCTATTTGATAGTATAAGGATGAGAGGAGGGAATACAAAAATATCAAAATGTAATATTCTTTATTAAATTAATAGGAGGTATATTTAAATGGATTTTCTAAATGAAGAAATTTACGATGTTATTGGAATAGGATTTGGGCCGGCAGGTATTGCGCTATCTGTTGCCATGAAGGATTTTGAAGAGGGAAATCCTTCTGATTATTTAAATTTAAAATGTTTATTTGTAGAGCAAGCCAAGGATTCCACTTGGATGCCGGAAATGTTACTACCGGGAACAGATATTCAACATCATTACCTCAGAGACTTGGCTACACCTCGTAATCCAAGAAGTAGGTATACTTTTCCGATGTATTTAAAGGAAAAAGATAGATTATTTACGTTTGGCCAATTTTCAAGTAATCCTGGAAGAATTGAATGGTCGGATTACGTAAAGTGGGTTGCAGATCAAGTATCAGAAAATACTCTTTATAGACATAAATTTTTAAATGTTGAGCCAATTGTATCATCAGAAACTAAAGCGGTAGAAATGGTTCAAGTTTCCACACAAGATTTAAATACTGGGGCTATAAAAAAATTTAAAGCACGAAATATAGTCTTAAGTACAGGTAGAAGAAAAAACATTCCCGAAATTTGTAAAGAATTTGTTGGCCAGAGAGTATTTCACTCAAGTGGTTATAAAAGTCATATTAAAACAGTTCAAGAAAAACAACCTACATTCGCTGTAATTGGGTCAGGACAAAATGCTATTGAAATTGTATTAGATCTTGCGCAACGATTCCCACAATCAAAAATAACTTCTATTCATCGTGGTATGGGATTTCGACTTTATGATTTAGGTCACTTTAGTAATGAAGTATATTTCCCTTATTTTGCTGATTATTTCTATTCTGTACCAAAACAAAAGAAACAATATTTGTTTGAAAAAATAAAACATACAAACTATTCTGCGGTTGATGCTGATGTAAGTCGTTCTTTATATTGGAAAATCTACGAAGAAGGTATTCAGGGAATAAATAGAATTCAAGTTATTAATAATTCGGAGTTAACTACTATAGCTGAAAAAGATAAATCATTTAAACTG
Organism: Bacillus thuringiensis; assembly: GCF_001595725.1. Lineage (GTDB taxonomy): Bacteria > Bacillota > Bacilli > Bacillales > Bacillaceae_G > Bacillus_A > Bacillus_A thuringiensis_K. The sequence continues at coordinate 570,507 of NZ_CP014283.1, forward strand.
AATGTAACTGATATGTACACACAAGAAAAGTTACAACTTGATGTGGATTATATAATCTTATGTACTGGATTTTATGAAGAAAAATTCCCAAATGGATTACAATCATTAAGTAACTATATTGAATTGGATGAAGATGAGGATTTAATTATTAGTCAAAATTATGAAGTTAAGACTTCCGAGAAATTCACACCTAAAATTTATGTAAATGGTTTAACTGAAAGAACGCATGGAATAAGTGATGCAGCTTCCTTTAGTATGATGGCTGTAAAAGCTGGAAAAATCCAAGAAAGTATACAATCACAATTAAAAAATACTCGAATATTACAGGAGGTAGAATAATTGATGGAAGTCTCTTTACTAAATAATTTTGAACATCTATCTCCAGTATGGCCACACTTTACTCAAATACATGTTGATTATGCAAAAGGTCCATATATATATGATATAAATGGAAAAGAATTTTTAGACTTTACTTCAGGTATAGGAGTTACCAATACTGGACATTGTCATCCGAGAATTGTAAATGCTATAAAACATCAAGCTGAAAAAATGCTACATGCACAAGCTACTATTTTTTATAATACACCCATCACAAAATTATCTCATAAACTTTGCGATTTACTTCCTAGTGAGTTAAACTGCTTTTTCTTTAGTAATAGTGGTAGTGAAGCGGTAGAAAGTGCAATAAAGTTAGCTCGTCATGCGACAAAAAAAACTAATATTATTTGTTTCCAAGGCGGATATCATGGGCGGACTGTAGGAGCAATGGCTGTTACTACAGCAAAAAGCATTTATAGGAAATTTTATCAACCATTAATGCCTGGGGTTATTGTTAGTCCATTTCCTTATGAAATTGGAAATAATTTTGACTCAGATGAATTAACAAAACGATGTTTAAAGGAATTAGAACATATTTTATTAACTCAAACTTCTCCAGAGGAAACTGCTGCAATGATTATAGAACCAATATTAGGAGAAGGTGGATATGTTATTCCGCCAAAGTCTTTTATTCAAGGTTTACGAGAAATTTGTGACAAATATGGAATTCTATTAATTTTTGATGAAATTCAAACTGGATTTGGACGAACAGGTAAATTATTTGCAATGGAGCACTTTGAAGTTACACCAGATATTTTAGTAATTGCAAAAGGTTTGGCATCAGGTTTACCTCTTAGTGGAATTGCTGCATCAAAAGAATTAATGAGTAGATGGATAACTGGTTCTCATGGTGGGACTTATGGTGGAAATATATTAGCAGCTGCAGCTGCAATAGAAACTATCAATGTCTTAAAAGAAGAGGACCTAGTGGAAAATTCAAAAAAAACAGGGGAGATTATACTTAATTATTTAAAAGGTCTTCAGGAAATTTATCCGTTCATTTCGGATGTACGAGGACTTGGTCTTATGATAGCATGTGAGTTTCTAGATCATGAAGGTCTTCCAGATTCAAAAACAGCTAAAAGGATTCGTGAGTTATGTGTTGAGAGGGGATTAATACTCTTGACATGCGGAACACAGGATCATGTTATTCGTTGGATTCCTCCATTAATCATAAATAAGTTACACGTACAAGATGCCGTATCAATATTTTCTTCTGCATTATTACAATATAAGGAAGAGAAAAATGAATAGTCATAGTGATATCTTGATAGTAGGTGGGGGCATAATTGGAGCAAGTATTGCATATTATTTATCTCAAAATCATGTAGGGAAAATAACTCTATGTGAACAATCACGACCACCAGGAATAGGGGCTACCAGTAAATCTGGCGGCCTTCTGAGAATGCATCATACAAACTCGTTTCAAAGTAAACTAGCTTGGAAAAGTTTACAAATTTATTCTAAATGGAATGAAAATATAGGTGGAGATTGCGGTTTTAATAAAACTGGTTTTGCAATGATTGTTAGCCCGGAATTTAAAAACGAAATTACACACAATGTAAGTATGATAAGTGAAATAGGCGTACCTATTAAACTGTTGTCTCCAGAAGAATATAAAGAAATACAACCTGAATCCTCTATTGAAGGAATAGGATTAGTAGCATTTGAACCACATAGTGGTTACGCAGATCCAATAAAAACTACTCATTGTTTTATAAGCAAAGCATTGGAAAATGGAGTGTTATTGAGAGAAGGAGTCCGTATAAACAAATTGATTATCCAAAAAGAAAAAGCGATTGGTGTAGAAACTAACATTGGAAGCTTGTATGCAGATAATATAATAATTGCCAACAATGTGTGGGCAACTGAAATATTAGAGAAACACAACATAAACCTACCTTTACGTTCAAAACAAATTGGCATCTGTTTTTTATCAAGAGTAGATTCCAAAGTTTCAACAAAATTATTAACTCATATTGACGATACTATTGGTACTTATTTTCGTCCGATTTCAGAGAAAGAAATATTAATTGGAATGTTTCATAATCAATGGGATGTAGATCCAAATAATAAAAATAGTGTTCCAACTTTAAAAAATATAGCTTATACACAAAATAAAATAAAGAAACGTCTACCTTTTTTAGAAAATTTCTTTCCTATAGGAGGGCGAGTAAGTTTTGATGGTTATACACCTGATAAGCACCCTATTATTGGGAAGTGTCCCCAGATTGAGAATGTATACTTAGCTGTAGGTTTTAGTGGAGGTGGTTTTAAAATTGCTCCTGCAGTTGGTGAGGCTGTTGCAAAGGAAATACTAACAAAAGAAAAACAACCAGAAATACAACCTTATCAATTGGAACGTTTTTTTGAGAGTAAACTAATAAAAGGAAAATATAGGTATGATTATATGTAATTATGTTCTTTAGTATGAGGAGGTATGTAATGCAAAATATTCGACAAGCGCATCCTTATTATATGTACGAAGAAATTTGTGAACAGGTACGTTATTTGAACAATCTTAATAACTGTTTTATTGATAATGAGCAAATCATAGAAATAGTGAATCAAATAAAATATTGTAGGAGAGTATTTATTACAGGTTGTGGAACTTCGTATCACGTAGCCTTGACAAGTGAATATATTTCCAGAATGATTTTTAAAGATGTAAATCTGATTCGTTCTGTTCCTGCGTTTGAATTAATTCATCATCCATGGAATATAAGTTCAGAAGATGTGGTCATAGCGGTATCACATTCTGGTGAAACAACAATGGTTTTAAAAGCATTAGAAAATGTTCGGGCCGTAAAAGCAAAAACTATTTTAATTACAGGATTCCCAGAAAGCAGTGCTGCACAAAAGGCGGATCATGTAATAAGTAATGGATATCCTTTTGAAAAGTCGTTAGCTCATACAATTAGTTATACAGTAAGTATAGGGGCGATATTAAGTTTGTTTTATGAGTTATCTAAATACTATGGAGTAAAAAATATATCATCTAACATCAAACAGGAATTCGAAAAAATCTCTCAGTTGGTTGAGGAAACAATTTTGTCAATTGATAAAAAAGTTTCAATCTTATCGAGGGAACTACAGCCTGCTAACAATTGGATTTTTGCAGGAACTGGAGTAGGCGAATCTTTAGCAAGAGAGGCCGCATTAAAATTTGTAGAAACTAGCTATTCACCTGCAATTGGCATAGATATAGAACAAGTACTACATGGGTATTTACCTATGTGTAATTCAAATACCGTACTCACTATTATATCACCACCTTTACGTGTTATTAATAGAATTAATGATTTAATAAGAGCAGCAGAAAAGGTTAATAGTAAAATAGTAATTTTCGCTTCACAAGATTTTATAGAAACAGATAAAACTAGAGTAATAAAATTACCATATTGTGAAGATTTGACTAGTGCTTTGGTTGGAATAATTCCCCTTCAATTAATGGCTTATTATGTATCTGTTACAAATGGTTATAATCCTGATTTAATACGTCGAGATCAATCTAAATACATGGAAGCAAGGAGAGTCTATGAATAAATGGTAATTGATAATAATGAACCTAATTTTCATAAATTGTTAATTTTGCCAGAACAGGATAAAAGCCTACCGTCTTTCCGACTCGGATTAAGTGGAAATAAAGGTTTCCATACTTATGAATTATGTTTTGGTAGTCTCTTAGCTATACATGACTGGATAAAAGATAATCCATCACACAAGATAGAATTATTCTGGGAAGATGATAGTATTTCAGGGATTAATGATATCTCAGCAGCTGAGCGCTTAGTCAATAAGGGGGTACAAGCTGTAATTGGGCATCTAAGTAGTACAGAAGCTCTAAGAGCAGCACCTATATATAATGTAAATGATATTTTATATTTAGCGCCAGCTTCTACAGAACTTTCCCTAACAGAGAAAGAATACAATAATGTTCTACGGATTTGTGGAAAAGATAATTATTTAGCCGAAAAAGTTGTGGATTTTATTTTAAATTTTAATTGTACAAATAAGTATGTTTCAATAATATGGGAAGACATTATTCATGGGCGCTCTTTATCGAATCAAGTTGAGAAGTATTTATCCAAGAAAAAGGGGTGCACAATACTAAAGCAAAAATGGGATGTACAAATCAATTTTAATGATTTAAATATAAAAAGATCTAATATCATATTTTTTGCTGGTATCTATCAGAGTGCTCTAGAATTTCTAAGGAAACTAAAAGAGGTAGACTATAGAGGGATAATAATTTTGGGAGATGACTGTTTTATAGATGAATTTGCCAAAGAATTAAAAAATAATAATGAAAATTTATATGTAGTTTCAACAGGAAGAAATAATAATCATAGTTATTACGACACTTTTTCTAAGAATTATAAGAATATAAGTGGTACTCAAGTAGGAGCTTATTCCATAACTAGTTATGTAGCAACAAGTTTATTATTGAGTACATTACCAATTTTACAAAGAAAGGGAATAAAAGAATGTATTAATAGAATGAGTTCTTTATTGAGAACGAAATCTACTTTATTAGGTAATATTCAATTAGATGATAGAGGGGATCTGAAAAATTTCCCATGGGATGTTTATCAAATAAAATCATCTGAATTTATTTCTGTTACCTTAAAAGAAGGGAGTTTTTAAAATGCCTTGGTTTTTTGCCTATGGTATTAGTACGAATCCTGAACAAATGGTTAAAGATATTGGTGGATATAAAAATTACAAAAAAGCTGTTTTAGAAAATTACATCTATACTTTTACAGGTTACCATGAGGATTTTAGAGGGGGAACATCTACAATTATCCCACAACAAGGTGGAGGAGTCTATGGTATAGCGTATCAAATAGAAACGGAACAAATAGATGATCTTATAAAAAATGGACATGGGTATATTTTAAAAGAAAATATAGCAAAAATAGATAATGGTTCTATGCCAGTCTATACACTACAACTTGAAAATCATGCCCCCCTTGCAATGCCATCTAAAGAATATCTAGAAATAGTTAAAAATGGATTGTTGAAAAATTATAAGGAAGACTTTGTTGATTTATATTTGGGCAGAGCACTAAAGCGTGTGCAGAATGAGGGATTAATTGACTACCAACCTGTGTCTAAGGATAGTTTTACAAACGAATATAATTCACAATTTCGCAGATTATTTCCATGGCATGTTACAAAACAACAACCTTTCGGTTCAGCTTGGGCAATAGTAGAACCAGGGGAGCAAACTAACCCACATCATCATGATGAAGAGGAAACCTTTATTGTTCTTAGCGGAAAAGGAATAATTAATGTTGATGGACAAGAAAAGATAGTCGGAAAAGGAGATATTATATATTTTGAGCCATTTTCAACTCATACAATAAAAAATATAGGTGACACGTCTTTAGAATTTTTATGTATTTGGTGGGGGGCATTACTAGAGGCACGATAATTAATAGAATAAGATGTTTATTTTAATTTTTTTCAATAATTTATATTGCTTTTTAGTTTTTTAACAAATAAAAAGTGAGGGATTATAAATGAAAACTTTTATTGTAACCGCAACTCCCCCTACGACTAATGGGGATTTACACATTGGACATTTATCTGGACCATATTTAGCAGCAGATGTGTTTAGTAGATTTCAAAAAATGAAAGGAAATAATGTAATTTACTCAACGAGTGGAGATGATCATCAAACTTATATAGCAACAACAGCTAAAAGAAAAGGATGGACTCCCGAGAAATTAGTAGAATATTATACAAAAAAAGTGCAAGATACTTTAGGTGCCGCATTTATAAATCTCAACATTTTTTCCAATTCTTTAAACAATCAAGAGCATATTAAATTTGTCCAAAGTATTTTTAAGAAATTATACAATAAAGGAGTTTTTGTCGAAAAGCAAAAAGAAATACACTTTTGTAATAATTGCGATCAGTATTTATTTGAATCTTTTATAAAGGGTGAATGTCCATTTTGTAACGAAAAAGCTTCAGGAAACCTCTGTGAAGCCTGTGGTAGAATTAATGATCCAATTGAGCTTATTAATCCGGTTTGTGGTCTGTGTGGGGAAACACCAACAATTAGCAGTTACAAAGGGATGTTTTTTCCATTAGAAAATTACCGAGATCAGCTGGTGGAATATTATAATTCAAGAGTTAGTTGGAGGCCTCATCTCAAGGAATTATGCAATTGGATTGTTTCAAAACCTATTCCTGATTATCCTGTAACATATCCCACTAAATGGGGTATACCAGTACCAATTAAGGGATATACAAACCAGTGTATTAATGTTTGGTTTGAAATGTATCCAGGACATATAGCAACTACAAATAAATGGTTACAATTAAATGATAGTAATTTTTCAGTGGAGAACTTGTGTGAAAATAATGCAACACTTGTACAATTTCTTGGTTATGACAACAGTTTCTTTAATGCAGTTTTGCATGTAGCAACATGTTTTGCAATAGACGAAGGTTATTTATTACCTGAGCACATCATTACCAATGAGTTTTATTTATTAGAGCACGCAAAATTCTCTACAAGTAGAGAGCATGCAATATGGGGCAGTGATTTATTAAAAGAAGTACCGGCAGACTCTTTACGCTATTATGTTTGTCGTACAAATCCGGAACACACCCAAACAAACTTCTCATTAAAAGATTTCAATCAAATTAGAAAAAATGAATTGGAAGATACTTGGTTTAATACAATTAGTACCTTTATTGAAATTATAAAGGAAACTTCCATGGATTTAAGCCTATTTAATGATTTCATTGACCTCAAAGCAAAAGCAACTGTGAGTTGGGCAAAAAAATCTCTAGAATCTTTTTATGATATTAATCACTTTAGTCTGCGGCAGGCTAGCCAAGTATTACACGAATATTTACAAATATGTAAGGATTATTTAGACACCCAAGTAATTCCTGTAAAAGATATAAATATGAAAATTTATTTACAAAGATTAGCCTCTTTAGGGTATATGATTCAAGCATTAATTTATTTTGCCCAACCTATACTTCCAAGTTTTTCGATGACCCTTAAGGAAGCGCTAGGAGTAGATGTATCTTCCAATCAAAATCTTAATTGGGAAAATATCGAAAAAATAAAATTTGATAACACTAATATAAACGTCGTAAAAAATTGGTTCTGTGAAACAAAAAAAGTAATGCAATAAACAAATTAATATTACTTTTAAGTGGGTGGGATAATGAACATACGAATCATGAAATTTGGAGGAACCTCTATAAATACCTTTAGAAAAAGGGAATATATAGTTTCTCTAATTAAGGAAACCATTGAACAAGGCTTTAACCCAGTCATCATTGTCTCCGCAATAGGAAGAATAGGAGATCCTTATTCAACTGATACATTGTTAGAATTTTTAAGAAGCAATAGCGTAAATATAAATGAACATGATCAAGCTTTATTGTTATCTTGCGGAGAAATAATTTCAAGTGTCGTAATTAGTAGTATGTTGAATAGTGCAGGTATAAAATCTATAGCTTTAACAGGCACACGAGCAGGAATTCAAACATCCTCTAAAAAATACATTAATAGCTCTATAACAAAAATCCATACATCTTGTCTTTTAGAAAATATAAAAAAAGGTTACATTCCAGTAATTGCAGGGTTTCAGGGGCACACACCAGAAAAGGAAGTAACAATACTGTCCCGTGGTGGAAGTGATACAACCGCAACAGCTTTAGGATATACATTAGATGCACATGAAATAGACATTTTTACTGATGTAGAAGGAATTATGACTACAGATCCAGCTATTATAAATGAAGCTATGGTTATACCACAGATTTCATATAAAAATGCTTATCTAATGGCTAAGTTTGGGGCTAAAATTATAAATGCAGAATCAATAAAATGGGCAGAGAGGAAAGGGATACCTATCAATATCCGGATGACTTTAACTAAGCAGATAGGTACAAAAATTTCAACTTCTACACAAGATAATATGAGTAAAAACAACGTTTTTGCTATTCAATACAATAATAAAAGTAGAAAAACAGTAAATGTAAATATATTAGGTATTTTTGATGGTAATCATTATCATATAGTGGAGGCAATTAAGAAGACATTGTCATCACATCTAATACCTATATTACAAGTGATTCCAAAAGAAAATGTAATATCAATAAAAATTTCAACAAGCTTTCTATTTAAGACTCTACAATTACTGCATCGCGAATTTATTCAGTACACTTATACCGCTGAAGGTACGAAGAATATATATGTATGAATACTTTTGTAAAAGGTTCAATATGGATGTAGTGAGGTGTTAAATGATTAATAAGCAGATAGTTAAAGAAATAAAAAGTGTTATAGATGTATCCGATTCTTCATTAGTTGCAGCAGAAAAAATTATTCAAACTTATTTATTACCTTTATATGAGCAGAAATGCATGCTTGAAGAAAAAAATGTGAAACAACAACAAACTATTGATAAGCTTCAAACCGCTTCCGTAGTAAATAGAAATAAAGACAAACTATATTTCTATAGATAAACTTATTTTATCCAAATAAAGAACTCTTTTACTTCTTATAAGAAGTAAAAGAGTTCTTTATTGTGTAAAGTGTATAAAAAGTTAATGGTGTAATAGAACTAATAATTTTGATTTATACTAGCCAATTTTCGCATGTAATTTATATACATAAAATAAAGAATTACTACTATTAGTGGTACAAAGAAGTATATACCAAAGAAAGGGATTAATGAAAGACATAAAATTAAAGATATTAAAGCAGCTTTTTTTTGTAGTGTACCTTTTTTGAAAAGTTTAATACCAGCTGCTGATGAAAAAATATATACCATTAAGCCTAATGAATTTGGGATAAATAACAGATCCACATAAGATATTTTTAATGTACTTATTGTTATCACACCTATAGATGCAAAGACGAAAATAAATACTACTACACGAGTGGGGGTTTGAGTACGTTGATTTATTTCAGAAAAATAAGTTGGAAATGCTTTATCACGGCTTAAAGCAAAACCTAGTTGTGTTATGCTAGCAATAAATGCGTTGACGGTACCTAAGCAAATAATAAAAGCTAATATAGCAGTTAAATATTTCGCACCGATTCCTATTGAATCTTGCATTAATAGTGCTAAGGGAGAGAGGTTGCTTTCAAGGTTACCATATGTCTTAGTGCCAATAGTGATTAGGCTTAATAAAATAAACAATATGCCTATAATCCCTGCACTAATAATCGTCCCTTTAATAATATCTTTTTCTGGCTTTACAAACTTATCTGCAAGGTTACATATTGCTTCCCAGCCAAAGAAAGACCATAAACACATTGTCATAGCTGTGCCAATTGAAATTATCCCATTAGGTGCAAATGGTTTAAAGTTAGAATACTCAAACTTATCGAAAGAAGAGTATATTGTTACTAGCAATAAAACAATTAATAATGAGCTCAAAATCAAAGATAATTTACCACTTGTTTGTACACCAAAATAGTTAGAAATTGAACCCATTAATAAGATAAATAATGCTAAACAAGTAATCATACCGTTGGATAGGTTAAAAGCGATTCCTACATAAAAAGCACCAGTTAGAGAGACTATGATTTGTCCTACTGCAGCACAGAAGAAATAAAACCAACCTATTAAATTACCCATATGATTTCCATAAGCCATTCTTACAAAAGTAGCTGCACCACCTGCATCAGGATAAGATCGTGATAAGCAAGCAAAGGTATATGCAAGAGGGAAGCTTAAAATAATTATAAATATCCACGAAATGATTGATGCAGGTCCAGCTATATTAGCAGTACTTGCTGATAAAAATAATACCCCAGAACCCAAAATTGCAGCGATATACAGAGCAATTGCTTGATACAGTGTAATTGATTTATTTCCCATAAAATCACTCCTTTTATAAAAGGGTAACATGATTAATATAAAAAATTCTTTTTAAATTTTGCTATTCAATTCTACAAACTGGGGCGGATAGTACATGTAGCCAACTCTGCGAATAGATAAAAGTAATTTAGGATTTTTAAAATCATCTTCGATCCTTTTCCTGAGCCTACATATATATACATACAATTCGTCTTTAGTAATATAATCATTTGTGCCCCAAGCATATTGTATTAATTCTTCACTGGATATAGGAACTTTCTTATTACATACCAAATAAAATAACAACTTAAATTGAATCCTTGAGAGAGATAATTGTAAACCGTTCTTAATGATAGTCTCTTTCTGAATATCTAATTGTAAGTTAACATCAAGAGTTAAAAGTGCATTGTTATTAATCATAATCAACGACCTCCATCTTCAATATATTTAGTTATCACCATCTGCATACTAATATATCTGTTAATGAAACTTGCTAAGATACCAGAGACAATACGAGGAAAATACCTTTTTTTAAAAATTTTATCATTTATATCCAAAATTTGTTCATTTTTTAGAAAATTCTACAAAATATTTATCGACAAAGCTTTGTAATTATGGAATTACGAGTGAAAGTCGATTTTTGAAAAGGGAGTAAAGATTCTGTAGTTGCAAATCAAAATTGAAGGAATTCTTTTTGAAATAAAACGAATGCTCTTATTGGATTTTTTAGTGAACTCTATTTAAAGTCAAAATTATTGATTTTCACTTTTGGTGTAATTTTCTATATTCATTAGGTGTGTATCCAGTTTTCTTTTTGAATAATGTAGAAAAATATGCTGTATTTTGTATACCTACAGTAAGTCCAATTTCTATTATTGAATAATTGGTTTGCTCAAGATAATACTTAGCCTTTGAAGTTCTGATTTGTTGAATATATTCCATAGGAGTTAATCCTTTAATTCTTTTAAAGGTACGTTGTAAATGGAAGGGGCTTCCATGAGATATAGAGGCCAACTTTTCTAATGTCAAAGGTTCATCAAAGTTCTTATCAATGTAATCTGTAACATATTTTATCCATTCCTCATTAGGTAAATTTAATGCATTTGGTTTACAACGTTTACAAGGGCGAAAATTTTGAGATAATGCTTCTTGTGCATTTTTAAAAATCTTCACATTATCTATTTTAGGAATTTTAGATTTGCATGAGGGACGACAAAAAATACCTGTCGTTTTTACTCCATAATAAAACTTATTGTCATAAGAAGAATCATTATATATAATAGCATGCCACTGCTCGTTGGTAATTTTTTGGGATTTATTTTTTTTGCATAATGGGACAGTTTTTTTATTATTTGGCTCATTTTTCATAAACTCACCTCTATAATTAGTATAACTTTAATAGAATTTTGATGTTAGTTGTTTTTATAAATTAAAGTAACAGGAATATTAGGTCAAGATTTAATAAGATGAGTTGTTACAAAAAAGCTAATAATAAAAAAACTGTCTGAGAATAGTTTTTTTGTTTTTATGTATGGTATACAGTATAAGATTTGTAGGATCATAAATTTATTTCAAAACAGACAGTGAGCCTCTAACACACTTTGGTTTGGAAGAAACGTATGATAAATATAATGCCAATTAAAAATAACAGTCTTATATTATTTGAAGTGCAAACCTGGAGAGAGACCCTTATAGTTAACTATCAAAAGAGAGTTTAAATTCTAATTAAAGTATAATTTAAACTATGTATTTATTACATAATAAAGTTCAAAATGAAGTGGATTTAATATAGATTTTAAATCCACTAAGAATAAATAATAAAAGTTCAGCAATACAAAATTGCTGAACTTTTATTATTTATTCTTTCCTATTCTTCCTAAGCTATCTTTGATAGTTGTTTCTCCAAGCTGTGTATATAATAAGGCCGTATCCTGGCTGGTATGTCCAAGTTGTTGCATCACTTGTAACGAGTCTTTTTCTTCCATATATAACTTATTTGCCAATGTATGTCTTAATTTATGAGGAGACATTTTTTTGCCAAAGGCTTTAGTATATTTTTCTACTATATCTTGGATAGCCCTAACAGAAAGAGGCTGTGCAGTATGTTTATACTTAGATAAGAATACATTTTGTAATTCTTTCCCTGGAGCATATTTGTTATCTCTAATCTCCATATATTTTTCAAGATCATTTAATGCAATTGGGGTAATCCAAACGGAATCTTCTTTGTTTCCTTTTCGGATTACATCAATTAGTCTTTCTTTTAAGTTTATATCTTCCATGCGGAGATCGGCCAATTCACTTACACGAATACCACTACCAAGAAAGAGGGAAAGGATAGCTACATCACGCTCCTTATCTCTTAGGAAATAGAATAACTGATGTTTTGTTAAAGCTTTTTCATGTTCGTACTTAACATAATTCAGAAATTCTTGATCATCATCATTATGGAAAATTTTAGATCTCATACGTTTTGCACGAGCATTTAATGTTTCTTTATCTTTATGTATTTCAATTTTAGCCATTACATTTCTATAAAAATAGCATTCTCCATCTTCATTCTCTGATAGGGAGGTGAGGTACTTAAATAAAGACTTTAAGGCCGAAATTTTTCTGTTAACAGAGGAATTCTGCATGTTTTGTTGTAGTTTTAAAAACCTCATAAAGTTCTCAACATCTTTTTTCTTTAAATTCTCCAAATCAGAGAAGGATATGTCTTTAATGGGCTTAAATTCAATAATTTGTTCAGATAATAGCCAATTAAAGAAGACTCTAAAATCATATACATAATTCAGTAGGGTGGAGGGGGAGGCATCATGCAATTCTTTGTACTCCACAAATTCTTCTATGTAAAAGGGCATTTCATTTAAATTCTCGTATAATTTCTTACGATGTACGGATTTTTGACGTTGTTTGCTGTAATCCATAAAAATCACCTCATATATACTATAACAGAAAATAGGTACGAACACAAGTTCGCATTAAATTCAATTTTTACACAAACTTATTTACATAATTAAATTACGGAATACTAAATCATGCTCAATAGTGAATGGAATAATGTAATTACTCAAATAAAAATTATAGATAATCAAGTGAGAAATTTGTATTTGACCATAAAAATTAGAGCAAAAACTACATATAAATGTATGTAAAATAAAACAAATTTGATATATAAATTCATACAAAAGACCAATACATGAATATAGTTTAAAAGTCTTTATAAAAATATAAATCAGTTTATTTAATCATGATTATAGGGAGTTGATTAAATCAACGTGTGAAAAAATCTTATAAAGTAAAATGTAATTTTATATAAAATTTATTAATGAGTAACTCAAAATTTAATAATTTCTATATAAAATATTAATTATATAGGCACATGCAAACATACGAAAATCTATGCAACTAAGCTTGAAATCCCTAGATACCGTTATTAGATTTTTATTTAACTACTTTATTGTTCGTAAAATTGGTATTTCGTGCGAACTTGTTGTTTTTTAGAATAAATAATCACACCCTTCTATTATTAAACTTTATCGGTCCATTTTTATAACTTAAGCTCATCAATTAACCTTTTCTAATATTATTCATACGTTAATTTTGAAAAGATCATTATTTGAATCAACACTAATTCCAATAATTCTCTCTTCGTATAAATTCTCTTATCTTATATTGATTTTACCTTATCCAAAAGAAGAAACACATTTATATAGTATATTTTAAAATTTTGAAGACAAACAGGATCTCCCATAACTACTTTTATACCTTTTAGTTATTTTTGATGTGCATATATGCTATAGAAAGCGATTACAATGTAGTTAACAACCACCCATAAATAAAAACATCTGCTCACTTATTTTAATTATAAGCAAACGGATGTTTAACAATATATTTATACAAACTTATTATTCATAAATAATATACTTGATTTAAATCTTTCAACAATTTTTCATTAGATACACTACAACCATGACGTTTATAACTATGATCAAGTTGCGAACCATGCGTATTTTCATCCCAATACATTCTGAAACTTTCGCCATCAACATTTTTCCAAGAAGTTGGTGAGAATCTGTATGTATCTACGAAACCTTTCTATTGATACTCTATTAAAATAGGGTCAAAATTAACTTCTCCTGATGTTTCTATACATGCACGGATACACTGAGTGTTGATAAAACAAGGCTTACGCATGCTGTAAAAATTGCAAATAGCATCTTCATATTTAAAAACTCTTTTTTATATCTTTTTATTATTGTAACGATAACAATTTATATACTAGCAGCCCTCCATTTTAATATTATTAAGAAACAATATTAAAATGAAAAATATTCACTATACCTCTATTTCATGTATTCTCACCTCATTCATCTAAATAATGCTACAATACTATACTTCTTTCCTCCTACTTTTACTTTATTATCTCAACTTTCATACTGTGGAACCATATATGTCCCTCACCTTTCAGGGTTAATCCTACAGATAGACGTTTTACATCAATAGGGATATCTACAATTATCGAATATTCTTTCCAACTTTCTTTTTCTTTAATTGGCTCACATTCTAATGATTTCATTTCCCATAAATCATTAGGCTTTTCACCCCTTATCCATAAGTCTGCGTACTCCTGAATAGATTTAGTTCTAATCATTCCTGACAATTTAATTCTTTTCCCTAAATATAAATTTTTATTTAGAAAGCAAAATACTACACCATATCCTTCTATCTTTTGTATCGAATGCAAATAATGTACAAATTTATTTATTCCGTTGATATCAAACGTATTATATAAAAAGTAATTACTAGGTGTCTTACCTCCAAGCATCCATTCGGTCAAAAAATTATCATTCATAATCTCTATCCTCCACATCTATTATACTTACTACTACAATACCATTGACTTCATATATTTTTTTGATTTTTTTTGCTAAAAATCTCCCTTTAAATAAAAGCACATTTTCTGTAAGGGAATAATGTTAATCTATCATTTAATTACTATAAAATAATGTTAGTTATGGTAATAACGTCGTAAATCCTAATCTCCCTAAGATTCGCAAGTATCCCGTAGAACTATGAATAATTACATATAAGACAGCAAATGCGTTACGATGAATATTTATAATAAAAAGGTGGAATAACTGATATTTTGTATAAAACATTCATGTATATACTAAAATTAAGATAATCTATTTGATATTAATAAGCGCTCAAAATATAATTCAAAATTCCATGCGGCGCCTTGTGGAATAGAGTGAGATGAAGTATATAACTTAGAAGAAAAACAAGCGGCTACGTTATTGAACTAATCTGATAGAAACGGTTCAATTAGAGCTGTTGAAAGACATAGTTGGACAAAAACACTTTTCTATTAACCCAATTGTTGTTACTTTTTTCTTGATCTAAAACTATGTATTCAATTCCTTTCTTCATAACATAATAAGCGATTGAAAACACTTAGACTTATAGATTGATTCTTTACTTCGTCTAAAAAATAAATATTCCCAACTTGCGTCTCCCCCAAAAGACATTCTGCTAATTCAAAATTATGTATCTTATATGTAATAGTAGCAGTAAGATATGTTTATTGGCTGAAAATAGTGTTATATCTGCTATTCTATACTCTTTAGTGTTATCTCAAAAATATTGTTAACCATATATAGACGCTTCTTTACTATGTTCAAACAAACTATCTACTGTTGTAGTGACGTATGAAGCTGCGGACTTCTCCTAAGATCACCCACCACTCTCTGTACTAGTAGGAAGTAATTTGTTTAATTCCTCCTTATGTTAACTAAAATATTTATTGTTTATATTTTTATATTGTTATATAATATTTCATGTCTTTACTTATATGCGATTAAGATATATCGGAATTAGAAAAAGGGATCTTTCGAGATTCCTTTTTCTATTTAAAATAAAAAGTAACGGATTCGCTACCTATCCATATCTCTCGCCTCACAGTGGTTCCTTTATATTATTTTATTATATCCTCTCCTTCTAAATTCATTTATTTAGATGTATAATTGTACGACCACTAACATTTTGAATCGAGGTGACAATCATGAGGAGTTTTGGTTCATTATTGATCTCTACTATCTGTTCGACAATCCTTTTAGTTTGGAATGCCTTTTCTTTCTACACTGGATTCACAGCAGGACATACATACTACTGGGTTAATGGAATCATAGCCTTGGTTTTCCTCCTATTTTTTACCCTAAACATGCGAGATATTATCAAGAAAGACTACAGAACATCAGGAAAATAGGAGTTGATACATATTATAAAAAGACAATAAAGTGAGTAAAATTTGAAACCTCAAACATTTTAACCCCGTTCTAAATTTAGGACGGGGTTAAAATGTAGTTGTATAATTTTTAATCTAAGATTTTTGTAATATTAACAACAAAAAAGACGCCTCCCAGATCACGGTAGTGCCTCCGATAATTGCTATAAGCTTGATCAAACTAATTTATCATCACATTATTTATTTCTTTGTTTCCATACCCCATTAGCTTTACGATAAGTATGCTTGTCATCCATGAAATCAGCCGTTTTACCCGGAATACTATATTTCTTATTCTTTTTCTTAGCCTTTGTCTTCAGCCTTTTCTCTTCTTGAATAGCTTGCAAATCCGCCTTCCATTGTTTCAACAAATCCTTTTCACGTCGCATCGAATTTGTACCCCTTGGATTAAAATGTAAACCAAATAATTAAATTCTACCTATTTATATAGATATCCTCTAATCCAATGTACCAAGTTATGTTTTTCTTTTTAAATAGGCTAACAAAATATTAAAATATTCAATATATCGATGGAGGTTTGTCATGGTCAACTTTCATAAAGATTTACCCCTATTAGGGTTCTTTTTGTTTTTATACAGTTTTATTGGGATCATCTTTTTATTACTATTCCTTAGCGTTTAGTAACAATGCAATGCGTATAAATAGTAGCTACATCTTTAGGCTCAATTCTCACCCTTTTGAGAGTTGAGCTTTTTATTTATAAGGTTATTCCCTGCAGTCCTGCTTATCCACTTTCCACAGCCCTAAGAACAATCCTTAGCTTTGCATTACACGCCATACTGTTATGCCTCTTAATCCAAATTCAGAAACATTTAATATAAGTGCATTATTATATGTGTTTTCTCCAAACCATCTTAAGGATAATACAGTTTTTTATTTTTTCAATAGTACTTACTAAGTTTTTCTGTTAATATTTAATTACCGATATGTGTATCAACCTGCCTGTGCTTCTGTACGGGCTTTTTTTGATGCTTTCACGCTTCGTAATCCCCAGGAACCTGCCTATTAGGTGGGGAATTCTACTAGATTCTCGAATATTAATACAAACAAAGCCTGCCCTATTATCTCTATAAAGACATCATTGCAAACATAATCCCTTATAGATTCTATAGATTATCAACTTTTTCATAATATTTATCAGAGTTTTTTATATTCATATTTCTGTAACATCTCTATATAAAGTTTTAATATTTTATGTGTTAAACTTAAAACATTCCAAGAAGTCCTTTACTTTTAGAATCGACAATTCTTCAATACCCTTTGTCTTGCCCTGCATCCCCTGCAGGGCTTTTATCATTTAGCTAAAGGTTGATATAGGTAAACTTTTTGTACGTTTCTTCAACCTTATCTGTGCTGTTATTTGCACCTTTAACTCCCCTTCATTTTATATAATTTCATTAATAGTATCGGTGGAATTACATTTTATTAACATTACATTTTTGTTATATTGAGTGATACCTCTACATGTAAGTTATCAGAAATAGCTATGTTATTCGTAAGGATTATTCGATGCCTTACTAAAGAGGCAGAAAAATGTAGAGGTATCAACGATAAACCTTATGTAATTAGTGGAAATAAACAAACTAGTTACGGCGTAATAACAGCTCAATTAAAAAAATATAGATTCATATTCACTTCAGAAGAAGATTTTGAAAACAGAAAAGGATTTGACCTTTAATGCCAAATCCTTTTTATTATTTCGCAGCAAGTTTTTCTTTCACTTTTGCAGGAAGTTCGTCCTGCTGCACTTCTTCCCAAGTGGATTTAGTTTTAAATACGGTACATGAAATTACCAATAATAAGAACCCTCCTCAAATAAGAGCATATTACATTTTCTCATTCTGTGAGATTAGTCTAATGATAAAATAAAGTACAAGTATCTATTTTAAAGAACTGGAAAACACAATATTCCGGTGCTGTAGTCGTACATAATTCCATTACAGTGTCGATATAAAATAAAGCATTAAAGCACTGTTCACAATCTAATGATGCAAAAATCATCAAAGATAAACGTCGCCACTTTTTTCATATAACATCTCATTAAATAATACAACCAACAAATCCGTTACATAAAAAAGAGGGGCGCTTGCCCCTCTTAAAATTGAAATCCACCCTCTTTACTATCACCTTTAGCTTTTCCCTTACTTTGAATAGGTTTAAGATGCTTTTTTATATCCCAACTGTATACTATCTATATTATATGACTTCATAATTTCATAATATCTTGTTTCGTTTGTTGTAGAATTGAAAAATGAATCTCTTCCATCCCTAGTAAGCTGATATTTTCCCTTTTCAGTAAACTCAGCTCGTATTTTATATTTGCCTTCTTCTACCTCAAAATAGTAATGAGCTTGCCCATTTTGTAATCTAGAAACTATTTTTTCCTCAACTATTTTTTCATTTTCATTAATTAAATATAACTTTATTTCACCTATTTCTGGTGCAATTGTTTGTTCCTGGGGATCAATCCAACCATCCTCATTTTCATCGAACCAGATATAACCAGAAATAATCCCTTTCTCTGGATCCCAAACCTTATCCATCTCTTCTGCGAATACTAAATTTTTTGGTAAAAACAATGTGAAAATTAATAATAAAATAGACATACATGTCATACATTTAATTGTTTTCATCGATATCGCCACCCAATCTTATAATATTTAACAAGAATATATAAATATTAATACGATATACAATATACTACAAGACTGGTGTTATTACCCAATGTTTATTATAATTGTAATAACATAAGCGATTTATTAATAAGATAAATATCTAATTTAATGAATTACTAGATAAAAATTAATTCTCGTATGGTAATCCAAACTTTTTCCACTCGAGAAATCCACCTTTTAAATTAACTACTTCCTTTATACCAGCTTTTTGTAAAATGCTAGCTGCTATAGCGGAACGCAAACCAGTTCGACATTGTAAAACTATTGGACAATCTTTCGGTATAGAATCTATCTTCTCAAATAGATTACCTAACGTAATATGTATTGCATCATGAAGGTGTCCTTCCTCCCACTCTTTTTTACTACGCACATCGATAACCTTAACACTTCTATCTTTTATATGCCGATATAATTCAATTGATGTATTTTCCTTGTAACTTTCTAATATATCAAATTTTTTTATTACTTTTAAAGGTACAAAAGCAACAATATTATCTAGCCCGATAGATTCAAAGTCCCTAATGACTTCCTCTATTTTAACCTTTTCCTCATCTAGAATTATTAAAGTCTCTGTTTTATAATCTAGTAACCATCCACACCAAGTTGTGAAAGAATTGTTATACGGTATGTTAATTGATTTCTCAATGTGACCAAAAGCAAAACTCTCTACATCCCTTATATCAACTATTTGCTGAACACTCCTCATAACTTCTTGAAGCTCTTCTACTGTATTAATAGTAGTAATCTTTCTCTTCTTACGAATTGGAGGGCCATACTTATTTAAATGCTTCATTAATGAAAAATACTTTGGAGGCTCTGGCTGTCCCGTCAATAAAGTCGATATAAAATCACTTTCTTCATTACACTGAAATGCCCAATTGAACATCTTTTCATAACCTAATGTAGAAGTTGGAATTGCTCCTAATGCTTTTCCACATGCGCTTCCCGCACCATGTGATGGCCATATTTGCAAATAATCAGGGAGTATTTTTACTTTTTGTATAGAATCAAATAATTGTTTCGCTCCTATTTGTGCAGTATCTTTTATACCAACAGCTGTTTCTAATAAATCAGGCCTTCCTATATCTCCTACAAATATAAAGTCACCTGTGAAAATTCCTATCGGTTTATCATTCGTAAAATTATTTTGACTTGTATCAGTTACTAAAAAAGAGATACTTTCAGGCGTATGCCCTGGGGTGTGAATTACATTAAATTTTATATGACCTACTTTAAACTCTGTACCTTCACTTACTAATTGGTATCGACCTTCATTAAGATATTGATATTTCCAATCAAAATCTCCTTCATCAGATACATATAAATTTGCATGATAGAGATTAGAAAGTTCTCTAGACCCAGAAAGAAAATCAGCATGAATATGAGTCTCAGCCGCAGCAATTACTTCCATCCCCTCTTTCTTAGCAAATTCTATATATTGTTCTATATAGCGACTAGGATCAATAACAATTGCTACGCCTTCTTTCTGACAACCAACTAAATAGGAAGCATGAGCTAATTTTTCATCATAAAAATATTTTAAAAGCATAACTATTCCCTCCGAATACTTATTTCGAATTACTTTTCAATTTTTACAACTACTCTCTATCTTTCCTTACATAATCCCTTTCAACATTAAATTCCAATACATATATGGCAACATATATCTTTTAAGTAAAAACATACTATACCGTTCTTTCGCTTGATTAAATGGAAACGTTTCTTGTGGCTCGTGTTCATAGTTAAATTCAGCGAGTATAAGACTTTTATATCCTGTAACAATCGGACATGATGTATATCCATCATATTTAGCCTGCAAGTCTCTTCCGTTAAGTACGTCCATAATATTTTGTTTTAAGACAGGTATTTGTTTTCGAATCGCCGCTCCAGTTTTAGAGGTAGGTAAATTAGTACAATCTCCAAGTCCAAAAATATTCTTATACTGTACATGCTGCAAAGTATAAGGGCTTATATCTACCCAGCCCTGATGATCACTTATCTCACTTTCTTTAATAAAGTCAGGTGGTCCCATTGGTGGAACAACATGTATCATACTATATGGTACTATTTCTCTTTTCATGGTTTGCATATCTTCAAAAATTGCCTCTCTCTTTTCAGCAATAATTTCTACTAAGTTTTTATTATAGTTCGTTATAATTTGCTTTCTTTCTAGTACTTGTTCTAAAGTATTTGCATATCGTGGAACCTGAAAGATGTTAGTGTTTGCAGAATAAAACATTACTTCACTTCTGTTTCTTACACCAATTTTACAAAAATACTCTTCTGCTAAATACATAATTTTTTGTGGAGCGCCACCGCATTTAATAGGAGTATTGGGGTGGGTAAAAATCGCATTTCCTCCTTTGAATTTTTCGATTTCTCTCCAAGTAGAATCAACATATGTATAAGAATAATTGCTACAAACCCCATTAGTCCCAATAGACTCTTTTAAACCTTTAATACCTTCCCAATTTATTTGTATACCAGCTGCTACAATAAGAATTTCATACTCAAGCAGCATTCCATCATCTAAAAGTATCTTATTTTCTTCCGGAAATAACTTAACAACACTTTTCGGAATCCACGTTGCGCCTTTAGGAATAAATGATTCTTGATCACGCACCGTACTTTCCTTTGAAACAATTCCACCCCCCACTAAACTCCATAGTGGTTGAAAGTAATGTTTTTTTGATGGATCAATAATCGCTATACTTTCTTTAAATAGGGATACATTTCGTAATAAATGTGCAGTAGAAGATAGTCCTGCAGTCCCAGCACCAATTACAATAATTTTATAACTATCTCTGGTCTTCATTTTCCTCTTCCTATCTAAAATTGATTTTTAAATTAACTAATTAGTAGCCGTATTTTCATCGTAGTAACATTATTATAAGTTAAAAACACCGTTGCTTTATCTGATTTAAATGAAAATTTTGTTAATTTTACCAGCAATATTACTATATGCGTAAGTCCACTATGTTACTTCCATATTTTATTTTAAATACTAAAACTATATATTTTTCAATAATAGTCTTTACCTTTTCTTACTCTAATTACAGTTTCTTTCTGCTCTCAAAGCTATCTTTATCTTCTTTTTCGAAGAATACTTTGTAACCTGTAATTCAAATTTAGGAGTTCAAATAGTTCGTCCCCAATATATGACTTTATATAATTAGATAAGGGAAATGTAATTTAAATATGGTAAGGTTTTAATATCATGCTAGGTATTGATATTAAAATCAAAAAAAGATTTACTCATTATATGGAAATTACCAAAGTTTCGTATTCCATTAAGTGAAATTATTTAGGTAACCGCGGATAATACGTCAGCTGTTTTTGAAAAAGCTGATTATCCATTAAATACACCAAAAGATATTTTGGATTTAATTTAATCAATCTTGTTTCTAATATAATTATAAAACCTAAAAAAGGGAAATGAGCATAGCTTTACTCATTTCCCTTTTTTATACACTCTTTTTCTGTTTTCGTAACGCTTTTGGAATGTATACACAGAAAGGTTCACTTTCCATATAATCTCCTGTCATCGCATATGCTCTAGAACGAGATCCCCCACAAACATATCGAAACTCGCAAACACCACACTTTCCTTTATATCTGTCCGGATTACGAAGGTCTTGAAAAACATGGGAATTTCGATCAATTTCAGCTATTGGTGTTGCTCTAATACTCCCAGCCTTAATTGGCAATAGCCCACTAGGATATACATCTCCAATATGTGAAATAAATACAAAACCGTTTCCATCATTCACCCCCTTTGGAGCACGCCCAAGGCCATTAATTTGTCCCGTCCTCCCATTCATTAATACATCCTGATATTGAATAACCTGATTTGTTTTTTTATTTCCTTTCATTTTTTCTTGAATAACAACACGTCTATAATGTTGACCAGCTGTTGTTTTAATATCATAAGAAACCTTTTTACTAAGTTGATATAGCCAATGAAATACTTTTTCATGTTGGGCTGGTGAAATCATATCTTTTTCCTTACCACGCCCTATTGGAACTAAGAAAAATATACTCCAGAGTACACAATCTAATTCTTCTATTAACATTGCCATTTCTTCAAGTACATCCACATTATAATTAGAAATAACAGTGTTAATTTGAATTGGAAGTTTTAATTCATGCAAATAACGAACCGCATTCATCGTTATTTTAAATGAACCTTCTGTCCCCCTAAAATGGTCATGTATTTCAGCTGTTGGTCCATCTAAACTAAATGCCCATCTAGCAAGTCCTACTGCTTTTGCTTTTTGAATTGTTTCTTTTGTAATGTTTGGAGTAGCACTTGGCGTCATGGATACTCGAATACCTTTTTTCACTGCGTATTCTGCTATATCATATACATCCGGATGCATTAATGGATCTCCACCTGTAAATACAAGCATTGGATTGTCCATTTCATATATATCATCAATTAGTTTTTTTCCTTCTTCAAATGTTAGCTCTAGAGGATGACGATGATATTGTGCTTCTGCACGACAATGTAGACATTTTAATTGACATGCTCTTGTTAACTCCCATATCACAATAAACGGGTTTTCATTAAAATCACGATTAATCACAATTAACCCTCCCATCAATTGATATTCTAATTGTAAAGTTATTAATGAATTGATGGTGTGAAGTACATCACAATTGAACTACACCGTTTAGAAGTGAAGAATTCCTTACGGTTAGAGACCTTATCGCTTCATTCTTTAGATTGATACTTGCGTTAATGTCCCTATCATATTGTGTACGACAAGTATTACACATCACTTATGTTCCGTTACTTTTTTCTGTATATAATGATAAAAAATTGTGAAGTTTTACCGCATTATGTAAGACATTTAATATCAAATATATTACTTTTTCTATGAACTAAACGTATTTATAGGACTTTTCTTGATAAACAAAGTGCTAAATTGATTCTTAAGAAGTCATTACCATTACATTTATCTAAAAATTGAAAAAATATGTGTAGATAGATATCATCTTAAATACATATATAATTAACTTTAATTTTCTGACACGATTTCACATTATTCTTAAACTGATTTTTACGTACATTATGAAAAAATTGTACCGTGTCAATCTTTAAAAGATTATATATCATAACTTTAAGAGAGGAAGGAAAACTATGAAGATGAAAAGAAAAAGCATTATGACAACAGCTCTTGCAGCTATATTAGCTACAGGTGCACTACCTACTACTTCGGTGTTTGCTGCAGAAAAAGAGGTTCCTATTCAACAAAACGAGGCACAAATGAGTATTCAACCTTTTGCACAAAACAATTTGGAAACAGCCGTTCAAGCTGCCTTAAACGGTCCAGAAGTCAAAAAAATCAAAGTATTTGAGCATGAATTTAATGTGAAAGAAATAGAAGTAGTAAGTCTAGGTGCAGGAAAAAAATATGTTAAGGGGCAAATTTCTCATCATTTAAGTTTTCGTCCAGATGATCAATTTTATTATGAGTTTACCGTACAAGATGGAAAGGTACTAGATAAACCTGTATTTAGTATTGATAGAGGTGGTTGGACACCATTTGCTGCTCCACTTTTATCAATTCTTGCTGCGTATAATGGAATTCCAGTTAATCCAAATGATTTAAATACACTTGGTCAGCAGATTGGTAAAGTTATAGATGGAAGCTGGGAACATGCAGCCCAATCAATTGCAACTGTAGTTAGTCTAAGTTTTAATGAGTAGGATTTCCCAATTTTTATTAGCATTGTAGAGATCCACTTTTCGTAATTAGCCTTGTTATAAGAGATTCTAAAAAAGCTATTAATAATTTTTTACCACTCAGTCACATTATCTTGATTTGTTTACCACCTTATCATTCATTATATGTCACAAAATAGAAGTCTATTTTAGGCTTCTGTTTTGTTTTTATACAATACGATAAACAGTTGTTTTTTGGAGGCTATACTTCGATTTTTCAAGAATCCGTTTGGCTATTAGGTACAATTCTTTAAAACAAATTATTAAAGTCTCAAATAACTTACTCCCCCTATTTTTAAATACAAAAATTTATTATCTTAAGAATGAAAAACAATAAATATAGGAAAAAATCATCTAGCAATTGTTTAAAGGTCAGGAGAGATAAAATGAAGAAAATAAAAATGAGAAATTTCATTAAAATTAGCATCCTCACTTGTATTACACTAGCAAATTTAAG
Organism: Bacillus thuringiensis; assembly: GCF_001595725.1. Classification (GTDB taxonomy): domain Bacteria; phylum Bacillota; class Bacilli; order Bacillales; family Bacillaceae_G; genus Bacillus_A; species Bacillus_A thuringiensis_K. Next base: position 595,900 of record NZ_CP014283.1, read on the forward strand.
TACACCATCTACTATTTTAGCTGATAGTCATTCAGGTTATTCCTATGAATCCAATATAGGATATCAAAATCCAGCGTGGATGTCGAAAATAGAAGATTCTACAAAATTAAGTGAAATATCTATTCCAGGGACTCACGGTACAATGGCTTTACATGGAGCAAGCTTTCTTGATGAAAATTTGACAAGAAATCAAACTATGAGTCTATCCCAACAATTAAATTCTGGAATCCGATATGTAGATATGCGTGTTAAACGTGTAAAAGATTCTTTTGCAATGTATCATGGCATTGTAAATCAAAAAGCTGTGTTTGAAGATGTATTAAAAGAGACAATTCAATTTTTAAAAGATCATCCAACAGAAACAATATTAATGCGCCTAAAAGAAGAAACTACTCCTGAAAGTGGATCTCAATCATTTGAGGAGATATTTTTAAAATATAAAAACGTTAATGCTTCATATTTTTGGAATCCTAATTCCGTACCAACTTCAGATAGACATAACCCTGCTTTAGGAGATACCCGCGGGAAAATTGTAATCTTACAAAACTTTACATCCACTCAATTGCAAGGTATTGATTACGAAGGTTTGGATATACAAGATAAATTTGAAATTGGAAGCGGACCAGACGAAGTATATGCAAAATGGATTGCGATAAAAACCCATCTACAAAATGCAAATACTAATTTTAATAATGGAAAAATTCATCTCAACCATTTTAGTGGTACGGGAGGCGCAGCAGCATTTTTAAATAATGTATATCCTTGGTTTGTTGCAAGCGGAAAAGAGAGCAGAAATACTGATAGTAGTCCTAAATTGATTCAAACGAATTCCACAAATGCATGGAGTGATTTCCCTCGCGATAGAAACGGACAAGTATACTATGGGGGAATGAATACACTTGGGACCGAACTCTTACAACAAGGCATAATTAAACATTCTGGTATCATCGCAGCTGATTTTCCTGGTCCAGGTTTAATTGATAGTATCATTAAATTAAATGGTATACATTCTAATGAAAAAGAAATATTAATTTCGCAGATACCATCTGATTCTAGTCCTTTATCCGGGCAACAAAATCGATCCAGTCAAAACTTTAAAATTGATAGTTTACCTGTAGGTACCAAAGAATTAAAATGGGTTATTGAGCCTTCAGAAAAAGATTACCCTTCTACTATCTCTTTCAATGTAATGATTGATGTTTCCCTAGGAATAGATTCTACTCGTTGGAAAAACATTTCACATGGATCTAGGACTGAAGCTTACACAAATACTAAATATTATATTGCAAGTCCAATGGGTGCCACTAACAAATTCACAGTGAAAATATACGCTATTACAAATTAGAAAAAAGAATCCCAATGAAATTCCATTGGGATTCTTTTTTAATTTCATTTCGTAAACATTAGGATGGGGTTTAAATCTTATTGATTTATCATTTAAATCATAAGATAATTCATATTTGGAACAGCCCTTAATTTTTAAAAGAAAACCCAAAAATGTTAACTACCTTTTCCCACCTGTCACTTATTCAAAACTGGCTTCCAAAGCGATAAGGCAAAAATCCAATTTGAGTCGCCATTTCCTTGATGATCTTGAACTGCTTCATACACTTTTCCCTCATGTACTACTCTATCGCCTTTAGTATATGCTTTTCTTGCATCCCATTTTTCATATGTGGAATCCTCTGACTTTGTTGTTACATTCAAAACATCACTTCTACTAGATTCATTTCCAGCTAAATCAACCGCCGTCACTACATATTTATACGATGTATTAGCCTTCAAATCTTTATCCATAAAGGATGTATTAGCCGCTGTCCCAATTTTATTCATAACCCCAGCGCTTTCTCTATATACAATATAATGGTCAACACTTACATTATCTTCAGACGGACTCCACATCAAATCAACAGTTGTCGCTGTTGTACCCATACTATGTAATCCTTTTGGTTGAGTTGGAGCCTCTATATCTGGGATTGCATGTGTTGTCTTAACCTTTAGTTTTTCACTTTCTTTTGATATGTTTCCAGCAGAGTCTAATGCCTTTATTGTATAGGTATATTCCGTATCTGCTTTTATTTTTTTATCAATAAAAGTTGTACCTGGTACCGTATCAATTAGTTCGCCATTACGTAACACTTGATATTCTTTTACACCTATATTATCAGTAGAGGCCTTCCATGTTATTTCAACACTATTGGCAGAAACTTTAGAAGCATTTAATTCAGTTGGTTGACTTGGAGCTACTGTATCGGGAGTTTCATTATTTACTAGATTTACATCAATTACATTATAAAACGCATTTGACGTATCTTCTACATCCCATACAGCTAAAATAACATGATAACCATTGCGATCAGTTGGTACATTAATTGTATGTGTTAAATTATTTGATGCGGCAGAACCATCATGTTTCACAGTTCCAATTGGTTCTAATTCAGCACGTGTTAATGGTTTATTAGGATCCCATCCCTTTTTTGTAATGTAATAATGCCATTTACTTGTAGGATGTGCAGCTGTATATTTCCATGTAAAGGTATTTGCTCCACCCTTAATCGTGTTTTTGAACCAGCGATTTGATGTTTGTTGGTCAAGAATTCCTCCAAACAGTCCTCCTGCCGAAGCGATTTTTCCATCAATCGGTCCCCCATCTGGGAATCCTTTAGGTGCTTCTAGGCTTTGAGGTTCGTACATTATATTTCCACAATTTAAATTCAATGCTCCATAATTCTGACTACATAAAGCAGCACGGCTACTTGGCTTTTCAACAAATCCATGTGCATAAGCACTTTGAGGAATCATAGTAATAGCCGTTACCCCTGCAGCCAGAACACAAGCACCAATTCCTTTTTTACTTTTTCTTAATCTTTCCAATTTAGATGTTAATTTCAAATTCATTCTTGTCCCCCCAATATATTGTTCTCGCTAATATAATAGCAATATAGGGATAAACGAACAAATCGCCAATTAATATATTAATATCTCTCATAAATTGGTACATTTATTATTATTTTTAATCTCCTATAAAAATAAAGTAAATACAATTACGCTATTTTGTAACATTATGTATTTAAAGAAGAATAAAAACTCCGTTTAATTTCACAAAAAATTCAAATATTAAAACAGATAATTAAATCATGTAGGAAAAATAAATTTTTTATATTACAAAAAAGCAAAAAAAGTCTGGAAGAAACCAATTATATCCGTTTCTTCCAGACTTTCACTTCTTTTATACCACTCACAAGTCCTTTAACATATACACTTGAGGTTAAAACCCACATAACTAATATAACCTATATGTTGACTAGCTTTTAAATATTAAAATTCACAAATTAATAGTAACAGACCAATTAAAACAAGCCATTTAGCAAACACATATAATATTCTTACTAATTCAATCTAACGCTTAATTACTTATAAAATGACTCAAGTTATCTAGCTTAACTGTTCTATTTTCTTTATTAATACCATTGTCTACCCTACATTTTCTTACTTTAAACAGATCATCAAGAGATTGTTAATGTAAGAAAGATTTGAAAACCTATTTTTATTATCATATTCTAAAAATTTATTATATTATTTTTATCTAATAAGGCACAGAAACAAAGGATAAACTTCAGTGTGCTTGAGAAACGTTTAAAGGGTACTTTAGTACTGAGTTTTTATTAAATGTTCCTGTACCTAATATTTAAATTAACGTATGTCAAAATATTTTACAATACGAGCGTTAAACGTTACATAATTCTATATAAAATGATACATTTCATCAGCACGCCTCTCCTAATATTTATTCTAAATATAGAAAATTCAGCTCGTTAGGATTTAATTTTAGAATTCTCATAAAAGCAAATGATAGATTAGGTACGTAATTGTCACAAATTAATAGTCGATATACTTTTTAATTGCCTATGAAAACTCTATTACCACTTTATTATTTACTCCTAAACTAAGGCACACCTATACCTGCAATTTCTTAAAACTCTTTTAGATAATATTTCAAAAGAGTCGATAGTTTTATTTTTTTATTTTTTTATTTTTTTATTGTACATTTGTACATTTAATGTTAGGATTATGCCTATTAAAATTGAATCCTAACGATTCTTCTTTATAAATTCCATATTTTAATTGTTAAATAAAAATATAGATTCTGATATATATATTCAAAATCAGACCTATAATGTCTTTATTTTACAATAATGTCGTAGCATACCTTTAGAATGGAAAGATATATGCAACAACGTGTTAAGGGGTTACAGGAGGAACAAAAATGAGAGACTTTTTTGATGATAAGTATAAAAATATTGAATTAAAAAGGAGGTTAATAAATTTAATAAGTGAAATTAGCGAATTCAAAGGAAAATTAGCTGCTTATCAGGAACAAAACCCTGACATATTTAATAGTTTAGAAAAAACTATACCACTACATTACATAAAAAATTTCACAACTATTTATGAGGATATAAAAGTTCCTAATAAAAGATTAAAAGAACTTATTTTAGATGATATAGTACCTCAAAATATTTCTGAAGATGCTATTTTCTGCTATTATCAAACACTTTCTTTTGTACATAAAAACTCCTGTACTTTATTAATTAATCCAGCAACTATACAGGAATTACATTTTCAACTAATACATTATATTACCTCTGACAGTGCCAAATGGCGTGAAAAATCTTTTATTATTCCAGGAGTTCCAGAACATGGAATGCACTTGAATAGTTACCGCATTCTTCCGCATGAACTTATCCCACGGTTTATGGAGCAATTATGTGATCAATACAACTCATTAAATACTAGTAAGGGGCTACATTCACTTTTATTAATAGCTCGTTTTATATTAAATTTTTATTGCATAGTCCCTTTCAATCAAGGTAATAACAGGCTGGCATTTATGTTAATGCAATTGCTGTTAATTAAGAGTGGACATACATTTGTAAAATATGTATGTTTGGATAAATATATTAAGAAAAACGAATCTGATTATTACAATTCGATTTATAAATCTTCGGTGAATTGGTACTGCGAGGAACATAATAATAGCTTTTGGTTAAAAACGTTTTTAACAATTATATTAGAGGCTCACAAAGATCTACATAACACAGTTCTAGATTCTATATGTAAACATACTAAAGTTGAGAGAATTCAGGATTTTATACTTAAACAAAAACAACCTTTTACTAAGGAAAGTATTCGTAACACTTATCCAGACATTGCAGAAAGTACAATCAGTAAGGCTTTAAATTCCTTGCAAGTGTTTGGCCATATTAAGCTAGTTACAAAAGGAAGAAACGCAACGTGGATTAAGATTTGACCATACTTTCAATACACATGAGGTTTAAAAATTCAATTATAACCTTATCATTGAATTTCATTTTAATTTTAAGATAATATTACTTTTTTAGTTATTTCTAATTTCAACAAAACATATTATAGGAAAAGGTCCGCTTTCCCCCGCCTTTTCCTATAATAAAATGAAATATAAACATAAAATAATTGTCGAAAAAAGTCTAATTTTAATATTTTTTCTTTATTTTCTGGTTGTAAACGCTTCTATTTCGTGTTACCATCTTAATCAAACAATAGATGGTCATAAAAATGAAAGTATTTCTTTCCCTTAGAAACATATAAACGTACGGTAATCTCAAGAAAATAAGGCCAAAGCAATATTTGATACCTACCAAAATAACTAATAGGAATTTTGCGTATATATTTTTCTGTTAATTCAGAAAAACATTTTGTCCCTAAACAAAATTTGTTAGCGCGCAAACTTTAATTACACTAGAACACCCAAATAAATATAATGTCTTTTTAATTGAGCATTAAGATATGAAAAAAGAATTCTTCCTACAAAATTCAGCTGATGAACTTAAAGACATCTAAATTACTACCTTAAACGCCATCTATTGTTGACAATATATTTATCAACTATGAAAAAGAGCCTATCAAGGGTTCTTTTTTGTTATAATCATTCAAATTTCAATTCTATCTTGATACTTAGATTCCCCCACAAATCACCTCTACTTTTTTGCTCTCAATTATTAATTTCCGTTCCCAATTTGTTTGAATTTGTGAATAAAATTCCATCTTATAAAAATAATAAATACAACTAATCGTTATATATTAAAGAGGTGTCAATTTTGTCCTTAAATGAAGAGACCTTAGAAACTAAGACATATAAAACCATTGAAAAGATCGAAACAAATAACCTAAAACAACTTAAAAATACACTAGATAATATCTTTGATATTAGTGCAGATTTGATTGAACATCCTTTACAATTAAAAACAAACACGAATATTTTGCTTTATTATTTTGAAGGCCTTACAGATGGTGTTGCATTAAAAGCCAATGTTGTTACACCATTATTACAAGAAGTAAATGAAGACAGTCAAATTTTTAATTCTAATATTATTGCTACTCATACAAAAATCGTATATACATGGAATGAAATTAAAGAAGGATTACTTGAGGGTCAATGTGTACTATTTATGGAAGGAGAAAATCGGTCACTTCTAATAAATACAAAAGGCTGGGCAGAGAGAGCCATTCAAGAACCAATTTCAGAAGTTACTATTAAAGGCTCACATGATGGTTTTATTGAGAATGTCACAAAAAATATAGGCCTAATTCGTCGATATATTCCTTCTACAGAGTTAAAAATCAAAAAGCTGACGATTGGAGAACGAGCTACTTCTTTAGTCTATTTAATTTACTTAGGTGATGTAGCAAACGCAGATGTAGTCCAAGAAATAGAAACTAGAATCTGCAAAATCAAAACAGATGCGGTATTAAGTATTGGAGAGCTATCTAATTATACAAAAGATCAAAATTGGACTCCTTTTCCACAGGCTTATTTAAGCGAACGTCCAGACGCCATTTCAAATCATATACTTGATGGGAAAGTAGCAGTGTTAATGGATAGATCCCCTGGTGCTATGGTTGTTCCTATGAATTTGATTGGATTTTTTCAAACCCCAGATGACTATAATATTCATTGGCTCATTGCATCTTTTTTTCGCTTATTACGATTTGCAGGATTTATTATAGCTATTTTTTTACCCGCATTTTATATTGCTATAGTATCCTTTCACTTTGAGATCATTCCTATAGATTTATACACTTCTATTGCAACGTCAAGAGTTAAGGTCCCCTTCTCTCCCTTATTGGAAGCTTTTATAATGGAAATTACACTGGAAATGCTACGTGAAGCTGGTATTCGCTTACCACAACCTATTGGACAAACTATTGGTATTGTTGGAGGGATTGTAATTGGACAGGCGGCTGTTCAAGCTGGACTTGTGAGTAACGTTATGGTTATTATCGTATCTATTACAGCCATTGCATCATTTATTGTTTCTAATTATGATTTATCAAGTTCTATACGCCTTATTCGTTTTCCAATGATGTTATTGGCATACTTTTATGGGGTTGTAGGTATTGTTAGTGGATTGATGCTCTTATTTGCTCATTTTGTTTCACTGACTTCCTATGGTTCACCATACGGATTGCCAATCGCGCCATTTCGGCTTCAAGAGTTAAAAGATTCTTTTGTAAGGTTTCCTATTTCGATGATTACCACCCGCTCGAGTACTGGACAGCCGAAACAAGAAAAGAAAAAAGAAGGTGGTCCGCATGGGGAATCTTAAATTCAAAAATATAACTTTATTCGAATTTATTATTTTCATCCATTCGCTGCAACTTGCATCTGGTATGTTAATTATGCCAAGCCCACTTGCTACTACTGCTGGTACAGATGGCTGGATTTCGATCATTCTCGGATGGATAGTTACTTCTATAATCGGTGTAATTATTATATTAATTTTACAAAAAAATCCCAACAAAAATTTCTCACAAATCTTAAAAACATACTTTGGTAAATGGATAGGAACAATTCTTTTTCTTGCATATGCCTCTTATCTATTTTTTGCTGGATTTAATACTTTATTAAAGGCAACTGATATTGTAAAAGTGTGGATATTTCCTTCCACTCCTGCTTATCAAATCACTATATTATTACTATTACCTTTTATTATTTTAGTCCTGAGTGGGTTAAGGGCTCTTACTAGTTATTCTATGCTTGTTTTCTTCTTCACTACTTGGATGCCACTATTTCTTCTTTTTTCACTAAAGACTAACTACAACCCTTTACACCTACTACCTATTTTTAAAGATGGATTATACCCTATTATAAAGGCAACAAAAGAAACCATTACACCTTATGCTGGCTTAGAAATTGCATATTATATATACCCGTTCTTACAAAAAAAACAAAAAGCCATAAAAGGGCTACTAATAGCGAATACTGGAACTATGCTTTTCTATCTATATGTGACTATTCTTTCTTATATATACTTTAGTCCAGAGGGGATAAAAGACGTAATCTGGCCAGTATTTCATCTGTTAAAAGGGGTTCGTTTTTCTTTCATGGAAAGATTAGAAATTATATATATCGCTTACTACTTGATTGTATTTTCCACTACAATATATCCGTATTTATTTTTCAGTTTTGAATCTGTGACCATTTCACTTCAAAAAAACGTCCGTAATTGGGCGCTACTTGCTTTTATGTTATTTATAGTTGGTCTATTTATTTTCCTAAATCCCGATGTGGATCAATATTTGTTTATATATTCTCTTATGGATATCTTAAATGTCATTTTCTATATTCTATTACCAATTATTTTTTTCGTTTACAGTATTCTTTTTACTTGGGTTACTAGGAGGAAACAACTTTGATTCGAAAATGGATATGGGTTTTAATTTGTTGTGTATATATAATTGGTTGTAGTCAAAGAATTCCTCTTGAGAAGGTTTCATTAATCCTGTTAATTGGCTTGGATAGAACCGCTAATGGAGACATAAAAGTTGGAACAAGTATACCACTCTTTCATCATAAGCAGCAAAAAAGTACTATAGAACATTGGACAAAAGCATCAACTGTATATACTGGATTCAGTAAGATAGATACGAAGTTAACGGGCTTTATGACAGCTTCCAAAGCTGAAATCATTTTAATTGGGAAAAAATTAGCGCAAGAAGCAAATTGGTTACAGGAGCTTGATTCTTCTTACCGTGATCCTTACGCTACCATTAATGCTAAAGTAGTACTTGTAGATGGGCCTGCAGAAGAAATTTTTAAAATTTATAAGCCTAGTAAACCATCACTATCATCTTATATAAATGGTGTAATCGAATCCTCAATTCAAAATAACCAATCCGTCTCTTCTACAATTCAGCAATTAATGAGAGAACAAAATGAAGATGGAATGACGCAAACTGTTCCAATTATCAAAAAAACAAAGAATGAAATCGACACAGTAGGAATTGCATTTTTAAATCGAAAAGGGAAATATTTAACTTATATCCCTAAAAAAGATGTTAAATTTTTCAATCTTTTAAATAAGTCAAAAAGTAACGGGCGAATGATAATACACCTTGCACTGCCTCCTAAAAATTCCAACAAAAAAACAAATACTTCTATCTTCGTACAGAACGCGACAAGGAAGGTAGATGTTACTTTTCAAAACGGAAAGTTTGTATTTAATCTCGATATATATGCTAATGTAGCTTTAATAGAAAAAACCAATCCGAATTTAATTAAGGGGTACTATGATAATAAAAAAAATATATATCATTTAAAAAGTGCTATTCAAAAAGAAATTAATAATAATTTACAAAATATATTAAATGAAATACAGCAGAATAAAATTGATCCAATCGGATTATCCCTATATGCTAGAGCTTTTCAATATAAAGAATGGAAAAAAGTAAAAGGAGATTGGTTGCAAGCGTTAGCAGAGGCTAAAATAAATGTAAAGACGCACGTCAAAATAAAAGATACTGGGACCATTAGAAATTAAAATAGACTAGTCTATTTTTCTGCTTAAAAGTCTTTCTAAGTGGGTTTTCCCTCTTCAATATTTATCATGTAAAAGGTGCTAACTCGAAAAAACTCTTTCCGTTCTTTTAAAAGGCAATAATTTAACTACGCAAATCAAGTACCAGTTTCTAATTTAAAGAGCTGAAGAAATTATAACTCTGGTGCAGTAGATATGCCAGATGCCATTCCAATTGCAATTCCATGATATAACGTCAAAGCCAAAATTCCTAAGTTAAGGAATTTTGGCTTTTTGAGTTCACAAGAATATCTTATTTTTAGCTCTATGTACCTAGCTACAATAAATACATATCAACATTGGAAAAATAAAAAGCAAAGCCTTTTGGCTCCACCAAACCAAAATTCATCTCTCACCTATCGTCGTGCTATGTTCTTCACACGCTTGAGGAAGGAGAATTCTTTCGGGAAATACGTTAAATTATAAGTACATTCGACAACAATCAATTATTTTCTAAAAAACAATTCCACATCTTTATCAACTCATTTTAGAATATTTAAACAATAATTATATATACATTCCCTGCATAAATTATTCATTTTCTTTTATATAACACCTATTTTTTTACTTCTGATAAATTATTAAACATTGGATTATTATACACAACCCCTAAAACATGGGGTATTTTGTAGAATTTTGTCTATCAATATGTATGTACACCCTTTTGTAGTGGATATAGACTGTGAGGTGTAAGGAGATACCTTACAAAATAATAAAAAGGAGATTATAGAATGAGTAGATTAACAAAATTCTCAAAGTTAGCATTTGCAACTTTAATCGCGGGAAGTAGTTTAAGTACCTTTGTTTCGTCGCACAGTGTACAAGCTGACACCTTAGATCCTAATTACCAAGACAATGTAAAATTCATACCACCTTCTAGTGCTAGGCCAGCATTGGAACAAAAAAACACTATTGTTCCCGAATCAAAAGTTATTAAAAATCATTATGTAAAGTACTCTAAAGCACATTTCCAAACTAAAGAAAGTATACCAAAAGAGATTTATTATTCTTCAGAAGGCTTTAAGGGCTATATACAGGCAAGTACCGTTTGGGATATGGGAGATCATTTCGCAACACTATATTCCGGAACTGTTATTCGATGTTAGACTTTTAATCCCTTCTCTCTTAATGCTTATAATGATCAATAGCTCACTGCCAATACTGTAATGTCTATTGTTCATAAAATAAACCACAAAATCTTTCGATTTCATGGTTTATCAAATATAAAGATAATGCTAAACGAATACTCTAACATTACCTTCCCCAAAGTTAATTATAGAGTATTTTCAAAAAAAAGACACTCTTGTAGTGTCTTTTTTATAGTATTTTTAAAGAATCACGCCTACTAACACCTTATTGTTGTGGCTATTCATTTATTTCAATATGATACTTTTCCATCTCGTATATGCAATAGACAATGATAGCTAAACTCCAACTGACACCATAATAATCATGTGTGTAGAAGTCATATCCCGCCTTAATACCTTTCTCTATTACAACAAATGTAAATCCTAAAGCCACCCATTTGTTAATTTTCATCTTAATAAACGTTAAAGAGATAATTATTAAAAATAAAATATTTGTAAGATGATTTATCATTAGCTCATATTTTTGAATGTATACTGCCATCATACAAGCAACGATATTAGTCGCAATGCCAAAGGCAATCATCGCTCCCCAAACCCTGTCCGAAAGTCCCACTCCTGAGTCAGTCCCTTCCTAAACAAAATTCCTTTTCCTTAATTAGTTCCTACACCCTATTCAAGATATGCTAAATTATCCTTGTCTGATGAATATCTATTTATCTTTTCATATAGAGCAAACAAAATCTCGACTCATAATTTTTTCTTTATTAGGCAAACTATGTCTAAGCCGTTTGAACTAGCGGCTTCACTCTTCTGGTAATGGGATAGCACAATTTATTGAATTGACTAACTCATTCAACCCACTAGCACCGGCAGGCAACAAAATAGTTGTCTGCCATTTTTATGTATACTTTTTCTAAATTCATTACGAACCAAGTGTGGGCTGTACTGATTTCAAAAAGGACGGAATATCATTTTTGAAAATGTAAAAAAGATAAGATCCTGTCTACTGTTGGTATAGGACTTTTTCTTTTCACATATACTATTTTTGAACCTGTTTACCAATACGTGTCCTAATGGTGTCTTGAATTCCTCCTAATAAGGGCTGCAGATACGACTGCATGCCCTTTTTATTTACGTTGCTGCTCTATATTTCATAAAATAATTAAAAACTAAAAATGGATTATTACATATTTTTTTCTGTTCAGATTATGTTAAAATTTACTTCATAGTCGAATTTTGGTTTCATATCTAATTCAGCAATATGTGAACTGTTTGCCTAAAGAAAAGACACCCAAAAGGTGTCTTTTCTTCTTTTCATCTAAAAAACATTTTTCCTTTTCAGTAAGATCCAATTAGCCCTCTAATCTAAACCTCATCTTTAAAGGCAATTTAATCACGGTACTCAAGCTTTTTCACCTATTTCGATATGCCTATAGTTTAATTTGAAATAATATATTTATTACCTTTTTTAACAAATGAAATCTACTATTAGATTTCTAAATGTATACTGTACTAAGCGCCATTTAACATCATATAAATAGTGTTAACCATGTTAATTGAATATTAGTAATAGTAAGTATAAATATTATCAATTTACTATATATTACATATATGTAAAAATGGATGTATGTTAAGCTTTTTCAAAATCTTTCTCCTAATAAAGATTTGAAGTAGCATTTCATGATTCTCCTTACTGTTAATATGCCTTGAAAAAGAACCCTATAGGGTTCTTTTTCTTCTCATTATAACCTCAGTAAGTCCATACAAAAAGGACTGCTAATTACCTGCAGCCCTTTACACATTAATATACACTTGTATTAAATACTTAACACTTTATTGTATTAGGCATTCATACATACTAAACATGCCATTATCATTTAGACATATAACACTTTAAAGTTTAGAAGTATACAATAACAAATCGTTCCCAGCTTCCAGCTACATAACTAGTAGCTGTTAATTCTCTACCACCATTTGCTGATATATACCTGCCATTACTGAGTGCTTGTAATACATATATCCTATTGTCTCCACCATTATATAAGATAAACTTTTCCCATGCCCCAATTGATGTACGATCTGCTACTACTCTACCATTTGGCTCAAACGAAACATACTTCCCATTACTTTTGGCTTTTAAAGCGTACGTATATAATTCTCCAGTCGGAATTAATTCGAATTTCTCCCATTCATTAACTGCATTACGATTTGCTGTTACATTTCCCAAAGGCTCAGCAGAAACATATTGTAAATTTGCTGCCTGTATAGCAACTGTCCAACTTCCATTAAATAAATTCACGCCTTTTAATGTAGCTGCTTTTGATAGGTTGGCTGCAGATACATCATTGGATGGTGTAATCATAAATATCATTAAAACCATCGACAACACCATTAAAACTAAATTTTTTGAGACTGTATTACCTCTTGCACGTGTTATAAACCTTTTCATTCCCATTCCTCCCTTAATATACATAAAACTCATATACATCATACCAAATATGTAAAACATTGTAATATTTGAGAAGATTTATCAACAAATACCCTACTATTCTGTTTCTTTTTTCTCAAATCTATTGCACTTAAACATTTATTAATTCAAAAACATATTTATAAAAAAATGTAGCATTTGATGGCAACGAGAGTATATAAAAAAGAGAGCGTATTATTAAATAAAAGCCAAATAGCCGTTCATAATGAACGACTATTTGCATCTAACTAATAATTAGAATGTTCTTCATATTAATCTATTTTGTTTAATCCCGTTGAAGTAACTTGATAGATTCTTTTTTTGCCTATATATTCTTGTTTATTATTCTCAAAGTTAATAAGTGTAGCGCGTGTCTTTTCCTTTACTGCTTCCCCTTCTATATGGGTAAACTCAATGTAATCTCCCACTTTTACCGGAACGGTTTGACTTTCAGCAGTTTGTTGCCTATTTCCCACTATATCCTTATTGTATACAACACTACCAGTTGAATTCTTTACTGTAATACTTGCATACGTATTATTAAAGTAAGAATGTGGTACGCCTGCTTCTAAATTCACCTGCATTTTCTCTGTTGTCCTATTATAATCTACTTTTGCGATTTCTCTATCACTATATCCTTTTAAAGACCAACCAAAATGATTTCCATCTAAAACTGTTGTTTCTGGCATTTTTTCTACTTTCTTCAAGCCTTCTTTTGTGACTTCATACATTGCTTCTTTTCCAAAGCTTTCCTGTTTACTGTTGCCTACATTTGTTAAAGTAGCTCTATGCACACCTTCTAAATGTGTCAGCTCAATATAATCTCCTACTTTGACTGGAACCTTTTGTGATTCAGCATTTTGTTGTTTGTTCCCATAAATGTCTTTATTGTATACTACTTTACCTGATGCATTTTGCACTTTAATACTCGCATATGTTTCATTAAAATAATGATGTGGTACGCCTGCCTTTAAATCAATTTGCATTTCTTCTGTCGTTTTATTGAAATTGATTTTTGCAAACTCGAAATCACTAATTCCTTTTAGTGACCATGCAAATTGATTTCCATCTAAAATTGTTGCTTCTGGCATTTTTTCAACTTTCTTCAGACCTTCCTTTGTAACTTGGTATATTACTTTTTTTCCAAAGCTTTCTTGTTTACTGTTGCCTACATTTGTTAAAGTAGCTCTATGCACACCTTCTAAATGTGTCAGCTCAATATAATCTCCTACTTTGACTGGAACCTTTTGTGATTCAGCGTTTTGTTGTTTGTTCCCATAAATGTCTTTATTGTACATTACTTTACCTGATGCATTTTGTACTTTAATACTCGCATATGTTTCATTAAAATAATGATGTGGTACGCCTGCTTTTAAATCAATTTGCATTTCTTCTGTTGATTTATTGAAATTGATTTTTGCAAACTCGAAATCACTAATTCCTTTTAGTGACCATGCAAACTGGTTTCCTTCTAAAATATTATTTACATTAGGCATATCTGGTTTAATTGGATTAGAATCCGTACCCTTCCAAATCTCTGCTGTTAAAATCGGATATCCTAATGCAGCTACTTTTTGAATTGTATCGTTATTTGGACGTAATCCCCACTTCTCAAAGAAAGGAATTAAATTTTGTTTGGCTACTTTTGATGCTGAAATCATAAATAGTTGTTTTTTATTTTCATCAGTTTGTGGAAGTTCACTTGAAGGCATGTCTCTATACAATTGATGTAATTTAGGATAGAAATCCTCTCCATACGCTAACTGTAGTTGCCAAAGCATAACAAGCTTTACAAAAACATCGCTAATTTCATCATAATTTTTATTCACTTGCTCTAGATATTGAAATGCTTTTGGATAAATTCCACTTTTCTCTAAGTTGGATGGTTGATTAAATGCTTTTTCTACAGAAAGGCTGTATATATTATTTTGTACTTCTGTCATATTATAAAACTTCCAGGGCGATTGTTGTCTCAAATGTCCTGCCTCATGCCAAGGGCCCCAGCCATCTGTTATAAATTTATTAATATCTAACACGTATTGGATTGCATCTCCTACATATGCGGTTCGATAAGAAGTTGCATACATATAATAATCAGGAGAATGATTTTCTTCTACGTAATGAACATAATGTTTATCTACTTGTTCTTCGGATAATCCAGCTACTTTGTCTTGAATTCGAGTAGCTTCATCCATCTTTTTTAAGAGTTGTACAGGATCTGTATTAGAACCCAACAAATATTTCTTAACACGTGCAGGGCTAGCCGTAATTAATACACGTTCTCCTTTTAACTCTACTGCATGTGCATTAGGATACTGGTCCAGCATGTTTATTAAATCTTGTTTCGTATGCTTTCCTAGTTCAAAGAAAGGCGTAGTCGTTCCACCTGTTGTAATTGTTGTTCGAATGCTACCACCTTGCTGTTTATTATAAAAATAAATCAGCCCCCCATTTGGAGATTGGATTGTGTTTACACCAGGTTTTAATGTAAATGATTTTATCTTAGAATCTTCTCTCCAAGAAGCATCATACGAATACGTTCCAATATATACCTGAATATCTTGATTATCTTCTACATTAATCGTTATTTTTTCATTTGGCTTTGCATATAAACCAGTTGGTTCATATGGACTAAATGCCATACTTTTTCTTTCCTGTTGTTTCAGTACCTCAACATCCCCTTTTCCTGGGACTGTAAATATTCTATTTTCTGATTTAACTGATTTTTCACTTTGCAGTGATGTCGATAAATTTTTTTGCTGCTCCTTTTGCTCCGCAAAGACATCTGATGAAGAAATCATTCCAGTGGCAAGCATAGTTACTGTAGCAGTAGCTGCAAGTATTTTTCCAGTTTTATGTTTTGAATTATTCCCCATATTTTCTCCCTCATTATTCCTTAGTACTCTTAAGGATTTTTTTCTTCTTCATGTTTTTACAATCTAAACTATTCATACTATTTAAGTTGTGTCTATTACTCTATATTTTTTCATAAGTATCTCCTTTTTTTATTTATTATTGTATATAAATGTTATTTGATGACACATTAAATAACAACTTTACGACAAACTCACCGATAACAGCCTATTATGTTTTAATTCTGTATTCTAAACTTACATCCAATTAGAGAAATATATCCAATTGCAGAAATAAGTAAATAAATTACAACATTCAAGGATTGGAATCTCACAAAAAATTCATAAATCTTTTTTCGCTTTAAAGGTTTAGACAATTACGACCACATTTGTTTGAACCTCCACAATTTTTTTCTAAGCTATTCTCTAAAAAGCTTATTTTTCGTTGTAAATAAACCTGATTGGTACTCTTTATGCAAAAGAAAAGATGGAATCTTTAATTCAACTCCACCTTTTTTCGAAATAAAAAGCATCTAATTCTATTTGAATTAGATGCTTACATTTAGTCCTTAAGCCTAATATTCTAAACTATTTACGCGTTTGTAAATCTTTTTTTATTACATCCCAGAGTGAATTATCTTGACGCATCGGTTTACCCTCTTCATCCCATTTTATTTTTCCTGTTCCCAATTCATAATTCATCCCTGTCCATGTGTCTTCACGGAATGCATAGAATGATTTATGCCATCCTTTTTGGTTAAAGATAGAAATAAGATCTTGCATGTATTGGGTAGCACCTGGAACAGTACGGTTAATTCCAAACTCCTCTGCAATAATTCGATTAGGTGGTACATGATTTTTCTTAGACCATTGTTGGATTGGCTTCAAAAACTTCTCTAATCCCTGCTTATTCCACATTACAGGTTTCTCTAAGTCTCCTACTTTTACTAATCCTGGATATTGATATTCTTTATTTTTCTTTTCACCTTGACTCGTTAATTCATATGGTTCATACATATGAAATGCGTAAAGCGTTTTTTTATCCTTTACTGGCTTTAAGTATTTAAAGGCCCATGGAGTAGCATATAAACCTGAATCTAAAATAACTGGTGTTTCTTGGTCTACTTCACGAATGGAATTGATCACCTTTTGATAAAATCTGTTTAAATCCGCTGTCGTTCCCTCCACTTTTGCATACCATTTCTCGTAATCTTCCGTCCAAAAATCATTATATCTATTATTTTTAGCTGTTTCTGGATGTGGTTCATTTATAATATTATAACCAACCACCGCGGGGTGATCTTTTAGTTCCAGAGCGAGGTCCTTCCAAAATTGACTTGCTTGTTCTTGATACTTCTCTTCTTCCCATATTCTGTCGTCATTCTTATTATTATTAAATTGGCGCCATCGATCACCAGGTAAGGATAACATTGTAACAACGACTTTCATTCCTTGTGATTGTGCGGCATCTAAATCCGCCTTTAATTTTTCTAGATCTTCCTTTACTAATCCCTGATAGTTATCTGAATTACCTATCAGAAAATCCTTTCCAGAAGTATCTGGTTTATCTTCAAATAGAAAATCTTTATCTTTCGCCCATTTATCAGGTGCTAAACGAACATATTCAATATTAGCTTCTTTTGCACTTTTATAGTTTTCAGGTAATGACGTACTATTCATGAAATTAGTACCCTTTCTTTTCGAATCCCAAAAACTAATTTTTGAATCGCTCTTACATTCATTTCCTGTACTCCAAAACTCATCATGCCTAATAACGCAACAATTGGCAAAATTTTTTTCACAACTTTTCCTTCTTTCTCTTTATATTTTACACACATAACTTACCTTTGTTTTGTTACAGGAATATGGCAATTTTTCAAAAATACATTTTAAGTTTATAAAAAGAAAGAGTTAATTAGAAAGTTGCTTTATTTGCTGAAAAACAAAAAAGGAATCCTTTTCGGATTCCTTTTTGCCTTGCACTCTTTTTCAAATAGTGCATTTTTGCACCTACTTTTAGTATACATTACAATTCATACAAAGCAAATGAGAATAAACAGAATTCACATCTTTATTTTCATAAAAAGATGTGAGTTTAGAAATTAATTATACTAGACTCACTTTGGAAAGATTTGTGTTCTTCCACCAATAATCATAAGCTTTTGGCTATACCAAACTGAAATGCACCTACCGCTTTATTATCGCTCTTCACACGGTTAAGGAAGGCGAATTCTTTCGGTAAATTCGTTAAAATGAGCAACTGTTTAAATTATTTATTTACTTCATTCCATAATGACAAAGCAAAAATCCAGTTTGGATCTCCATTCCCTTGATAATTTTGAACTGCCTCGTAAACCTTACCCTCATGAACTACTTTATCCCCTTTTTTATACGCTTTATACGCACCCCATTGTTCATAAGTGTTTTCTTGTCCTTTTGTAGCAATTGTTAAGGCATCACTTTTCATTGATTCATTGCCAGCTGTATCAACAGCAGAAACTACATACTTATATATTGTATTCGCTTGCAAATCTTTGTCCATAAATGAAGTTGTATTAGCAGTGCCTATTTCTTTCATAACACCCCCAACTTCTCTGTAGACAATATAATGATTCACATCTATGTTATCTTCAGACGGACTCCACATTAAGTCGATACTATTCGTAGTGGTTCCCATGCTGTGTAATCCTTTAGGCTGAGTTGGTGCTTCTGTATCTGGTTTTTCCACTGTTGTTTTAACAACTAATGCTTCACTTTCCCTTGATATATTCCCTGCAGCGTCTACTGCTTTTACTGTATACGTATACTCAGTGTTCGGGCTTAATTTTTTATCAACTACACTTGTACCCACTATAGTATTAATTAATTAATTGACCATTACGTAATACTTGATATTCTTTGACCCCTACATTATCGATTGCAGGCTTCCAACTAAGTTCTACACTATTTGAAGTAGCTTTTACGACTTGTACTCCAGATGGCTGAGTTGGCGCTTCTGTATCTGTTTTTTCATTATTTATTAGATTCACATCGATCACATTATAGAAAGCATTTACAGTATCAGCTACATCCCAAACTGCTAATATGACATGATATCCACTGCGATCAGTTGGTACATTGATTTTATGTGATAGATTATTAGATGCTGCAGAACCATCGTGTTTTACAGTTCCTATTGGTTCAAAATCCATTCTTGTTAAAGGTTTATTTGGATTCCATCCTTTTTTTGTAATGTAATAGTGCCACTGACTTGTTGAATGAGGAGCAGTATATTTCCAAGTGAATGTATTCTCCCCGCCCTTAATAGTATTCTTAAACCATCGATCAGCTGTTTGTTGATCAAGAATTCCACCAAATAGACCTCCCGCTGAAGCAATTTTCCCATCAGCTGGCCCGCCTTGCGGGAATCCTTTAGGTGCTTCTAAGCTTTGCGGTTCATACATTATATTTCCACAATTTGAATTCAACGCCCCATAATTTTGACTGCATAAAGCAGCACGGCTACCTGGCTTTTCAACGAACCCATGTGCATAGGCATTTTGAGGAATTAAAGTTGTACCCATAATTCCTACTGCTACTGCAGCGGCACTTAATCCTTTTTTATTTGTAACCATTTTTTTTAACTGCTTAAAGAATTTTTTGTTCATTTTAATAGTCCCCCTTACTAATTTCTTCACTTTATTAAGAGCATGAATGTAAATGAAAGCTAAATATACATAACTTCATATTCAACTATTCATTTATCTTTATAACATTCAAATAACTTTATAATTAAATTATCACATAATAATTTATTAAGCTTACAAAGAAATTGTGACAGTTATTGGACTTTCTTCAACTACCATCCTTTCTTACTTAAAAATTATACGTTCCATAGCTTGAATTAAAAACTTACACTTCAATATAATATTCTGAAATTCACCCTTTCCAAATTTCATTCTTCAAATGATTATACTTTGATCAACATAGAAAAAAGTTTCCCCTATAATAGGAAACTTTTACTTATAATTTACCTATAGCCCTAAAATTTCTACAATCTGACGAGCTTTAGTATTATCAATATAATAATGCATCTCTAGTCCTTTTCTTTCTGCACGGAGTACAATTCCTCTTAACTTTGCTAAGTGTTGTGAAACAGTGGATTGTGGAAGTTTTAATATTTCTGTTAACTGTGTAACATTGCACATTTTATGATGTATTAATTCACTTATGATTTTTAATCGAACCGGATGCGCCATTACCTTCAATACATCTACATCTTCTTCACGGATTTTAGCTAGATCATTATTAGATATTACTGTTAACATTTCGCATTCTCCTTTATTATTAATTTCTACTTTCCTATTATCCTTATAAGTAATACTTATAGATAATTACAATTTTTCCTGTTGAGAAAATACATTCTACTCAATACAAAAAGACACCTATTCCGAAAACAGTTTTTTACCGTTCCAATGAATTGGTGTCTTATAATTTTTTAACTAGACTCTTTTTATTCATATTATAATTTCTACATAACTTTGAATAATGCTTTCTAAGCAAAAACAATACTTCCACTCCTCGTTTCAAGAAAAATTTAATTGAAATATTTACTTTCTCATATTGCTAAACCTATAAGAACCCTCTACTCATCTCACCTTTTACATCATATATTATTTATTTCTCAACACAAAAACATGGAATAAAAATTCCAATAATGGTAATGTAATGGTACCTTCAATTGTTAACTGTCATCCCTTTTTTTAATCCCTGTCTTTAAAGACAGGGATTTTAAATTTCCTTAACTAAAACTGTCTATTAATTATAAACCTAAAACTTCAATAAGCTGCCACTATAGTAGAGATAGGCTTTCATATTTATTCATTCCCCTTTCATGCAAACATGATATTTTCCGACTCACTTCAATCACATCACGTTTGCGTGAATTGTTAATGAGAAAACCATGAATAAAATATAATTGGGTCATCCCAATTAATTTATTTTTCTGAATTTTATTAAAAAACAAATATAATACAATTAAACGAACTGGATACTTTGCTATAATGGTAATATATAACATTAGTAGACTTTTATAGGATGGGGGAATATATAATGATGGTTTCAGCTAAGGGGAATAATGAAATTACAAAGCTATTAAGCGATTGGTATGTTGAAATCCGCTCAAGGCGTATAGGTAATGCACATCAATTAAAAGAAATAATTGATTCTAAGATGCATAATATTGAAGAGGATCAAGATTTATTACTCTACTACTCACTACTAGATTTTAGATACCAATTTGTAATTGATAATTTAAGCGTTTCAAAAAGCAGTTTTGACAAAGTTGAGGCTTTTGATATGCCTACAGATAATTTCTTAGCTTATTATTATCACTTTTTCAAAGGGATTCATGCCTCTACTATTGGCGAATATCAAATCGCAAAGGAGAGTTATGAAAAAGCAGAAAAACTTTTAGACTGCATTCCTGATGAATTGGAAAAAGCGGAATTTTATTATAAAGTTGGAGCTTTCCATTATGACATATATCAAGGGCTATTATCTTATAAAAAAGTATCAGAGGCAAGAGAAATCTTTGCTCAACATGCTGGGTATGAGATCAATGTAGCATTCTGTGATAATCTTATAGGCTTAGCTTGTACTCATTTGAGAGAATGGGAGCTCGCTGAAGAATATTTCACGAAAGCAATGGATATGTTCCAAAAAATAGACGAAGAACAATTTATTTTAATGGTGCGTCAAAATTTAGGGTTAATGTATGCTACTCAAAATCTTTCGCCATTAGCCATTAGATATCTTTCAGAAGTAAATCAAAAAATGCCTAACAATTATAAGGCTCTTTTTATTGAGGCAAGGGAACACATGAAGGAAGGAAATCACTCCGTTGCCAAAGATCTCATAGCAAAGGGATATTCCGTTTGTCAAGAGATTGAAAATATAGAGTATCTACACCATTTTAAAATATTAGATGCAATGAATGGAGGTTTTCCTGCCGAAGCACTTGAAATGACAGTGTTAAAAGGCGTATCATATTTTAAAGAGCAAGAACTTTTCGAATTCATTAAGGAATACGAAGAATATCTTGCTACTGCATTTTATAAAGAGAATAACCATATTAAAGCAAGTCATTATTTCTATTCATGTTCTCAAGCAGGAAAAAAAGTTATTGAGAAGGAGGCATTAAAATGAAAAAGACAATTCTCGGTTTAGTTGGTGTAATTACTATTTTTACTTTAATGTTTGGTGCCCAATCCCCTACAGAAACACATAAAGCTATTGATGTTATTCAATATGCTCACGGAAATCATGGTGGTTAAGATCTTAATTTAGCGAGGATAAAATCATACAATATGCTCGCGGCCATACTGGCCTAAATAATCAAAGGTCTTCACTTTATTGTGAGGGCTTTTATTTTTATTAATAATAAAAAAGGAATCCTTATACTAAGGATTCACTCCAGGAAAATATGTAGAAAGAGATACATCAATGAACGAAATATATTGAGAAACATAAAATAAGATTGAATATTCTTTCTTTTTAACATAAAATCAATATGAGTCAAGTGACATCATCTCTCTAACTCTTCTAAAAGAATCCTTTATGACATGGGGATTCTTTTGCTTTAGACAAATTATTCTTATTTTAACATTTGCAAAAACATCTTCTTAACCAACTACTCAACAAATATAAGTAAGGACTTAGTTTTATGAACATTTTTATGATCTAAGCAACAGGTAATAGCCTTCAATATTTGTTGGATGTTATTATCAGAAAATAAATATTCTAAAAAATAAAAAGATGCTCTATCAATACTGTAAGAAGATTTGCTGCTAAACATGCATTTTTTCATTGTACCTTTTATAATCTGATCTTTTTAACACTAAAGAATCAAGTATAGATTTATAGCCATGAATTCTTCTATTTGTACATATAATATTCTTTGTATCTTTCAAAATTCGTTTTTTTTGTTTGTGCTGATGTTGTGGGTGATTTTAATGATTTAGATGCTACTACCTGCTTTGGTATTTGTAATGTGCCTCGTTTCTTAAGTTCTCTATACAAACTACTCACATTGCACCTCAGTTTTTTTGCAATAGTTGGATATTCCTCTCCTTGATTAAATAATTGTACTGCTTTTTTACATTTCGTGTCCCACTTTTCTTCTGTCGTTTGAAATTTTTGAGTTCTTTTTTTAACTCTATGTTTTTCTAATTTAATACTCTCTCTTTCTATTTTACATCGCTTGGCAGAATACTGTTCTGCGTCTGCCTTACGCCCGGAATGCTCCTCCTGTATACGTATCATTTGTACTTTTTTCGCAATTTCTCTCAAGTTAAAGTCACCTCATTTCGTTTGATAAATTCTACCAGTACTTGATCACCCTATTGTCTGTATCCCCAATCATCGTTTATAAACAGCTATAAATACTCACATTCCCCTTATAATAGTTTTCAATCTAATATTTACGGAAAATTATAATCAATTCTATTTTTACATAATTGGAAACTATAGTAAATTGATAATATTGACACAGAATATTCTAAACCTTAATTCGCACTATACACATCAATAAACTAATCATCCCCTTTGCTTAAAAAGTCGAAAATATCGTTTTCGCATAGCAAAACACTGTATCCCCTATTCAGAGTCATACAAAACAAAATACTTTATCTATTATAGCTATGGCACAAAGAAAAAGAATGCAGACATGTACTGCACTCTTTTTTAGTAACCTCTATATCAATTTTTCACCACAGTCAGCTCCTCCATTATTAGAAGGACTAAACTTTAAGCTTGTGAATTTATCATTCTGCAGTACATCATCTTTTGCAGCTATATTTAACAACACTCTTTCTATCATCCTATTTCGATTTAGAATTAAATACCTAATACTCCGACAATCTGACATGCCTTGGAATTCACAATATGATAATACATCTCTAATCCTCTTCTTTCCGAGCGAAAAATTTTCCCACGCATTTTAGATAAATGCTGAGATACGGTAGATTGAGGCACATCTAGTAGCTCTGTTAACTGTGTTACATTACAAATTTTGTGACGTTCTAACTCCTTCACAATTTGTAATCTAACTGGATGGGCCATAATTTTTAATAGTTCTATATCCGCCTCTGGAATTTTGTACATTTCATTACTTGCCTGAATAGTTGTCATTTTAATTTCTCCATTTATAATTTCTTTTTATTTTAAACATCTATTTTTAAGTATGTTGTGTTTACTTGAGTACATTGTTTATAACCACTATGTTGTTTGTTCTTTTGTCTCCCTATCAGATTTAATATATAGAAGTATTATTATGGCTAAAAATCCAACAAAAGATAACATAGGTATCACGATGAAACTGAATAAGTTTAAGTAATCTTTTGTGCAAGAAACTCCTACTGAACAAATCTTCATCTCACTATTAGGAAACGCTTGAATTGTAATTTGATATACAGATAACATTAAACCGATACACGCAAATGGAAATGCATACGTGCTTACGTGCGAATCTTTTCTATACATCCCTATCCTCAATATTAATACTAATGGATACATGGCCATTCTTTGGTACCAGCACAAATCACATGGTGGCAGCTTCATCCACTCACTAAAAAACAAAATAATTAACATTGCGCTAGTAGCTATCGTCCAAGCAATTACAATGTGATACTTTTGAATGATTAACATCTTATTTTCGCCTCACCTAATTTTTAAAATACAAAATATTCTCTAATTTATGACTAGTTTATTTCCGTGTTTTGAGTATGCTGTTTCAATAGACAGTATCCAATCGTTAATATCTTCCCAGTCATATCCCTTCTCTTTTAATTTTAGAGGGAAAAGATTTTCAAAATCACCACGCATTTCGTACATGGTTTCTAATGCTTGGGCAGGTCTCGAATCATTTTTTGTTTGCGCGGAACTGCTGCATGCAGACATTTGAATTACGAATGATGTTATACAAATAGCTTTAATCCATATTTTCATATCGAAATTTCTTCCTCCTACTTAAAATACGTAAATAGCTGCATCTAATAAACAAACGGACTTTCCAATGTATTTACTTCTCGATAATTACAATATAGGCAAAACTGTATCCATTTTGGATGATCCTTATATAGTTCTCTAAATGAACGTTTCTTACAATTCAGGCATATTGACGCCATGCTTTTTTCATTCTCTTCCTGACTTTTCAGTTTTTCAAAAGATACATTAGCAGATGTTATATTACTGGAACACAATATACATCCCCCCTTTGAGTCTTGAAATCTTAAAAATACATAAAAAAGGACACACCTATGGCATATGTATGCGTAGGTGTGTCCTTTTGCAAGATAGTTTTAGAAGTATTTTGTTACTTTCATCATATCATATTTCGTATTAGTTTTATATATAAATTTAAAATAGTGCTAAATTTTTTTTGGGGAAGATAAATTGTCTGATCTAATTTTTAGTTTTTTAGGGATTATTTTTTCAGTTCTGTCGTGAAGGTGAATATAGATCGTGAAACAGTAGGCAAAATTAATTTTGATAACTTCCTATATAAAAACCTTCCTACCGCTGTTAGCGTTTATTGACAACATCCTGCTTTAGCAAAATAAATGAAAAAGACCGCCCACGACTAAGGCCGTTTTTATTTCTTATTCAATTTCCTTCCATTTCGTCCAACGCATGCGCCTTCAAATATAAATACGCAGTTATTTCTTCTTTCGCCATCCCTTTATCGGCACACATGCCGTCTAACAGGACCCATTCGGAATCCCCTACGAATTCCCGAAACCGTTTCTTATCTTCCTCGACTACCAACATCATTGTTAAACTCTTCCATACTTGTTAACACACGTTTCCGTCCTAATTCATCGATATAAAATACAGATATTATTTTATCCGGTCGGTACACTTTAAATTGAAACGTCTGCTTTCCTCGTTTTACTTCGATAGGATACCATTTCAACTTTTCGTAACCTGACATAGATAATTCATATAAACCTAACGGTATATTATTATCTAACAGTTGAGTGCTTGTCATATTTTGGCTCCTTTTTCGTTATGTAATAATTACACAACTAAGTTTACCAGAGTACCGTTAAGTCACCTTTAAGCTTAAGGATTAGCTTACATTTATTCTAAGTCAATAATATTGTTAAATTAAAATATTTTTGTTTCGAAAAGCGTAGAATATTATCTCGTAAATTAGACCCAAAATTTTAAAGTCTGTACGGATTTTCCAGGTGTCTGTCGAACAAAAATTCCGAATACCTTCCCCGCCCCTAAAGAAAAAAGCCGGTATTATTTTACCGACTATATTTTAAACGGTTTTTATTTTCACAAACACATTTTTACAAATTCACGAAATCATTTGAGGAATAAGCTCTGTTAAATAACAATTTTAATCAATTTCTTCATTCGGTTTAGCTCTTAGACTCAAGGACTGATAAATGAGCCTCAAGTTTACCTAAATTCGTATGTAACTTTCTACATTTGATTACTACTTTTCCCCTGGTTATAGTAATGCGGGTACTGGGCCCAAATAAGCTTTATTGTTGGAAAATTATTAAAGATATGGTTAAAATGGTTACATATACTAAGAGTTTAGAAGAGTTAGATATCCCACCTGCTGTTGTAACTACTGACATTTTGAAAGAGAAAAAGTTTCCTTTATACAAACGGTTCGATCGTAGAGGCAGTTCGAGTTAGTGTATCTGTACCGAGAGTGTTTGTCCCAGAAAAAATAAATGACCACTTATTAGAAGATACTGAATTAATTGAACGTATTCCTGTATCGGTTGTAAAATATTTAGAGGTTGATATTGTAATCGCAGTTGATGTAGCTCCGATTAAAGTGAATGGAGAAATTACATCTATTTATGGTGTAATTATGCAACACGAACTTGTTATAAATCGGTATATAGCAGCAAATTTAATGGTGCGCCAGCAGTAGAACAATTTAGTTCGCCTGCTTTTACACATATTAAGGACAGACATTATTTGGGTCTGAGAAGTGGAAGGAGAAATATCATGTTTAAGCGTTTTCAGTTTATATATGCAATTTTAATAGGTATTATATTAGCATTACTACTTGTTTATGTGCGTTTACCATATTATGTGACAAAGCCAGGTATGGCTGCGAAATTAGATCCATACATTCAAGTGTTTGATGGAAAGAAGGCGTCTGGTGATTTTATGGTTGTCACTGTCGCGATGAAACCTGCAAATATGGTAAGCTTAATAGCCGCACAGTTTAATACATATACACACGTTTTAAAAACGGAAGAAATTTTGCAAAAAAGTGAGAGT
This sequence comes from Bacillus thuringiensis, assembly GCF_001595725.1. Lineage (GTDB taxonomy): Bacteria > Bacillota > Bacilli > Bacillales > Bacillaceae_G > Bacillus_A > Bacillus_A thuringiensis_K. The sequence goes on from NZ_CP014283.1 coordinate 623,498, forward strand.
GATGAAGAATATCGATTCCGCCAAAGGTATGCAATGAAAAATTCACAAAATGCAGCAATTTATAATGCTTATAAACGTGCAAATCGCACTGTTTCTTTTGAAAATAAAGGTGTATTGGTTACTGGTGTAGCGAAAGGGATGCCGTCAGAAGGAAAGCTTAAACTTGGAGATGTCATCGTAGCTGTCGACGGAAAAACATTTGAAAAGATGGAGCAATTTATTGAATATATGACAGGGAAAAAAGAAGGAGATGCAGTAAATATTGAGTACAAGAGGAATGGAAAACAGTTAAAAGAAAATCTAAATTTAAAAACCATTCCGAATGGAAATGGACGTGTTGGTATAGGTGTATCTATCGTTACGGAAAGAGAATTAGTGGTAGATCCAAAAGTGAAGATTGATTCTCATGAAATAGGCGGACCATCGGCAGGCCTAATGTTTACATTAGAAATATATAATCAACTTGTGGAAGATGATTTAACAAAAGGACATGAAATAGCAGGAACAGGTACGATTAATGAAAAGGGAGAAGTTGGCGTGATTGGTGGTATTCAGCAAAAAGTGGTCGCTGCAAGTGATGCTGGTGCTGAAGTGTTCTTTGCACCAAATGAAAAAGGTGCGGAGAAATCGAATTATAAAGACGCACTTGAGGCTGCGAAAGATATTAAAACAAAAATGAAAATTGTACCAGTGGATACGCTGGATGATGCGTTAATGTATTTGGAAAAAATGCGTGAGAAAAAGTAAACCTCTCTAAAAAAGAGAGGTTTTTTTATAAAGATTCTTTATTTATTACTTCATAATGCAATAAGTTGTTAGTTTTCCAAATCTTTTAGAGGTACCGCCACATCGCTATCAAGCTTAGAAAAGCAAATACCCCCTAAACGAAAAAACAAGCCGTTTTTTATTAAAAATACACGAAATTTTCATCTTGGGGTGTTATAAAATTCTTAAGTTGATGGGTATGTATGGCTCCCCCTAATAACCCTTACAATTTTGTAATATTAATGTCACTAAACTCAATTTCTTCACTATAAATCCTTTACTATAATTTCCATATATAAAGATAAAAATAGGGTTATATGAAAAAATCATTAGTTATATTTATATTATTCGTACTGTTTTCTAGTTTTGCTATAGGTGCAAAAGATCACCTACTATAAATAGAATGGGAACAGAACAATACTATGTACATATAACAAACAAAGGTAAGGTAAAAGGTAACCAACGTTTCTATACTTTATCTACTTATAATAAGGATGGAGTAGAAAAAAAGTTACATTTGGGAGTGTAAAACCAAAAGATACCCCCTTAAGGAAAATGCTTTCATACGCCCTTATATCGATCAACAGGCTAACAACAATACAGAGATAAATCATAAAAAGTAAAATCCTATGAGGAAGTTCAAAAAGACGATTTACCTTCAAAAGTAAATGAAAAATTACATATTAAATAATTACCTAATCAAATTAAAGGATACTCTCTTATACACGGATGAGGTAGCGTCATATCGTTATTAAACTAGCAGAATAAAATATCCCCCTAGAATAAAAAATACGCTATTCTTTCTGTAGAATCATAGGAAAGGATGGCGTTTTTGTATGTCTATTTCTGTATCTGATGAATTACAACTATTTGCTCAAGAGATTCAAAGTTTTTTATCTCCAAATGCCTTACGGGATCTTGCTAGAGATGTTGGTTTTGTTCAGCGAACTAGTAAGTATCAAGCAAAAGATTTAATAGCTTTATGTATATGGTTAAGCCAAAGTGTAGCAAAAACTTCCTTACCCCAGTTATGTAGTTGTTTAGAAGCATCAACAAAAGTACTCATAAGTCCTGAAGGACTAAATCAAAGATTTAACTCCGCAGCCGTGCAGTTTCTACAACAAGTATTAGCTAAACTTCTGAGCCAAAAATTATTTTCACCTAAGCTGTTTTCTTCTTCATATAATTCTATTTTTAAGCATATTCGCATCTTAGATTCCACTACGTTTCAACTTCCAGATGTATTTTCATCGACTTATCCTGGTGCAGGAGGTTGTAGCCATAAGGCTGGTGTGAAAATTCAACTTGAATATGATCTTTTAAGCGGACAGTTTCTTCACATTCATACAGGCCCAGGTAAACAACATGATCGAACCTACGGTTCTTTGTGCATTCCGACTGTGAAAGCAAATGATTGGTGTATTCGAGATTCAGGCTATTTTCACCTCAAAGATCTTCAACATATACATGATAAGAAAGCTTACTATATCTCTCGTATTAAATCCAATACACGTATTTATCAGAAAAATCCTAACCCAGATTACTTTCAAGATGGACGAATAAAAAAGAATACACAATACATTCAGTTAGATATAGAGAATTTGATGAATTCTCTACACTTAGGGCAAACCTATGAAATAACAGATGCTTATGTAGGGATGAATGACAAAGTACCAACTCGTGTCATCGTCCATCGACTTACCAAAGAACAACAACAAAAACGCCTACGAGATCAGGCTATTCGAGAGAAAAAGAAAGGAATGACATATTCTCCTCGTAGTAAACGGCTCAGTGGTATAAATGTATATATGACAAACACCCCTACAGATATTGTCCCGATGGGACACGTACATGAATGGTATTCTTTGCGTTGGCAAATAGAGATTATCTTTAAAACGTGGAAATCATTTTTTCAAATTCATCATTGCAAAAAATAAAACTAGAACGATTGGAACGCCATTTGTATGGTCAATTGATTGCCATTCTACTTTGTTCTTCTATCATTTTTCAAATGCGTCAATTACTCCTCATGAAGAAAAAACGAGAGCTTAGTGAATATAAATCGATATATATGATTAAAGATTACTTTCTTCTTCTATTCCAAACAATACAAAAAAACGCCCAAAAGTTATCAAAGATACTACTTCGCCTGTTTAATCTTCTACAGCAAAACAGGCGAAAATCCCATAGGTACGCGAAGAAAACAATCTTTGATATTTTAGGCATCGTATACAATTATTCCATATCTCATAATCATGCAGCTTAATTAAAAAAATCAAAACCCGTTAGGGTTTATTTCTTATGCAATTCATTAAATAATATATAATTAGTTTTAAAAAAATAGATATCCTCTCACCCGAAATTGATTTTACATAAACTTAGCTTGATAGTAATGTGGCGGTACCCCATATTAAAATAAATGACTACCAGAGTGTTGGGAAACCCAAAGCATTTCCCAACACTCTGATTTATTTTGGTATACCTATTCTCTCCAATGGGTAATATTGAAATTTAACTTCTCCTATAATGGATTCCTTAGAAACAAATCCAAAAGAACGACTATCCTTACTAATTATACGATTATCCCCTAATACAAATAATGATCCTTCAGGTACTTTTGTTTCACCAGTTAATTCTTGTAGGGTGAAGTCACCTGTACGCATACCAGATGAATTATTATCTCCCTTAATTCCCTCCAAATAAGGTTGTTCTATTTCTTTTCCATTAATATATAGTACTTCGTCTTTCATTTCAATACTATCCCCAGGTAGACCAATAACCCTTTTAATATAATACTCATTTGCATCCGGTGCGTCGAATACTACAATATCAAATCGTTGTAAATATGATAATTTACTTACCATAACTTTATCTTTATTTTCAAAAGTAGGTAACATTGATTCTCCAATTACATTCATAGGCGAGAATAAAAATTGACGCACAATAAAAGCTATGATTAATGCCAATGCTAATGATTTAATCCAAGAATAGATCTCATTTCCCACATTCTCTTTCATATATTTTCCATCCCCTTATTTGTAAATAATATTAATATTTCACAACTTTATTTCTTACTTTTTAGAAAATGAAGTCATTTTTATGGAAGTGAAGAATTTTTATATTAAGATTATATCCTATAAATTTTATCGCATTAATCGCTTCGATAATTTTAAAAATAGATATAAAATTAACACTGAGTAAATAAATACCCAAATAAAAGGAAAAAGAGAAAGTTCTAAGATACTTTTACCACTCCAATGAATCAGTGGCGTTTGTGTGCTCACTGCAGGGGGAATGACCCAAACTATATTCTTAAAGGTGGAAGGTAAAAGATTATAAATCCCTATTGCTCCTATTGAAGTCATTATGGTAATTGCTAGCCCTCCATAAGAATTTACAGGATTATCTACTATCCACTTGCTAAATAAGCTCGCAACACTAATACCTAATGTTGCTAAAGCAATATGATTTACTAAAGAAACCAAGCCAACAATTATAGTTACAGGTTCATTGAACATATTAAAAATAATTGGATATAGAAATGCAAAAACAGCAAGTACAATTGAAATAAGCCATACTGAAATTAATTTAGAAATATAGTAACGATTACTACTTTTGATATGTAGAGTCATTATTTGTTTCTGGACAGGTGAATCAAGGGATAAAAAACTTACACAAATCCAAGAAGATATAATATATAAAATCAATGCAGTTATTGCATAACTACTAATGACTGGGTTAGGTTTGTATGTATAATTAACAACAATCAATATGAAGAAAGTTGAAATAGGTGGAAAATATTTATGGGAACGGATATAATCTTGTAAACTATATTTAATAAGTTCTTTCAAAACAATCTCTCCTTTTATATTATGTATAGATTATATTTAGTACAAAATAAAAATACATAGAATTGTAATAACACAGATTTACATGGAGAGACAAACATGATAGCACCAAATGCTTGTCATTACAGCGTCCCTAGTGCGTGAGTCATGCTTGTAGAAATTCCATATCCGACTGATATTGCACTGCATTTTTATTTTACAGAAAACATAGGTCATTGTTAGTAAAAGGTTATTCAAAAAAATTTAAAGGAAGACACTTCATACATCTCGCTCATTATTAATCTTCCTATCGAAGTCTATAGTTGATACACTATCAATACTTCCTTTTAATTGAAGGACTCTTGATAGTATGACATCACTATTTTTTAAATGAACGTAAAGTAACAAATTATTATCCTTCTTTTCCATAGAAATGACTTCATGCCATTGTTTAACATGGGAATCATCTATTTGTTTTACCTCCAATAACTTAATCTTTTCTTGTTCTATTTTTACAGAATTCACCTTAGAAATAAGACCATTATTTAAATCATAAGTCTTTTCTACTAAGCTCTCAAAAATATTAGATTCATGATATGTCAATAAAATGGTAGTACCCTGTTCTTTTAATTCCTTTAGTACTGTCAATAACTCTTGCTGTGCATGTAAATCAAGACCAGAAATAGGCTCGTCTAAAATTAATAGTTCAGGATTTTGCAAAATAGCCTGAATTATTCCCACCTTTTGGATGTTACCTTTTGACAAATTCATAATCCATTGATCATTTAATGCCTTAAGTTGAAAACGATTTAGTAAATAAGGAATTCTTTTTGTTAAATACTCTTTAGAGAGGCCATCAATTTTCCCTACATAATTTAAATATTCACTTGGGGTAAAACGAAGAAGTTTAGAGAATCTTTCTGGTACATATCCAACCCTAATACTTTTTTTAGGATAAATAACTTTTCCTGAACTGGGGCATTCTAGACCGGCTATAATCCGTAATATGGTGCTTTTACCAGTACCATTTCCCCCTAAAATTGCAATAATTTCCCCCTCATCGATTGTCAGCGAAATATCACGTAGGACGTTTTTATTTGTGTACACTTTACTAATATTCTTAAGTTCAACAAGTTTCCCCATAAAATACCCCTTTCTTAATAAATAACAATGATTTGTTAATATGTATTAGATTCTACCAATAAGTTCCTCGAAAGTAATGACAGTTACATTGTCCGGTAATATTGAATTTGCACAAGCAGCCAAACTATAACTAGAATCAAAATGATATAACTTAAATGATAAATTTGGACTTAAAATATTATCATTTGCCATACATGAGATAGAAGATCCATTTATCCGTATCGTAAAAGAATTTAATGGACAGTTTAATCCAGTACCAATACATTTAATATAACTTTCCTTTAAAGTCCATAAATTGAAAAAGTACTTCGTCCTCATTGGTTCAGGCAAAATGATAAGATCTTCATACTCAGTTTGGCTAAAATAACTTTTAACAAGATCCAGGTTTACCTTATCCATTTGTTCAATGTCCACTCCTACTTCTTGATTATCAAATATACAAACTACCCAGTCTTTAGAATGGGATATATTAAATGAGAACGGAAAACCCAAATCGATTACTGGTTTTTCATATTTATTAAAGGAAAGCGTAATTTGATTATTAGGAATAAGGAAGTTATCCCATATAAATACACGAACTAATAAATCACCAAGTAGACTTCTATATGCATCGCTCTTATTAAAATATCTACTTAATTTTTCTTTTTTACTAGCTGAAACACAATTGACCAATTTTTCATAATCGGCATCTACCATTTCCTCTGGCACCTTTATTGCATGAATTTGCGACATTAAATCACTCCAATTCAATGAAAACTAACAGTTTCCATAAAATGAAACATTCATCAGTAGGCTTTACCTCCTACTGATGTTATTCACTCCTCTAATGATATAGTCCTGCAGAAGCTATCATCATTAGAGCATCGTCATAAGACTTTACATAAAAGATTTCGAAATTAAGCTAAGAACGAACCCTTTCCTGTTAGCCAGCTAATTTCTTTGTATCTTCCACAGTTGTTACTGATTTCTTACGTAAGAAAAAAAATAATTAAAAAACGATGGACTTAACAATAATGTTATAAAAGTAGAAAATAAGAATTCTCCAAATAATTACGGTTGCCAATAGCATTTAATAATTACTGAATAATCTAGATTCTAAGGCTAAAAATCGCATTCCTACACTATTATAATAGTTGTTATAAAAATTGGTCTCATTTTATTTTTTCTTGCTTTCACTAATGCACCTTGAATAGAATAACCTTCTTTTATAAGTTAATTCGATTAATCAATAACATTTAGTTTTTTAATACAATTACAATTAGTGTGACAATACCAACTGCACACAAGATGCTAAGCTCTATTTACATGATAAATAATTCTATTAATATTTATCTTCTCAAGATGAACTTCAGTAAATTCATATAGATTCTCCTTTTATATTCGTATTTATTTCTGAACTTGTCCCTAATCTATTAATTGCTTTTACTACTTCTCTTTCGTTATCGTGTATAAAAAAGTGCCCACCTTCAAAAGCGATAATATTACAAGCTCTTGTTGTATGGTTTTTCCATTCTTGTAGAGTGGTAAAGCTAGTAGAATCATCTTGCCTTCCGTAAAATATTACAACATCTATATCTAGTGGGTTATAATCTTCTGGAATATAGGACTCAATTAATTGAAAATCATATCTTAATATAGAAATGAAAATTCCAGCTAACTCTTTATTAGAAAAAATATTTTTTGGTGTACCACCTATCGCAAGAATTTCTTCTATGAACTCCTCATCGGGCAACGTAGAAATTACTTTCTGCTTTCGTAACTTTGGCGGTTCTGCCCCAGAGAAAATAATTGAAATTGGCATTTTCTTATTGGATTCTAATATCTTATATACTAATTCATAAGCTAATAGACTACCCATACTATGACCAAATAATACGTACGGCAAATCATCTAGTTCATTTTTGATTGCCTCAAATATGTCATTCACCATTTCTTTATAGTTAGAAATTAGAGGTTCATTTATCCTTCTCCCCCTACCTGGTAATTCTATTGGTACTAAATCAATCGATGGATGTAAATGGGGATTCCATTTACCAAATGCATAAGATGATCCACCAGCGTATGGTAAACAAAAGAGTCTTATTTTCTGCATACATTCACCCCTTAATATTGTTTGTAGTACTAACAATTAAAAATAAACTATTCCACTAGTACCATCTACAGTTACTTCATCTCCATTTTTTAAAATAGAAGTAGCTACTTTTGTTCCCAACACGGCTGGAACACCATATTCTCTTGCAATAATTCCAGCATGAGAGAGAATTCCGCCACTATCCGTTATAATTGCACCGACTATTGGAAAGAGGACCGTCCAAGGTGGTGTCGTCGTTTTACTTACTAAGATATCTCCTTTATTAACCCTATGAAAATCCTCCTGTGAATGAATGATTTTAACCTTACCTTTGTATAATCCTTTCGATGCAGCGGCTCCTTTAAAAGATTGTTGTTGTTTGTTTATAGGCTCTTGTGGGAAACCTACGATTTGCTCTAACTCATACGCATTACCCATATTTGCAGGGTCTCCTACAAAAGGAACTGGAATATGCTTCATGTTCTCTCGATGCTTTTTCTTTCGCGTCTCGATTAAATCTCTTACATTATTGGGTTGTTCTAACAATTCTTTGACTTCATTTATATATAGATAAAAAATATCATGCTTATCTGAAATCATCTGTTGTTGTACTAAATAGTTACCAACTTCAAGAAAGAAGAGTCTTGATCTAGCTGGAAGCATAGCATCAATATAGAAATGATGATCTTCTTCAATACGCCAAATATGTAAAGTTGTTTGAATCATGCTAATAAACCTTTGTTTTTCTTTACTATCAGGTATCTCAGATAATAGTTCATTAAATAATTGACTTCTTTTGATATTTAATTCGATAAACTTCTCATTAAAGTCATAATTTATATTTAAATATGTTTTTACAATCCCAAGGATATACTTAGGATTTTCAACCCAAGTTTCTTCATTAAAATCATGAAAATTAGCACTTCTATACCCATATTCATTCATGACACGTTGTAAATCTGAAATAAATTCCTGACCCTCTTCTATACTTGCTAATTGTTCAGCAAGACTTTCGATATCTGTCTTTTCAAATACATAATTTAATTTAGTTGAACTCTTTACTTTCCTTGATAATTCCCAAATAGCTTTATCAGTCTCTAATGATTTATTCATTGTTCCAATTAATAAATCATAAATAACCGACTTATCTTCAGAGGTTAACAATTGACTATACATCTCTTCCAAAATCCAACCAGCTGCTTGTTTAGGAGTTAGTACCTCATAATGGATAACCCAAGCTTGCATAAAAAATTGTTCTAACTCTTTTACAGCCTGAAAAATTAATTGACTGGATTTATTTTTGGTTTGAAATGCTGATAAATTCTCATAAAAAGGATTGAATATATTATCAATATAATCATCTAATTTATTTGTAAGATTTGGAATTTCATCCATCATAATCGATTTATGTTTTTCATGACTATAATCTTCTTTACTTCTAGGAACAACAGACTGATAATAGTAGCCATTTAAGGATTTTACATCAACTTTTTTTATTTGCATCTTCATTTTTTCATAACATACCTCTGTACCATTACTCATTGCAGGCATAATAAGGGATGTAAAAAGTGGTGTTAATGGTCTGGGAAAATGGACATCATTTTGTACCCAGAATGCTCTGTCCATATCTTCATTAGACAACAGAAAATCTTGTTCTATTTGTTTATTTGTCAAAGTTGACACGCTCCTTTACAGTAGTTATAGGCCTTACTTGTAATACATACATTTCATTTTCATTTATTGCAAATTCAACATCAACTGGATATTGATAATAATTTTCTATTTTCTTCGTTACCTCCGTAATCTGTTCTACTTGATTATCATGCAAACTAAATAATGCTTTTTCTTGCTCAGTCGTTGGTATTTCCTTCGTACCATCCACTGTTCCCACAATTTTAAATTCTTTAAGTCCTAAATCCTTATACAAAATGGTATTTTCTTGTTTTGAAACAATAAACATATCTGGGGTTATGAGACCTGATACAATTGCCTCACCTAGACCATAACTGGCATTAATAATGATTTCATCATATAAAGAGGTTACTGGATTCACACTAAATACCACGCCAGATGTATCTGCCTGTACCATCGATTGTACCAAAACACCAATTTTAACCTGTTTTATGTCCATATTGACATTATGTAAATATTGAAGAGCTTGATTAGACCATACAGAGGCCCAGCATTCCTTTATACTCTTCACTAAACCTTCAAAACTTCCAACGTTTAGAAATGTTTCATATTGTCCGGCAAAAGATGAATCATGTAGATCTTCTGCAGCTGCAGAAGATCTTACCGAAACTTTTGCTACTTCTGTTGAAGAAAGCAAGTTATCGTATGCATTTTTTACCTCCATTTCTAAGTCACTTGGAATTTTGTTAACTTGAAACAATTCTTTAATACTATGACTAGGATTTTCCATCGTTTTTAAATAGTAATTAATTTGATTAGCTAGATTATTGATTTCAATAAATTCCCAAAAGGATTGGGAAGATATAATAAAACCATTTGGTACTTTTATTCCAGCCTTCATTAATTTCGATAGATTTCTTGCCTTTCCACCTACCAGTGATCGATTTTTACTATATCCTTCTCTTAAAGGAATAATCATATAGAACTCTCCCTTCAAAGTTAGGATGGGAACTTCATGCTTATTTCCCATCCTTTCCATCTAATAAAATCTTTTATTTCCCCTTAAGATATCCAACTTCTTTCATATGTTTAAGCAATTTTCCAATATAAATTGATTCAACAATTGGATAGTTAAAATTATCCAATTGTTGTAAATACTTTCTAGTAAAAGATGAATCAACATGAACATCCCATTTATACTGATTAGATTCCACGTTTATTAATTCAGTAATAATTGTTGATAATTCATCCTTTAGTTCATTGTTTCGATATATTGTATCGATAAATGTATTAAATTTATCTTCTGGAAGCACGTTAATCCTAATTCCTATTGAATCTAACACTGCTTTGATATCAACCATTTTTACTTGATTGTGATTAAACAGATGAAAAACATTACCACATGATTCCTCTGTTTTTAAAATTTTAACAATAGCTTTACTACATATATCTACAGGCGTAAATTCAATTAATTGGTTTAGAAGATAATCTGGTATCGCTTTAAAATCAACTAAAAATTTAAATTTACGATAAAACGCATTTTCTTCTATATTCTCTTGGAAAACCCCATCAGTAAATCTTCCAGTTAAATTACCAACCCGATAAATACTAGCTTGTAAACCATTTCTCTGCGCTTCAAATATTCGTGATTCAGCTTCAAATTTACTATTAAGATAAACATTGTCAAAAATATCTTGTTTAATATAGAGGTTATTTTCTGTGAAATGCCTTTGATATTGATTCATCGTTCGAGTGCCCGAAATACTAATTGTAGAAATATAGTGAAAATAAATATCATGATTAGAACAGAAATCTATCATTTTTTCTGTTCCCTTAATATTTATTTTGTTAAACTCATCTTTATCGCCATAGTGTTTAACAATAGCAGCAGCATGAATTACTGTATCTATTGTATTGCCAAGTTGTATATAGTCATCTTTTACCATCCCTAAATTATCTTGCTTTATATCACCTGCGATAATTTTTATTCTATGTTTGATATCATTCCAGTTTTCCAATAATGTATCATTAAAATATAACCTTATCTTATTTAAAAAGCGTTCTTCTGTAACCGGTCCTCGTACCAAACAGTGGATTGTTGCATCCGTTTCCTCTAGTAACTCTCTAATGATATGAATCCCTAGAAATCCCGTAGCACCCGTTACCAAAATATTATCCATTATTTTCATATTTCCGCTAGGCATAATTTGCCTATTATTAGGTGAATTTATATTCATTATTTCAGGATGATGTACTACCTCAGCAGAATCTTTTACTAATTTAATTTTTTCAACTAAATTTCGAATTGTCGGCGTTGTGTAAAAATCTTTAACACTAATATTCCAGCCATGAAAATACATTTTAGTTAAAGCTTTCAAAATTGATATGGAATGACCACCCAGCTCAAAAAAGTCATTGGTAACTCCAATACGATTATCTTCAATTCCCAATACTTCTGACCATATTTGTACCATTTTAGCTTCAATTTCATTTCGTGGTGCTACGTATTCCTCTTGATTTAAGATAACTTCTTCTTTAGGTAATGCCTTTCGGTCTAACTTACCATTTAATGA